>CAKSIP010000022.1 GCA_934462825.1 uncultured Eubacteriales bacterium | reverse complement strand
TTTTTCTGACACTCCGGCGACGTTGGTCTCGGCGGCAAATCGCCGCCGTTTTGCCACGAAAGAAAATCAAAAAACAAGATATGAAAGGCAAAAACGACCAAGAATCGCTCAAAAACACCGGGATCCCGACCGGCATTTTTGAGGGGCTGTTAAAAACATCGAGTTTTTAACAGCCCCTTTTGCGTTGAAAAACGGATTTTGGTTCTATCTTGCAGACAAGCTTAATATAATGGGAGCAAGATACAGTCTTTTCGGCGGACTTATCATGAAAAAGGAAGGAGGCGCTCCCAATGAAAAGTGTGGTGTGGAACCGCCCTTTGACAACGGAATCCAGGGGCAAAAAGGAAATCATCCCCTCGTGGATCTGGAACGGGTTGCCCTACCGCCTGACGGATGCGTTGCACCGTATGCTTCCTCCCGAAGGGTGCGAGGAAATCCGTATTCACAGTGCGCAAAGCTGTTTTTTGACACTTTGCGGCGGCGAGAATCGCTCTTTGAACCTTACATTGTCCGCCGACGAAATGGCACAAGCGGTGTCCCTGTTTTGCGGAGGCTCTCTCTATGCCCATAGCGAAACCATTCAAAACGGCTATATTTCCTTGCCGGACGGCTTGCGCGTCGGTGTTTGCGGACGGGCATCGGTGGAGCAAGGACACGTGATTGGCGTTCGGGACATTACCGGCTTGATTTTGCGTCTGCCCTGTGTTATGACCGTCGATGCTTCGGTCGTTTGTGCGCTCTTGCGAAGATTTCGATTGTCCAAAGGCGTGTTGGTTTACGCACCGCCCGGCGAAGGGAAAACGACACTGTTGCGGAGCGCCGCGGCCATGATGGCCGGGGGAAGAAACCCTGTGCGAGTGGTGGTCGTCGATAGTCGGGGAGAAATGGAAAAAGGTCTGCGCGGACGGGATCTCTGCATGGATGTTTTGTCGGGCTATCCCAAAGCGGTGGGGATCGAGATCGCTCTCCGCGTCATGAATGCGCAGCTGATCGTCTGCGATGAAATGGGGGCAGAAGCCGAAGCGCGTGCCGTTTGCGATGCGGCCGGCGGCGGAGCGGCCTTGTTGGCTTCGGCGCATGCCTGCGATTTTGCCGGCCTTTGCCAAAGAAAAAATATCCGATGCCTGATGGATGCGGGGGTGTTTGGCGCTTATGTCGGACTGACGAGACAAAACGGACAATTTCGGTACCGCATAACCGACGGAGAGGGAAAGGAAATGGCGTTATGCTGAAATGGTTGGGCGCCGTGCTGTTGATTTTGTCGGGGCTTGGAGGTGCCGTTTGGATTTCCTCGCGGGAAAAAAGACGTATGGAAAAGCTGATGGCTTTGCTTGCATGGGTGAAATATGTTCAAAACCAAATTGATTGCTATTCGGCACCGATGCAGGAAATCCTGTCCGGCACACCGCCGGATATGTGGAAAGCCTTGGATTTTGACGAACCGCCGCCATGCTTGTCCGAGGTGACGGACAAGGTGCGCCGGATTTGCGGGGACGCCGCCGGGGAAATCCTTGCCTCCTACGAAAAAGCACAGGGCAAAAGCTACCGTGAAACGGAGGTTCGTCTATGTCAACGAACGGCTTCGGCCTTGGAGGCGTTGCTCCAGCAGAAGCAGGGAGCCTTTTCGGCCCATCAAAAGACAACGGTCGCCCTGTGCCTTGCGGCAGTAGGGATCGCCGTGATCATTTTGTTATAGAAAAAGAAAGGAAAGCGCACGATGGATGTAAGTCTTATCCTCAAAGTGGCAGGCGTGGGAATCCTTGTGGCGGTAGCCGCACAGATCCTCAGCAAATCCGGCCGCGACGAGCAGGCGATGCTGGTGGGAATTGCCGGGATCATTGTAGTCCTTTTGATGCTGGTGGGGGAGGTCGGCAAGCTGTTTGACACCATTTGCGATGTGTTCGGCTTTTGATTTCAAAAAAAGGAGGGCAGCTTCATGGCGGATTTTTGCGTCAGAATCGGATTTGTGGCCGTTCTCTGTACAGCGGCCGGCAGCGTGATTCGGAGCTTTCGCCCTGAATTTTCTCCTTTTTTCCGAGTGGCCGTAACCATTTTCGTGGCTATATCTGTTTTGGGCGTGGCGGCGCCTCTGCTGACGTATCTGACCTCGCTGATGGAGGGGACGGCCTTGGGGGAGCAGGGAAGCCGCGTTGTCAAGGCCATGGGCGTGGCGGCGCTTACCCAGCTGTGTGCGGATATATGCCGCGATTGCGGTGAGAGTAGCGCCGCCACCGGCGTGGAAATGATGGGACGATTGGAAATTCTGCTTCTCTGCCTGCCTTTGCTGGAACAAATTCTGCAAACTGTGCGGGAGGTTTTGACATGGGGATAAAGAAACAAAGAAAGGGAAACAGGAAGGGAAAAAGCGCCTTTTCTCTTGGCGTGATCGGCTTGCTTTTGGCGCTCCTTGTATATGGCTTGACGCTCCCGGTTGCCGCCGCGGGAGAAAGCGGCCGGGAACCGAGGGAACAGGAAAGGGCGAGCGCCGATGCCGACACAAGCCATTCGGACAAAAGCGCTTTTGCGGGCAATGAAGAATATCAGGCGATGCTAAAGGCGCTTCCCGACGATGTGGCGGCCCTTCTGCCCGAAGCTTTATATTCCTCCGATATTGACAAAGTCGCACAAGGCGCCTCAGAAACCTTGGACTTTGGATATTGGATTCGGACGATTGGGCGCGCGATCGGTCTGAAGGTCGGAGATGCGCTGCGACTTCTTGCCACACTGCTGGGGATTCTCGTGTTGGCCGCCGTGCTGAATGCCGTCAAGGCTTCCTTTGCCTCTCCCTCTATGGGAAATGTTTTTTCGCTTTGCTCCTCGGCGGCCGTGTTCCTTTTGGCGGTATCTTCCTTATACGGCATCTTGCAGTCGGTGTCGGCTTTCTTTCAAAATTTATGCCTTTTCGCTAACGCCTTGATCCCCATGATGGGAACGCTCTACGCGATGGGAGGCAATGTTTCGTCTGCGGTGGTCAGTCATTCCGCCTTGATGCTGTTTATGACGTTGACGGAAAATTTTTGCGCTCGCAGTGTGATTCCGGTATCCGGCATGTGCATGGCGTTTTCGGCCGCCGGGATTCTTGCCCCGGAGATGAATTTGGGAGGGCTTTCCGGCTTCTTCAAAAAGCTCTATACCACGGCGCTTACCTTTCTTATGAGTGTTTTTTGTACCGTGATGGCCGCGCAAAGCCTTTTGGCCTCCAAAGCCGACAATCTAACCGGCAAGGCCGCCAAATTTGCTGTGGGAAATTTGATTCCCGTTGTCGGATCCTCGCTGGCAGGCACCATGGGAACCGTTGGCTACAGCATCGAATATATCCGTGCCAGCGTCGGCGTTGTGGGCGTGGTGGGAATTTTGCTTGCGCTGGTTCCTACGTTGACCACCCTTTTGGTGACAAAGCTTGCGCTGTCTCTCGCCACGGGGGCGGCGGAAGCGCTCGGCTGTGTGCAAGAGGGCAAAATCGTAGCCGAGCTGTCGGGCATTAACGGCTTTTTATTGGCGGCCGCTTGCATATGCTCGGTGACGTTGATTTTTATGCTGGCTTTGTTTACCAAATGCTCCTCAGCCGTAGGAATATGAAGGGGGAAAAACCACCATGAACGCTTATCTTTATTCCGTCGTTTGTATGGCCGCGGCCGGCGGGCTGGTTTGCCTTCTGCTACCGGGGGACGGCGGAACCAAAAAGCACCTGCGCCTTTTGTGCGCCCTTTGCCTTTTGGCTGTCATGGTGGCACCGATGGCTCGTGTGTTGCAAAAGCTTCGGACGCTTTGCGAGGACGATCAATTTCTGTTTCAGAATCCGAGCGAGCAAAAAGACCTGTACCATCAGTACGACGCCATGTATCGGAAATACATGGAAGGCGGATACGGCGACAGCGTGGGCATGGCTGTAAAGGCGATGCTGGCCGAGCGGCTTTCGATTCCGGCGGATGAGTGCCGTGTCAAGGTTGGATTTTCAGACGCAGACGCCTACGGCTTGCAAAAGCCGTCTCACATTACCGTGATTCTCTGCGGCCGTTCTCGCTTTAAGGATCCGCGGCAAGTGGAAGCGTTTATTGGCGGAGTGTTTGATTGCACGTGTGTGTGCGCCATAGAGTAAAGGGAACGGAAATATCGAAACAAGAAGGGGGAAACGATGGAAAAAAGAATGGTTCCGGTGGCGAAAAAGACGTTTTGGCGAGATTTTATGGGGAAGGGAAAATGGAAGCCGGTACTGCTTATGGCAGGCGCCGTGCTGGGAATTGCCTTGTTGCTTTACGGCGGTTCGGGGGAAAAGAAAAAAGAAAAAGAAGCAAAGGGAGACAGCGATGCCTTGATTGCGTATCGGGAGTCCGTTGAAAAAAAGATTGATGCGCTTTGTTCCCGTGTAAACGGCGTTTCGGATGTCAGCGTGGCAGTGAGTCTGGAAAGCGGATTTGAGTATGTTTATGCGCAAAACGAAGCCAAGGGGGATTATGTGGTCATCGGAAGCGGCAGCTCCGAAAGCGCGGTTCGCGTGACGGAAATTCCCCCGCGGATCGCCGGCGTGGGGATTGTATGCAAGGGAGGAGGAAATCCTGTGATTCAGCGGGAACTGATCCGTTTAATATCGGCCGCTTATGGGATCAACAGCTCTCGAATCTACATTACCGGAGCTAAATAGTCATAAAACCTGTCATAAACTCGGAATGGTCACCATATAAATGCAATGTAAAAACAATTTGGGAGGTAAATCCAATGGTAGTTGAGCAAAAAATAAATCCGGTCAAAAACTTCTTTCTCAAAATCGGCAAACGAAACCTGATCATTGCCGGCGCGGTACTGTTGATTGGCGCGGCCGTGTGCCTGAACATTCTTCTTTTCAATATCGGAAAGAAAGATGGCTACAATGGGTACAAGGAGCCTTCGGGTGAGGCGGCTTCGGGGAAGAACGACGGCATGAGCGTTTCAGACAGCTATTTCGCATCGGCTCAGGTCAGCCGTCAAAGAGCCAGAGATGAGGCAATGGAGGTTTTGCAGGCTGTGGTGGAAAAGGAAGGGGCCGCCGAGGCGGTCAAAACGCAGGCTATGGCCGATATTTCCAAGCTCGCCATGGCAATGGAGCAGGAAGCCAATATTGAAACGCTGGTGATGGCAAAGGGCTTTGAAAAATGCGTAGCGGTTCTGAACGGCGACAGCGCCCGCATCATTGTGTCCGGGAAGGATTTGACGCCGGCACAGATTGCGCAGATTAACGAAATCGTCTACGAGCAATCCAACATTCTTCCGGTGAACATAACCATTACCGAAAAGAACTGATAGCGGTAAATCAGCCAAGGGGAGTGTAAAAACTCGTTCTGAGTTTTCTACACTCCCCTTGGCTATTATTACAGCCGCTGCGGCATGACGCCGGCGCTTTTTGAGAGAAAGGCTCTGAAAAAGCGGCTCATATTATATGTTTTATATTTTATATTTTATATTCTTACTAAATACTTTTGAATCAAAGGAAAGATGCTTAGCATGCCGGGCGTATCGCCCAAAAAGAGCGTTGCAGGCTTTGGGGCGGCATCGACGGACAAAACCCCTTGCTTGCGAGGCGATACAATGGTTTGCCGAATTTGACGAGCCAGAGCAACTCGATCCTTGTCCAGCGCGATAAAATCTCCGATGACAAGACCGTAGGCCGCAAACATTTCGGTCAACCGTTCCTGCCTCGAAAGCATGGCTTCCGACGCATACACCGTTAGGGCCGCGCCCAGCGTCTCTTTGATTTGCGTAAGCGAGGCGCAAAGGGTGTCCATTTCTTCGTTGGAATCAACACATGCGATCAGTACCGTCGGCTCTACGGAAAGAGCCTCGCATTTCAGCGGAAGCGAAACGACGGACAGCCCCCGCAGAATCGCCTCTTTGGATAGGGACAGGCCGAGGCGCGTGAGCGCTTGCGCCGCCTCTATTACAGTAATGGCATTGACCGTTTGGCAAGGGGAAAAGCAGGGCAGGGCATATTGGATTCCGCGGTAGGTAAAGACCGTTTTGAGGATTCGGATTCGATCAATGGTAAGCTCCCCATAAACCGGAACCGTCAATCGACAACCGTTTTCAGCACACGCGTCGGAAATCCGGTCGTACACCGTGCGATGCTGAGGGGCACACACCACCTCCTGCACGCCGCGAGGGAGCAGGCCGGTCAAAGAGGGCAGCTCGTCCTCCTTCGTAGGCGTGAAGAGCATCAGCGAGGACGGATCGGTTAAAATGGCGGGATCGTTGCGTTGCCCCGTCCGTTCAATCAAAACGACGTCGCATTTTCTGTCTTTGAAATAGCCGAGCGCGATAAGGAAAAGCACTTCCTCGCGTAAGGGGAAAACGTCCGGAAACAGTCTTGCATACGTGGCCGAAAGCCGGGCGATCTGATTGGTCAGATCATCGTAGGGCAGGAGAGTTTGGCCGATGGTAACGCGCGTTCGGATGTCCTTCGGATCCATGGAAAGCTGTGTCAGCGCATAATGGCCGACCGAATAGCCGGCGGCGGTAAGCACGGACTTCAGCATCCGCGCACAGCTGTTTTTGCCGCTTTGGCCGGCAATGTGGACGTAGAGCGTGTCCCGCTCGGGATGGTCAAGCTCGGCTGCCACCGTGCGCATCCGTTCCAAAAGTGCCGCGTCTTCCGGGACGTCGCCTTTTTCCGGCAGGGACAAAAGATATTTTATGGCATTCAGATATGTCATTGCGGGTTCTCCTTTCCCATAAGAAACTGCCGGATGTCCCGATAAAGCGCTTGCGCACGCGCCAGCGTTTCGGCAGAGGGATTCTTTTTTCGTATGCCCCGAAGAAGAATATTTTTGGGTGTGTCCTCGGGATCAATCAGCTCCAGCGCATCCGTGGTGTAGCCGTGCGCCTCCAGCATTTTCAGACGCATGGCATCCGTAGCGGCATCACAGAATTTTTGCCGAAGCATGGAGTAGTCTGCGATGAAAGAAAGCGAAGGACAACAGAGCTTTTTGTTCAGCTCATGGTGGCAACAGGGGGTAGAAAGAATGACAGGCGTTTGCCATGCAACGGCTTTTTCCAAAACCACATCGGTGGCTGTGTCACAAGCATGCAGGGAAATGACAAGATCCGGCAAAGCATCTGTCTCATATTGGAGAATATCTTGGCAAATAAAGGACAACCCGTCAAAGCCAAGCGCTTTGGCTGTGTCGGAGCAGTAGGCGATCACATCGGCTTTCAGGTCAATGCCTGTCATGTACACGCGGTAACCGAGGGTGTTGGCAAAATAGTGATAAACCGCAAAAGAAAGATAGCTTTTGCCACAGCAAAGATCGCAAATGCAGATTTCTTCTTTCGGTAAATATTTCAGCACATCACGAATATGCTCAAGAAACCGATTGATCTGGCGAAATTTCGCCTGCTTTTTGTCGTGAATGCGACCGTTTTCATCCGAAATGCCCAAAAGCTTCAGAAACGGCTCATTGCCTTTGAGAATATAGTCTTTCATGCGATTGTTGCCGACCGGATTTGCTTCTTTTGACGCGGCATTGGACTTTGTCAAGGCGTTGCGGAGCTGCGCTTCTCCGAGGATCGTTTCGTTGCCCGATTTGGAGCAACGATATTCACATTCGCCGCAAAAAGCAATCAGATTGATTTGCCGGAAGGCGTTGGCCACCTCCGCAAAATCGACAGCAAAAGAGGCGCTCGTCAAAGGTAGATTTCGGTGAAGCGCCTTATTATCTTTCGTAAAATATTCGATTTGCAGGTGGTTTTGACCGCGCACCATCCGCACCGTTGCAACGGCGCGCAGAATATGGGTGTCGGTAGACTTGGAAAAAACGGTTTTTTTGAGCTGCCCTTTTTCTGCTGTCGTAAGGAGCAGGGCGCTGAAGTTGTCAATCTCGTTCATTCTTGCCTTTCCTGTATGCTTTGGGTTTTCCCGGCGAGCTTTGACAAGCCGGCCGGGAAAGCTTTTATGCTTTATCCTTTATCCTTTATCCTTTATCCTTTATCCTTGCTTGCGTTGGCTTTTGCTCTCTTTTTTAGAGGGGACGCTTTTTTGGCTGTCCGAGGGCTGACTTTGCGCGGCCGGCTCGTCATCGTCTTCACGGTGACGGCGCGAGGCATCCTCCGAAGGCTGTTGCACGGAATGCATCCCTTTGTTCTTTCCGAAAAGAACGAGCTTGGATTCGGTATGATTCAATATTCGTTTGATATTTTCGGTGTGCTTGAGGATGACAATGATGGCGATAGCAAAGGCGCTGAGCGTGGCAATGCCGTATCCGACTTCGCCTTCGGGAACAAAAAGGGTTTTGAAGCGATTTAAGATCAAAGGGTAAATCAGCATGGACATGACCGAGGCGAGAGATACGTATTTGGTTCCGATCACGATGATAGCATAGACCACAAAAAGAACGAGGAAAACCAACGGATCACAGAAGAAAATAGCACCCGCTGTGGTAGCCACGCCTTTGCCCCCCTTGCCCTTGAAGAAAAGGGGGAAGATATGGCCGATGACGCAGAACAGCGCCGCAATGTAAGCGCCGTTTCCGCCCAGGCACAAGCGACCAATAAATATAGCGGGTAAAGCCTTGAGAAAATCTCCGACAAACGTGAGAATGGCCGCCTTTTTTCCATAGGTGCGGAGCATGTTTGTGCTGCCCGCATTTTTGCTGCCGTAGTTGCGAATATCATCCTTCATGTATTTCCGGGATACCAGGATCGCACAATTGCAGCTGCCAATCAAATACGCCGCCACGATGCAAAGAAGGGTAGCGACAATTCTCAGAACGGTAAAAACCACCTCGTCGGCGCCGTCTTTCAAAAAATAGGCCTTGGCAAACCCGTAATTCAAAAATTCACTGAATGACATAATGGCAAATCCTTTCTCCAAAATTTGACATAGGGCGGCGATGACCGTCCGAAAGACGAAAATCCGTCAAAGCCTTGGAAGCCTCAATCGAGATAGCCAAGACGGAAAAGCAGCTCTGCGTTGAGAAGTGCGCCTCCGGCCGCGCCGCGAAGCGTGTTGTGGGAAAGTCCGACGAACTTGTAATCGTATAGTACGTCTTCGCGCAACCGACCGGCGCATACGCCCATGCCGCCGTAAATGTTGCGATCCAGGGCGGCCTGCGGACGATTGTCTTGCTCAAAATACGTGACGAATTTTTCAGGCGCGTTGGGAAGCTGCAACTTTTGCGGCAGACCTTCAAAACGATCCCATGCCTCAAGAATGGCTTCCTTGGTGGGCTTGTTTTTGAATTTTACAAAAACAGCCGCAGTGTGACCGTTGGTAACGGGAACGCGAATACATTGCGTTGTGATAATCGGCGCGGCGGCTTTGACAATTGCGCCGTTTTCAATATGTCCCCAAATTTTAAGAGGCTCCTGCTCGCTTTTTTCTTCCTCGCCGCCGATAAAGGGAATCACATTGTCAATCATTTCGGGCCATTCGCGGAAGGTCTTTCCGGCACCGGAAATTGCCTGATATGTGGTGGCGACGACTTCGGTAGGCTCAAAGCACAGCAGAGGGGTGAGCATGGGAACATAGCTTTGAATGGAGCAGTTGGGCTTGACGGCAATAAAGCCGCGCTTCGTGCCCAATCGTTTTTTCTGATCCGCCAGGATGTCAAAATGATCGGCGTTGATTTCCGGGATAACCATAGGGACATCGGGCGTGCCGCGATGAGCGGAGTTGTTGGAAACAACGGGAAGCTCCGCTTTGGCATATTTTTCTTCCAGCGCCTTGATTTCTTCTTTTTTCATGTTGACCGCGCAAAAGACAAAATCACAGAGGGAAGCCATTTTCTCCACGTTGTCCGCATGGATGACAATGAGATTTTTATAACAATCGGGCATGGGAACATCCAATTTCCAACGGTCGCCGACCGCTTCTTCATAAGTTTTTCCGGCAGAGCTTGCAGAGGCGGCCAATGCGGTTACTTCAAAATAAGGGTGATTTTCAAGTAAAGTCAGAAAACGCTGACCGACCATGCCGGTGGCACCTACCACACCGACTTTCTTTTTGTTTGCGATAGGTTTAACTGTGTAGTTCATAGGGTTGATACCATGCCTTTCTTTGAAAGTGTAAAGATACTATGTATTATATCATAGATATTGGGAATTTGCAAACGGAATCTGCGCTTATATGTAAATTTTTCAAAATTTTTTCGATTCGGCGCCTTATCGTATTTTACTTTTTATGGCTTGATGGCCAACAGATTGACATCCCAGGCGGGAATGTATCGAAATTTGCGAAGATAGAGCTTGTAGTCGGGAAAGAGACGGTGAACCAAAAGCGGCAGAGAAAAGAGGTCTTCGCTTCGATGATAAGCCGAAATCAGAAGCTGAGGGGAACACTGCGCTATGGTTGCCCGGCATCCGAAAATCGCTTCCCGCTCGGCGCCCTCAATATCAAACTTGATGTAGTCCAGCGCTTCGACACCGTTTTGCGCGAGCAGATTGTCCAAGGAATCGGCTTGCACCGTGACGGTTTTGGCGGTCTTGGCATTGACATTTCCGATGCCGGAATTTCGGTTGCCCTCTTTGCTGAAGGAGAGGGTGGCCGTCTCCGACCAGGCCGCTGTGTTAAAAGGATGTACCGCGAAGCGGGATTCGCTGTCCCGGTATTCGCAGAGCTTGCGATAGTTCCGCCCATCCGGCTCCATCGCATAGCAGTCCTTCAAATGCGGCGCATAAGCCGCAATCTGTCGTATCGTGTCTCCGTTGTATGCACCGAGATCCGCTATGCGGGTAAACCGTTCCGCACGGAGAAGGGGGCTATAAACCTCGTCCGGCTCGCTGTCGGCTTCCGAAAGAAAGCGGATTTGACCGGAGAGCTTGTAGCAAAGGAGAAGATCATAGACTTTTTGGGAGGCTGCATCCGCCAAAAGAGAACGCGCCTCGGCGATTTCTTCGGCGTGAGCGGCCGCAAAAGCACTGTCAAAGAGATTTTCTCCGCAGACGGGAACATCCGGGGCGTACAGCTCGGTTTCGGCGGCAATGCGTTGAATATTGGCCAGAACGTCCGGGCGAAAGGAGGCAAAGGAAAGAAGAACAATGAAGCGTCCGGTTCCGTATTTTTCCCGGATCTCGGAATAGGAAAGCACGCGCTTTCCGTGAAACGTATGCCCGCGGACAAAATCATCGCTGGCAAAAAAGTCCGCAATCGCTACCCCGAAGCGTTCACAGACGGCAAGAATTTTGTCGGCGCCGTTTCCCATGCCGTATAGAACAATCGGCTTGTCCGTCGAGGCAAGATAGGGCCACAGCGGGCGTATCTGAGCCGGCGTCATTGGGAAAGCCCTCGGAGGAAGGGAACAAAGCGCTTGGCGTTGTTGTACAAAATATCTTCCTGTTCTTGGGAGGTCAGGCGCAGGCGTGAAAAAAGAGCCAGCTCTTTTTTGGCCGTCAGCACGGGGTAATCGGTTCCGAACATAATTCGTTCGGAGCCGAGGGCGTGAATGATCTTCGTGGCTTCTTCGGGGGAGAGAAGCCAAAGGGAGCTGGAGGAATCAAACATGATGTTGTCGCCGCCCACCGCTGCGAGTGCTTCAAAATGATCCCATGCGCGATACCCGCCGAAATGCGCCGCGCCCACGCGCAGGCGGGGAAATTCTTTCATAACATGAATCAGCTTTTTTGCTTCGGAAAAACGGTATTGCGGACGGTCGTCGCCCATGTGAAAATAAACCGGGAGCGTTCCCTCCATCAGGGAATACAGCTCCATAAGGCGGGGATCGTCTATATCAACTCCTTGGATGTCAGGGTGAATTTTCACGCCGGAGAGTCCGGCGGTGCGAATAAAATCCAATTCGGCCGCCATGTCCTTGCAGTCTTGATGTATGCCGCCGAAAGCCGCCACCTCCAGCCCGGCCGCCCGGATTTTGTCCATGGCTTCCACAAGGTTTTGGTTGACATGGCGAATCTGCCTTGCGTTGGTAGCGACGCCAAGCAGCAAAAGTCCGCTGACGCCGCCTTCTTTGGAGGTTTCGATCAGATTGTCCACGGTGCCGGTGGCCTGACATGTGAAGTTGTAGAATTTTTCCAGAGACGCTTTGGCACGTGGTGCCAGCGCGTCCGGATATATGTGCGTGTGAGCATCAATAATTTTCATAAAAAAGCCTCGTTTCTGCCGCCGCAGGGGCGTTGACATGGAAAAAGAAGCGTGTTATAATAAACACATCAATCAAATAGCGGGTTGTGTAAAACCTGTGTTAAAGGAGGATGCTTATGGACTGTTTGTTTTGTAAAATTATCGCCGGAGAGATTCCCTCCGCCAAGGTGTATGAGGATGAGTACGTATATGCGTTTAAGGACATTCATCCGCAAGCGCCGGTGCATATCCTGATTGTGCCCAAGGAACACGTATGCTGCGCAGATCGGATTCATGCGGGCAACAGCGCACTTGTGGCGCACGTCTTTGAGGCGATTCCCACGATTGCCAAAGCGGCCGGACTTTCCAACGGCTACCGCATCATCAACAACTGCGGCGAGGACGGATGTCAAACCGTGAAGCATATTCATTTTCACCTTCTCGGTGGAAAAAAGCTGCCCGAAACAATGGGTTGATTGGTAAAAGGGCTGTTAAAACACTCGATGTTTTTAACAGCCCCTCAAAAAGGCCGGTGAAATTCCGGCTTTTTTGGTGCGATCATGGTCGGGTTTGCCCCATGTCTTTTTTTGATTTTCTTGGTGACAAAACGGCGGCGCTCCGCCGCTGAGGGCAACATTCCCTTTTCCTATGGAATCGGGAAGGCGATTTTTATTCGCAGGCGAATTTTTTGTAAATGGCGCGAACCGCCTTTTCAAAGTCATGCTCCTCAACGGCGAGGATAATATTGATCTCGCTGGAACCCTGATCAATCATGCGAATGTTAATATCGGCTTCGGACACGGCTTCAAACACTTTGGAGGCTGTGCCCTTGACTTTGACCATACCGCGTCCCACCACGGCAATGAGAGAAATGTTGTCTTCAATGGAAATGCTGTCCGGCCGAATTTGACGGGCCAGCGTGGAAAGCAGCTTTTCGCGGTGCGGCTCCAGCACCTCCGTGTTGAGTACAATGCTCAGCGTGTCAATGCCGGAGGGCAGATGCTCAAAAGAAACATCGTTTTCCTCAAAGATTTCAAGGACGCGTCTGACAAACCCGATGGTGGAGTTCATTTTGTTCGCTTCAATCGTGATAACGGAAAAGCCTTTTTTTCCGGCAATGCCTGTGATGATGTGACGGCTGTCGTAGAAATCGGTCGAAGAAACGATCGTTGTGCCGCTGTCGGCCGGTGCGTTGGTGTTGCGAATGTTGATGGGAATGCCCGCTATTTGCGCCGGGAAAACCGCGTCCTCGTGCAAAACGGTGGCGCCCATATAAGAAAGTTCCCGAAGCTCGCGGTAAGTGACCGTTTCGATAATGTTGGGGTTTTCCACCACGCGGGGATCCGCCATCATCATGCCGGAAACGTCCGTCCAATTTTCATAAACATCGGCTTCGGCCGCACGAGCGACAATCGCGCCGGTAATATCGGAGCCGCCGCGCGAAAAAGTTTTAATCGTACCGTTGGGCATGGTGCCGTAAAAACCGGGGATGACTGCATTGGGATGCTTTGCCAGCTCCTTGGCTAAGGTCGTGTTGGTCAGTTCCGCGTCAAAGCTGCCGTCGTCCTTGAAGAACACAACATTTTCCGCGTCAATGAAATCAAAACCAAGATATTTGGCGAGAATGATCGAGTTCAGATATTCGCCGCGGCTGGCAGCAAAATCGCGCCCGGAATGGAGAAGCATGGCGTTTTTGATGTAAGTCAGCTCGCCGGAAATATCAAAGGAAAGGCCAAGCTCACGGATAATATCAAAATATCGATCCGAAATCTGTTGATAAATTTCAGAAATGTCTTCGTGCTTGCGCGTCATGTTGTAACAGGTATAAAACAGATCCGTGACTTTCGTATCTTCTTTGAAGCGCTTTCCGGGAGCGGAAGCGATCACGAACCGCCGGGACGGATCCGCTTTGACAATGCTTGCAACCTGTTTGAAATGTTCGGCGTCTGCCAGAGACGAACCGCCGAATTTAACGACTTTGAGTGCCATGTTGTTCCTCCATCATGAAAAAATGAATATTTATAATAATTATATGGATTTTAATGCTTTTTGTCAAGAGGAAAATGCGGTGAAATCCATAGCGCTTTTTTGCGGTTTCTTTATACAAAATCACGAGAACGGAAGCTTTGACCGAAGCTTTGCCGCAAAATAAGAGCGTTTCCGGGAAATTTTTCGGACGTGCGGGGGAAGGTATTGACAGAAGTGCAATTTGGAATTATAATAAATAATGGTCGTATATCGACCGGCCGAGCATCGGCCAAAGTGATTCATTGTACGGAGGATGTTATGAAAGTAACCAAAGAAACTTTGATCGGAGCGGTGCTTGATTTTGATGCAGATACCGCACAATTCTTTTTCAACATGGGTATGCATTGCCTCGGTTGTCCTTGCTCCAGAGGAGAATCCATTGCAGACGCCTGCGCAGTGCACGGCACAGATGCAGACAAGCTGGTGTCAGATCTGAACGCGTTTTTGGAAAAAAAGGCTCAGGGTTGAGATGGAGCTGCCAAAACTTGACGCCCGCCTCGCCTGCGCGGCGGAGTTTGTCAGAGAGGGCGCGGTTGTCGCCGATGTCGGAACCGACCACGCCTATCTTCCGGTTTGCTTGGTGCTGTCCGGACGAGCGGTTCGTGCTGTAGCCGGAGACGTTCGTCCGGGGCCGGTGGCCAGGGCAAAGCAAAGCGTCATAAAATACGGAGTACAGGACAAAATTGATGTGGTCTTGCGGGATGGTCTTGCGGGCATGGAGGAGCTTCCTCTTACCGACATCGTGATTGCAGGAATGGGCGGGGAACTGATCGCCGCCATTTTGGAGCGGGCGCCTTGGGTGCAAAACGCAAAGTATCGGCTGATTTTGCAGCCGATGACGCATCCCGAATGCCTCCGAAAATATCTTTTTGACAACGGCTTTGATATTGTGGACGAAGCGCTTTGCCCGGAACCGGAAACGGGACGGATTTATCAGATCCTTTGCGCCGAATACACTGGAGAAAAACAAACCGCCTCGGAAGCTGAGCTTTGGCTTGGAAAAAAGAATTTGGCGCGCGGCGGCGATACGCTTTTTTTGCTGGCTCAAAAGCTGAAAGCGCTCAATCAGGAAATCTGCAAAACCAAGGAAAAGGCCGGACGAAAAGCACCTAAAGAAACGGCGCTTCTCGCGTCGCTTGCAAAGCACGGCTTTTGACATGGCGGCGACGGCCGCATGATAATTGAAAACCTTTGAAAACAAATAAAAAGAGACGAGATTAAAACAAAGATGATATATGTAGTATCGAACATTTACGGAAATTACGCCAAGCTGCAGGCGCTGTTCCGTAAAATCGAATTTTCGGAAAATGATTTGCTGTATGTGCTGGGCGACATGGTGGATTATGGAGAAGAATCCATGGAAACTGTGTGCGATCTGAGCGTTCGCAGCAATGTGTACCCCGTATGCGGCGATCATGACGTGATGGCTTGCCAGATGCTCAGCGGCTTTGACGCCATGCTGAAAAAGGGAAGCACCCCGGACGAAAGCTTTATCGCGGATATGCAAAAATGGGTGTCGAACGGCGGACAACCAACATTGGACGGATTCCGTGCGCTTGACCAAGAAATGAAAGAAGGCGTTTTGGACTATCTTTCGGATATTCCGCCGTATGAAATTGCCGAAACGGAGGACGGACGGAACTTTTTGCTGGTTCACTCCGGGATTCGCCACTTTGTCCCGGGACAAGATCCTGAGGACTATGATCCGGCCGACTTTTACGAGGGAACGCTGGACACGGAAAAGATGTACTTCAAGAAAACCGGCTTGATCGTAGGGCATACGGAGATAGCCTTTGGCCAGACGAGCGACAGCGGCCTTTGCCGCAAAGGGAATCTTATCGCTTTGCACAGCGGCGCGGTTCCCGGCCCGTCGCTGAACTGCCTTTGCCTGGATAATGGGCAGGAATATTCCGTTTGAACCGCACCATGCAGAAAAATGAAACAGTAACGCTGACCATTACCGATCTGAATAATCTCGGCTATGGCGTGGGACGAGTGGATAACCGAGTGGTTTTCGTGGCCGGCGCCGTCAGCGGCGATATTGTAAAAGCTAAGTTGATCAAAATCAATAAAGGATTTTGCGTCGGAAAGCTAACGGAAATTCTGCAAGCCTCCCCCTACCGTACGTCGGAGGCCTTTTGCCAAGCGCCGGAAAGCTGCGGCGGTTGCGTGTACCGCCATGTGCAGTATGAGCATGAACTGACGCTGAAAAGGCAGTATGTGGAGCAGGCGTTTCGCAAATGCGGCCTTTTCGATGTTCGTGTCGGCGAGGTGCGCCATGTGGGAGAGCCGTTTGGCTACCGAAATAAAGCGCAGTACCCCGTGAAAAGCGAAAACGGCCGGATGCGCGCCGGATTTTATGCGGCGAAAACGCATTCGTTGGTGGCGTGCGAAGACTGTCGATTGCAAATGCCCGGCTTTTCCGATATTGTGCAATTTATTTGCGCGTATTGCGAGGATCACCGGATTTCCGCGTATTCCGAAGAAACCGGTAGCGGCGTTTTGCGCCATATCTATCTGCGCGGAGCCAAGGCTACCGGGCAGATGATGGCTTGCCTTGTGGTGAACGAGCCTTTGCCCAAGGAACGTCAATTCGCCGAGGCCATTATGGAGCGATTCCCGGCCGTTGTCAGCGTAATGCTGAATCGCAATACCGAAAAAACCAACGTAGTGCTCGGCCCGTCGTTTTCTTGCATCGGAGGCCGGGAGACGATAGAGGATGTCCTCTGTTCGATTCAAATTCGGATTTCCGCCGGTTCGTTTTACCAGGTGAATCACGACGGCGCGGAGCTTTTGTATGCTTTGGCCGCCGATTTTGCAAAACCGGACGGAAAAACCATTCTCGATTTGTATTGCGGTACGGGAACCATCGGACTTTCCATGGCGCGACGTGCCAAAAAAGTGATTGGCGTGGAAATCGTTGAAGAAGCCGTAGAGCGAGCCAAGGAAAACGCCGAGCGAAACGGAATTCCCAATGCGTTTTTTTATTGCGCCGACGCTTCGGATACGGAAGGGTTGCTCGAAAGCATTGAAAAAAAGACCGGCGAAGCCATTCGACCGGACGTGGTGATTTTGGATCCGCCGCGAAAGGGAAGCACCCCCGAATTGATCGCTTACCTTGCCCGCCGAAACATTCGGGAGGTGGTGTACGTTTCCTGCGATGCCGACACGCTGGCAAGAGATTGTGCTCTTTTCCGTCAACAGGGCTATGCCCTGTCTGAAGTGATTCCGGTCAATATGTTTCCGCGAACCGGACATATCGAATCGGTCGTGCGGATGACAAAAAACGAGAACGGAACAGGCTGAAGCGGACAGACAGCTTGCGAATCAAGAGATAAAGTTAATAAGATAAAGATAAAAGATAAAGGAGAAAAATATGTATCGTATCGGAGTGGATCTCGGCGGAACCAACATTGCTGCCGGCCTTGTAAACGAAAATTATGAGATACTGAAAAAAATGAGCGTACCTACCCGCGCGGAACGCACGGCAGAGGAAATCGTTGCGGATATATCCGCCCTTTGCCTGACGCTTTGTCGTGAGGCAAATGTAAAAATCAGCGATGTGGATGCCATCGGCATTGCATCGCCCGGCATTGCCAATCACACCGACGGATATGTGGAGTATGCCAACAATCTGCCGTTCCGCCATTTGCCCATTTGTGAGATGGTACAGAAGGGAACCGGTGTTAAGGAAGTTCACGTGGAAAATGATGCCAACGCGGCCGCATGGGGCGAAGCCGTGGCAGGCGCCGCCAAGGGAACGGACACGTCGGTGATGATCACGCTCGGAACCGGCGTGGGCGGCGGAATCATTATCAACGATACGGTTTATTCCGGCTTTAATTTTGCCGGAGCGGAGCTTGGCCATATTGTGATCGAATACAACGGTCGTCCCTGTTCCTGCGGTCGTAAAGGCTGCTGGGAGGCATATAGCTCGGCTACAGCGTTGATTCGTATGACCGAAGAAAAGCTGGCGGAATGTCGTGCCCGCGGTGAAAAAACCGTGATGACCGAGCTGGTTGAGCGCAAAGGAAAGGTGACCGGACGCACCGCTTTTGACGGTATGCGGATGGGCGATAAGGCCGCCGGGGAGGTGGTCGATGTGTATCTTCACTACCTTGCCTGCGGAATTGCAAACATCATTAACATTTTTCAGCCTCGCGTCATTTCTTTGGGCGGCGGCATTTCCAACGAAGGACAATCGCTGATCGACGCATTGGAGCCTTTGGTTCGCGCGGAGCAGTACGGTGTAGGCTTTGCCAATCTGACGGAGCTGCGCATTGCTAAATTAGGCAACGATGCCGGCATCATCGGCGCGGCCTTCCTTGGTATTTAAAACGTAACAGAGGGGCTGTTAAAAAATCATGCGGATTTTTTAACAGCCCCTCTGTGATTTTAAATCGAAATAAAGGTTAGTCTTCCCACGGGAACTTATACTGTGTCAGACCAAGCTCGTCGCGCACGGCAACGATTTCTTTCTGTACCGACTCGTTGATCGGAACACCGTCTTTGCGGGCCAAACGAACCAAATGCTCCTTTTCGCCGGCGGTGTAAATGCGCTCGGCACCGGGAGCTTTTCTGGAGTTGCGGACGGAGCGAATGATTTCGCCGGCCTTTTTACGGCACACGTCCTCGCCCATGAAGTGGTTGGTGTCGATAGCAATGAAGAAGTGTCCCAAATGATAGGGAACCTTTTCGCCGTTCGGGCCTTTGCCATCCAGTGCTTTTCCGTAGTTGCCGTCCTGAAGAACCGCAGACAGAAGCTCTACTACCATAGCGTAGCCATATCCCTTGTATCCGCCGAGAGCCTCTCCGATGCCGCCGAGCGTGGTAAGGGCGGCTGTACCGTTGCGGATCATCTTCAAAGCCACACCGGCATCACCTTCTACCGGCTGACCGTCCAGATTCACAATGGTTCCGGGATGCACGTTCTCTCCGATTCTCGCATAGTATTCGATTTTGCCGTTTTGCGTGATCGAAGTAGCGCAGTCAATGAGAAAATCAAAATCTTCATCCGTAGGAATACCGATGGTCAGGGGGTTGGTGCCGAACATGCCTTCCACACCGAAGGTGGGAGCCACGGAAGGACGGGCGTTGGTACCTGTAATACCGATGCAGCCTTCCTTGCAAGACATCCAGGGGTAGTAACCGGCGATACCATAGTGGCAGGAGTTGCGGACAACTACCATGCCCATGCCGTATTTCTTTGCCTTGTCAATGGCCATACGCATGGACTTGTAACCGATCACCTGTCCCATACCGTCGTGACCGTCTACAACAGCGGTGGTTTCGGTTTCTTTGACAATCTCAAAATTGGTAACAGGGTTCTGAATCCCATCCTTGATTCTGTCAAGATAGATCGGCTTGAAACGGTTTACACCGTGGGATTCGATACCGCGCTTGTCGCTTTCCAAAAGAACGTCAGCGCAAATTTCTGCATCTGCACGGGGAATGCCATAGCCTACGAAAGAGTCAATTACAAAATTTGTAATTGTTTTCCAATCGACAATATTGGATTTTGCCATGATTTTTTACCTTCCTTGTTAAATATTAAATTTAATCATACAAAAATAATTATAGCACACAATTGCGGGAAATTCAATATCTTTTTGCACGAAAAGCCATATTTTTTGCGGCTTTTCATCGAACGGCTTCCGGTAAAAAAGCAAAAAACTTGAAATCGCAAAAACAAGGAAAAAAACGAGAAAGCCGTTGCAATGAAAGGTTGAGTGTGATATAATTAACATGGTTTGAATCCCAAATAAAAAATTGGACGCGGAGGATGTAAAAATGTGTGGAGCTAACGATAAAGTCCGAGTCGGCATTATCGGTTGCGGAGGTATTGCTAAAGGAAAGCATATGCCCTCCCTCGCGGTGCTGCCGAACGTGCAAATGGTCGCTTTTTGCGATATTGTAGAAGAACGAGCCGTAAAGGCCAAGGAAAAATTCGGCACGCCCGATAGTCGGGTTTACATCAATTATAAGGAGCTTTTGGAGGATAAGACTATTGATGTGGTTCACGTCTGTACGCCGAACCGGTCACACAGCTTTATTACCGTAGACGCCTTGGAGGCCGGCAAGCATGTCATGTGTGAAAAACCGATGGCTATCAATTCCGAGGAAGCGAAAAAAATGCTGGATGCCGCCAAGCGCACCGGGAAAAAGCTGACCATCGGGTATCAGAGCCGCTTTAGAAAAGACTCACAATTTATGAAAGCGGAAGTGGACAAAGGCACGTTTGGCGATATTTACTATGCAAAGGCAACGGCACTTCGCCGTCGCGCTGTCCCGACATGGGGCGTGTTTTTGAATGAATACGAGCAGGGCGGCGGCCCGCTGATCGACATCGGCACCCACGCCTTGGATCTGACTCTTTGGATGATGCAAAACTACAAGCCGAAATATTGCGTCGGAACGACCTATCACAAGCTGAATGGGCAGACCAATCAAGGCAATGCCTGGGGCAATTGGGATCCGGAAAAATTCACGGTAGAGGACAGCGCCTTTGGCTTTGTTGTCATGGAAAACGGCGCCACCATCAATCTGGAATCGTCGTGGGCACTGAATACCTTGGACGTGCGTGAAGCGATCACCACCATTTGCGGAACGCTGGCCGGCGGCGATATGGACGACGGCATTCGCATCAACGGCATTCGCAACGGATTTCCTTACGTTTTGAAGCCGGATCTAAACGCCGTCAGCGGCGCGGCATTCTTTGTCGCTAATTCTACGGGAAAGCCGGCCGAAATCGAGGCGGCGCAGTGGATTGCTTCCGTTGTAAATAATACGGAGCCGCTGGTGAAGCCGGAGGAGGCTTACACGGTAACGAGAATTTTGGAAGGCATTTACCGTTCGGCCGCCACGGGCGATATATACAGATTTTGATCGGAACGAGACAAAAATCATCAAAATTTAATTGATACGGAGATGAATATTATGGAATTGAGCGTACTTGCCAACTTGTACGGCAAAAAGCCGTTGGACGAAACCTTGAAAATCCTGACCGGACTTGGCGTTCACACTGTGGAAATCGGCGCCGGTGGCTACCCCGGAAAGGCGCACTGCAACCCGGCCGAGCTGTTGGCGGATCCTGCCAAATATAAGGCCTTTGTTCAGACATTTCAAAAATATGATGTTCGGATCTGCGCGCTGGCCGCGCACGGAAACGCCCTGCATCCGAATCAAGCCATAGCCAAGAAGTTTGATGAAGATTTCAGAAACGCCGTGCTTTTGGCGGAAAAATTGGGCGTGGATACTGTCATCGCCTTTTCGGGATGCCCGGGCGACAGCGAAACTTCGCAGTATCCCAACTGGGTAACTTGCCCATGGCCGGAAGATTTCCTGAAAATTTTGGATTGGCAGTGGAACGAAAAGCTGATTCCGTATTGGAAAGAGGCCGGTGCCTTTGCCAAGGCACACCATGTGGATCGGATTGCGTTTGAAATGCATCCCGGCTTCTGCGTTTACAACCCGGAAACCTTGCTTCGCCTGCGCGCCGCCGTTGGCGATGTTGTCGGAGCCAACTTCGATCCGTCGCACTTGATTTGGCAGGGGATGGATCCCGTGGCCGCTATCCGTGAGTTGGCCGGCGCCATTTATCATGTGCATGCCAAGGATACCAAGATGGATATGTATAATACGGCGAAAAACGGTGTGTTGGATACCAAGCATTACAGCGATGAAATTCATCGCTCTTGGGTGTTCCGCACCGTGGGTTACGGAAACGGGGAATCCTATTGGCGCGATCTGGTCAGCAATCTTCGCCTTTGCGGCTATGATCGTGTGCTTTCCATCGAGCACGAGGATAGCTTTATGACGATTGACGAAGGCCTCAGAAAAGCGGTGGAATTTTTGAATCGGATTATCATTCAGGAAGAAAAGCCCATGACGATGAGCTGGGCCTGATAACCATAACAAGGGGCGGTTAAAAACATCGAGTTTTTAACCGCCCCTTAAAAATGTCGGTCGGGATCCCGGCCTTTTGTAATGTCGAATGGATTATCCTACCGTTTGATAATTGTCGATCCGATAGCTTGCAAGCAGCTCGTCCGCCTTGGCTTTCTCGGCTTCGTCCCATTGGGGGAGCAGCAATCGAATCTTGTGCCGCAACACGGGAACGGCTGCCTCTGAAAGAAAGTCTTTCAGCGCTTCCGCTGTCGTGTAAGACGAAAGGTCAACCGCGAGAAAATCCGTGCATAATGCCAACGCATCGGTTTCGGCCGTATAATCGCTGTCGGAAAGCAGGGAAGGCGCAATCATAAGTCCGATATGAAGCGTCGGCGCCTGCTGCCGGATGGCGACGGTGAGCTCGGCAAGCTTTTGGGGAAAGCTCTCGGAGGATAGCAGGGAAAGCGTGTCCTCGCCGAGCAGGGAAGCCATCATCAGAATTTCATCGGCGCCTGCGTCGGCCAACTCCTTGGCCATGGAGGCGTCATAAGCATTCAATACGCTTTGCTTGTGCACATCGGTGTTTTTCAAAGCCACGGAGGGAAAAAGAACATCGGTGTAAACCTCCGCATCCGCGCACGCACCGAAAATACGTGCCAAGGTTAAATCCCCATGCCGCTGGCCAAAGGCCTCGGCCACCTCCGAATGATAGTAAGGGCTTCCCGCTTCATCGAAAAGCCGGAGGGAAACGGCCGTTGCCGAGGAAGGAATTTGACGACGGACTTCATAGGCTGTGTTATCCATAATGCCTTTGAGAGAAACAAAAACGCCGTGAATGGCCCCGGTTTCGAGCAAATCGAGAGAGGGGGCGTCCGGGTTTTTAGAGGGAGTGTCATGGATTGAAGGAACCTCCTGCGCCTTCTTTCCGAGAAAGCTGCCAAGAGAGACAGCCAAAATCGCGGCCACTATAGCCCCAATCGGAATCCACCACCAAAGGCGAAGGCGTGCCGGCCTTTTTTGGCTTTTTTGCGCGGTGGCTATCGTATAGTTGTTGAGCTTTTGATGCTTGTGCGAACGATTTTGTCCGGGAAGTGCCATCGGCCCGTTCCTCCTTCGTTTTTTGTGCGCCGGGAAAGGCGTCATTTCATTTGCGTCAGATCCAAGGATTCTCCGTATTCATTCGGTGTAAAGGAAAGCTCTGCCTTGCGTTTGTTGACGATCTCATCAAAAACCGCTAAAAGATACTGCTGTTTGAGCTCCTTGGCAAAGTGCGTTCCAATGTAATTGGCGTCCAATTCCATACGCTTGATCACATAAAAACCGGAATAAGTTTCGACAACCGGGGACACCTGCCCGACCTCCAGCGCAAAGGCCGCATCCTCATAGGCTTTGGAGTAGCGCCCGTGTGTGAAGTAATAGCCGTCGGATGTCGTCATGTATTTGTCCTCGCTGTATTTGGCCACTAAGGCGTTGATGTCTTCGCCGTTTAACAGCTTGACGCGAACGGCTTCTGCCGTGGCGCGATTGCTTTCCACATCGTCTTTGGGATCGTTTTGAATATAAATATGAACCGTGCGAATGAAATTCTTGTAAATGTAATCAATGGCCGCCTGATCGCTGTCGTCAATAATTGTGAGGTTGCAATAGGAGTTGAATAAAAGCGTTTCGCAAATATCTACCCCGTAAATAAAGCGATAAAGATGGTCGGTCATATAAAGGCTTTTCAGCTTGGCTTCATAGGCCGACTTGCTTCCTGCCTCGGAAATGGTCTGATCGACGTACTGCTGTACAATGTCCTGCACCTCGGTGCTGTTGATGTCAACGGTTTTTTCGCCGTTCAGCTTCAAGATGTCATCGTCGCAGAGGGAAAGGATCGCGTAATTGGAGACGATGCTTTTGTAAACGGCATCGTAAAGCTCCTCGCGGTATTGCTCAGCCGTGTCGCTGTTTTTCCAAATGTCTTTTCCGTAGGTGGAGGCCAACAGATCCTTGTATTGCAGTGTCAGCCAGCGAAGCTCCTCGTAGCATACATCATAATTTCCCACCGTGCCGACCGCTCGAAGATTTTTTTTGTTTGAGGAGCAGGCAAAGAGACAGGGGCAGAGGAGGACGGTCACAAGAAGCAGGGCAAGGATTTTTCCGCATTTTTTTACTTTGATTTGATTTGACTGCATGCTTTTTCCCCTTTTCATGGCTTACTTCATTTCTGTAAAGATCAAACTGCGTCCATAATCGTTGTACGTCAAAGCAAGTTGTTTTTGGCGTGCCCGCACGATTTCATTGACGAGAGCATAGGTGATCTGTGTGCTGAAGGAATCGATGTGGCTTGCCATATAGGAGGCCGATTTTTCCATTCGTTCAATCAGGAAAAAGCCGTCATCGGTTTCCACAATATCGCTGACTTGTCCGGGGCTCAGAGCAAAAGCCGCCGCTTCATAGCGCTCATCCATTTCGCCGTAGGTGAAATAATAGCCTGCCTCGCTCATGGAAACATCCTCGTTGTACTTGCTGGCAATTAAGGAGCTCATGCTTGCACCGTTTTGGTAACGGCGCAGCACTTCTTCCGCTCTCTGCTGACATTCTTTTTCGGAACGACCGCTCGATTTGGAAATAAACACGTGCCGTGTACAAATGAACTTGTCGCTTTTCATAAAAGCTCCCATGTCGTCGGCACTGCTGATAATCTGGCCGCTTTGAGCCAAAGTATACTGCAGACGCTCAAAAGCATATTCGGCTCCCAGCGTCAGACGCATAACGCGGTCGGAAAGGCATTGCTTTTCCAAATCCTCCAGGTACAGCTTCATGGCTTTCTTCTTCGCGCCGGAGCCGTAGACATATTCATCGGTCGCCGCGTCTAAGGAAACGTCAAGACCGTTTTGCGAAGCAAAATAATACAGAACGCTGTCCACTTTTCGCTCTACATATTTGATGGCATCCTTGTCCTTGCGTATATCCGACAATCCGTTTTCGTCGCAGAGAATAAACACGGCGTAATTGGCCGTGATCCGCTCATTCACCATCGCCTCCAATTCCTTTTTATAGCTTTCGGCGGTGGAAGGATTGGCGAAAGCCTCTTTCCCGTAACGGGCATCCAACAGTTGACGGCAGGCCATGACCACATAGCGAAGCTCGTCATAGCAAACCTCGTA
Source organism: uncultured Eubacteriales bacterium (assembly GCA_934462825.1). GTDB lineage: Bacteria > Bacillota > Clostridia > Oscillospirales > CAG-272 > CAKSIP01. The sequence continues at coordinate 2,865 of CAKSIP010000022.1, read as the reverse complement.
GCTTCCGATGGTTCCGATGACCTTGACATCCTGCTTTTTGGTTTTGGCGCCGGAAAGAATATCTTTTCCGCAGGAGGTCAGACAAAGAAGGGCAAGCAAGGCCGAGAGTAAAGCAAGCCCGAAGCGTTGGACAAATCGTTTTTTATCTTTCATAATGGGGTTCCTTTCACGTTTATACAACCTTTCGCTTATATTATACTACATAATTGTGTTTTTGTGGTGAAATTTTAAAAAATTATAGTGAGAGGGGATTGATAATTCTGACGAAAAATAGTATAATATTGCCATTAGGGAGAGAGACTTTCTCCAAGGCGCTGACGAACCCGTACAGAGCCGTTCCCGCGAGGGCAAAGGAAGGGAGAGACATAACGAATGAAAGAAAAATACAGCATTTCTTTGGCTAAACTGATCAAGGAGTTTCATCTGGAGACGGTATATCTTCCGCAGGAAGCCGACAAAATAATGATAACCAACCCGGAGGTGGATCGTCCCGGCCTGGCTCTCTCCGGCTTTTATGAGATTTTTGATGCAACGCGCATACAAATGATTGGAAAAGCGGAGCATAAATATCTGGAAAATTTGCCCGATTTTGAACGGAAATTCAAAATTGAAAATTTTATCAGTCAGGGGCCGCAGGCGGTCATTGTTACCTCCGACCTTCCGGTTTATCCGGAAATTTTGGAGCTGGCCCAAATTCACCATGTTCCGATTCTTACCACACATGAAAGAACCAGCCACGCGATGGCAACCATCATTACATGGCTGAACCTTCAGCTTGCCCCCCGCATTACCCGCCACGGCGTGTTTGTGGAGGTGTACGGCGAAGGCCTGTTGCTTTTGGGCGAGAGCGGAATTGGAAAAAGTGAAACGGCAATCGAGCTTGTCAAGCGCGGTCATCGACTGATTGCGGATGATGCGGTGGAAATCAAACGGGTGTCGGATAAAAAGCTCGTGGGCCTTGCCCCGGATTTGATTCGGCATTACGTGGAGCTGCGCGGCATCGGCATTGTGGATGTGCGTAGAATTTTCGGTATGGGAGCCATCAAAGAGACGGAGCAGATTGATTTGATCGTCAATTTGGAGCCTTGGATTAACGGAAAAATGTATGACCGTTTCGGCTTGCAAAGCGAAACCTTCAATATATTGGATGTGGAGGTTCCCTCCATTACCATCCCTGTCACGCCGGGAAGAAACATGGCCATTATCATCGAGATTGCCGCTATGAATAACCGGCAGAAAAAGATGGGCTATAATACAGCGGAGGAATTTAATCGTCGGCTGATGGCGCAGTTTGAAAACAAAGAAAAAGAACAAGAACAAGAAAACGAAAACGAAAACGGAAACAAAGAACAACAGTAACAGCAAAAGGGGAAATCAATGAAGAAAACCAAAATCGTATGTACGTTAGGCCCTGCCAGCAGCACTGAAGAAGTGATCGAAAAAATGCTGCAGGCCGGAATGGATGTGGCACGGTTCAACTTTTCGCACGGCACTCATGAATATCACAAAGAATTGATGGAAACATTCCGGCGCGTCCGGGATCGGATGAAGGTTCCGGCAGCCGTTATGCTGGACACGAAAGGCCCGGAGGTGCGCATCGGCGAAATGGGGGGCGGCAGCGCCACGCTGGTGAAGGGAAAATCGTATGTGCTGACAACCGAATTGATTGTTGGCAATGAAGAACGAGCCTCCATATCTTATAAGGACTTTCCAACGCAGCTTTCTAAAGGAAACCGGATTTTAATGGATGACGGAAGAATCATCCTTGAAGTGGAAAGCACCACCAAAACGGAAGTGCTTTGCCGCATTGTGGAGGGGGGCGTTCTGAAAACCCATAAGAGCGTCAACGTGCCCAACGTGCATCTGAATATGCCGTATATCAGCCCCAGAGACGAGGCGGATCTTTTGTTCGGCATCGAAATGGACGTGGATTTTATTGCCGCTTCCTTTGTGCGTTCGGCTGAGGATGTCATCGCCCTGCGGAAATTTGTGGATTTTCATGGCGGACATCATATTCGGATTATCTCCAAAATCGAAAATATTGAAGGAATCCAAAATTTTGATGAAATTCTTCGTCATTCCGACGGCATTATGGTTGCCAGAGGCGATATGGGCGTGGAAGTGGAATTTGAACGCCTGCCGGGCTTGCAGAAGATGTTTATTCAGAAATGCTATCGTTCGGGTAAAATGGTTATTACGGCTACGCAGATGCTGGAATCCATGATAACAAGTTATTCGCCTACGCGAGCTGAGATCACGGATGTGGCCAACGCGGTGTTTGACGGCACCTCGGCCGTGATGCTGTCGGGCGAAACCACCATCGGCGTCAACCCGGTGCGCGTGGTGGAGGTTATGGCCAAAATTGTGGAGCAAGCCGAGCGCGATGCGTTTGCCATGGATATGTATCACGGTATGATTTATGATGCCGGACTTTCGGACGTGACGAATGCCATTTGCGATGCCGCTTGCCGCAGTGCCGGCGACCTGCACGCGAAAGCCGTAATTGCCGTTACCAAATCGGGCGATACGGCTCGCGGCGTGTCCAAATACCGCCCGATTATGCCGATCGTGGCTGCTACACCGGAGATCAAGACGTATCATCAGCTGGCGCTTTCGTGGGGCGTTGTGCCGGTACATTCCATTATGCAAAAGGACGCCGACGCGCTGTTCCGCCATGCGGTGGATTGCGCCAAGCAGATTGATTTGGTGGCATCCGGCGATATTGTGGTCATTACCTCCGGAATCCCCGTAACCATTTCGGGAACGACCAATATTCTTAAAGTTGATGTAGTAAAGTAAAATCAAAGCAGGGAAAAAGGGCGTGTTAAACAACTCAGACTGATTTGTTTAACACGCCCCGCCGTT
>CAKSIP010000021.1 GCA_934462825.1 uncultured Eubacteriales bacterium | reverse complement strand
GAGGAGAGATATTATGGCAGCAAAGGGAAAGCAAATGCTTTACACACAGGAAGGCTATCAGACGTTGGTGGATGAATTGGATTATCTGAAAGGCACCAAACGTCAGCAAGTCAAAGAAGACATCGCAACAGCGCGTTCCTTCGGCGACCTTTCGGAAAATTCCGAGTACGATGAGGCGCGGAATGAACAGGCCAAGGTGGAAGCAAGGATTGCAGAGCTGGAGGAATTGATCCTCGGCGCTGTGATTGTGGATGAATCCAAGATTGATACAAGTATTGTCAACGTCGGCTCCACCGTGAAAATTTATGATTTGGAATACGAAGAAGAGGATATGTACAGCATCGTCGGCTCAAACGAAGTGGATCCGATGCAAAACCGTATTTCGGATATGTCTCCTATCGGAAAGGCCCTCATCGGTAAAAAAGCAGGAGATCAGATTTCCGTAGAAGTGCCGAACGGTGTGATCCATCTGCGCGTGTTGGAAGTGTGGAGAACCGAAAAATAAGAAAAATCCCACGCGAAAAAATAAAACAGCTTGAAAAAGGGGAAATAAAGTGACAGAAGAAATGCTCAATCAACTCAATCAAACAGAAGAAATCGCAGAAAATGAGGCGCAACAGCTGAATGAGATTTTTCAGATTCGTCGGGACAAATTGTCGGAGCTGTGCCGTGCGGGGCAAAATCCTTATGAAAAGGTAAAATTCGATTTTGACGCCTATTCCGCGGATATTAAAAATCACTTTGAAGAATATGAAGGAAAAACGGTAAAAATCGCCGGCCGTATGATGAGTCGCCGCGATATGGGAAAAGCCAATTTCATTGACGTTGCCGACGGAAAGGGCCGGATCCAATGCTACATCAAAATTGATGATGTGGGCGAGACGGTATTTGAACAGTATAAAAAATGGGACATCGGCGATATTATCGGCGTTGAAGGCTTTGTGTTCAAAACCCGTCGCGGGGAGATTTCCGTGCATGCTACAGCTATCGAATTGTTGTCCAAATCGCTGCTGCCCCTGCCGGAAAAATTCCATGGCCTGAAAGATACCGATACGCGTTACCGTCAGAGATATGTGGATCTGATTATGAATGAGGATGTAAAGGATACCTTTGTCAAGCGCAGCTTGATTTTGAAGGAGCTTCGCGCATACCTTGACAGCAAGGGATTCCTGGAGGTCGATACACCGATTTTGACACCCTTTGAAATCGGCGCCTCTGCCCGTCCCTTCAAAACGCATCACAATACCCTGGATATGGATATGGTTCTGCGTATTGAAACCGAGCTGTATCTGAAGCGCCTCATCGTGGGCGGTATGGATCGCGTGTATGAAGTGGGACGCATTTTCCGCAACGAGGGCATGGATGCCCGCCACAACCCCGAATTTACCACCATTGAGCTGTATCAGGCCTATACCGATTATAAAGGCATCATGGATTTGGTTGTTGAATTTAACACCATGCTGGCAGAAAAGATTTGCGGTTCTACCCATATCACCTATCAGGGAACTGAGATCGACATGGGAAATTGGACAAGAATGACGATGGTGGAAGCCGTGAAGAAATATTCCGGCGAGGACTATAACGATTGGAAAACGGATGCCGACGCCGTGGCCGCCGCCAAAAGACGGAACGTGGAAGTGCCCGCGAATGCCACAAAGGGCACTGTCCTGGCAGAGTTTTTCGATGCTTTCGTGGAGGCCAACCTGATTCAACCCACGATTATTTACGATTACCCGATTGAAAACAGCCCGCTGGCCAAGCGGAAGCCTTCCAACCCCGATTTTACCGAGCGGTTTGAATACTTTATCTGTGGCAGCGAAATGGGAAATGCGTTCAGCGAGCTGAACGATCCGATTGACCAAAAGGAGCGTTTTGAGCGGCAGGTTGCCCTGAAAAAAGCAGAGGATCCCACCACAACAGCCCAAGTGGATTACGATTTTGTAACGGCGTTGGAGTACGGCATGCCTCCGACCGGCGGCCTCGGCTTTGGCATTGACCGGTTGGTGATGCTTTTGACGGATAGTCCGTCCATTCGTGATGTGCTTTTGTTCCCGACAATGAAGCCGCTTGACTGAATAGGAACCCAATGGGGGATTGTTAAAACCGCAATGTTTTTTCAGTCCCCCATCGAACATAGCAGGGTAAAACCGAAAAACAAGGAGACAAGAGAGTATGGATAAGCTTCCCCAAAAAGAAATAGCCTGTGACAACAAACTTGTAAAATGGTTTAAGAATTATTGGTATTATTACAAATGGATCGTGATTGGCCTTCTTTTTGCCGCTCTGGTGGTGCTGGTGTGCGTGTTCCAAACCTGCTCCAATTCAAAATCCGACATCAGTATTCTTTATGCCGGGCCGTTTCCATCCTCGGATAACGGAGTGCCTAAGATGGAAAACGCGCTGGCGGAAGTTTTGCCGGAGGACTTTAACGGAGATAAAGAGAAGCGCGTTTCCTTGGCCATGCTGATGATTTATACCGAGGAGCAAATGAAAGAAATAGAAGCCAATCGCAAGGACGTGAAAATTGACCGGCAAAGCAATCGGCGGGAATTGGAGAAATTCCAATCCCTGGTGATCAACGGAGAGCATGCCGTGTGCCTTTTGGATCCCTCCTTGTTTGATATGGTAAAGGATGCCGAGGGCTTTGTCAAGCTTTCGGAGGTGCTTGGCTATTCGCCGAGAGGCGCGGTCAATGACTACGCGGTCCGCCTCTCCGACCTGCCCTTTGGGCAGTTCTTCAGCGGTATAAAGGATTTGCCGCGGGACACGTACCTTTGCCTGAGAACGCCGGGGGCCGTTCAATCGGTTTCGGGCGCGGGCAAGGGAAGCGATAAGTTTGAGCAGGCCGTTCGTATGGTAAAAGCCATCATCGAGTTCGAGTTTCCGGACAATTATGTGCCGGATGTGGAATAAAGGAGCTGTTGTAACGCCGTGAAAGCCAAAAACAATGCCAGAAAAGCCGTTGCCGGGAAAACGGTGTCCATAGCCCTTTTGCTCTTGACCGCTATCATCTGGGGCTTTGCCTTTGTCGCCCAACGGGTTGGCGCAGAGTCCCTTGGCCCTTTTTCCTTTAACGGGATTCGATTTGCCCTCGGCGCGATTTCCTTGATTCCCGTTGTTTTGATTTTTGAAAAACAAAAAGCGGACGGCTCTACCCGCCGCAATACCGTGCTGTACGGCAGCCTTGCCGGCGGAATCCTTTTCGCCGCTTCGGCTTTGCAACAATATGGGATCACAATCACGCAAAGCGCAGGGCGGGCCGGGTTCATTACCGGACTTTATACCGTGTTGGTTCCGCTGATCGCCTTTGTCCTGTTCCGGCAAAAAAACAGCGTTTTTGTTTGGATCGGCGCTCTCCTTGCCGTGCTGGGACTCTTTTTGATTTGTGTCAACGACAGTGTCGTGTTCGGCCTTGGCGATGTTATTTTGCTGGCCGGCGCCTTTCTTTGGGCCGCCCATATTTTGATGGTCGATTGCGTGGTGGATAAAGTCCAATCCCTGCGCTTTGCCATGGTGCAGTTTGCCGTGTGCTCGGCCTTGAATTGGCTTTTCGTTCCGTTTTTGGAGACTTTGAGCGTGGCGGCCATCGAAAAAGCCCTTTGGCCGATTTTGTACGGCGGATTTATGTCGGTGGGCGTGGCCTATACCTTGCAGATTATCGGTCAGCACAGAGTGCATCCCACCCTGGCAGCCATTTTGCTGTCCACCGAGTCGGTGTTCAGCGTGGTGGGCGGCGCTTTGTTTTTGAACGAAACCATGACCTTGCGCGGCTATATCGGCTGTGTGCTGATTTTTGCGGGAATTGTTTTATCCCAATTGAAGCGGAAAGCGCGTAAAGCCTCCGCCGAAAGCGAAGCGCCGCCGCTCCGGGCGGCCGCACGCGACGCAGATGCAAGCCGAGAAAACCGGCTTCAAACGGACAGAGAAGAAACGCAAAGCATAAAACCATAAATATATAAGGAGGAAAATCCAATAATGTATGAGGAAATTCGAGAACAAACCAAAATTGTGATGGAAGAACTGCTGGCAGAAGCAAAGCTTAAGGAAAACGATATATTTGTTGTGGGATGCTCGTCCTCGGAGGTGCTCGGAGAGCGTATCGGAAAAGGCTCCAGCCCGGAAACGGCGCAGGCCATTTTCGATGAAATCTACCCGATGCTGACGGAAAAGAGAATCTGGCTGGCCGCGCAGTGCTGTGAGCACCTGAACCGTGCTATTATCATAGAACGCGCCTGCGCAGAGCAGTATGGCCTTGAAATTGTAAACGTGGTGCCGCAGCCCAAAGCAGGCGGATCCTTCGCTACGGCCGCTTACGCGGGCATGAACGATCCGGTGGCCGTGGAGGCGATTCGGGCGCACGCGGGCGTGGACATCGGCGGAACCTTGATCGGTATGCACCTCAAAAGTGTGGCGGTGCCGGTTCGCGTTTCACTGAAAAAAATCGGGGAGGCCAATATCCTTTGCGCCCGTACCCGCCCGAAATTTATCGGCGGATCCCGCGCTCATTATTTGGAGTGAACGATTTTTCAGAACCGAAACGGCCGTCATCGGCGCGTCGGAAATAAGCGTTTTGCAGGTTTTTGAAAAAAAGTTGCAAGAAATGCAAAACAGGTGTGCTTTTTCGGAGCGCGCCTGTTTTGCGTTTTCGAGGCAAAAAAACGCACCCGTTTTTTTCTTTTAAATGTAACAAAGAAAAAACCGAAAAAATCATGTATAAAGGGGCTGCATAAACATTCAGCCGCCTTCGGCAAAGTGCATGATGCTGACGAAAAACCATATTAAAAAATAGGAAAAACACACAAAAATAAAAAATGTGTCATTTGTTATTGGATAAAAAGCAGAAAAAAATTCAAAAAATGTGAAAGACATTGAAAAAATACTTGACAAGGAAACCGTTTTATTGTATAATGAAACATCCTATAAATTTTAATTGGGAGGATTTTAAAATGAAGACCATGATGAAACTTCTTTGTCTTGCACTTGTACTTGCCATGTGCTTTAGCATTGTTGCGTGCAAAAAAGACGAAGAGAAGCCTACGCCTACACCTTCTACACCAGGTGCTTCGGCATCTCCATCCGCATCCGGCGAAGGCCCCGACACCCCCCCTTCAGGTGAAGTGGATATGGAAGCCTATGGAAAAAAGTCCAAGGAACTCTATGATCAAATCTTGGGCGAATTTTACAAGGCTTACCAGGTTGCCCTTTCCAAAGAAGACATATCGGAGCGTTTTGCTTATATGGCTGTTGCAGAGGCTAAATTGCTTGAGTCCGGCGTTATGATGCCCAGCTCCAGCAAGGGCGGCACCTATGCGATCAGCCGTGCAGTTCCTTACACTGCATCCTCCGTTCTTTGGGGAAATGATAGTAACCGCTTCTACAAGATGCTGGTGGTAACCAATCCGATCACCTCGGAAGACAGAGCTGCGCTGAAGGCAATCTTCGCAGGCGACGACGGCAAGACCGAAGCCGCTTATTTGGCTGCTGCCAAAGCTTACCTGACCGGTAAGGGCTATACGTTTAAGAACACCTATGACATGCCGTATGCATCGGATCCGCAGACATGGGATATACTTGCTACATCCCGTGCAGCAGACAGCGAAGCGATTGTTAATACCATTTGCGGCCTGCTTGAGTATGATATAAAGAACAATCAGGTTCCCGCATTGGCAGAGGCTATGCCTACCGTTTCCGCTGACGGCCTGACCTACACCTTCAAGATCCGCCAGGGCGTGAAGTGGGTAGATTCCACCGGTAAAGAAATCGGTGAAGTAAAGGCAGCTGACTTTGTAGCCGGCTTGCAGCACCTTCTCGACGCTAAGGGCGGTTTGGAAGGTATTCTGAAGGGCGTTATCGCCGGTGCCGGTGACTATATCGACGGCGTTGAAACCGACTTTGCTAAGGTCGGTGTCAAGGCAGAGGACGACTATACGCTGGTTTACACGTTGGAAAAGCCGTGCACCTATTTCCTGTCTATGATGGGTTACGGCATGTTCTCTCCTTTGTTCAAGGACTACTACGAAGCTAAGGGCGGTAAGTTCGGCGCGGATTATGATCCCTCGGCTGAATCTTACATGTTCGGTAAGAACCCCGACAGCATTGCTTACTGTGGCCCGTATGTTGTTACCAACGCAACAGAAAAGAACACCATTAAATTTGAAGCAAATGCTAAATATTGGGATGCTGCCAATGTAAGCGTTAAGACCTTGACATGGCACTTCAATGACGGCCAGGAGAAGGCAAAGGCATACAACGACATGAAGAGCGGCGTCATTGACGGCGCAGCCTTGAACTCCACCTCTTTGGAGTTGGCTCGTCAAGATAAGGTTGAAGGAACCGATAAGACCTGGTTTGATACTTATCACTATGTGACAAATACAGATGCAACGGCGTTCATGGCCTTCATGAACATCAACCGTACGGCATATGCCAATGTTCAGGATAAGCAAACCGCTTCTTCCATTATGAAGGACGCCGATAAGGAAAGAAGCAACAAGGCTGTCCTCAACCAGCATTTCCGTACAGCAATCATGTACAGCCTTGACCGCGCTGCTTACAACGCACAGACCACGGGCGAAGACCTGAAGCTTACAAGCTTGATTAACAGCTTCACCCCCGGTAACTTTGTCAAGCTGGAAAAAGAAGTCACTCTCAAAATCGGCGATACTGACAAGACCTACGCTGCAGGCACCTTCTACGGCGCAATCATGCAGGATCAGATTACGGCTGACGGCTTCAAGTACAAGGTTTGGGATCCGCAGGGCGGCGCCGATGGACTTGGATCCAGCGCCGGCTTTGACGGATGGCACAACGTGGAAGAAGCAAGAAAAGAACTTGCATTGGCCATTGCCGAGCTTGGTATCGAAGTAACAAAAGAAAACCCGATTATGCTTGATCTGCCGTGCTATGCCGGTAACGAAGCTTACAAGAACCGTGCAAACGCTTTCAAACTTTCTTTGGAAGCCGCTCTTGAGGGTAAGGTTGTTCTGAATCTTGTAGAGTGCGCTACAGCACAGGATTGGTACAATGCCGGTTACTATACGGATTATGGTTATGATGCGAACTACAGCATTTATGACGTTTCCGGTTGGGGCCCCGACTACGGTGATCCTGCTTCGTATCTGGATGCGTTCCTGCCTGATTACGATGGATACATGACCAAGTGTCTCGGTATCTATTGATCCGTAAAAGGGAAAGCATACGTATAAACAACAATTCTACGGTAGGGGATGGATTTATCCATCCTCTTGCCGTATATAAAGAGTGGAAATAGAAATGACAAAGTATTTATTGAAGCGTTTACTTCATGGCGTTCTCTCCATCATCGCTGTGGTGGCCATTGTCATGATCTTGGTTTATTCATTGATGGATCGCACCACCATATTTGCGGCGGATACGACGTACAGCAAAATAAAGAGCAACGCCAAAATCGCCTACATGCATCGGCAGTGGGAGCAGTATGGATATTTGGACTATGTCCCTTATGCCGACTATATTAACGAGTTGTATAAAAACGGAGAAATTGCCTCCGAGGAAGAACGCGCGGCGGTTGTCAAAATTGCCAGAAAGGAATTTGACAGCGACGGAAACCCCAACGATTCCGAACAAACACGCGCTTATATCAAAAAATTCACCGAATACTACGAATCAAAGGGTTATACGGTTGTACGCAAAAATGCCGAGATGATGACGCCCACCCGCGTTGTCCCCGGCGGAGATCCGATTCTTTTCGCAACCAAAGATACCTCCGTTTTTGTTCGGCTTTTTCGTTATTTCACGAACCTGATTTCCGTGGATAATATTCATTACACTGCAAAAGAAACCGAAATCGCGGTGGAAAACCCCGGCCTGACTTTTACTTTGAAGGATCCGCTGTACGGAGGAGAAAAGCTCTCGCCGGCCATTATCGGTAACGGTACCAAATATAAATATCTGCTTTATTGTGACGACCAATTTCCGTATATTCATCAGAACTTGGTTACACTCAAGCTCGGTCAGTCCTACTCCGTCAATATGGGGGTGGACGTGTTCCAAACCATGACCAACGCACAAGGCTCGTATGTGAAACAAATGTTGACCTATCCTACCGGCCTGCAGGAAGAAGGCGCCGAGAATTTGCATACGGCGACGTATGTGGCCGGCTCTCATAAGCTGATCGGAAACAATCAACGCTATACCGACGATTACACGGCCTGCACGCTGTATCGTTCGGGCATGTCGAGAATGGGCTACTCCTTTGTGATTGGTATTTTAGCTTCGATTATGGCCTATTTGCTGGGCGTCCCGCTCGGCATTTGGATGGCGAGAAAGAAAGATTCGCTGATTGATAAGCTGGGAACCTTTTATATCGTCTTTATTATCGCAGTCCCGTCTTTGGCCTACATTTTCTTGTTTAAGGCAATCGGTACGAAAATCGGCCTGCCGGGCACCTTCCTTATGGATTCTACCAGCAAATTGATGTTCGTTCTCCCGATTGTGTCTTTGGCTCTCCCATCCATCGCTACCCTGATGAAATGGCTGCGCCGCTATATGATCGATCAGATGAATTCGGATTATGTGCGCTTTGCACGTTCCGGCGGACTTTCGGAGAGGGAAATTTTCAGTAAGCACATCTTGAAAAACGCGGTCATTCCCATTGTACACGGCATCCCCGGCAGTATTCTCGGCGCTTTGACCGGTGCCATTATTACGGAGCGCGTGTACGTGGTTCCCGGCGCCGGAAACCTTTTGACGGAAGCGATCAACCGATACGACAATGCGGTAATTGTCGGTGTGACGCTGTTCTACGCGGTGCTGTCCGTGCTGTCGGTTATCATGGGTGACATTTTGATGGCGATGGTGGATCCGCGCATTTCCTACACTTCAAAGGCGAGGTAAAAACATGAACGAAGAATTTGTAAATATAGAAGAACTCGGTCTGTCGGAGGAGGAGCTGTTTGCCCCGTATGACAACAGTACCGCCGACAGCGAAAAAATCACGGCACCTCGCTATTCCTATTGGAAATCGGTGTTCCGCGTATTTTTCAAAAAGAAACTGAATATTGTGATTCTTGCGATTCTCGCCGTGCTGGTGATGTTTATTTATATTTATCCGGCCGTGATCCAATACAACCCGGATGTGGATCCGTATCGCTACCTGCTGGAAGAAAACGGTAAGCACCTGACGCCTGCCCAAGCCATTGAGAAATACGGTTTTTCTTTGAAGTGGATTCTCGGCGCCGGCGGTTCGGGCGAGTCAACCTTTGATGCCATTTGGTATGGTTCGAGAATTTCGTTGACGCTGGCTTTGATCTGCGCAGTGGTCAACTTGTTTGTCGGCGTTGTGGTCGGAGCCATTTGGGGCTTTTCCAAAAAGGTCGATATTGTTATGACGGAAGTCTACAATATCATCGGAAATGTTCCGTATATTCTGTATATTTCGGTTTTGGTGATGATTTTAACAGCCAGCTTCTGGACGATGGTTTTTGCTATGACGGTAACCGGTTGGCTGGGAATTGCCTACTTTATCCGAACGCAGGTTGTTATCATTCGGGACAGGGAATACAACCTGGCCTCTCGCTGCCTCGGAACCCCGATTACCCGGATTGCCATGCGGAACATCCTTCCTTTCATGACCTCCGTTATCGTGACCTTGGCCGCAACGGAAATCCCGTCCTACATTTCTTCGGAAGTGTTCTTGTCGTATATCGGCATGGGCTTGAAAGACCGCTCCCTCGGTAAGCTCATTCAGGGCGCACAAAGCGCCATGGTGACACCCGGCTGGGAAATGGAATTTTGGAGCCCGGTTGCCATTGCTTCTATCATAACCGTGGTGCTTTATGTTGTTGGTCAAAATCTCGGAGATGCATCAGACCCGAGAACGCATATGTAAGGAGGCCCGGTATGGAAGATAAAAAAGCGACATTACAAAACGAAGCGGAGAATAACGGTCAGGAAAAGAAAAAGATTCTCCTTTCGATCAACGACCTGATGGTTAAGTTTCATGTCCGCGGCCGCGTGCTTACGGCTATTCGCGGTATTTCGCTGGACATTTTTGAAAATGAATCCATTGCCATTGTGGGAGAATCCGGCAGCGGCAAGTCGGTGTTTACCAAAACCTTTGCCGGTATGTTGGATTCCAATGGATTTATTGATGAAGGACGTATCATTTTTGACGATGAAGAATTGGCCGATACCAAAGCGCCCTTGAATCGCATTGGAAAATGGCAGATCCGCTTTTGCCATCGTACTCTGAATAAGGACTCCAAGCTGGAAGCCGGCGCTGAAATCTGGAAGCAGATTTTGGAGCTGGATGCCTCCGTTCGCAGAAAGAAACAGCTTTCCGCCGATGAAAGCTACGCGCTTTCCGAAAAAATTGAGGATTTGCTTTTCCGCAAAACGGAAGCCTTTAACTTCCGCTTGACACTCGATAGCCATAAAGAAAAAGACAAAATCAAGGCCTGCAATGCCGAAATCGCCGATTATAAAGCGCAAATCAAGGCATTGGAGAAACAGCGCAAAAAGGTTTTGGCCGATCATAAAAAAGCGGTCAAGAACAATACCGAACTTTTGAAAAGCTATCGTGAAACACGGAAAGACCTCTTGAAAAAGTGGTCGCAGAGCATTGCGGCCCCTGTGCCGCCGGAGGTGGAGGAGAGAAACCGCATTTTGGCCAAGGAGATTTATCTGTCGGTCGGCCGCTACGGCTTTTTCAAACGAATGCAGCTGACCTTCGGCTTGCTGAAGGCGATGAAAAAGGCCATGCGTATGGGTGTGGACCTTTCTGATGAAAACATCCGTAATAATGTGTTTGACGAGGTTGCCTTCCGCGTTCGTTACCTTGACGAAACGCCCACCTATTTGCACGGTACCTGCGTGCTGAACTTGGCGAACATCAAATACGCCAAAGACTGGATGCAGATTCGCGGCCGTAGGATCGCAACGGTATTTCAGGATCCTATGACATCGCTGAACCCGATTATCACCATCGGAAAACAGATTACCTCCATTATTATCAAGCATCAGCAATGCTCGGAAGCGGAAGCCAGACAGCGCGCGTTGATTCTGATGAAAAAAGTCGGAATCCCGAATGCGGAAAAACGGTTTGACGACTATCCTTTTCAGTATTCGGGCGGTATGCGCCAGCGTATCGTAATTGCAATTGCCCTGTCCTGTCAGCCGAAAATCTTGATTTGTGACGAACCGACCACAGCGCTTGACGTGACGATTCAGGCGCAGATCCTCCAATTGCTCAAGGATTTGCAGAAGGAATTTGGTTATACCATCGTGTTTATTACGCATGACCTCGGCGTGGTGGCCAATATCGCCGACCGCGTGGCTGTGCTTTATGCCGGACAGATTGTGGAATTGGGTAAGGTTGAGGAAGTGTTTTACGATCCACGCCATCCTTATACCTGGGCGCTTCTGTCCTCCTTGCCGCAGCTGGCGGAGCGAAACACCAAGTTGTATTCCATTTCGGGAACGCCGCCGTCTCTCTATAACCGTATTATCGGCGATCCGTTTGCGCCGCGCAATCCGCATTGCCTGAAGATTGATACGTTGAAGGAGCCGCCGATGTTCCGCGTAACCGACACGCACTATGCCAAAACATGGCTTTTGGATCCGCGTGCGCCCAAGATTGAAAAGCCGGAAGCGATCCGGGATATTCACACAAGACTGATGCAAGCGTTTAACATATAGGAGGTTTGTCGTGTTCAATTTCAAAAATTTATTTAAGAAAAAGGATCAAAGAAAAGCCTCCCATTTCCCGGAACACGGTTCTTGCGACGAAAACGGACGCGAGATCTTGCTTCAGCTTGAAAACGTAGACATTACCTTTGGAAAAGGCGATAATGCCGTTAAGGCCGTGAAAAACGCCTCCTTTCATATCTACAAAGGCGAGACATTTTCGCTGGTGGGAGAATCCGGATCCGGAAAAACCACGATCGGACGTGCCGTGATCCGCGTGAACCCGTGTGCGGCAGGACGTATTTTGTACAAGGGCATCCCGATTTCGGGCAAAATCCCCCATTCGTTGGATCGTGAGGTTATCCGCAACATTCAGATGGTGTTTCAGGATCCCTCGGCTTCTTTGAATGAACGGGCTACGGTGGATTATATTATTTCGGAAGGCTTGTATAACTTCCATCTTTTCAAAAACGAAGCAGACCGCGTACAAAAGGTCGAGAAAATTATTCACGAAGTCGGCCTTCTTCCCGAGCATCTGACCCGTTATCCGCATGAATTTTCCGGTGGACAGCGGCAGAGAATCGGTCTTGCAAGAGCCATGGTTATGAACCCGGAGCTGGTTGTGGCCGATGAGCCGATTTCCGCCTTGGATGTGTCCATTCGCGCCCAGGTTCTCAACCTTCTGAAAAAATTCCAAAAGGAACGCGGGACGACCTATCTGTTTATCGCCCATGACCTTTCCATCGTGCGCTTTATTTCCGACCGTATCGGCGTTATTTACAAAGGAGACATTGTGGAGGTTGCAGAGGCGGAGGAGCTTTTCAACTATCCGTTGCATCCGTATACACGCTCGCTGTTGTCGGCGATTCCGATCCCGGATCCACAGCTGGAAAAGCATAAAATTCTCTTTACCTATGATCCGTCGGTGCACGATTACAGTGAGGACAAACCGTCCCTGCAGTGCATCGGACACAATCACTATGTATTCGGTAATGCCGAGGAGCTGGAGCAGTATCGTCAAATCCGCGAGAAAAATGTGCCGTTGAAGTCGGTTACAATTGCTTCGGGAGAAGAAGCGGCGCGTGCTTCTCATAGTGAGGAGGAGGAAACCCTTCCGGCCGGTGAGTTTATTCTTGACGCCCCTGTGGGCGATACCGGAAGCATTTGGTACACCGTTGCCTCCTTCTTCCTGCCCTTACTTGGTATTCCGGCATGGTTGATCTTCAAAAAGAAAAAGTATTACAGAAATTATAAGGCGTGCAAAAAAGGCTCGCTGATCGGGTTGGGTGTGATTGGAGCCTTGGTAGCATTGTTCTGCATTTTGCTGCCGCTTGCATTGATCTGACCGTAGTCAACAGAAAGGGGCGTTATATCGACATTCGATCTTGACGCCCCTTGATTTTTTGTTGAGAAGGAAAAAGATGAAGAATAAAGATACGAATACGAATACGAATAAAGATAACGATCCGATAAAGGATCCAAAGGAAACAGCAACCCCTTCGCCGGGGGAAAAGGAGCAGTCGAGCGAAAAGAAAAAATCCTATCGTCCCCCTAAGGCTGCGCAGGAGCTTCTTGTGCCGGAGCTGTCGGATAAGCAAAAAAACAAGCGGCTGTGGCTGACCATCGGCGCTTTGGTGTTGGCCGCAGGCGCATTTGCCTACGGATTGATACAGCTTTTCAACAACATTCGGGCCGAGGACGGAGGATGGGTGAAAATTGATTCGGATCGCCGTGCAGCGGGCTATGGCGCGGATCTGATTTTTCAGTATGACTTGCGTCCGGGCGAGGGAAGCACCTATGCCAAGAAAAAAGAAGTAAAGGCGGCCTATACCGCGCTTTGCACGGAAGCGGAGGATTTGTTCGGCACCGAGAAAAAAGCGGAGGAGCTTCATAACTTGTGCTGGCTCAGCCAACATCCCAATGAAAAAACAGCCGTCCCCACGGCTTTAAAGGAAGCCTTGGAAAAGCTTCAAGCGGCAGGGAACCGAACGATATATTTGGCACCCTTGCGCGATGAGTATATCAATTTGTTCTTGGCGGATGACGAGCAGGACGCGGCTTCCCATGATCCGTTGACTAACCCACAGGCCGTTGCCTTCCGAGAGGAAGTGATGCGCTATGCTTCAAGCGCCGAGCACATTGATCTGCGTGTGGAAGCGGACGGCCAGGTTTGCTTATACGTTTCTGAGGAATATCTTGCATGGGCGCGCGCCAACGAGATTTCGCTTTACCTGGATTTCTTGTGGCTGAAAAACGCCTTTGTTGTGGACTATATTGCCAATGGGCTGGCGGCCAAGGGGTTGACTTACGGCTTTGTTTCAAGCTTTGACGGCTTTACACGCAATTTGGACGATACGCGGAGCGAAAGCTATGGGCAGAATCTAACCGATTTTGCGAACGGTGCGCTTTATACGGCCGCGCAAATGCAGTACACCGGGAAAATGACGCTTGTAAGCATGCGAAATTATCGCTTGTATGATCTGGATCGGTTCACCTGCCGAAAAATGGCGGACGGAAGCGCCCGCACCCTTTATTTGGACACCAAAGACGGCATCTGCCGAAGCGCAGTTGACACCCTGCTGGCCGCTTCCAAAGAAAAGACCTGTGCGGAAACCGCGCTTCTTTTGGCCTCCGTTTATATTACCGATACCCTGGATGCGGCCGATGTCAAGGCTTGCTCTGAGGCGGGGATCGATTGCTTTTATGTGCAAAATCAGGTTGTGTTTTATACCTCGCAAACGTGCTTGCAGTTGAAGACGGTTTATACCGATTCTTACGTTACCTACCGTGCAGAACGGTTGCCTTAACAGGCGCAGACACAATCGGAAGCCCGCGGGTATGGGAAAGGGAGTGTTAAAAAACTCATTTTGAGTTTTTTAACACTCCCTTTTGGCTATGTTCGTATCTTTTTATTTCTTATTTCACCGTTAATTTTTCCGTGAGAGTTTGCGTTAAGGCGGTGCGTTCCGACTCACCGAGAATCATGTAAACCACATAATTGCCAAAGACAGCAACCGTGGCGTTTTTCATTTTCGGCCCTTCTTCGGGCAGATAGTCGTAATTCCAATTTTGCTTTTTCTTGCTTAAATAGTCCTCGCAGAGCTTTTTGACATCCTTGGCCGAGGCGGAATCCTTCGCATGGAAAATGCCGTATTCACTGATATTGGTGTCAGGCTCGGAAAAACGAACCTCCGCCTCAGAGCAGAGGGAAGCGATCCCCGACAGGTTTATAGCCAGAAAATCTTCGTCGGCCGAACGGAATACGACAGTATTTTTCTCAAAAGCCGAGGTTATATCGGCTATCGGAACCTGATCGGCATATTTTTTGCTTGGCCCGCAGGCGAACAGAGAGAGGCTGCAAGCTAAGAGTAATAGTGCGGCACAAAGGCGCAGAGTTTTTTTCATTTCCAAGGGATCCTTTCTTTGATTTTATCAGCGGTAGGCGTGCGTTCGGATATAAAGCAGAATTTTTTCATAGGCGGCGGCGTTCAGATGATAGCCGTCCTGATGGTAGGAATTGAAGTCTTCCTGCAGTGCGCCATTGGCATCCTTCAAAACCGATGCCGTGTCAAGATAACGCACCCCACATTCGCCGGCTAACTGTAAGAGCCAAGCGTTGGCGCGGAGAATCGTCTCGTTGGAGATCTTGCCATACCAGCTTGTTACCGGGAAAATGGATTGCACCATGATTTTGGTTTCCGGGGAAGCTTTCCGAATGGCATCGATCAGCTTCTTGTAGCAATAGCGGAACGTGGTTTCGTCCAGTGCATTGATGCCGTTGGTGCCGAGAGAAAGCACCATATACTCCGGCTTTTTCAGTGCGGCGGCTTCGGCAATTGTTAAAAGAGAGCCGTTTTCCGGATATACGATTTTCTTGTTGACGATCTCGCTGTCAAGCGTCAGCGTGGAGGATTCCGGCACCCATATCTGCTTGGTGTCTTTGCCGTCAGGCAGAACGCCAAAGGATCGCATATGCGCCGTGTTGGAATCTCCCACAAAAATGATCTTGCGCAGATAGTCGATTCCCATATCGGAGGATTCGGGCAAGAGCGCCGAGGGATCGGCCGCGGCGGGATGATCCGAAGGTGTCGAGGGAGAAGGGGGGACATTCTTGTTCCGTTTGATGGCATGAGCAATCAAAACAATGGCAACGATAAGAAGAATGACGGCCGCTATCGAAAGAAGAAGCCAAAGCAGACGGCGATCTTTCCCGTGCTCGGGAGAGGGCGGCTTCCCTTGTAAAGGCGGTCGGCGGGGGGGCTGCCCCGGCGCATGCGGCCTTGGCGGTTGCGTCGGCCGGGACGCGTTGGCGGCATAGGGATTCCTTGCGGGAAAATTGGAGGGACGGCGAGCTGTTCCGAACGATGCGGTGTTGCGCTTTCGTTCGGGTGGGCTTTGGCGGCGGGAGGGTTCCTGCGCGGCCGTGCTGGAAGGCATGCCGGCCCGACCGGGAGGCGGTACGGACTTGTTGGGAACACGACGTCCGGCCTCCTGAGAGTTTTTATCTTTAAGATCCATGGAGAGTCCTTTCTTGGTATGAGAGCGGGAAAAAACGGGCTTTAGCGCTTGGGCTTCTTTTCAGAGCTTGCGTTGGCTGAGAAAACGGATGTGTAAACCGCGTCCTTTTTTGCTCTTTTTTCACGAACGATCGTTGGAATCATGCAAACGGTCATCACAATTCCATAAAGGATCAAGGCCAGCAACAGAATGGGAAGCATCTGAATCGACCCGCTGACCGGAAGATACATAAAGAAGAAAAAGCCAAGCATCGTGATCAGGCAGTGAAAAAGCAGTGCAACCGCTTTCTGCAATTTGGGCAGAAGAAACAGTACATCGGCCAAAGCTATAAACAGGGCAAAGGGAAGCACCAAGAGAAAGCGGGAAGGCTTGACGTAAGCGATGTTGCTATCTCCGGCCGAAGCCTGAATTATCAGAAGTATGAGCGTAAAGACCGTAAAATATGCACAGGTGTGGAAAAAAACGGTGTTGAGAATTTTTTTCCATAAAGGGGGAGGGGCGGAAATGTCCGCACCGACCGTGTTTTTCGTATCGTTAGGATTCATAGAAGGGGAAGCTCCTTTCTTAGCTATAGGAGAGGGGGCGGTCAGATTTCAAGCTCCATGCCGTCATACGAAACAAGGAAGCCGAAATCCTTGGCATAAGGGGCAAATTCATCATAAATCATGCCGCCGTTGTGCGAAAAATGGTTGACAACACAAATGGTTGCGTCGTCAATAACGCCGTTTTGGCGGAGAATGTCGCGCTGTTCGATGTTGGCGACCAGTCCCATATGACCGCTGGTTTGCGAAGAAGGTTTGGGGCCGAAGGTGCAGTCAAACGAAACAAGATCGGCGTGAATCCCGTTGTCGCGCAGATATTCATGATCTGATTCCGCCAAGCGCCCGGTGTCGTGCAGGTAAAGAATTGTCTTCTTGCCGTCGGTGATGACATAGACATTGGCATCCTCATGGGACATATGGCGGGCGTGGAGTGCCGTCACGGTATAGTTTTCCAACTGCATGGGGGTGTGATGCGGAATTTCAAACACGGAAAGGTTGTTGTCCTTCGGCTCGGAGGGGTGCTCCTCCAGAAATTTCCGGTACGCTTCCACCATTTGAATATCGCCCACAAGGTTTAAATGGGCATCCTCCGGGTAATGGGAGTAACAGCCGTTGGCGTGCATAATCAAATCTTCCGGATAAAAGTGATCCGAGTGCGTGTGGGTGATGAGAATGTGCCGAAGCTTGGACAAATCCAAACCGTAGCGAAGCACATGGGAAGACGTGTCCGGTGGGAAGTCCAACAGCAGATCGTCATTGATGAGCGCTTGGGAGCGGGAACGCAAATTTTTGCCCTGAGCGGCGCGGGCGCGGCGACAAGAATCGCAGGCGCAGAAAATCGAAGGCCATCCTTCATAAGCCGCCGTACCGAGATATTTTATCTTCATGTTTTTATACCGTTGCTTTCGTCCTGAAAAGCGTCCTTTCTTTATAGAGGCAAAGGATACAGCTCGTGTCCCTATCGGTTTGCTTTTCCTTTGAAACATCCACTTAAATTATAATACATCTGTTATCGAAAGTCAACCCGAAAAATCCGTTTTTCAATGATTTTCAGACCGAAAAAACGGGACGGTTTTCGCTTTTTCCCAACCTTTCGAGGCTCTTTTCCTTAAGAGAAAAGGACTTGACCTCGTGGGGAAAGCAAAGACAATGAATAATTCTATGAATATTTACAAAGAAATATTCATTTGGGTGTTGACAAGAGCGGCGGAGAGCGATATAATAAGTTATTATGGTATCATGGGCGCTTGTGCGGCTTTGGCTTGTACGGCGTATTTTGCGCTCGGCTTTTCACAGCCGGGGAAAGAGGTTGATTTTATGACAAGATCAGACGCAAGAAAAGCAGTGTTGGATCTTCTTTTTGAGAGAGAATTTAGGCAGGACGAAAGCAATGAGGCGATTTTTTCCGTATCCTGCGAGAATCGGGAAATTGATGCGGACTCCTATATGAAGGAGGTTTATTTTGGCGTTTGCGAGCATCAACCGAGCATCGATGCGTTGATTGAAGCCAATGCCAAAGGATGGAAGGTGGCAAGACTTTCCCGCGTGTCCCGCTCGATTCTTCGGCTGTGCGTTTGCGAAATGAAATATATGGATTCCATTCCCGCTATCGTTTCCATCAACGAGGGGCTGGAGCTGGCAAAGCTGTATGAGGACGAAAAGGCAAGGCCGTTTATTAACGGGGTTCTTCATGCCGTAAAGGAATCGCTGGAAAAAGAACAAGAACAAGAACAAGAGAACGAAGTGAAGGAAGCGCCCGAAGGGGTGGATTTACCGGAACAGGCAGAATGAAAGACGATTTTTTCGTTGGCATTGATACCAGCAATTATACAACAAGTATGGCGGTGTGCAGCCGTGACGGAGAGATTTTGGCCAATCTCAAACAGCCGTTGACGGTGGGACACGGAGAACGCGGACTTCGACAAAGTGAAGCGGTTTTCCAGCACACCAAAAACTTGGAAAAGATGTACGAGCGATTGATTGGCGTAACCGATTCCCTGGGAACCGTGTTGGCCGTCGGCGCTTCGTTTGCCCCGCGAAACGCGCCGGATTCCTATATGCCGTGCTTCCTTGTGGGAAAGGATGCCGCCCTTGGCTATGCAGCGGGGGCGCGGGTTCCCGCATGGATGTTCTCGCATCAGGAGGGACATGTCATGGCCGCTTTGTATTCGGCCTCCCATCCCACAGCAGCCGCGGCCGGGGCGGCGGATGCCGAGGCCTTGCTGAACGCGCCGATGGCCGCTTTTCATGTTTCGGGGGGGACTACGGAAATGCTGTTGGTCGAACCGAAGCAAGCCGGTTTTTCCATTCGTAAAATCGGCGGTACGGCGGATCTGAATGCCGGACAGGTGATTGACCGCGTGGGCGTGGCCATGGGCTTGGATTTTCCGTGCGGGGCAGCCATGGAACGGCTGGCGGCAGAAAATGAGCTTCCCGTTCCTCCCAGACACATATGCGTCAAAAAGGGGGAAAACGTCCTGTGTTGCTTTTCCGGCCTTGAAAATTTGGCACTCGGCTTGTTGGCTAAGACCGAAAACCGTGCCTGCGTCAGCGCATTTGTGCTGGATTTTATTGCCGAAACGCTGGATAAAATGACAGACAGCTTGCGCAGGCGGGATCCCAATATCCCGGTGCTGTATGCGGGCGGCGTTATGAGCAATCGACGCATACAACAAAAACTGTCGTGCCGCCCCAATGTTTGGTTTTCCGAGCCTGCTTTTTCGGCGGATAATGCGGCGGGGATTGCCTTGCTGTGTCGGAGACGATATTTTATGGAAGCAAACGAAACCGAAGCGAACGCTTGCAGTTTGGTGAAACAAAGCCGAGAATAAACACGAAGCATACCCGTCGTGTGAGAAAGGAGCGGAAAAATCCATGCGGGAAAACATGCCCTTGACGGTGTCGCAGGTGAATGCGTATATCAAAAGGCTGGTGGATGACAGCGCTCCGTTGACCGATCTCTTTGTACGCGGAGAGATTTCCAATTTTGTCAATCATCGTTCCGGCCACTTGTACTTTTCCTTGAAGGATGAAGGCGGATTGATCCGTGCGGTTATGTTCCGTTCCTACGCGCAAAACCTGCCGTTTTTGCCGGAGGATGGCATGAAAGTCATTCTGCATGGCAGGGTGTCCGTTTTCGTGCGAGACGGGCAGTATCAGATTTACGCGGATGACATTCAGCCGGAGGGCGTTGGGGCATTGTTTGTTGCGTTTGAGCAGTTAAAACGCAAATTGGAGGCCGAGGGCTTGTTTGATTCTTCCCGGAAAAAGCCCATTCCCAAATTACCCTCAAGAATCGGCATCGTGACATCTCCCACCGGGGCGGCCGTTCGGGATATACTGCATATCTTGAAGCGAAGATTTCCGTATACGGAGGTCGTTTTGTATCCCGCTCTCGTCCAGGGGCCGGGGGCGGCGGCAGAAATGGCCGACGGGATTCGCTATTTTAACGACACCCATTCCGTGGATACGATCCTGATAGGACGCGGCGGCGGTTCGATAGAGGATTTGTGGGCTTTCAATGATGAGCGCCTGGCACGATGCGTGGCCGCTTCCAAAATCCCGGTCATTTCGGCCGTGGGACACGAAACCGACTTCACGCTTTGCGATTTTGCCGCCGATCTTCGGGCACCCACGCCGTCAGCTGCGGCTGAGCTTGCCGTGCCCGAAACCGAAGACATTCGTCGGCGCTTGGAAAATATCAACGTCCGAAACCGACATACCATTGAAGCACGCATCGCCGAAAACAGGCAGCGCCTGCGTGCGCTGACGCGTTCCGGTGTTTTGGCCGATCCGGAGCGATTGCTTGACGAAAAAAGAATGAGCGCTTTGTACGCGTCCGAAAAGCTACGGCGTTTTGCCGGGGAAATTTGCCACGGCGAAAAAGTAAAATTGTCGGCGCTGGCGGCTAAGCTGGAAGCGTTGAATCCTCTGGCGATTCTTTCCAGAGGCTACAGTGTGGTGACGGATGCGCGCGGTCAGGTCGTGCGAAGTGTTGCGGATGTGCAGATCGGACAGCAGATACACATGGAGGTGCCTGACGGAAAGGTTACGGCCACCGTTGTCCAAACGGAGTCGAAAGCTGCCCGGAGCCACGAATCAAATACGTTTTCCTGCGATATGGAATCGGGAGAAAACAGTGAAATAGGGAGGCCAAACACATGACGGAAGCCGAAACAACGAAAAAAAGTGAAGTGAAAGAAACAAAAAAACAGGCGACGGTCAAAGCCGCCGCAGAAAAAAACAAACAAGCCGTAACATTTGAGTCCGCTATGAAACGGCTGGAAGAAATCGTAAATCGCTTGGAAAGCGGAAAGGCCACGCTTGACGAATCCCTTCAGCTTTATGAGGAGGGGATCCATTTGGTCAGTATTTGTAATAACCGATTGGATGAAGCCGAGCAGAAAATCAAAATGGTTCATTTGGCCGCCGACGGAACACGCAGAGAGGAAACATTTTTGGAATAATGTATACGTTTAATGCCTTTATCCACAATTATGTGTTGATTAGCACGATATGTGCATGGTTTTTAGCCCAATTTTTGAAGGTCATCGTTGCCTTGGTCAAAGAAAAGAAATTTTGCCCCAAGCTCCTTTTTTTCTCACTTGGCGGGATGCCAAGCTCGCATACGGCAACGGTGTGCGCGCTGAGTACGGCTTCTGTCATTGAATATGGCTTCGGCTCCTTTCAGTTTGCCGTGACATGCGTGCTTGCCATGGTGGTTATTACCGACGCTATGGGAGTCCGCTGGGAAACCGGCGAGCAAGCCAAAGTGATTAACCGCATTATGAAGCAGTTGTTTGACGGAACGCCCGACGGAGCACAAACCGCGCTGAAGGAGCTGGTCGGTCACACCCCTTTTCAGGTGATGATGGGGGCGGTGATCGGAATTTTAGTTCCTTTCCTCACGATGGTGATTATGAAATAAAGTATGAGAGCGGATCTTTATCTGGTGCAGACCGGCTTTGCGGAAAGCCGGCAAAAGGCACAGCGGCTTTTGAAGGACGGATGCGTGAAAATTGACGGCGTGACGATTCAAAAACCGTCGGAGCCGATTGACGAAACCGTGCCGCATGATACCGTGATCTTGAAAGAAGAAAAATACGTCAGCCGCGGAGGGCTTAAGCTGGAGGGGGCGCTGGACGCCTTTTTCGTGGAAGTTCAAGGCTTGACCTGCTTGGACGTGGGAGCGTCCACCGGGGGCTTTACCGACTGCCTTTTGCAGCGGGGAGCCAATCGTGTGTATGCGTTTGACGCAGGAAAAAATCAATTGCATCCGCGCATTGCCGTAAATCCGAGAGTTTGCGCGGCCGAAGGAATCAACGCGCGATTTCTGACGCCGTCCGATGTCGGAGAAGCGGTTGACCTTGTGGTTATGGATGTGTCGTTTATTTCTCAGACCTTGATTTTGCCGGTGCTTCCACCCCTGATGAAGCCGGACGGCCGCTTGATTAGCTTGATTAAGCCGCAGTTTGAAGCGGGGAAAAGCGCTTTGGGAAAAAACGGCATCGTGCGGAAGCCGGCGGATCGGAAACGCGCGGTAGAACGCGTGATCCTTTGCGCCGAATCGGCGGGCTTTGCCTGCTTCGGCTTGATGCGTTCTCCGATTGAGGGCGGCGACGGCAACGAGGAATTTTTGGCGGCGTTCGCTTTGCGCGAAACACGCAGGCCGGATAAGCCTTGGCAAGAAACACTCAAGACTCTGACGACAGGATGACGCACCGTTGGGGAAA
This sequence comes from uncultured Eubacteriales bacterium, assembly GCA_934462825.1. Classification (GTDB taxonomy): domain Bacteria; phylum Bacillota; class Clostridia; order Oscillospirales; family CAG-272; genus CAKSIP01. Next base: position 5,667 of record CAKSIP010000021.1, on the reverse strand, counting down.
ACGTGTCCGTTCGTAAGGCACGCAAACAGAAATACTGAAAAGAACGAGGAAAACAAAAATGGCTGTTGGAAAAAAGCTTTTTCATATTGCGATTGTGACCAATTTCAATATTCCCGAAAAGCTGCAGGACGCAATGCAGGTGGCCGAGAAGCTTTTGCAATTTGGGTGCCATGTGACGATTCCGCAGAGAGGACAGTCCCGGATAACGGCAGAAAGTCCCAAGCTTGCCGAAGTCATCACCTTTCTTCCGTTTGAAAAGCTTTATAAAAATTTAGATGCCGTGATTGTTCTCGGCGGCGACGGAACGATTTTGGAATCGGCTCGCTATGCGGCGCTGAACGGCGTTCCTGTAATCGGAATGAACCTTGGCCGGCTGGGGTATCTTGCCGAGCTGGAAATGAATGAAATCATGCTGCTGGAAAAAATAGTTGGCGGGGAATATATGGTGGATGAACGATCCTTGCTGAAAATTTCCATCAAGTCGCAGAAAAAAGGGAAAATTTATTGTGGCTACGCCCTGAACGAGGTGGTCGTTTCCAACGGCTCCACCCCAAGACTGATTACGCTCGCCTTGTGCGAAGGCAAAGAAACGGTGGCTACCTATCGTGCGGATGGCCTGATTGTGGCAACGCCCACCGGATCGACGGCCTATTCTTTGTCGGCTGGCGGTGTTGTGGTGGATCCCCGCCTGAAATGCTTTTGCGTAACGCCCATCTGTCCGCATTCCCTGACCGCAAGGCCGTTGATGTTCCCCGACAGCGTATCGCTGGAAATCGTGAATCAAAGCCAACGGGAAAAGATGGTTTGGCTCACATTGGACGGACGGCAGAATTATGAATTGTATTACGGAGATTCGGTTTGCGTGACCAAAGCTCCGATTCTGGCGAAATTTCTCCGCATCAAGCCGCAGAGCTTTTATCAGACCTTGCGTCAAAAGATGAGCGCTACGGAAAATTGACGAATTTTCGGAGAAGCAAGGAAAGCCCAACAGAGGGGAAAGCGCCAAAAAGCAGAAAGCAGAAAGCTGAAAGCAGAAAACAGAAAACAGAAAGCAAAAATCGAAGGATGGAATACAAGCTATGAAATTAAAAAGGCAGGACAAGATCCTTGAAATTGTCGTGAAATATGAGGTGGAAACCCAGGATGATCTGATTGAATATCTCCGAAAAGAAGGGTTTAACACAACGCAGGCTACGATTTCCAGAGATATTCGAGAATTGAAGCTGGCAAAGGTTTTGACCGGGCGAGGCACCTATCGCTACATGCCGGCGAAAAAGCAAGGGGAAGAGCCCAATTCGCGCTTTAACAATGCGCTGGTTGAGTCCATTCGCAACGTGGATTATGCGGGGAATGTGATCGTGCTGAAAACCTTTCCGGGACTTGCTCCCGCTGTGGCAACCGGCATTGATTCGATTCGCACCCCGGAAATTTTAGGATGCGTGGCCGGGGATGATACCATTTTTGTGGTAACAAGCGACGGAGAAAGCGCCCGTGAAATCTCCGAAAAAATCAAGCATATGATGCGCGCCATGTAGGCGGAGAGAGAACAACGGACGTGTCTCACGCTCTCTTGAATGGAATTTGAAACTGAAACGGAAAGGCAAAAGGCAAAATAAAATGCAGAAAATGAAAGAATCCATTGCAGCAGCGATTGCCGCACAAATAAAAGAAATGAACGCCACGGCCGAGGTGCCCGCGACGGATGTGTTGAAAATGTTTGAATACCCCCCCGATCCTTCGTTGGGCGATGTGGCATTGCCGTGCTTCAAATTGAGCAAGACGTTGCGCTCCGCACCCGCCAAAATTGCCGAAACTCTTGCGCAAAGCGTACAATGCGACGCTATCGAGGAAATTCGTGCGGTAAACGGCTATTTGAATATTTTTGTCAATAAAGCCTACCTCGCCGGCAACGTGCTGTCGGAAATTCTGTCTAAAGGAAATCAATATGGCTCCAACACGCTCGGAGAAGGGAAAACGGTCGTGCTTGACTATTCGTCTCCGAATGTTGCCAAGCCGTTTCACATCGGCCATCTCGGCACCACGGTAATCGGACACTCTCTGCGAAAACTGCATGAGTTTTCCGGGTATAAATGTATCGGAATCAATTATTTGGGGGATTGGGGTACCCAATTCGGAAAGTTGATTGTGGCCTATCATAAGTGGGGCAACCGCGAAATGATTGAAAAAGGCGGAATTGATAAGCTGGTGGAGCTTTATGTCCGCATTAATAATGAAATTAACGAACATCCCGAATACGCCGATGAAGCGCGGGCGGAATTTCACAAGCTGGAATGCGGCGACGAGGAAAATACGGCGCTTTGGAAATGGTTCATTGAAATCAGCCTGGCTGAATATAAAAAGACGTATGATCAGCTTGGCATCAAGTTCGACAGCTATAAAGGCGAGAGCTTTTATACGGATAAAATGCCGGAACAGGTGGAAAAGTTGCGGAAGCTGCAGCTGCTCAAGCTGGATGACGGCGCCTCCATTGTGGATCTGGAGGCATACGGTATGCCCCCTTGCCTGATTTTGAAGCGGGACGGATCGACCTTGTACCCGACGAGAGACATTGCGGCGGCCGTGTATCGGAAGAAAACCTATCATTTCGATAAGTGTATCTATGTGACATCGGCCGGTCAGAGCCTGCACTTTGCCCAATGGTTTAAGGTAGTGGAACTGATGGGGTACGATTGGTACAATCAGCTGGTGCACGTTCCTTACGGTACGGTGAGCCTGAATGGCGCAAAGCTGGCTACCCGTACCGGCAACGTCATTCTTCTGCGCGATCTGTTCAGCATGGCGATTGATAAAGTCCGTGAGATCATGAAAGAAAAGAACCCCGGCATGGAAAACATGGAGGAAGCGGCCGAGGCTGTCGGTGTCGGCGCAATTGTGTTTTATTATCTTTCCAATAATCGGATGAAGGATATTAACTTCGTTTTGGAGGACGCACTCAGCTTTGACGGAAACACCGGTCCTTATGTGCAGTATACGTATGCCCGCACCTGCTCGGTGTTGGAAAAAGCCGGCGCTCTTGACGCGGCGGATTGCGTTATAACCAACGAGGATGAAGCTGCCCTTGTCAAAACGCTTTCCAAATTTCCCGAAAAGGTTCGCGCCGCTTTGGACGCCTATGAGCCGTCAATCATTACCCGTTACATTTTGGACGTGGCGGCCGATTACAACCGATTCTATCATAACTGTCAGATTCTTTCTGCCGAGGACGAAAAGGTGCGGAACACAAGAGTTTTGCTGACCAAGGCGACCAATATCGTGCTTGGCAACGCGTTTGATCTGATCTGCTTGAAAAAAATCGCAAAAATTTAATTTATAATATAATTTATATAAGAGGTATGATAACATGTCAGGACACAGCAAATGGGCCAATATCAAGCACAAAAAAGAAAAAACCGACGCGCAGAGAGCGAAGGTGTTTACAAAAATCGGAAAAGAAATCACCATTGCGGTCAAAGCCGGCGGCGGCGATCCTAACTCCAACTCCAAGTTGCGCGATCTGATCCAAAAGGCCAAGGCCAACAATGTTCCCAACGATAATATCGAAAGAACCATTAAAAAGGCTCTCGGAAGCACCGGAGAAAACTACGAGGAGATCACATACGAAGGCTATGGCCCGGCCGGCATTGCCGTGATTGTCGAGGCTACCACGGATAACCGTAACAGAACGGCCGGCGACGTTCGCAGTTATTTTTCCAAATTTAAGGGAAACATGGGACAGACCGGTTGCGTGGGCTTTATGTTTACCGATAAGGGCGTTATTATTATATCGAACGAGGACGGCAAAATTGATGAGGATAAACTGATGGAAACCGCTTTGGAGGCGGGCGCTTCGGATTTTGCCTCGGATGGGGATGTGTTTGAAATTTACACCGAGCCGGATGATTTGTATGCCGTGAAGGACGCGCTGGAGACAGCCGGCTACACGGTGGACTCGGCCGAAAAAGATAAGATCCCGTCCACCTATGTTACCTTGACCAATGAGGACGACATTAAGTATATGCGTCTGTTGATCGACGCTCTGGAGGAGCATGACGACGTAATGAATGTTTACCACAATTGGGAAAACTGCGACGATTGACGAAATTCCATATAGTCCAAGAAAAAAGGGGCTGTTGAAAAACCGTGAAGGTTTTTCAACAGCCCTTCCAATATGTCGGCTTTGCCCCTGCGTCGCGGCTTTCTCGCCCTTCTCGGCGGCAAAGCGGCGGCGCCCCGCCGCCGAAACCCACAATTCGGGCGTGTTAAAAACTCGTTCTGCGTTTTAACACCCCCGCTTTATCGACAAGGGAACATATTTTGGCGAAAATTGCACATCCTTACTAATGAAAAGAAGGATCGGAGGCAAGGTATGAGCCAAATGGGAGCGGAAGCGGCAGAAAAACGAAGGAATACGATGGATGAAACAGCGGATTGGCTGTGCGATTTTGCAAAGGGAATCCATACCCGCGTTTGTGAAGATATGCGAATCAAGCGCATCGGGCGAGACGAATATGCCTTTTTTGCCTATGCGCCTGCGCCTTTCGCGCAAAAAGTCGAATTGGCAGGGGACTTCAATGCCTGGGGCAAAACGGCCATGTATCGAATGACGGGAAGCAACGTATGGACAGCACGGGTTCGTTCGGACGTTCCCCTGGAGGGTATGTGCTATAAATATCGCGTGTATACGCAAAAGGAGTGCTTTCTTCGCCCGAATTTTTTCGCAGAATATGCGCAGTGGGGGAAGCAGAATGCGTCCATCGTTCATTTGCCCGAAGCGTTTCCGTGGGAGGACGCGGCATGGCTGCGACAGCGTGGCGATATGGCGAATTCCGGCCGCATGGAAACGGGGGCTTATCCGCTGAATGTGTATGAGGTGCATTTAGGCTCCTGGCGTACACGCCCGGGGCGCTCCTATGGGGACGCAGATCTGTATAGGAATTATCGGGATATTGGCGGGGAGCTGGCCGGCTATGCCGCAGAGATGGGATATACGCATGTGGAAATTCTTTCGCTGACGGAAAAAAGCATGGATAAAAATTTTTGCTTTTTTCATGCGGCCCCCTTTGCTCCCAGCGCACGGTATGGTCGCCCGGAGGAGCTTAAAGCCATGGTCAATCAATTGCATAAAGCGGGCATTGGGGTGATTCTGGATGTGGACGTCGGAAGCCTTCGCGTGCCAGGAAGCACCGAAGGAGAAAAAATGAGCCTGATGGGTTCGGGGATTTTGTATTGGATCCGGGAATTTCACATGGACGGGATAAAGCTGGAAATCCTGCCCTCTTCGCTTTGGCGGCCGGGTGAAAAAGCGCGCGAGGAAAGGGAAGGACAGTCCTGTTGCTTTTTGCGCCGGGATGAGATACAGCGCTTGTGCCTTGCGATCAAAGCCGAAGCCCCGGACGTGCTTTTGCTGGCCGGCGTTCCTTTTTGCAATATGGCGGCGGGCGAGCGCGTTACGATCGGCGGAAGTCGGCCGTCTTTGGGATTTGATATTGCCGTCAATTTGCATTGGACGAAACGGGTGATGGAATATGCGCAATCGGATTCGGATTTCAAAAAATACAAAATCCGTTGCCTGAATGATGCACTTTCCAAGGCGTTTCGGGAACGGTATCTGCTTTCCGTTTCGCACGAGGAGGTCACAGGCGGCAAGAGAGCTTTGCTTGAAAAGAT
>CAKSIP010000020.1 GCA_934462825.1 uncultured Eubacteriales bacterium | reverse complement strand
GACCGTGAGCGCGCCCTCGCCGGCGTTTCCTCCTCGGCTTCCTCTCCTCTCCTTCTCCCCGATTATGTGAGGAAGGCAAACTGAGCTTGCGCAACCCCCAAAGCCGAGGTTGACTTGCACTGCAAAGCGGAAAAGCCCGAGAGCTAACGCAAAGTGCAAAGCGTAAAGCGTAAAGCGTAAAGCGCAAAGCGTCAAAAGCCAAGAGGCGATAAAGAAGGCTATAAGGCTATAAGGAGGTAAAACATTGGACACCAAAGCATCTGAAATATCGCGTGCGACCATCGGACGGATTCCGATCTATCTGAATTATCTGAAAGAAACCACGCGCGGGGAGGAACATATTTCCGCCACCACGATTGCCAAGGCATTGGGACTTGGTGAGGTTCAGGTCAGAAAAGATCTTGCCGTCGCAAGCGGCGTCGGACGACCGAAAACGGGGTATCACGCGAAGGATCTGATCACGTCATTGGAGAAATTTCTCGGACAGGATGAGCATAGTCCGGTTGTGATTGTGGGAGCCGGCAAGCTTGGTCAGGCACTGTTGGATTATGGCGGTTTTCACGACTACGGTCTGGATATTATTGCGGCTTTCGACAAGGCCGTTACGCATACGGTGCAGAGCCATTCCGGCAAGCCGATTTATCCGATGACGGACTTTGAGACTTTTGTGAAGATGCATGATGTAAAGATCGGCGTGATTGCCGTACCGGCCTCCGAGGCGCAAAAGGTTTGCGACCTTTTGATCGGCGCAGGGATTCGTGCCATTTGGTGCTTTGCACCGGTTTCGCTGACCTTGCCTTCTGAAATTCCTGTTCAATATGAAAATATGGGACTTTCTCTTGCCTACTTGAACAAAAAAATCAGTAAGTAACCCAAAGGGGCTGTTAAAAACACAAGTTTTTAACAGCCCCTTAAAAATTTTGGCCGAAAGCCGGGCATTTTTTAGCGATTCTTGGCCGGCTTTATATTTTTCTCCTTAAATTCCGCTGGCGCCATAGTTGGAAAGAACGCGCGCCGAGGGATCGTTGACGTTACAGCCTTCCCATGCCTTGTTCGGCATCCAAAAGCCCGGAATCATATCCGCTTGCCCTGGGTAGAAATCTTCAAAAATTTCGCGGTACCAAAGGGATTCCTTGGTGAAGGGCGTGGCGTGGGTGTATTTTTTGCAGCGCGCTTCCCATTCTTCGTCGGAATAACGGGCTTCGGCCGCTTCCCGGAGATCGTTGACCATGGAATGTCCCACCGCGTCGGAAAAGGCGGCCTTTTCCCGGTAAAGAATGTTGTGCGGCAGATAATCGCCCTCAAAAGCATGGCGGAGCAGATATTTGCCGATACCGTAGGTGTTCCGCTTTTTTTCGGGATCGACCGAAAGGACATAGCGCACAAAATCCAGATCGCCAAAGGGTACGCGCGCTTCCAGCGAGTTGACCGAAATGCATCGGTCAGCCCGAAGAACATCGTACATAGAAAGCTCACGCACACGCTTTTCGGATTCCTTTTGAAATTCCTCCGCAGAGGGAGCAAAATCCGTGTACTTGTATCCGAAAAGCTCATCGGAGATTTCCCCTGTGAGCAGTACGCGGATGTCGGTGGCCTCATGGATGTAGCGACAGAGCAGGTACATTCCTATGCTGGCACGAATGGTGGTGATGTCATAGGTTCCGAGCAGGCGAATCACGGTCGGAAGCGAATGTAACACCTGCTCCCGCGTCATGATGACCTCGGTGTGGTCGCTTCCGATAAAATCCGCCACCTGCTTTGCGTACTTCAGATCAATGGCATCCTCCTCCATCCCTATGGCGAAGGTGCGAATGGGCTTTGCGCTTTCCCGCGCGGCAATGGCGCAAACCAAGGAGGAATCCAACCCGCCCGAAAGAAGAAAGCCCACGTTTGCATCGGCTACCAAGCGCTTTTTTACGCCGGCCGTCAGCTTCTCGTGAATTTTGCGGCATACGGTTTCTATATCCTCGTGGCAAACGGAAGAAACGTGCGCAATGTCCTCATAGCGGATAAATTGTCCTCCCTTCCAATAGCAACCGGGCGGAAAGGGGAGAATCTTTTGGCAAAGGTACAAAAGGTTTTTCGGCTCGCTGGCAAAGACTATGGTTCCGTCGGGCGCGTACCCATAGTACAGCGGGCGAATCCCGATGGGATCCCGTGCGGCGATATATTCGCCGGTTTGGCCGTCGTAAAGAATCAGGGCAAATTCCGCGTCCAGCATGCCGAACATGTCGGTGCCGTATTCCCGATACATGGGAAGCAGAATTTCGCAATCGGATCCGCTGTGAAAGGTGTATTTGGAAGATAGAGACGCTTTAATGGCCTCGTAGCCGTAGATTTCGCCGTTGCACACCACATAGCTCCCGTCGAGAGCGAAGGGCTGCATGCCCTCCGGCGTCAGACCCATGATGGCCAAACGGTGAAAGCCGAGCAGGCCGGTTCCGATGTCTACAAGCCGGCTGTCATCCGGCCCGCGCGAAAGCGTCTCGTTCCAGCCGCGCCGAAAGGCGGTTAGAACCGGATCGTTTGCTTTTTCTTCCTCGGAGCCGTGGCGGGGAAGAATGACAGGCTTTTTAGGGACTTGACCAAGAACCGTGCGCGGTGCGCAATAACCCATAATGGAACACATAAAGATAACCTCTCTGTAAAATTCAGCATTCCATAGGGCAAGTGCCGTGCTCGCGGTGCCACCTATTTTTGTTCTCATTTTGTTCTCCCGGAAAAACAGTCTTTCCGCGGAAGAAATGCCGCGCTAACGGGCGGCACCCGTCCGCCCCTACTTTTTCTTTCAGGGGGCAGCTTGCCGGGTGTTATTCGCGTGGCTCATCTCTGCATGGATTTCACCGTCCCATGCTCTCTGTCAGCGAGGTTGCACGTTACTTCTCTCGGCTCAGGCGCTTTTGGTGTCGGATTTGGATGGGGATTGGGCGTTCGGATTTATTTGACGCCGAACAAAAGCTTGTCGTAGGTCGGGAAGGGCCAATATTTTTCGGCCGTGAGGGTTTCGGCTTCGTCGCAGACCACGCGAAGCTCGGTCATTTGGGGAAGAAGAACGTCCCGTATCATGCAGGCCGCCTCGGTAATATCTCCGATGGCCTTATAGCGGAGGATGGACGCTTCCAAGGCTTCCGTCGCGGCATCTATCGCGTCTGTCAAGCCCGACAAGCGCGCCAGCGTGCGGGCTTCATAGCGCCCTTTCACATCGGGCAAAACGGCTTTTTTGATCGCCAGGGTGTCGGCCAGCTCTTTGGCATAGGCTTCTACGGCCGGCAAAATTTCTTTGCGGGCGACGTCCACCATCGTTAAAGCCTCAATGTTGACCGTTTTGCAGTAATTTTCCAAGGTGATCTCATAACGGGATTCAATTTCCGCTTTGGAGAACACTTTGTGGCGTGTCAGCATGTCTACATTTTTCTTTGCCAGCAAAAGGGGCAGGGCGTCGGGCGTGGTGCGCAGATTGAGAAGCCCGCGTTTTTCGGTGGCTTCCCGGATCCAAGCGTCGTCGTAACCGTTTCCGTTAAAAATAATGCGCTTGTGCTTTTGAATTGTTTCCTTAATCAGGGTATGCAGTTCTTCCTCAAAATTCGGAACACCTTCCAACCGGTCGGCAAACAGGCGGAGCGATTCGGCTACGGCGGCGTTCAGCATAATGTTGGCGCAAGCAATGCTGTTGGAAGAACCTAACATGCGAAATTCAAATTTGTTGCCGGTGAAGGCAAAGGGCGAGGTTCGGTTGCGGTCGGTCGTGTCGCGGACAAATTTGGGCAGCACATGAACCCCCAGACGCATGACGGATTTTTCGGCCGCATTGTAGGGCTGTTCCTTTTCAATGGCATCCAAAACGGCGGTCAGTTCATCGCCGAGGAAGATGGAAACCACCGCCGGAGGCGCTTCATTGGCTCCGAGCCGATGATCGTTGCCCGCCGTAGCGACCGAAAGGCGAAGCAGATCCTGATAGTCGTCCACCGCCTGTATGACAGCGCAGAGCAAAAGCAGAAATTGAGCATTTTCATACGGCGTTTCGCCGGGCGTGAGCAAATTGATGCCGGTGTCTGTGGCCATAGACCAATTGTTGTGCTTGCCGGAGCCATTGACGCCGGCAAAGGGCTTTTCGTGCAAAAGGCACACCAGGCCGTGACGGGAAGCCACCTTCTGCATCATTTCCATGGTCAGCTGGTTGTGATCGGTCGCAATGTTGGTGGTGGTATATATGGGGGCCAGCTCGTGCTGAGCGGGCGCCACTTCGTTGTGCTCGGTTTTGGCGAGCACGCCGAGCTTCCACAGTTCTTCATTTAAGTCCGCCATGTAGGCGGCCACCCGAGGCTTGATGACGCCGAAATAGTGATCGTCCAGCTCCTGCCCCTTGGGCGGCTTGGCGCCGAACAACGTGCGGCCGGTCAGCATCAGATCTTTGCGCTTTTCAAAAAGCTCTTTGTCAATCAAAAAATATTCCTGCTCGGGGCCGACCGAGGTTCGCACGCAGCGGACATCGGTGTTGCCGAAAAGGCGCAAAATCCGAAGCGCCTGCTTGTTGAGTGCCTGCATAGAACGAAGCAGGGGCGTTTTTTTGTCCAGAGCTTCTCCGCTGTAGGAGCAAAAGGCGGTGGGAATGCACAGCGTTTGATTTTTAATGAAAGCGTAGGAGGTGGGATCCCACGCCGTATAGCCGCGCGCTTCAAAGGTGGCGCGCAGGCCGCCGGAAGGGAAGGAGGACGCATCCGGCTCGCCCTTGATCAGCTCCTTGCCGGAAAATTCCATGATCACACGTCCGTCCGGGGAGGGCGTGATAAAGCTGTCATGCTTTTCCGCCGTGATGCCGGTCAGCGGCTGAAACCAATGCGTAAAATGGGTAGCGCCGTTTTCCACAGCCCAATCCTTCATGGCGTCGGCCACGGCGTTGGCTACATCGCCGTTCAGACCGGCTCCTTCATCAATGGTTTTCTTCAAGGATTGATAAATCTTGGCCGAAAGCCTTGCTTTCATGATTCGGTCGTCAAACACGAGACTGCCGAAGTAATCGGGAACGCTTTTCATAAGTACACACTCCTTTGCATAATAAAAACGAGACAATGCGATCTTGAAATATCAAGACGCCATTGCCTCGTTCTTTTTTATGGGAAATGCTTGCTTTTTCCCGCCGACTTGCGGAAAATGGCACGCATTTGCTTTTATGAGTGGTATTATACACGCCGAAAAGCGACTTGTCAACGGGTTTTTGAAAAAAAGTCAAAAAATTTTTCCGGCCTTTGATTTTTTCGGAAAAAGCCTTGACATCCTTTGGCCGATGTGCTAAAATGCTATCCAATGAGCAAAGGCGTTCATTCCGTCAAGGAAAGCTATCTTTTCTTGACAGAGTGGGCGCTTTTTCTTTTTTTGAGTTGCAAAAACAGCCAAAGTCGGGAAAGGCGTAGGAGCAGGGGGGAAAGGCCCCCCGGAAAGGAGACAACGCAATGGCAAAGGTAGAGATAAAGAGGAAAAGAGAAGGAGACATCCGGATTCCCGCCGGGTGCGCCTTGGCGGCCGTCATATCCCGGGAGGGCAAAAAGATGACGGGCGAAACGATTGTGGCGGGCATGCGCCCCATGCACGATCGTTCCAACGGCCTCGGAGGAGGTTTTGCCGCGTATGGAATTTACCCGGAATACAAGGATTTTTATGCCTTCCATTTGTTTTATGAGAATGAAAGTGCGAAAAAAGCGTGCGAAGCCTTGCTTCGGGAGCGCTTTGAAATGGTGGCGGCCGAAAAAATTCCGACGCGGAATATTCCACAAATTACAGATGTGCCTTTGATTTGGCGCTATTTTCTGCATCCGTTGGCCTCGGTGCTTGCGCGCCTGCAGCTGGACGAGCGAGAATATGTCGTGCGTATCGTTATGGAAATCAACGCAAGGCTTGACGGCGCCTATGTTTTTTCCAGCGGGAAAAACATGGGTTGCTTTAAGGCGGTGGGCTACCCGGAGGACGTGGGGCGCTTTTATCGTTTGGAAGAATATGAAGGCTATTCTTGGACGGCGCACGGCCGCTATCCCACCAATACGCCCGGTTGGTGGGGCGGCGCCCATCCTTTTGCCCTGTTGGACACCTCCGTGGTTCATAATGGAGAAATTTCCTCCTACGACGCCAATCGGCGCCATTTGGAAATGTACGGCTATTCGTGCACCTTGCAGACGGACACCGAGGTTATCACCTATATGGTGGATTATCTGATGCGCCGTCAGGGGTTGACCGAAACGGAAATGGCGTCGGTGATTGCCGCTCCCTTTTGGCAGACCATTGAGAAAATGGCGCCGGATGCGGCGGCCCGGCAGACGTATTTGCGGGCGGTTTTTTCCGGCTTGTTGATTACGGGGCCGTTTTCCATTGTTCTCGGATTTAACGGCGGCCTTATGGCGCTGAATGATCGGTTGAAGCTGCGCTCCATGGTGGTGGCCGAAAAAGAGGACAGGGTGCTGATTGCCAGCGAGGAGGCGGCGATCCGTGCGATGGAGCCGGAGGCGGAAAAGCTTTATGCTCCGGCCGGGGGAGAGCCTGTGATTGTGAAAGTAAAAACGTCGGCGAAAGAGGAGGGACGAGGAAATGAGTCGTTGGATTGAACCTGAATTTGATGTGATCCGCTCTTACGAGCGCTGTATCGGTTGCCGTCTGTGTGAAAAGCAGTGTGCCAACGGGGTCCATTTTTGGGAAGAAAAAAGCGGTCGCATGTTGTGCGACGAAAGCCGCTGTGTGGATTGTCAACGGTGCGTGGCCTTTTGCCCGACGCATGCCTTGAAAATTGTAAAAAACGCCAACACTTTTCGGGAAAATGCCAATTGGCAGAGCGATACGATAAAAGAAATTTACAAGCAGGCCGAAAGCGGCGGGGTGCTGCTTTCTTCGATGGGGACACCCAAACCGATCCCGGTGTATTGGGATAAAATTCTGATCAACGCCTCCCAAGTGACCAATCCGCCCATTGATCCGTTGCGAGAGCCGATGGAAACCAAGGTGTTTCTCGGAAAAAAGACCGTCGGCCTGCAAAGGGACGCGAACGGAAACCTTTGCCCCAACCTGCCGCCGCAGCTGGTTCTTTCCATGCCGGTGATGTTTTCCGCCATGAGCTACGGATCCATCAGCTATAATGCGCATGAGAGCTTGGCCAAAGCGGCTCGCGCCGTCGGCATTTATTATAATACCGGCGAGGGCGGCTTGCATGAGAACTTTTATTGCTACGGAGAAAACACCATTGTGCAGGTGGCCTCGGGACGTTTTGGGGTGCATGAGGACTTTCTGAATGCCGGCGCGGCGATTGAAATCAAAATGGGACAGGGCGCCAAGCCCGGTATCGGCGGCCATCTGCCGGGGGCCAAAATTGTAGGCGATGTGTCCAGAACGCGCATGATTCCCGAAGGCTCCGACGCCATTTCCCCGGCGCCGCACCATGATATTTATTCCATTGAGGACTTGCGACAGCTGGTTTACTCGTTGAAGGAGGCTACCGAATATAAGAAGCCGGTGATTGTTAAGGTGGCGGCCGTGCATAATATTGCCGCGATTGCCAGCGGCATTGCACGGAGCGGCGCCGATATAATTGCGATTGACGGCTTTCGCGGCGGCACCGGCGCGGCGCCCACGCGCATCCGCGACAATGTGGGGATTCCGATAGAGCTGGCTTTGGCGGCGGTGGATCAGCGCCTGCGCGACGAGGGAATCCGTCAGGAGGTATCGCTTGTGGTGGGGGGAAGTATTCGTTCCTCGGCGGACGTGGTGAAGGCGGTTGCCTTGGGGGCAGACGCCTGTTATATCGGCACAGCGGCTTTGCTGGCGCTCGGATGTCACTTGTGCCGCTCCTGTCAAAGCGGCCGATGCAATTGGGGCATTGCCACCCAGCGGCCGGAGCTTGTCCGGCGTTTGGATTCGGAAGAGGGCGCCGCAAGACTTGTCCGGCTGATGACGGCTTGGCGGCATGAGATCAAGGAGCTTATGGGAGGCATGGGCATCAATGCCATTGAGGCCTTGCGCGGCAATCGTTTGATGCTGCGCGGCGTGAATTTGACCGAGAGGGAGCTTGCTGTCCTCGGCATTGCGCATGCCGGCGAGTGAGCGCGGTGGCTGTCGACTCAACCCCTGTTGCGCGCCGAAACCGAAACAAGCAGACAAAAAAATATTTTTTCATAAAAAAATTCATAGAAATTCGACAGGAGGTGTGATATAATTATATGGTAACAGAGATAGACGCCGGGACGCTCGATTTTCGGGCACTGAATGAAAAGCTTCGGCAAGCGGGGGACGCTTGTGAGCTGAAAAATTGTCTGGGCCAACGCTTTATTGCCGGCGGTATGGGCGGGAAAACCATTGATATATACGGAATCCCCGGCAATGCGCTCGGTGCGTATCTGAGCGGGGCGACGATTGCGGTGCATGGCAATGCGCAGGATGCCGTGGGCGACACCATGAATGACGGAACGATTGTGATTCATGGCCGTGTGGGCGATGCCGTTGGCTATGCGATGCGCGGCGGAGCCATCTATGTCCGGGGCGATGCCGGCTATCGTGCCGGGATTCATATGAAGGAGTACCGGGAGAAAAAGCCGGTTCTTGTTATAGGCGGCCGTGCCGGAAGCTTTCTCGGAGAATATCAGGCGGGCGGTTTGATTCTTGTCCTTGGCCTGACGGGGGAGGAAAAACCGATCGTGGGCGATTTCCCTTGTACGGGCATGCACGGAGGGCAGATGATTTTGCGCGGCGATGCTTCGGGCATCCGCTTCCCCTTTCAGACAACACAGCATACGGCCACGGACGAGGAAAAGGAAGCGTTCCGACCGCAAATCATGCGGTTTTGCCGCTACTTTGAGGAAGACGAGGCTCTCCTTATGCGCGACACCTATACGGTGGTAACGCCCGACAGCAACAATCCATACAAACAGATGTATGTGGCCAATTGAGCGAGCTTGGAACAAAAATACAGGAAAGAAAGGCAGGTAAGGCACAAATATGAATTATTCTCGGGATGAAGTCATGCAATATGTGGCAGAGGAGGATGTGAAGTTTATTCGCATGGCCTTTTGCGATGTTTTCGGGAAGCAGAAAAATGTTTCGATCATGCCGCATGAGCTGGAAAGAGCTTTTTCGCACGGCATAGCCATAGACGCGTCCGCCATTGCCGGCTTTGGCGGAGAGGTGACCTCGGATTTGTTCCTGCACCCGGATCCTTCCACCATTTCCGTGTTGCCCTGGCGGCCGGATCACGGCAAGGTGGTGCGTATGTTCTGCACGGTCAACCGGCCGGACGGAACGCCTTTTCCGCAGGACGCACGCGCCTTTTTGAAACATACGGTGGCCGTAGCCAAACAAGCAGGCTGTACGTTTGCCTTCGGTTCGGAAATGGAATTTTATCTCTTTCACCGAGACGAAAGAGGCGAGCCGACGAAAATCCCTTATGACACGGCCGGATACATGGACATTGCGCCGGAGGACAAGGGAGAGAATGTGCGTCGGGAAATCTGCCTGACGCTGGAACAAATGGGCATCCTGCCCGAAAGCTCTCACCATGAGGAGGGGCCGGGCCAAAACGAAATCGACTTTCGCTATTCCGATCCTTTGACGGCGGCCGACAATGCGGTGACGTTTCGCTCGGTGGTGCAAACCGTGGCGGCGCGGAATGGCTTGTATGCGGATTTTTCGCCCAAGCCGCTGGAGGATCGCCCCGGCAACGGAATGCACATCAACATTTCCGCCAAGTGCACCTCGGGCACGGACGTGATGCCATCGATTATGGCAGGCATTTTGACGCATATTCCGGCTATGACGCTGTTTTTCAATACAACGGAGGCCTCGTATCGACGCTTCGGCCGCGACAAAGCACCGTCTGTCGTGTCTTGGTCGGCGGAAAACCGCTCGCAGCTGATCCGAATCCCGGCCGCCGAGGGCGAGTATAAGCGGGCAGAGCTTCGGTCGCCGGATCCGCTTTGCAGTCCCTACCTTGCGTTTGCCCTTTTGATTCGGGCGGGACTTGACGGAATCGCCGAAAAGCGCGTTCTTCCCCTCGCGTTAAACAAAAATCTGTATGCGGCGGATAAAAATGAATTGGCCGGTTTGCAGCGCTTGCCCGGAAGTCTCAGCGCGGCCGTGGCTTTGGCCAAAGAAAGTGCTTTTATTAAGGAAGAAGTACCCGCGGCGATCGCGGAGGCCTACTTCCGCTTGTAAAAAATCGTAAGGAATCGCCGGGAAAGGAGGGCGGGGCGTGGAGCTGTTGCAACAAAGCTATCGTGTGCTTTTGGTATCTTCGTCTGAAAAATTCAACGAAACGGCCAAACAGCTTTTGGACGTTTCTCGCTATACTCCCATTGTAACCGCGGCCGACGCGGCTACCGCCAGGCGTCGTATGCTGGAGGAGACGTTTGACCTTGTCATGATCAACACTCCTCTGCGGGACGAATTTGGCACGGCGCTGGCGCTGGAAATTTGCGACAAAACGACGGCGGGGGTGTTGGTGCTGGCCAAGGCCGAGCATTTTTCCGACATCAATGCCCGCCTGTCTCCCTACGGCGGGCTGGTGCTGGCGAAACCAACGTCGGGCGCTATGCTTGCACAGTCCCTGCAGCTGCTTTGCGCAACACGGGAACGATTGCGACGCATGGAACAGAAAAACGCCTCCCTGGAAGAAAAAATGGAGGAGATCCGCGTGGTCAATCGCGCCAAATGCCTGCTCATTGAGCAATTCAAAATGACGGAAAAGGAAGCGCACCGCTACATTGAAAAACAGGCGATGGATCGCTGTGTGACAAAAAAGACGGTGGCGGAAAATCTATTGTCAACTTATCTATAAATGGAGGGATCTTGGTATGACCAAATATATTTTTGTGACCGGAGGCGTAGTGTCCGGCCTTGGAAAAGGAATTACGGCGGCCTCTCTCGGCCGACTTTTGAAATCGAGAGGATTGAAGGTGGCGGCGCAAAAGCTGGATCCCTACATCAATGTGGATCCGGGCACGATGAGCCCGTATCAGCACGGCGAGGTGTACGTGACGGAGGACGGGGCGGAAACCGACTTGGATCTCGGCCATTATGAGCGCTTTATTGATGAGGATTTGAATAAGTATTCCAATCTTACGACGGGCAAGGTGTATTGGAACGTCTTAAGCAAAGAGCGCCGCGGCGAATATCTCGGCTCTACGGTGCAGGTCATTCCGCACATTACCAACGAGATCAAGGACTTTGTGTACCGCGTTGCCCAAAAAACCGATGCCGATGTGGTGATCACGGAAATCGGAGGCACCATCGGCGACATCGAATCCCAGCCCTTTCTGGAGGCCGTTCGTCAGATTTCCCTAGAGGTTGGGCGGGAAAACAGCCTCTTTATTCACGTCACCTTAGTGCCGTTTTTGCGAGGCTCGGACGAGCATAAGTCCAAGCCCACGCAACATTCCGTGAAAGAACTGCAGGGGATGGGCATCAATCCGAATATTATCGTGCTTCGTTGCGACGAGCCGTTGGAGGAAGCCATTTTCAAAAAAATCGCCATGTTCTGTAACGTCAAGCCCGATTGCGTGATTGAAAACATTACGTTGCCCTGCCTGTACGAAGCGCCGCTTATGCTGGAACAATCCAACTTTTCTTCGGTGGTTTGCCGGGAGCTTGGACTTGACGTGCCCAAGGCGGACTTGGAGGAATGGACGGAGATGGTGCGGCGGATCAAATCCCGCCAAAAAGAGGTGCATATCGGACTTGTCGGCAAGTATGTGCAGCTTCACGATGCCTATTTGTCGGTGGCCGAGGCCATGCGCCACGCAGGCTATAAGCTGAATACGCATATCCGAATCCATTGGATTGATTCGGAGCCTTTGACAAAGGAAACGTGCGCGTCCGTGCTGGCGGGGCTGGACGGGATCATCGTGCCCGGCGGATTCGGCAGTCGCGGGATTGAAGGCATGATTTTGGCGGCGCAATATGCGCGCGAAAATCACATCCCGTATTTCGGCATTTGCCTCGGCATGCAGATCGCCGTGATCGAATACGCCCGCAATGTGGCCGGCTTGCCCGATGCACATTCCGGCGAGTTTGACGAGCTTTGCAAGCACAAAGTGATTGACTTTATGCCCGGTCAAAGCGACGATATTGATAAGGGAGGCACGTTGCGGCTCGGCGCGTACCCTTGTGTAATTCAGCCGGGAACGACGATGGAGCGTTGCTACGGAGCGAGAGAAATTTCGGAGCGGCACCGTCATCGCTATGAGTTTAACAACGACTATCGGGAAGCGTTGACAACGGCAGGCCTTACGCTGTCCGGCCTTTCGCCCAACGGACGGCTGGTGGAAACGGTGGAGCTGACGGATCGTCCCTTCTATGTGGGCGTGCAATACCATCCCGAATTTAAGTCACGCCCCAACCGTGCGCATCCGTTGTTTGTCGGCTTTATTGCGGCGGCTTTGGCACGGGCGGAAACGAATGAGAAATAAAAAGCACAAATAAGAAACGGGAAAGCGAAAAGCGAAAAGCAAAAAACGAAAACCAAAAAGGATAGATCATGAAACAAAACAAAAGAAAAGAAAACGAAACAGAGAACGAAACAGAATCCGCGGAACCCGCGGCAAAGGCGCGCGCGGTTGCGCGCCGCTCCGACGCGCATATCCGAGAGCTGGTGCAGATCGCGCTTTTTGCCGCGCTGATTGCGGTTTGCTCCTGGATTGTTGTCCCTGTCCCGGCGCCGGGCGTTCCGTTTACGCTTCAGGTGTTTGCCGTGTGTATGGCATTGCGCGTTTTGGGCGGGCGAAAGGGAACGCTGTGCGTGGCGGTGTATTTGTTGATGGGGGCGGTGGGCGCTCCGGTATTTTCCTCCTTCCGCGGGGGAATCGGCGCCTTGGTCGGCGTGACGGGGGGATACCTGGTTGGCTTCGCCGTGATGGGACTTGTCTATTGGCTGTTTGAGGCTGTGATTCCATGCGACCGCTATTGGGCCAACGCCGGCAAGCTGTTTTTGTCGCTCCTGAGCTGCTATTTGTTCGGAACGGTCTGGTATATGATTTTTTATGCCGGCTCCGGCCATCCGGTCGGCTTCGGCGCAGCGCTGATGCTTTGCGTGGTTCCGTATCTTTTGCCCGACGCCTTGAAGATTCTGCTTGCTTTGAAAATCGCGGATATGCTGCAAAAAAGAAGCATGAAAATCGGGAAGGGACGATAACCCTGCCTCGCTTGGAAGGTCATCACGAGGCTTTTCTTTCCAAGGGACGCTCAAAAATCCAACGGGATTTTTGAGCGTCCCTTTTGAGTTCTGCCGAAAAAAGAAGAGGGCGAGGGGGCGAGGAAAACTTGACAGAAAGAGAAGAAAGCGATATAATGAAGAAAACAGGGCCGTTTTGGCGCAAGAGGGCGCTTGGGCACGCTTGCGAAAAAAGGCGTAAGACGGAAAAAGTAAGTAAGAAAGTAAGAAAGAAAGTAAGTAAGGGAGGAAAAAAGAAAACCGATGAAACCATTCGAGCTTGTCCGAAAGGCGGGAATCTTCTTGTTGATTTTCGCACTCGTTCCGGCGATCACCGGGTGCGAAAATCGTCAGCCGGAAACGAATCGGTTTCCCCGCGCTACCTATTCCACACCTTCCATTCCCCAAAACGACGTATCGAAAAAAAGGCACACGCCCACGCCCCTTAAGACATCGGAGCGGATGCCGTCTAAGGAAGCTTCGGAGCAAACGCCCACTTTGACGCCAACCGAGCTTCCCATAACGCCGCCCACCCCCACGTCGGCACCGACTGTTACAATCATAACACCCACCGATCCCACGTCGGCACCGACCGTTGCAATCATAACGCCCACCGATCCCACGTCGGCACCGACCGTTACAAGCATGACACCCACCGATCCCCCGTCGGCACCGACCGTTACAAGCATGACACCGCCTATTCCCACGTCGATTCCAACCGCCACCGGCGCACTTTCTCAACCGATTTGCGTCCTTTCTCTGACGACGCCGGTGCGGATTAACCAGCACGCCACGCTCAGCATCCGGGGCAACGCCGGATCCACGTACAGCATCACGGTGTTTTATGCCACAACAGCCAGCACGGCCAAGGGGCTGGAGGACAAGGTGGCGGACGCCTTCGGACAAGTCACCTGGACTTGGAAGGTGGGCGCGCGTGTGAAGCCGGGGCGATACCGGATTGTCGTGAAGGGCGACGGCCACGAGCAAACGTTTTGGTTTGAAGTGATATATTAAAGGCCTTGGGACAAAAGCCCGGCCGAAATCGAACGGCGGCGTCCCGCCGAGAGCAACGGCAAAGGGAGTGCGAAAAACTCATCCTGAGTTTTTTAACACTCCCTTTGGGCTTTATTATAGGGAAAATGCTTGAAAAAAGGCTTCGATGGAGGCGCGATCCGCTTCCGCCACGCCCGTCATCATGTTGTCTTTCCCGCCGCCCTTTCCGCCAAGAGCTTGCAGAATTTGATTTTTATACGGCGCCAGGGATTGGCTTTTGAAAGCCAGCGTATAGTGAAAGCAGGCTTTTCCGTCTTTTTCGGTCGGCGTGAAAACGCCGCACAAGCCGTCGGTTTGGGCGATGCACCGATTGATTATCCGACGCATCAGCGTAGCGTCCATGTCGTCCTCAAACAAGCAAAGATTGCCTGTGATGGGCGAAAGCGCGGAAAGCCGTGCGTCCACCAGCGCCTCGCGCAGAGCGGCAAGCTCCCGCTTTTTTTCGTTGAGAAGCGCCTCCCGTTTTTCCATGACGGAGCAAAGCTCCTCCGGGCGGGCTGAGCACGCATGCGCCACAGCGGTGGCCGCCGAGGCAAGGCTGTTTAGATATGCAAAGGCATAGCTTCCGCAAAGCAGGGTAAAGCGCATGCCTTTTTTGTATTTCATCACACTTTTTATGTAGAGCAAGCCGACCGATCCCGTGCGCTCCACGTGCGGCGCACAGCAGGCGCACAGGTCACAGCCTTCGATTTCAATCAGGCGCACCGGGCCTTCCAAGGCAACCTTGGAACGGTAGGAAAGGGAGGCAAGCTCCTTGGGCGAGGGGTAACGAACGGACACGAGCCGGTTGTCCCATACCACCCGGTTGGCTTCCTCCCGGATGCGTGCGATTTGGTCAGGCTCCAGGGGTGCGCTTGTGTCTACGGTCATTTCTCCGTCGGCGCTCATGTGAAAGCCGACATTTTCGATGCCGTAGAGGCGGTGCGCCGTGCCGGAAAAAATATGCTCCCCCGTGTGGCTTTGCATGCGCGCAAAACGGATCGGGGCATCGACCGCTCCGACAACGCGGCTTCCCACGGGCAGTGCGTGACCGAGCCAATGCAGGATGCGACCGTCGCGGATTTCTACCCCGTATAACGGCTCGCCCTGCAAAGTTCCTGCGTCACAGGGCTGTCCTCCGGCTTCGGGGAAAAAGGCTGTCCGATCCAGCTCAACGGCAAAGGGCGCGCCGACAGGGCAGGCGTCAAAGGGAGCGTCTGGCCGCTCGCAGGACAGCACCGTGGCTTCAAATGTATAGAGAAAGGGCTGATCTTCATACAGCTTTTGGGTACGGGCAACGGAGCCTGCTTCGGGTTTCATGCAATTTTCTCCTTTTTCAAAAGATTCAATGAAGCTTCGGAGGCTCGGCGGAATCCTCGCGGATCGAGGCTTGGCTCGCCGAATCGGGCGCCCGGCGTTGGCTTTGGAGGCTGTCCCGTCGGAAGTGCTGAACGCAATATACGCTGATGATGGTGATAATCGCCGCCAAAACGGTGAAAATGTCGGCATAATCTCCGAGAAAAGCAATGCCGGCAAAGATGGAGATGGTGTTTTGCACATTGGCTAACGCGCCGATCTGTGTGACGGACAGATTGGAGGTGGCATAGTTGATGCACATGTATGCAATCACGGAGGACAAAATGGAAAGATAGAGCAGTGCGATCAAAAACCGGAAATCGGTGAAGGGAAGCACCAGTTTTTCGGGGGATTGGATGTTTTGAATCAAGGCCATGCCCGAAAAGAACAGAAGGCCCTCGCCAAAAATGATATAGGTTCGTTCAAAGGGGGTAAATTTCACGGAAAGATGGCGGCTGACCACATAAAACAACGCCGCCAGAAAAGCCGCCACGGTAAGGCACAAAGCGCCGCCGAAGGTGGAGCTGCCGCTTTGCCCGGCTTGCTGTAAGGACATAAACAAAGCGCAGGCAATGGCGATCAACGAAAAGATCACCTGTAAAAACGTCGGGCGCTCATGCAGGAGCAACGCGCCGATTCCCATCGAAATGACCGGGATCAGAGAAAGGATCACGGCGCTCATGGTGGCGGTCGTATAAAGTAGGCCGTAGTTTTCAAAAACGAAATACAGAATCGGCTCAATCAAGCCGAGCGACAAGAGCATGGGAAGATGCTTCCGCTTTTCCTTTTTCCAAAGGGTGAGCTTTTGTTTGGTCAGGGGAATCAGCAGATTCATAATCAAAAAGGCAATCAGAAACCGCCACATCAGCAGAACGGGCACGGTCAGCGATTCCACATGAAAGGCAATTTTGGTAAGAATAAAGCTGAATCCGAAAATGATATTCCCCAAGATCGCGCAAAGTGTGCCGAGAAACGCATTGCGTTTCGGGCGGCAGGCATGAAAGTCGGAGGCCGCCGGCTCGTCCCTTCGCAGGGCAGAGCTTCCTTGGCAAGCGAAATTGGCCCATTTTTCGCTTTTGTTGTTGGGCCGGGTTTGATTTGATTTTCGCATAAAAAGCCTCCTTTGGCGGTTTTGATCAAGCATTTCTGTCGGCTTCCGTCCGAAGCCGGGAAAAAACAAGGGTATAGGGGAAGGGGAGGGGGAAGCGTTGACGTTGCAGTGCGGCAAAAAAGAAAGAAAAATCATACCATGGCAGCGTCGGCGTCGGCGTTCCAGCGGTATTTTTGATAATCGGGAAGGTTCGCTAACGTATTCATAACGGCATCGCCGGAAAGCCTGTGCCCGATCCAAAGGAAGGCCGGCCCGGCCACGACGTGCTCAAAGCGGGGAAGGAAAAAGGATATGCCGGGGTACGCTTCTTTTACGAGGGCTTCAAAGGCGCTTCGCATGAGTGCGCCGGTTTTCCAAGCCCCGCCGCAATATACAATGGGAAGCTCGGGGAACGGGTAGCGGCGCAGCATGGCGATTTGCTGCTTCGCCATCATCCGGCCGGCACGCTGAAGGATGTTGATGGCAACGTCGTCCCCCTCCTCGGCCGCCTCGGCCACCAACGGCGTTAATTCGCCCAAGGCGCGGAAGGGCGCGCCTGTGGCATAAAGGCAGGCAATGTATTCTCGAAGGCGGGACAGGGCATATTTCTGCCGGATTTTTTCGACTAAGCACGTGCTTTTCACATCCGGCCAGCCTTCCACGGCGCGAACGGCCGCTTGGATGGCCTGTCGGCCAATCCAGGCGCCGCTTCCCTCATCGCCGATGATGCCGCCCCAGCCGCCGAGCAAATCCTTTTGTTGTCCGTCTCTCACGTAAATAATGTCAGATCCGGTGCCGGAAAGCGCGCAAAAACCGTCCGTGATTCCTCGTCCGGCGGCAAGGCCGGCACTGCCTTCTCCCAAAAAGACCGTTTCTTTGACGGTGACGCCTTCGGGAAGGCAGCTGAGGTACATTGGGACATTCCCATAAACCACCCAAAGTCGGTCAATGACCAGAGGGCGGGGAAGACCTTGAAAGAGAGCCTTGTAGCAGGCGGTTATGTGGTCGATGCGGGCCTGCTCCGAATAAACCGTGGCGTTGATGCCCTCGCTTTTCGCTTGGGCGAGAATCCTCGCCTGCTCGTCAAACAGCAGTGCCGACAGCTTGGTTCCGCCCCCATCCAACGAAAGATAGTACTGCATAAAAACAATCGTGCCCGTTTTCGCTGCCCTGCCGGAGAGTGAGGAAGCCGAATGGGCGCTCCTTTTTTATTTTTGTCCGCTTGCCCTCGGATTATGCCGCAGGGCGCTGTGGATTTTCAGAGCCAAAGGCCCCGGCCTGTCGGCCGGCAAAGCCAAACCGATGGGGACGTTAAAAAATCCTGAATTTTTTAACGCCCCCATGCGAAATAGGATCGGCGATTTTACGCGGCTTTTAGGACTTCGGTTGCAACGGTGTTTTCCGGCTCGATTTCGACTTTGGCCGCAAACACACTTTGAATCAAAGCGGCAATTTTTTCGGCGCGTCCTTCGCTGAAAGGACTTTCAAAGCCTGCGGCGGTAATGCTTTTTTCAAAGGTGGAGTTGTCGGAGCGCTTGATGATTTTCATAAAGGCTTTGATGCCGCCGACGGAAGGATTGTTCAGCTCTTTTTGCAACACCTGAAGCGATACGTCGTTTGAGATGGAGTAGCTGACCGTGTAAAACGGGTAGAGAAAAATGTGCTGAGTTTCAAACCATTGCGTGACCAAAGCCGTTCGGATCTTGTCCGTGGGAGCATATTCCTCGGCGCAAGCGTTGAGGATTTCCGTGAGCTTATCAAGCGTGACCTCTGCGGGGGAAAGGCTGTAGATTTTCGCTTCCAGCGCGTTGGTAAAGCCGGTGGAAATGTAGGTTTCCAGCGTTTGCATCATATTGAACTTGCTGTATTCCTCGGAGGACAAGCCGTTGATGGAATGGCAGTAATAGGGGGCGATATAGGCCATCGCTTGGGAAGCAATTTCGGAATTGTCAATGGTAATCCCCATGTTGAGATTGGAATAATAATCAATAAAATGGCCAAATTCATGGGTGAACGTCCGAAAATCGGCGCAGGTGCCGGAGGGACTGATGAAAATATAGGGGGAAGCGTATTTGTCAAGGTACGTGGTGAAAGAAATGCCCTGCTTCTTTTGCGAATAGGAGAAATTGTAGAGCCCGTATCGAACCATATACGAAAAAGCTTCGGCAACGGTTCCGCCCATAGTGCGCATGGAATCCGCCATGGCGTAGAAGGAGGACATGGTGTCGGCGGCCTGGTAGAAGGGCTTGGTGTCGAAGGAAATATCGGAGTAGAGCGGAATGACATACTTTTTGATATTTTCCATATAAAGCTGCGCCTGCTCCGGGGTGTAGTCATGCGCGATGTTTTCATACGCATATTCGATATAGTTGACTTTTAACGCTTGCGCGATTTCCAAGCGGGTTTTGACTAAGGAAACATAGATTTCCCCGATGGTTTTGGAATATTCGGTGCAGTACTGCTGGTACAGAAGCTTTTGCACATCCGTGCGCAGAGCATAAAATTCTTCCGAATACATGCGGATGGACTTTCCGTCCCATGTCACGGAGGCGTTGGACAGCGTATCGACGTAGCGGCTTTCCAGCTCCGTTTCTTTGTCTAAAAGCGCCTTGACTTCGTCGGTGTAGTCGTAGGACTTCCGATGCGAGAAGAATCCGACACCGAAGTAGCTGCGCTCATAGTTGATTTTGTAGTTGGAGTCTTCGATTACATCCAGCAGCTTTTCTGTCAGGGTGGAAATCGTCACGGAGAGCTTTTCCAGCGTTGTGTACTCGGTGCGATAGTCTTCGTTGGTTGTATCGGAGGCATAGCGGATGTTGGCCAGCGTTGTCATGGTGCGGAAGGTGACCAATTCCGTATTGATTTTTGTGAAAACATGCCCTTGCTCCGTAAAGGACTTTCCTTTTTGAATCATTTCCATCAGATCGTTGATGTCGGCAATCAGCTGATCGGTGTCGGGGCGCGTGTATTCCATATCGCTGTAGTGCGTGGTACCCCGGTTGATTTGCTCCGGCGAGAAGGGCGTCCCGCCGCTTGGACTGATCACCGCATAGATTACGGCCGCAACAGCCAAAACCACACAAATGATAATCGTGATGACAGCCGCGGAAAGCTTTTTCTTTTCACGACCCATTTGTTCATTGGAATAGTTATTCGTATTCATCTATACCAAACTCCTTTATTTTTTTGCTATCGTGCGGGCCATGGCTTCCCGGCTGTAAGAGGCGGAAACAGCGACGGATCCGTTTTCTATTATAAAGTATTGCCTTGGCTTTGTCAATGTAAAAGGGCAAAATGCTTTGCCGGGC
This sequence comes from uncultured Eubacteriales bacterium, assembly GCA_934462825.1. Classification (GTDB taxonomy): domain Bacteria; phylum Bacillota; class Clostridia; order Oscillospirales; family CAG-272; genus CAKSIP01. The sequence continues at coordinate 8,598 of CAKSIP010000020.1, read as the reverse complement.
TTTCTTACTGAAAATCCAAGATCATCTGGTCGTAGGGGAGAAAATCAAAGCCGAGGGAGCGGTACAAGCGCACCGCGCCGTCGTTTTCTTTTTCCACCTCCAAGCGGAACCGCTTGACGGCGTCGGGGCGTTCTTTTTGCAGCTTTGCAAAAAAAGCGCTGCCGATTCCCCGGCCGCGAAAGGCCGGAAGCACATACACTTCCTCCACCCAATCGACAAGCCCGCCGGCTTCCTGGGAAAAGGTGCGAGCCAGCAAAGCATAGCCGGCCACCCGGTCGTCCAAGGTGAAAATATAACAATTGGCGTATGCGTCGGAACGCATCAGCTCTTGAAACGTGCGAACAAAGTGATCGTCGCTTACATGAATCAGCACAGCGTCGGAGGCGTAAAACTCTTTGGCCATACGCAAATAGTCTGCCCGATCTTTTTCTTCAATTTTTCGGATGACAAGCATGGAAAATAAAACCTTTCTGCTCTTTTGTCTTTATTTCTTTCCTTCTTGTTTCTTAGCGTCCGGGCGAAAGCGCTTGCGGTTGGTCGCAAACCACCGGACGGTATCTTTTAATGTTTCTTCAAAGGGACGCGGCTCAAAGCCCAGCTCCTGCCGCGCCTTTTCACAGAAATAATCATGCGGATCGGCAAGCGCTTTGATCGTGAGGCGATTCAGCACCTTGACAAAGGGGAGGCAGAAATTGACAAGCGCCGTGGGGATCATCGTGGGACTGTGCTTGATGCCGCAGATGCGGTTGAGCTGCTCATACAGCTCTTTCACCGTGACATTGTGCCCCGAAAGGATAAATTGCCCTCGGAGCTCCCGTTTCTCCGTGCAAAGGGCGTAAGCCGCCTTGCAGACATCCCGGACGTCCACGAAGTTATAGCCGCCTTCGATTCCGAATTCGGGCGTCCCCCTCAGCGCGCCGAGAATGACCTTGCCCACGGCCGATGGCTTTCGGTCGTCGGGGCCGATCACGGCGGAGGGAAGGAGAATGGCGGCGGAAAAACTGCTGTTGCGGCGAATTTCTCCCAGCACATAGTTGGCGGCCAGCGCCTTGCTTTGTCCGTAGTTGCCTTCGATTTTGGCGGGATCATAAAATTCCGGTTCGGAAATTTCAATATTGCCCGGGTGATAAATGGCGTCTACACTGCCGAAATACAGAAACCGGACATGGCCGATTTCCCGGCATACGCGGCAGATGGTACGGGTGATGCCGTAATTGACCGCCATGGTTTCGGTGCGGCGCTTGTCGGTCAGATCAATCAGCGCGGCCAGGTGGATGACGGTGTCTCCGGGGCGAATCAGCATGCGGAGAAACTTTTCGTCGGACAAATCGCCCAAAACGGGGAGACATTCCACGTCCTCCAAGGCGAATCCGGGCGCTCTGCGCACCGGCGCAATAATTTCGGCGTCAGGCTCCGCTTTGCGAATATAGCGAATCAGATTGTTTCCGATATGGCCGGTACCACCGGTAATAATATAACGCATCTTCCGTTCTCACTTTCTCGGATTTTCATGGAAAGGCGGGTTTGGCCGAAACCGTCCGGCGCCCGAATCAAAAGGCGCAACCCATAACGAATGTATTTTACCATATTTTTTATAAAAAGTCAAGAAAAATGGCCCGATCCGACCGAGGGCGGCGTGCGCTGTGTATACGTTGTGTACGCGCGGAAGGCGCCGGGCAAAGCATAGGTGTCCGCAATCTCTTGCGGCGTGCCCCAGCAAAGCCGGGGATCGACGGCGGCGGTCGGGGCACAGAAAAGCCAATAGCCCCTCATATGCCATTCCACATGGGAAAAGGCGTGAAAAGCGGGGGCAAGGGGGATCACGGTCTGCACCGTCAAACCGAGGCTTTGCGCAAACGCGCGCGCCTCGCTTTCGGTCAGGTGCCCCTCGGTATTGGAGAATTCCCAAAGGCCGCCCAAAAGGCCATGGGGCGGCCGACGGCAAAGCGCAAAGCGCTCAACATCGGCCCGGTAAAGCAAAAGCACCGTGCGGGCTTCCGCGCGGGGCGGCTTTTTGGGCGTTTTCACGGGGAGCCTGTCACAGCAGGCTTCCCGATGCGCTACGCAAAGGGAGCCAAGCGGGCACGCATCGCATCGCGGCTCCTCGGAGGGAATGCAGAGATTTTCTCCCAGCTCCATGAGCGATTCGGTGAAAAGCCCCGCCTCCTTGCCGACCGGATAGACGCTTGCCAGCGCCCTGCGGACTTCCTTTTTGGTGCTTTCCGCCATAATATCCCATTCACACCCCAACAGCCGCATGATAACACGCAAAACATTTCCGTCCACGGCCGGCGCCGGCTTCCCGAACGCAATGGAGGCAATGGCGCCGGCGGTGTACGCTCCGATGCCCGGCAGCTTTGCTAATTGCTCCGCCGAATCCGGGAGGACGCCTCCGTGGTTTTCACAAATCTGTATAGCCGCTTTTTTCAGATTGCGGGCGCGGCTGTAATAGCCCAGCCCTTCCCACAGCTTCATCAGCTTTTCGTCCTCGGCCGCGGCCAGGGCTTGTACCGTGGGGTAGGCGGCTATAAATCTTTCATAGTAGGGGATCACGGCCGAAATGCGCGTTTGCTGCAGCATGATTTCCGAAATCCAGACATGGTAGGGCGTAGGATCCCGGCGCCAGGGCATTTCTCGGTGGCTTTGCGCAAACCAAGCCAAAAGCAATGGCCGCGCTGCGGGCAACAGCTCGGTATTCGGCAGAGAGGAACATGTATCGGATGCGGTCATGCAAGGCTCCTTTCGTAGAGGATGGAATCGAAAAAAACGGCCGGGAAGCCACTGCCGCCCGGCCGGATGCGATGAATAAAAAGTCAATGAATGAACAGGGATTTTCTCTTGTCAAAATAGATGAAGTTCACGGCGATCAGGGCAATGCAGAGAAGAATCGAAAGAATCGTGGACAGATCAAACTGATTTTCTTTGAGAACAATCGTGCAGGCTAAAGAATAAACAAGAATACAAGCCAAATTGATGCCGTATTGCAAACAAAAGAGGAACGGGCCGCGCTTTTTGAACCCGGAAAGCTGGAAACGGGTGTAGAGGTAGAAGCCGGCAAGGGCAATCAGAATCAGCCCGTAAACAAAGTCAACGATTCGCAATCCCGGAAACGTGCCGTAAACATCCCAAGGAAAATCATTGTAAAGCGTTCCGGCTAAGCAGGGAATGCTGGAAAGAAGATTTAACACGGCCGAGGCAAAAAGGAGAAAGTAGATAACAAAGTGAAACCATTTCATGGGGAGAGCGGGTTTTTCCATACGAAGCTCCACCGGCTCACCGGTATTGTCCGCGCCTTGCGCGTCGTTTTTCGCACCCTGTAGCTCAGCGCCACAGTTGGGGCAGAATTTTACGTCGTTGTTTACTTCGGCACCGCAGAATTTACAGAACATTGGGAAAGTCCTCCTTGTAAAAATAAAAATGCAGGGAAACATCCGTCACGGGGGGAAGGATTTCCCTTATTCAAGGGCATCCGTCTTTGGAGATATAATAACATAAAAGTCGAAAAATGTCAATTGATTCCTTCAAAAAATGCAACGGTCAGCGGGGCATGTCGGCGTAAATTTCGATTAGCTTCAACAAAATTTCGGTCTGTATATCCATGCCCTCCGCGGTGATGTGCTCAAAAGGCCCGTGAAAGGCATAGCCGCCGGTGCCGAGATTGGGGCAAGGAAGCCCCATGTAAGAAAGACGGGCACCGTCAGTTCCTCCGCGGATCGGCTCAACGGAAGCGGTGATGCCGACGGAGGCGGCCGCCTTTACTGCGTTGTCGATCAGATGCATGCAGGGAAGGATCTGTTCGTGCATGTTGCGGTACTGCTCCCGGAGGGTCAGCGAGACGGTTCCCGCGCCGTATTTTTCGTTGATGAAGCGTTCGATGTGCAGCAGCGTTTTTTTGCGCATTTCAAAAGCATTGGCGTCATGATCGCGGATAATGTAATCCAGCGAGGCTTTTTCCACCTGGCCGTTCAGATTGGTGACATGATAAAAGCCTTCATAGCCTTCGGTGGCGGCCGGGATCTCGGCGCCGGGCAGAAGCTGATTGATTTCCATGGCGACAAGCAGGGCATTGACCATGATTCCTTTGGCCGAGCCGGGGTGAACGCCCACGCCGCAAATCGAGAAATGCGCACTGCAAGCGTTAAAGTTTTCGTACTCCAAGGAGCCTTCCTCGCCGCCGTCTACGGTGTAAGCGTAGTCGGCGCCGAAGCCGGGCACGTCAAAGAAGTCGGCGCCCTCGCCGATTTCTTCATCCGGGGTAAAGCCAATCCGGATGGGGCCGTGCGGCCGTTTCTCCGTCACAAGACGTTCGACCATAGTCATGATTTCGGCAAGGCCGGCCTTGTCGTCGGCTCCGAGCAGGGAAGTGCCGTCCGTGGTAATCAGCGTGCGCCCGGCGAGCTTTTTTAAGTGAGGAAAAACCGAGGGGGAAAGCACGCGGCCGCTTGTGCCGAGCGCGACATCGCCGCCGTCATAGTCGGGCAAAATTTGCGGCTTGACATTTTCCCCGGAAAAATCGGGCGAGGTGTCCATGTGGGCAATGAAGCCAAGGGCCACTCGGTTTTCAAGCCCCGGCGTCGCGGGCAGTTCCGCATATACATAGCATTTTTCGTCCACGCGCACCTTTTGGCACCCAAGGGCAGAAAGCTCCTTGGCCAGAAGCCGCGCCAGGTCAAACTGCGAGGCTGTGCTCGGATGCGTTCCCGTTTGCTCGTCACTGCGTGTGTTGAGGGTGACGTATTGTAAAAGTCTTTCGTAAGCTCTCATATTTTATTCCGTCCTATGCAAGAATTTTTCCGGGAATCGGTTTGGCGACAGCGCCGATTCCTTACCTATAAGTATAGCACGTTTCGGAGCGTATTGCAATTCTCTCGGACGGTTTTACGGAAATTCTTGAAAAACCGCAGAAAGTGTGATAAAATAACAACGAAAACGCCGCCCGGCCAAGGGCGGCTGTTGCGAGAAAAGAGGGGCTGTTATGGCAGAGTGCAAGGAATATAAAATTGAAGAAATTGACCGGAATTTGAAGGCGGCCACGACCATAGGAGAACACCGCACGGTGTTTTATGATGTGAGAAAGCCTCCGTTTGACATCTACGGGCTTTACCACCCCGAAACGGAGCCGATTTTTCGCCGTTTGCCGGCCGATGTGGCCGAGGCGACAAGTCCGGGCGTGGCGTCGCTTGCTGCGAACACGGCAGGAGGGCGGGTTCGTTTTTCCACGGATTCGGATTTTATTGCAATTCGTGCCGTCATGCCGGACGCGCATCGGATGTATCATATGGCTTTTAGCGGAAGCAGCGGGTTCGACCTGTATGCGGACACGGCCGCCGGCAGTTATTTCCGCGGGATCCTAAGCCCTGCGGTGGATTTTCAAGGAGGGACGTTTGAAGCCCTTGTGGAGCTTCCCGGAAACGGAATGAACAGCTATACGATTCATTTTCCCACCTATGACCGGGTTTCGGCGCTGTACATTGGCGTGTCGGAAAGGGCAACGCTCAAGCCGGGCGCGCGGTATGCCTACGAAAAGCCGGTCGTGTATTACGGCAGCTCGATCACGCAGGGCGCCTGCTCCTCCCGGCCGGGACTTTCCTATGAAAGCATCCTGTCGCGGCGGTTGAATGTGGATCACATCAATCTCGGCTTTTCGGGAAGCGGCCGCGGCGAGCCGGCCATGGTGGAGTACCTGGCATCGCTGGATCCGTTGATTTTTGTTTCGGATTACGATTATAATGCCCCCGATACCGCCCATCTGGCGCAAACGCATCGCGCCCTCTACCGCGCTGTGCGCGAAAAGCATCCGTTGGTGCCGTATGTGATGATCACGCGCCCCAATTTTGCCGGACGCAACGATGGCTCGCCGGAGGCGGCGTCCCGTCGGTCGGTGGTTTTTGAAAATTATCGGGAGGGGCTGGAGGCCGGCGATGACAACCTTTGGTTCATTGACGGGGAGAGCATGTTCTGCGGAGCTTATGAAGGCGATTGTACCGTGGACGGAACCCATCCGACGGATCTCGGCTTTGCCCTCATGGCTGACCGTATCGGAGACACCCTGCGTCGGATCCTTTGGAAATTGGCCACCGCAAAAGAATAAGCCGAGACACAAGGGCAAAATCGGTCAAAATTGCATTCAATCGGCCAAAGGGGCTGTTAAAAACTTGATGTTTTTAACAGCCCCTTTTGTCTGCTTTATTTCCGAAGGTAGCTCTTATCCCAGCATCTTTTTCCGCAGTGCGGACATTTCAGCTTTCTGCGCTTCATCGTGTGCAGTCCCCAAAGGTATGCCGACAGGGTAGGAACAAATTTTTTGCCGCAAGCCGCACATTCGTAGATTTCGGTGCTGACGGCAATCAGCAAGGTCACCGCAAGATCGGCGAAGAGGATCATCATCGCAAGCACGACTTGAAGGATCCGCACGCCGACGGGCATTTCGACAAAGCCTACGATAAAAATCAAAGCCAGCACCGACAAAATGGTGATCGTCGTCGAGACGGCCGTTACGATCACTTTTGTTTTGGCGCTTGTCCGGTCTTTCATGAGATCCAGCATGTTGTTCTCGGCTTTTTCAAAATACTGCGTTTCGCTCAGACATTCCCCCGATAACAGCTCATTGACATTGATGTCGAGCTTTTCACAAAGCGGAAGCATCAGACTGACCTCCGGCAGGCCGTTGCCGCACTCCCACTTCGATATGGTCTTGTCGCTGATGGACAGTGCATCGGCCAGCTGTCTTTGCGTCAGGTTTTGCGCGCGCCGCCGTTCCGCTATAAATTTTCCAATCTGTTTCTGATTCATTTGCCTTACCTCCTGCCGTTATTATAGGGGGATTCGCACAAGAAAGCCACCCACGCTCCGTAGAGTTTGCCTGTTTTGCGCGATATTGTCCGTCAATATTATGTTACACTTTCGAAAAGCAAGTGAGAACCGCATCGCCGCACCCATGACGAAATCGCGCCTGAAATTGACCACATATCGTTCATACAGCACATTTGATTCGGGGTGGACGTAGTGATATTCGTGGGGACGGGTAAAGAGAACGGTTCCGTCCCGCAAAGGGTAGTGGATGCCCTCCACAATAAAGTCCCCGCGCCCGTGCAGAACAAGGAGCAACTCGTATTCTGCGTGACAGTGCCGCTCAAAGCTTGCGGTGTCGGGGCGCTCTGTTCGGACGTGAGAATAAGAATACGATTGGAGATGTTACTGAAGAGAAAGTATCCTCTGATATGCAAGAACCGCCGAGTAGTATAGAAGATAATGTCGTTGCAACATATTTGCCCGAGGGGTATTATTCCGAAGTCAGCGAGACGAGCTCAATGTTTACGCATATCTTGTGTTATGATGCAGGAGGGAATATGATGTTCCGACTGGTGCAGACAGTCCTTAGCGATGCTGATGAGGACAATATTTTATTAGATAACGAAAACGATCCGATAACTACGATGTACATAAACGGCAATGAAGGAATACTCGTTGAGTATCCTGATGTGCCGGGACTGTATTATCTCGTATGGCAGGATGAGTCCTACCAATATTCGTTGTATGGCTCCTTTGAATCCAAAGAGGAACTGATCCGAATAGCCGAAGGGGTAAAAGTTAAATAACAGTCGATGGGGTTGTTAAAAAACTCATTTTGAGTTTTTTAACAACCCATCCTGTCTTTTATTGAATTTTATCTGAGGAAATATCGTTTCCGTCTTTCAGCATTAGTCCTCTTTCAGATAACCATTACGTATCAATTTTTTAGCAATGGCGCGCCAGGTTTTGGACCGATGTGCCCTTTTTGCGGCACAAACAGCCAACACAACATATCCGACGAGAAATGCTACGACGACAAAGCCAACCACGATAAACAGTCCAAAATCCTCATCCTGTTTTAGTGGCGAGTCGGTAAAAAGCAAATACAGGAGGAATGCCGCGATTCCGGCCGCAAGCACGATACAAAAAATGTACAAAAACATAACTGTGCTCAAGCGATTCACCGATTCACTGAATTTACGAACGGATTTATCTTCTGCTTTTACTTTTTTGTCAGGGGCAACAGTGTCGTTTGAATGATCCCCTGAGTCCTTATAATTTTTTATGGCTGACATCAGTTCCGGGCCACCTCTCATGTAGTTATAGATTGTTATTTTTTTCTTAGATGTTTTGATTACGGTGTCCATATCCACATCAACAGATAGGATCTCCCTATAGGGGATAACCGTTTTCTTTCTAAATAAGTTCCGGCAAGTCATACTTGTCTTGCTGAAGAATATGCGGCTGTTGAAATAGCCGAGAATCATCAGCGATGCCAAAATACCGGCGGCAAGGAAAAACCACGCCACGGCAAATTCAGACTTAAGAATCATAAGTACAGTCAGTGCGGCAAACAAAACAAATCCGATGATTCCGATCACAAGAAAGATCGGATGCAGCTTTACCACATTTTCATCGGTTGGCTTGTCCTGATTGGCAGTGATGAAGATAACGACAAGTACGGCTAAATAAATGATTCCCGAGGTAATTATGATTTGTAACATTGTATTCCTGCTTTCTTATTCTCAGTAGCTCCCCCTGCCCAGTCACTTAAATGTGACTGGGCAGGGAAGTAAGATGATGTCT
>CAKSIP010000019.1 GCA_934462825.1 uncultured Eubacteriales bacterium | reverse complement strand
GCGTAAGACGATACACGAAACGAAAGGATTTCGACATGGCGTTTTTTAATTGTTCCTACTATTCTTCGGTTCTTCATATGGCAACCAAAGTCAATGTGGTGATTCCCGAAGTGCGCCGCACGGATGTGCCGGTTTTGTATCTTTTGCACGGCCTTTCGGACGATAATACCATATGGGAGCGTCGTACCTGCATTGAACGAATGGCCGATAAGGCCGGCGTGGCGGTGATTATGCCGGATGGGGCGCGGAGCTTCTATACCAATATGAAATACGGCCCGCGATATTATGATTATGTCAGCCGCGAGCTACCCGAATATGTTGCGGCAACCTTCAAGCCGCTTTCCAACGATCCGGCCAAAACCTTTATCTGCGGAAATTCCATGGGTGGATATGGAGCATTGAAAATTGCCTTCCGTAACCCGGAGCGCTATGCGGCGGTGGTCGGCCTTTCTTCCGTGACGGATATTGTGGCGAGAATCCGCAGCCGTCAGTGGGCGCAGGACGCGGTGAATATCTGGGGTGAGGACGTAGAAACATCGGTGGAAGGATCGGAGGACGATTTGTTTGCTTTGGCGGAAAAGCTGAAACAGGCACCGGTTCGCCCTCGGATTTTCCAGATCTGCGGCACAGAGGACTTTTTGTATCAGGACAATATCCGGTTTCGTGACTTTATCCAGCCGTTAGGCCTGGAATATTCCTATTTTGAAGAACCGGGAGAGCACTGCTGGGAGGATTGGAACCGTTGGCTTCCGTTGGCTTTTCGCTTTTTCCTGAACCGGGAAGAAGGAAAAGCGTAAAAACGCAAAAATCCAAGAAAATCAAAGGAAAAAAATAAAAAAAGTAAAGTCCCTTGTTGCATTCTGTAACAAAAAGTGGTATACTGATAAGGGTTGAAAAGGGGCTGTTAAAAGACTTCGCGCTTTTTAACAGCCTCTTTGTTTTATTGCAATTCCGTCGGTAAAACCACCGCGAGAAAAACCGATCGGAGCTACGGAGGCTTAGGTGTGAAAAAAATAGGTTTTGACAATGACAAATACATTCGTCTGCAATCGCAGAGGATCAAGGATCGGATCAATTCTTTCGGCGGCAAGCTCTATTTGGAATTTGGGGGCAAGCTGTTTGACGATTACCACGCTTCCCGCGTGCTCCCGGGATTTGAACCGGACAGCAAGCTGAAAATGATGCTTCATCTGAAGGATGAAGCGGAAATCGTGATTGCAATCAGCGCCGATGCGATTGATAAAAATAAACGCCGCGGTGATCTCGGAATTACCTATGATTTAGAGGTCTTGCGCTTGATTGATGCCTTCCGTTCGATCGGACTTTATGTGGGAAGCGTTGTACTTACGCATTATCGCGCACAGCATACGGCCGATGTGTTTGAAAAGAAGCTGACGGAGCTTGGCATCAAGGTGTATCGTCATTACGTGATCCCCGATTATCCGGCCAATGTGTCGCTGATCGTCAGCGACGACGGCTTCGGTAAAAACGATTACATAGAAACCACACGGTCTTTGGTCGTGGTGACAGCGCCCGGCCCCGGAAGCGGAAAAATGGCCACCTGCCTGTCTCAGCTTTATCATGAGCATAAACGGGGCATCAATGCCGGATATGCAAAATTTGAAACCTTTCCGGTGTGGAATCTTCCTTTGAAACATCCGGTCAACCTGGCGTATGAAGCGGCTACGGCCGACTTGAACGATGTCAATATGATTGATCCCTTTCATTTGGAAGCGTATGGAGAAACCACAGTGAATTATAACCGCGACATCGAGATCTTCCCGGTGCTGAAGGCTATTTTTGAAAGCATTTATCAAACCTGTCCGTATAAAAGCCCAACCGATATGGGCGTAAATATGGCGGGGTACTCCATTTCGGATGATGAAGCGGTTTGCGAGGCTTCCAAGCAGGAGATTATTCGTCGTTATTATCAAACCGCTTGCAATATGCGAAAGGGAATGAGTGAGCCGAGCGAGGTGTATAAGCTGGAGCTGATGCTGAAATCGCTCAACCTTTCCCCGGTGGAAAATCGCCCCTGCGTGAAACAAGCGCTGGCCGTCGCAGAGAAAACCGGAGCGCCTGCCGTGTCCATCGAGCTTCCGGACGGAACGCTGGTTTCCGGGAAAACATCGTCCCTTCTCGGCCCGGCATCGGCGGCGCTGCTGAACGCTTTGAAGACCTTGGCGGATATTGATGACGCGATTCATCTGATTTCCCCCACGGTGATTGAGCCGGTGCAGTATTTGAAAGTGCACCACATGGGCAATCATAATCCGCGCTTGCACACCGATGAGGTGCTGATTGCGTTGGCAATCAGCGCCACGACCGATAAAAATGCGGCTTTGGCTATGAAGCAGCTGGAAAAGCTGAAAGGGTGCGAGGCCCATTCTTCGGTAATTTTGTCCAATGTGGATCAAAATGTGTTCCAAAAACTCGGTATGAATGTGACGAATCAGCCGGTCTACCAAACCAAAAAACTTTATCACGGATAAAAGACAAAAGAACAACAAAAGAGCATAAACGGAAGGGAGCCATTCAAAAATGAAAATCGCCGTCAGTTCTTATTCTTTTCAAAAATATATCAATCAGGGGATCATGACACAGCTGGATACCGTAGCCAAAGCACATGCCCTTGGCTTTTCTGCCATTGAATTTACCGATCTTGCACCTTGCGAAAATCCGAGCGAGGAAGAACAAAAAGCATGCGCCAAAGCCATTCGGGCCGAGGCGGATAAATATGGGATGGAAATTGTCGCCTATGCCATCGGAGCCAGCTTGTACTATGAAAATGAGCAGGACAGCTTGGCGGAAATTGAGCGCTTGAAAGCCCAGCTGGACGTGGCTGCCATTCTCGGTGCCAAAATTTTGCGTCACGATGTCTGCTATTCTCTCGGAAAAACCGGCAATGCCCGCAGCTTTGATCGGATGCTGCCGACGCTGGCGGCGAATATTCGTCAGGTTACGGAATACGCGGAAACGCTCGGCATCCGCACCTGCACGGAAAATCACGGCTATATTGTTCAGGACAGCGACCGCATGGAGCGACTGTTCAATGCCGTGGCACATGATAATTACGGATTGCTGGTTGACATCGGAAACTTTGCTTGCGTGGATGAAAATTCGCAAACGGCGGTTTCCCGCGTGGCTCCCTATGCCATTCATGCACATGTTAAGGATATGCTTTTAAAAAGCGCTTTGCTTACCCGTCCGGCCGGATTCGGAACCACACGCGGCGGCAATTATTTTGCCGGGGCTGTGATTGGAGAGGGCGATATTCCGGTCAAGCCTTGCTTGAAAGCATTGAAGCGCGCCGGCTATGACGACTACCTTACCATTGAATATGAAGGAGCAGAGGATTGCATCAAAGGCATTGAAAAAAGCCTGAAAAACCTCAAACAAATCTTGACCGAGATTTAAGAAAGCTACTGTCGAAAGACGCGCTTTTTTCCATAAAATAAAAGGGGCTGAGCCAAACGCTTTTTGTAAAAGCGAAAGACTCAGCCCCTTTGCCATGCCGTGAACCCCTTCGGGCTTTTCACGAAACCGCTATAGCGGGAGACTTACATTTTTATAATCGTTGCCCCGAGCAGAGCCGCCTCCGCTTCGTCGTGAGAAACGGCGATAACGGTCTTGCCGGCTGCCGAGGCCTTTATGTATTCGGCAACCGAGATTTTAAGCTTTTCGTCCAGCCCCTTGAAAGGCTCGTCAAGAAAGAGAAGCTCATAATCCGCCATCAGCGCCCTTGCAATGGCGACACGGCGTTTCATTCCCCCGGAAAAGCTGCGCACGGGCTTGTCAAGACTGTCACCAAGGCCAAGCGAAATGAGGCAGGCCGTGATTTCCTCTTTGCTTTTTTTATGGCTCTTGGAGCCACACGAAAAGCGGACGTTGGATACGGCATTAAAATCCTCGCAAAGCCGATCCTCCTGAAAAACCGCCGCCATTTTTGCAGGGATTCCTTCCATGCTTCCGCTGTCAGGGCGGAGAAGCCCCTGCATGATGGAAAGCAGCGTGGTCTTCCCGGCGCCCGACGGAGCCATAATACAGCTTACCGTGCCCACAGGGAAGGTTGCCGAAAAATTGTCCAGCACCTTTTTTTCTCCGAAGGCTTTGCACAGGTTTTGAATGATTATGTGATTCATAGCTTCTCCATTCCGGCAAACGCGAGCCGTAAAAGAAAGATAAAAAGTTTTTCGCAGAGTACGCTGATCAGAATGATTATGACCGTCCATGCAAAAAGATCCGCCGAGTTGAGATAGATCTTTGCATTATAAAGCGCCTCGCCTATGGAGCCGGTCGGAATGCCGATCAGCTCAGCGGCCACGCCGGCTTTGAAGGCAAGTCCGCACCCGACGGAGGATGCCGAAATCAGATAAGGCTTGATTTGAGGAAGCCTTATGTAGAGCAGACGGTATTTGGCCGGTGTTCGGAACAGCCGCGCCGCTTCCAGAAGCTTTTCGTCAGTGCTTTTGATTGCGGTAAGCACGTTGGTATAAATAATCGGAAGAACAATCAAAAACGATATGAAAACCGATATGTCGGCGGATGAGACGAAAAGAAGAATGATAAGCACAAACGATGCAATCGGTACCGATTTGATCGTCAGCATCCAGGGCCAAAGCAGTGTTTCGATTATGCCAAAGCGACCCGCCAGCGCACCAAGCCCGATGCCGACAGCAAAAGCGGTCAGAAATCCGAGAATGATTTTGGACGAAGTGAAAAAGAGCGAGGCAAAAAAAGTCGGCTCACGCCAAACCGTAAGAAGCCTTTTTAAGACTTCCGTTGGCGTCACAAGAATCAGCTCGGAGTCAATCAGCATGGCGACCGTTTGCCATACCGCAAGGGCAAGCAGAATGGCCGCTACTTTTTTAAAAAACGATTTTTTATTTGGATGTATTTTCATAGTAGAAATCATTATCGGGCAATGCACCGCCGACCGATTCGGGCTTCATGTCAAAGAGTATTTTCAAAAAGCCCTCCACCTTTGTTTTCATTTCGGCGCCCGCAATCAAGGTAATGTTGCATTTCGGGATCGCCTTTTCGGCCACAGCCGCCTTTGTGATATTGTTTTTTTCGACGAGCTTGGCGGCTTCCGCCACGTTTCCATTCAGATAGGTGACGGACGCGCCGTATTCCTCAAGGAAGTTGCTTATCAGCGTGGGGTGAGCTTCCGCAAATTCGCGGCGGACAACAGCGACGCCTGTGATAAAGGCGCTTCCGGTATTGAGCTTATCCCATTCGGCATTAACATCAATCACCGAGCGAAGTCCTTCCACGGAGCTTTCCGCCACCGTAGCGAAGGGTTGAGGGACGAGCGCGATGCCGCTGCCGGCTTTCTTGAGCGTTGCTACAATTTCCGTCGGCTCGCTTTTCCATTCCAGGGTTACATCTTTGTCGGGATCAAGGCCGTTGCTTTTAAGGACATATCGAAAAGCCAATTCGGGGGCGGCCCCCTTGAGCGTGGCGGGCGCGTAGATCGTTTTGCCCCTCAGGTCGGCAATCGAATGGACGGAATCTCCTTTTTCGACGACATAGACAACGCCGAGCGTGTTGATGGCTAAAATCTGCAAAGACTTGTTGGTTTTGTTGTAGAGGTTGGCCGCCAAATTGGCGGGAATGAGCGCTATATCAAGCTCGCCTTTCGCAAGGAGCGGCGTGATTTCAGTGGCTCCGGTGTAAATGTTGAAGGCATAGTTGTTTTTTGCCTTGCCTGCTTCGCTGTCAGCCATAAGCTTTACGATGCCCATCGTTGTCGGCCCTTTCAGACCGGCCACGCGAACCACCGTGTTGTCCGTTTCGCCGGAAGGCTGTCCGGGAATGGTTGCGGCAGAGGAGCCTTCGGTTTTGCCCGGTTCGGCCGAGGGGGCACAGCCCACAACCAATGTGAGCGCGAAAATGAGCGCAAGTGCGAGAGAAATCAGTTTTTTCATGGAGCTTTATTTTTCCTTTCTTTTTTTGCATTTATTGGAATTATGCTTATTATAGCATAGAGACGAAACAAAGTCTGTTGCATTTGCAACGCGCGCAAATTTTGAGTTATGAAGTGTTGCTTGCGAGGGAAAAACGCTGACGAAGTTTTTTTGAAAATCTTTGAAAAAAACTTGATTTTTGTTCGGAACTGTGCTATAATAGCAATGTTGATTTTCGCGCCGCGGTAGCTGTGCGAAGAAGATAGGCCGGAATGATGGAATTGGCAGACGTGCTGGACTCAAAATCCAGTGGTAGCGATACCGTGCGGGTTCGACCCCCGCTTCCGGCACCAAGAAGGATTGTACATTGTGACAGTCCTTTTTTTTATTGCATGGAAAAGAGGCGTGTTAAAAAACGCATTTTGCGTTTTTTAACACGCCCTTTAAGGTATGGATGCTGTATTAAGAATCCGAATGGTCTTTGTCGCTTTGGCGGGTTTGCTGGGATTGCTTTTTTTGATCCTTGTCACAGCCATGGCAACCGCTGCATCCGCAACCGCAACCGCCTCCTCTTTTTTTGCGGGAACGAATGGATAGAAACAAGGCGGCGACAATGCCAAGCCCGACAAGAAGGAGAACGATCATATCACCGACACTCATAAAAACAGGCCTCCGATTTGAAACACAAGACAGGCGGTGAGCCAAGCGATGGCGCATTGGAAACAGATGATCCCAAGGGTGGTGAAACGCGACTTGAATTCACGCCGCAACGCGGCCACTGCCGCGACGCAGGGCGTGTAAAGCAAAGTGAACACCAAAAAGCTGCAAGCGGCCAGCGTGGAGCCGAAAGCGGAGGGAAGCACCGTGTAGAGCAGCTTGGTATCGCATCCGGTCAACACCGCCAAGGTGGAAACCACCTGCTCTTTGGCAATAAAGCCGGAAATTAAAGCCGTGGAAAACCGCCAATCCTCAAAGCCGAGGGGCTTGAAAAGAACGGCCACAGCTCGCCCGACCATAGCCAGCAGGCTGTCGGAAGAATTGCTGACGGGGTTGAGCCGATAGTCAAAGCTTTGCAGGAACCAAATAATCACGGTGGCAATAAAGATCACGGAAAAGGCACGTTCCAGGAAATCCCGCGCTTTTTCCCACAGCAAAAGTCCGACACTGCGCGGGGAGGGGAAGCGGTAATTCGGAAGCTCCATGACAAAGGGAACGGGCTTGCCGCGGAAAGACGTTCTTTTTAGGATCAGCGCCATCAAGATTCCGAGCAGGATGCCGGTCAAATACAGAGCAAACATGACAAGCGCTCCTTTTCCGGGAAAGAAGGCGGCCACAAAGACGGAATAGATGGGAATTTTAGCAGAGCAGCTCATGAAAGGAATGAGCATCATGGTCATTTTCCGATCCCGGTCGGAGGACACCGTGCGTGTAGCCATAATCGCCGGCACCGAACATCCAAAGCCGATCAGCATCGGAACAAAGGAGCGGCCGGATAAGCCGAGGTGACGCAGGGGCTTGTCCATAACAAAGGCAATGCGTGCCATGTACCCGGTATCCTCCAAAATGGAGAGAAAGAAGAAAAGCGTGACGATAACGGGCAGGAAGGATAGCACACTGCCGACACCGTTGAAAATGCCGTCGATAATCAGACTTTGTACGACGGGGTTGATTCCGAAGTTTGTCAAAGCGCGGTCAACGACATCCGCCAGGCTTTCGATACCGAGCGAAAGTAACTTTTGAAGGCTGGCGCCGATCACATTAAAGGTTAGCCAAAAGATCAGCAGCATCACGCCGAGAAAAACGGGAATGGCGGTGTATTTTCCGGTTAAAATCCGATCCATCCGAACCGAGCGCTTGTGCTCACGGCTTTCCTGGCACTTTACCACGGCCGCGGACACCACCGATTCAATAAATGTGTAGCGCATGTCGGCCAAAGCCGCGTTCCGATCCAGATCCGCCTCGCTTTCCAATTGAACCAAACAGTGTTCAATCAGCTCGCGCTCGTTTTCGTCCAGCCCCAATTTGTCCGCCATGTCATTGTCACTTTCAATCAGCTTGGACGCGCAGAAGCGTAGGGGCAAGCCTTTTTCTTCGGCGTGATCCTGAATCAAGTGCATGACAGCGTGCAAGCAACGATGGCAGGGCGAATCCGGCGCACAGAAGTCGGCGCGCACCGGCAAAACATGGTTTTGAGCCGTGCTATAGGCGCGGTCAATCAGCTCGGAAACGCCTTCTCCCTTGATTGCGCTGATGGGAATGACCGGAATCCCCAACTCACGGCTCATCTTGTCCACATCAATGGTGCCGCCGTTGGCGCGCACTTCATCCATCATATTGAGGGCGAGAACCATGGGAACCTCTAATTCCAGCAGCTGAAGCGTGAGAAACAGATTTCTTTCAATGTTGGTGGCATCCACAATATTGATGATGCAATCGGGCTTTTCGTTGAGAATGTAGTCCGTGGTCACAATTTCTTCCTGCGTATAGGGGCGCAGGGAATAGATGCCGGGCAAATCGACAACGGAGCAGTTGCTTTTCGAGCGGATCTCCCCCACCTTTTGTTCCACCGTGACGCCGGGGAAATTGCCCACATGGCAACGCATGCCGGTCAGCGCGTTAAAAAGCGCAGTCTTTCCGCAGTTTTGGTTTCCGGTAAGTGCAAATTTCATCGTTTTGTCACGCTCCCTTTTCGGTCGAAGGCTTGGGAATCGGTTCGACGGTAATATCCTTCGCGTCCTCGCACCGGAGTGTCAGCTCATAGCCGCGTATGTGAATTTCAATGGGATCTCCCATGGGAGCCACTTTGCAAAGCGTTAGCTCCGTGTGCGGAATCAACCCCATGTCGATGAGGCGATTCCGCAAAGGGCCTTGGCCGCTTACAGCAATGATACGGGCGCTTTGCCCGACTTTTAACTCATTTAATGTCAAATTGTTGTTCCTTCCTTGCATAGTACATTTTTTATGCGTGTCAATGGTTATCTGTTATCAATATTAAATAATAAATCAAAAAAAGAATCTTGTCAAGAGCAATCGCCGATTTTTGCCGAAAAAGTCTGTTGTATCGTCGGCCGAGCAATTTTGGCGAGCCGGGCGGCCATGCGCGGCGGATTCTATTGTTTTTCGCCGAAAAATATGGTATAATCGAAGCAGAAGAATCAAGAGAAAAACAAGGGAAAGGACAAACGATATGAAATATGTTCTCGTGACCGGAGCCAACGGCGGAATGGGACGGGCGGCTGTCCGAACACTGACCGCCATGGGCTTTGGCGTGTTCGCATTGGATCAAAGATGGGAAGCTGGGGCGACAGACGAAAACGTGATTCCTCTGCAGGTCGATATTACCGACGAAACCGCCGTCAGGCAAGCGGCGGAGAGGGTTGGCCAAATCACAAAGGAGCTGTACGCAATTGTTCACTATGCCGGTATATATCGGTTGAATTCGTTGGTTGAAATCCCTTTTGAGGAATTTGCCCTAGCCTTCCGTGTGAACGTGTTCGGAGCCTTTCTTGTCAATCGGACGTTTTGCCCTTTTCTCCGGCCGGGAAGCCGAATCGTGATGACAACCAGCGAGCTGGCCCCGCTGGATCCGCTTCCGTTTACGGGATTATACGCCGTCACAAAAGCCTCGCTGGATAAATATGCGTATGCGTTGCGCATGGAGCTTCAGCTGTTGGATGTTTCCGTGTCGGTCATTCGTGCGGGCGCTGTGAAAACCGGCATGCTCGGTGTTTCTACCGGGGAATTGGAAAAGTTTCAGGCCGATACCCGGCTCTATTTCTATAATGCGGAACGCTTTCGCCGCATTGTAGACCGTGTGGAAGCCAAATCTGTGCGGCCGGAAAAGATCGCGGCTTTGACGGGGAAAATTTTGCAAAAAAGAAACCCCAAATTCGCCTATTCCATCAATCGGAACCCCCTGCTGCTGCTTTTGCATGCTCTGCCTAAACGTATGCAGCTTTTTGCTATTCGTCGCATTTTGAAAGAACCGAAACAGAAATAAAGAAAAAGGAGTGCTAAAAAACGCAGAACACATTTTTTAACACTCCGAGGTCGTTTGGCCGCCAAAAAAATTGAAAAGCCAAGAACGAACGAAAGGATCAGGTGCGCGGGTTGTCGTTTTCGTTATCCTTGTTTGAGGAAGAATGTTTGCCGTTTCTGCCCGCTGCTTTGTCGCTTCCTTTGGGAATCAAAGCGATAATGACCATAATCAGCGCGACGGCAACGATAATGGCGATAATGATGCCCAGGATGCGGCCGGCCTGATCGGCTGTGTTCGGGTTCGGCGCAGCAGTTTCCGATGGAACGATGGAAGCCGTCGGAGTGACGCTGGGAGCGGCGGTGACGGATGGCGTGGGGACCGGCGTATGGGTTGGTTGCGTCACGGTGGCGGAGGGAGCCGGCGTTCCGATGCCGGCTGTACCGGTGGCGGAAGGAACCGTGCCTGAGGCGGTTGTCCCGTCAGGTGCCGCCAAGGCGGCGGTGGCAGCGGCAAAGGCCAAAAGCATGCCGAAAAGACAGCAAAGCGCAAAGAGCCAAAGCGCAAAACGCGCTTTTTGCCGTCGCTTTTTTTGCATGGAATCTATCTTCATGATTTTGCATTTCCTTTCTGTTGAATAAATCCGGGTGATGTTAGTATTTCCGGCGCGTTCCGCGTCAATGCAGAGAAATAACGGCAAGAATGGCGCGAAAAAGAAAAGGGAGTGTGGAAAAACTCATCTTGAGTTTTTCCACACTCCGGCGACGTTGATCTCGGCGGCAAATCGCCGCCGTTTTGCCACGAAAGAAAATCAAAAAACAAGATATGAAAGGCAAAAACGACCAAGAATCGCTCAAAAACGCCGGAATCCCGACCGGCATTTTTGAAGGGCTGTTAAAAACATCGAGTTTTTAACAGCCCTTAACATGTAAAATAAAAAATGTGAGAAGCTGTAAAAATTACAGCTTTTGTTCAAAAACAAATTGCGTGATCTCGCCACGGCGCGTAAATCCGAGATTTTGATACACCAAGGACGATTCCTCGCTTTTGTCGTTGACGTAAACAATAGGCAACAGCTTTTGCTTCATCAACGATTCGCAAAGCGTTCCGATCAACATACGCGTGTATCCCAATCCGCGGCTGGCGCGGTCGGTGTATACCGTGTTGATGCGCGCATAGCGATCGGTTTTGTGCGCAATTTTGGCCATAGCAACCACTTTTTCGTCTTCCCACAGGTACAGCGAGTGGGAGTACATCAGAGACACAACAAATTTATCCAAATCTTCTGTGCGCAAAAAGAGATCGCTTGCATCCTGCGACAGATGCTTTACAAATTCGGTAATGACCGCGCAGTGTTCTTCACGCGGCGTGATAATGCGCCCCTTGGGTGCAATGGGGTGCAGCTCATCACAAGCGTAAACGGCGAGGGGCACGTTCTTTTTATAAGGAACATCCAGGCGCGAGGTGACTTGGTCTAACAGCGGGGTAAGCAGCTGCTCGTTGCCGTTGATGCAGAGCAGGGGGTTCAGCTGAACCATACCGGAAAGCAGAGCCACAATTTCGTTGGCGGCCGCCTTGTCAGGCTCTCCCTTCAAAAAGATCCAATTGGGCGCACGGCGAGAATTTTGCGCAAAAATATAGCTTTTGTCGTCCGTGGCAATAAAAGAGGTCGGGTTGCTTCGAATCAGGTAAAACAAATTATATACGATTTTTTCACGCTCGTCCAGAAGCGTTTCAAAAATCGGATCATTTACATCGGCCAGTCGCAAGATGTCCCTCCGAATAGAAAAATTTGGTTCGTTTTTTGCCTATTCATTATAAAGGAGGATTGTTTCAAAAGCCAATCGAAAGTTTGAATAATCGGTGAATTATCGGAATCATTATGCAAAGCACGGGCGCTTTTTCGCCCTCTTTCAAGGAAGGCTCGGGAGGGCGTTCCCCATGAGGCTCAAGGAAGTCCTTGAGCCTCCGGGATCAGGAAGATCGGTCAGACAGTACCGGTTACGGTGAGCACAGCGGAACCGGGGGCGATGGTAAAGGCCCCGGTGGTCGTGTTTTGCGCATAGGTGGCGGCCGGAACGGTGATGCGGCCGGGAACGGTAGCAAAAGCACCGGTCGTTGCGTCATACGTGTAATCGGTGCCGGCCGTAAGCGCTTGCCCGTTCAGCGTGACCGTGATCGGATTCAAAATGGGATTGAAGTTGTCGGTCACAACCACATTGTCCGTGGCCGTTGCGGCCGTGTTGCCGCGGTTTTGAATTTGGAAAGTGTAGGTCAGCTGTCCGTTTTCCGAAACCGTAGCCGGGGAAACCGATTTGCCGATGCTGAGTATCGGCGCGGCGGTGGAGTTGATCGTTTCCGCCGCTGTGATGGGCGCGGTAAGGCCGCCGCCTGTCACGGTGGCCGTGTTGGTTACGCTTCCGCCGACCGTGGGCGGTGCCAGCGTGTTGACAGTAGCTTCATAGACAAGCGCCGCGTTGGCGCCGGCAGGGATGGTAAGCCCGGTAACGGTGAGGGGCGGTCCGGCTGTGATGGACGGTGTGGGTTGCAGGACTCCGTTGACATAAAATTTCAGCGAGCCGGGCACATAATTCAAAGGAACAACCGTCTGGTTGGCTATGGGGTAAGCACCGAGATTATCGCTGAGCGTGACGCCGGCAACGGCCGTCGTGCCGGAGTTGATAATGTTGATTACATAGGTAACGGTATCGTCGGGCGTGTAGGTGGGGCGCAGTGCGTTTTTGGTCGCAGTCAGCACTTCCACAATCTCTCCGGTAACAATGTTGGAAAGGGCTACGTTGCCGTTGTAAGATAGCGTTGCCTGATTCGAGAAGCTGGGCATAAAAACCTCCGTTTTGTGAATTTGAGATCCGTAAATCTCTGTTATTATAATATGAAAGACAGTCGTTTTTTGTCATGCTTGCTGATAAAAGAGATAAAAGCGGAGAAATCGGCCGCCGCGCCGCTGTAAAAAAGAAACCCATCGGAAAAATGAAAAAGTCGAGATTTTGGTGTTGACAAAAGCCATTCGATGTGATATACTATTTTCAACGCTGAGATTTCATTTGATGCAGATGATCGGTGAAACGAAGTAGAATAAAACCGTACATATGTTTTTTCTATGTGTCCACCGATAGAGGTGGACTTTTTTATGAGATCCGAATCGAAAGGAGAGAACCGAATGAGCCATTTTGATTGCTTTGCATCGAACGTATTTTTGTCCGGTAAAGAGGCAAAAGACCGGATTTCTGATTTTCCCAATCGTTTTGCGTTGGATTGTTATACTGTTTTTCCCGGATTCTGCGATGTGCATGTGCATTTTCGTGAACCCGGCTTTTCTTATAAAGAGACGATTGCATCCGGGTGCGCGGCCGCCGCGCATGGCGGTTTTACGGCCGTATGCACGATGCCGAATCTGAATCCTGTGCCGGATAACGCGGAGCATCTCGGACAAGAGCTGGCAAGGATTGCCCAAAGCAATGGGGTGTATGTGTTTCCGTACGGCGCATTAACGGTCGAACAAAAAGGCGAAATCCCGGCTGATTTGGCCGGCATGGCGGAGAAGGTCGTTGCCTTTTCGGACGACGGAAAGGGCGTTCAGCAGGAAAGCATGATGCGTGCGTTAATGCAGGAGGCGCAAAGGCTCGGCAAAGTGATTGCCGCGCATTGCGAAGATAATACCTTGCTTCACGGAGGGTATATACACGATGGCGCTTATGCCAAGCAGCATGGCCATCGCGGCATTTGCAGCGAGAGCGAATGGGGGCCGATTGCACGGGATCTTCGGCTGGCCGAGGAAACGGGGTGCGCTTACCACGTTTGCCACATCTCCTGCAAGGAAAGTGTGCAGCTGATTCGCAACGCCAAGGCGCGTGGCGTCAATGTCAGCTGTGAAACGGCGCCGCACTACTTGCTTTTGTCCGAGAAAGACCTGCAGGAGGACGGGCGTTTTAAGATGAATCCGCCCCTTCGCTCCGAGGAAGACAGGCAGGCGCTGCTGGAAGGCCTTGCTGACGGCACCATTGACATGATTGCTACC
The DNA here is from genome assembly GCA_934462825.1 of uncultured Eubacteriales bacterium. Lineage (GTDB taxonomy): Bacteria > Bacillota > Clostridia > Oscillospirales > CAG-272 > CAKSIP01. The sequence continues at coordinate 16,213 of CAKSIP010000019.1, read as the reverse complement.
GATCATGCGCCTCACAGCGCCGAAGAAAAATCAAAAGGTCTTGCCGGCAGTGCGTTTGGCATCGTTGGGCTTGAAACAGCGTTTCCGGCTCTCTATACGGAGCTGGTCAAAAAGCAAAAGCGGATCGGACTTGAACGCTTGATCGAGCTTATGGCCATTTCTCCGCGCCAACGGTTCGGTATACCCTTTGACGGATACTCCGTTTGGAATCTTTCGGAGTGCGAAACGGTCGATCCGGGCCGTTTCTTAACCAAGGGGCGAGCAACCCCGTTTGAAAAAATGGAATTTTACGGCATCAATTATTTCACATACTGTCGCAGAAGGGCAGTTTACGAAAGGAAGGTATAAGCCATGGCAAAAAGGACGGACATTAAAAAAATTCTGATTATTGGATCTGGCCCCATTGTGATTGGTCAGGCGGCGGAATTTGACTATGCCGGAACGCAAGCGTGCCTTGCGTTGAAAGAAGAAGGGTATGAGGTCGTACTGTGCAATTCCAATCCGGCTACCATTATGACGGATACATCCATTGCCGATAAGGTGTACATGGAGCCGCTGACGCTGGAATACATCGCAAAAATTCTTCGGTATGAACGCCCGGACGCCATTGTGCCCGGAATCGGCGGGCAAACCGGGTTGAATCTTGCCATGCAGCTGGAAAAGAAGGGAATCCTGCGCGAATGTCGCACAGAGCTGCTGGGAACGAGCAGTCAAAGCATTGAAAGAGCTGAGGACAGAGAGCTGTTTAAGGAAATGTGTAAAGCCATCGGCGAGCCGGTGATTCCTTCGGAGATTACATACAATATCGAAGAAGCGAAGGAGGCGGCCGCTCGCATCGGGTATCCCGTGGTGCTCCGTCCTGCCTTTACGCTGGGCGGAACCGGAGGCGGCTTTGCCAACAACGAAGAAGAATTGGTGGAAATCGGGTTGAACGGTTTTGCGCTTTCGCCCGTTCATCAGGTGCTGGTGGAAAAGAGCGTGCGCGGGTATAAGGAAATCGAATTTGAAGTCATGCGCGATTCCGAAGACCATGCGATCACCATTTGCGGCATGGAAAACGTGGATCCTGTGGGCGTCCATACCGGAGATTCCATCGTTGTCGCACCCATTATGTCACTGTCCGATTCGGATCGGCAGATGTTGAATGACAGCGCCATCAAAATCATACGGGAGCTGAAAATTTCCGGCGGCTGTAATGTCCAATTTGCACTGAACCCCGAAAGCTCGGAGTATTATCTGATAGAGGTAAATCCCCGCGTTTCCCGTTCCTCTGCCTTGGCGTCGAAGGCCAGCGGCTATCCCATTGCCCGCGTGACGGCTAAAATTGCGATTGGTATGACATTGGACGAAATCCCGGTTGCGGGAGGAACGGCCGCCATTGAGCCGACGCTGGACTATGTCATTGCCAAATTCCCGCGGTTTCCTTTTGATAAATTTACATCCGCTACCAATGAGCTTGGAACGCAAATGAAAGCAACGGGCGAGGTTATGGGCATTGGTATGAATTTGGAGGAATGTTTCTTAAAGTCCATTCGCTCCCTTGAAATCGGGTGTAACCATTTGCGCCTTGCCAAATTTGACGAAATGGCCACCGACGCCATCTACGAATATCTGAGCCGCTTCCGCTCCGATGCCATTTTTGCCATTGCCGAGCTCTTCCGCCGCGGAGAAAGCGTGAAGTCCGTTCATGCGCAGACCATGATTACCGATTTGTTTTTGGAGGCGATCCGAAACATTACGGAAACCGAAAAAGAGCTTGCCAATAAACCGGGCTTTTTGGCGGCGCTGAAAAAAGCCAAGAGTCAGGGCTTTTCGGATGCCTATATTGCCTTGCTTTGGGGGATGAAGGAATCCGAGGTGGCCGATCTGCGCCGCGTCAACGGCGTAAAGCCGATTTTCCGTATGGTGGACACGTTGCATACCGGCAAGTATATCGCATATTTTTACTCCACCTACGCCAATTTGTTTGATGCCAAATACAAAAATGAGTCCCGCAAAACCGACCGAAGGAAGATTGTCGTGCTGGGCGCCGGGCCGATCCGCATCGGGCAGGGCGTCGAGTTTGACTATTCGACCGTGCATGCGGTACAAACCATCGGCCGCTCAGGCTACGAATCCATTATCATAAATAACAACCCGGAAACCGTTTCCACGGATTATACCACGGCTGATAAATTGTATTTTGAGCCTCTGACGCCGGAAGATGTGATGAACATTATTGATTTTGAACAGCCGGACGGCGTTATCGCTACGCTTGGCGGGCAAACCGCCATTAACCTGGCCTCTCCTTTGTACAAGCGCGGTGTCAAGATTATCGGCACCGATTGCGCCGCTATTGATAAGGCCGAAAACCGGGATTTGTTTGAAAAGCTTTTGTCGGAGCTTGGAATCCCTCAGCCGGAGGGGAACGCCGTGACCAATATTGAGGACGGCGTGATTGCCGCCTCTCGGATCGGGTATCCCGTGCTGGTTCGCCCCAGCTTTGTGTTGGGCGGGCGAGCCATGCAGATTGTGTCCAATGAAAAGCAGCTGCGCCATTATCTGAAAACCGCCGTTGAAATTGATGAAGATAAGCCGGTGCTGGTCGATAAATATATCATCGGCAAGGAAGTGGAGGTCGATGCCATTTGTGATGGGCATAACGTGTTTGTCCCCGGCATCATGGAGCTTGTTGAGCGTACCGGCATTCATTCCGGCGATTCGATCAGCGTCTATCCCTCGTTCTCCATCTCCGACCGTGTGAAAGGAACCATCCTGCGTTATTCCAAAATGCTGGGGCTGGGAATTGGCATCGTAGGCCTTTATAACATTCAATTTATCGTGGATAAAGAGGAACGCGTATTCATTATCGAAGTGAACCCCCGTTCTTCAAGAACCGTACCCTTCCTTTCCAAAGCGACGGGGTATTCGATTGCCGACATCGCCACCGAGGTAATCCTCGGAAAAAGCCTGAAGGAGCAGGGAATATTTGATATTTATCCCGACGAAAAGAAGCGGTATTATGCCAAGGTTCCCGTGTTTTCCTTTAATAAAATCAAGGGGCTGGATGCGTATCTTTCTCCGGAAATGAAATCGACCGGCGAGGCTATCGGCTATGATGACCAGCTCAACCGCGCGCTTTTCAAAGCCTTACAAGCGTCCGGCATGAAGCTCCCCAATTACGGAACGGTGTTTGTCACCATTGCCGATGCAGATAAGCAGGAGGCCTTGCCGCTGATCCAACGCTTCTACAATCTTGGCTTCAACATTGAAGCCACGGCCGGCACCGCGAAGTTTTTGAAGAAAAACGGAATCCGAACGCATGTTTTGGGCAAGATCAGCGACGGCAGCAACGAGATCCGCGATTCCATCCGGCTGGGGCACATTGCGTATGTGGTCAATACCAGCGCCGTGGGAGCCGTTGGCGCCATGAGCGACGGCGTGGAAATCCGAAAATACGCCACGGAAAGCGGAACAACCATGTTTACCTCGTTGGATACGGTTCGTGTCTTGCTTGATGTGCTGGATGAGATCACCCTCCGCGTTTCTACCATTGATTCGTAAGCTGCTATGAAGAATGTTGTATTAAAAATCCAATCGCAGACGGAAATCGCTCCCGATGTGTGGGAGGCAAAATTGTGCGGTGATGTGTCTGCCATCACCGCCCCCAGTCAGTTTGTCAATTTGAAAATCGAAGGCTTTTTCCTTCGTCGGCCCATTTCCGTCTGCGATGTGACAAACGATACCCTGACTTTGATTTATAAAGTCGTGGGGCGGGGTACTGAAAAATTATCCGAAATGACAGGGCAGGACATTGACGCTTTGCTTGGCCTCGGAAACGGGTATGACCTGTCAAAATCCGGGGACCATCCTTTGCTGATCGGCGGAGGCGCCGGCGTGCCGCCTTTGTATCTCGCCGCGAAAGCCCTTATAAGTGAAGGGAAAAAGGTGAGCGTCATTCTCGGCTTTAACACGGCGCGCGAAGTCTTCTACCAAGAGGCGTTTTCTGAAATCGGCGCGGATGTTTTTGTAACCACGGTGGACGGCTCCTGTGGCATCCGAGGGTATGTGACGGATGCTATGGATCGGATGGACTATTCGTACTTTTACGCCTGCGGGCCGGAGCCTATGCTAAAAGCCGTATATAACGTGTCGCGTACCTCCGGGCAGTTCAGCTTTGAGGAACGCATGGGATGCGGATTCGGCGCTTGCATGGGTTGCTCCTGCAAGACCGTGACCGGCTATAAACGGATTTGTAAAGAAGGCCCTGTTTTGGAAAAGGAGGAAATCCTATGGCAGAAATGAAGATAGACCTTTGCGGCATTTCCTTGGACAATCCCGTGATCCCCGCATCGGGAACCTTCGGCTACGGGTATGAGTTTGCCGCCCTGTACGACATCAATATGCTCGGAACCTTTTCTTTCAAAGGAACAACCAGGGAGCCTCGGTTTGGAAACCCTACACCGCGAATCGCGGAATGTGCTTGCGGCATGCTCAATGCGGTTGGCTTGCAAAATCCGGGCGTGGAGCGTGTAATTTCTGAGGAGTTGCCCCGGCTGAAAACCTGTTTTCATAAACCGGTGATGGCGAACATCAGCGGTTTTTCCGTGGAGGATTACGCCTATACTTGTGCGCTCTTGGATAAAGAGGAGCAGGTCGGTTGGCTGGAAGTCAATGTTTCCTGTCCCAATGTGCACGGCGGCGGAATGAGCTTCGGTACAGAGCCGGATGCCGTGGCGGCCGTAACCCGCGCCGTGAAAAAAGTCACCAAAAAGCCCGTCATTGTTAAGCTTTCTCCCAACGTAACCGACATCGTTTCCATTGCCTTGGCCTGCGAGGAAGCCGGTGCGGACGGCATTTCGCTGATCAATACACTGCTTGGCATGAGGGTGGATCTGAAACGCAGAAATCCGATCCTTGCCAATACCATGGGAGGCTTTTCGGGGCCGGCTATCTTTCCTGTTGCACTTCGCATGGTCTGGCAGGTGTCGCATGCCGTTAAAATTCCGGTTGTCGGTATGGGCGGTGTTTCCTCGGCAGAGGATGTGATCGAAATGATGCTCGCCGGTGCAACGGCTGTCGAGGTGGGGGCGGCGAATCTTGTCAATCCGTTTGCCTGCCGCGATATTATCAATGACCTGCCGCGGGTGATGCAAAAATATAAAATAGATTCTTTACAAGAAATCATAGGAGGTGCTCATTGATGGGAAAGGATGTCATTATTGCCTGCGATTTTGATAACGCGGAAAAGACATTCGCTTTTTTGGATTTGTTTGCCGGGAAAAAGCCGTTTGTAAAAATCGGCATGGAGCTGTATTATGCGGAAGGCCCTTCCATTGTGCGTGAAATCAAAAGGAGAGGGCATCGGATCTTTTTGGATTTGAAGCTCCATGACATTCCCAATACGGTGGAAAAGGCTATGGCTGTCCTGTCGCGCCTGGACGTGGACATGACAAACCTGCACGCCGCAGGTACCGTGCGGATGATGGAAGCCGCCCTCCGAGGGCTGACTCGTCCCGACGGTACACGCCCTATCCTGATCGCTGTAACGCAGCTGACCTCCACAGATCAGACAAGCATGGAACAGGATCTTTGGATTCAGGCTCCCATGGCGGATGTGGTTATGCATTACGCGCAGAACGCTCGTCGTGCCGGCCTTGACGGGGTGGTATGCTCCCCCTTGGAAGCGGGTAAGGTACATGAGACGTGTGGGCAAAGCTTTCTGACCGTGACGCCGGGCGTTCGCTTTGCCGACGGAGATAAAGGCGATCAAAAACGTGTGATGACGCCGGCCCAAGCTAAGCAAATCGGCTCCGATTACATTGTGGTTGGTCGGCCGATTACCGCCGCACCGGATCCCGTTGCTGCCTATGAGCGGTGCTGTGCGGAATTTATAGATTGATTGAAAAAAGGAAGGATAAAAGGTATGACAGAGCTTCAGATGAAAATTGCTAAAGATTTGCTTCTCATTCGGGCGGTGTTTTTTCGGCCGGAGGAGCCTTTCACTTGGGCAAGCGGGATCAAAAGCCCGGTATATTGCGACAATCGCTTGACCTTGACGGCGCCGGATGTACGCAACGACGTGGAGAACGGCCTTGCCACCTTGGTGAAAACGTATTATCCCCAAACGGAAGTCCTGATGGGAACGTCCACGGCCGGCATCGCGCATGCGGCCATCGTCGGTCATCTGCTCGGCTTGCCGATGGGATATGTTCGCTCCGGCAACAAAGACCACGGCCGGCAGAATAAGATCGAGGGCAAGCTGGAAAAAGGACAAAAGGTCGTTGTGGTAGAAGACCTGATTTCTACGGGCGGGAGCGTGATTGAAACCGTCGAAGCCTTGCGTGAAGCGGGCGCGGAGGTGCTTGGCGTCGTATCCATCTTTACTTACGGAATGCAAAAAGGGTTGGACAACCTGAAAGAAGCGCATATTGAAAACCATTCTTTGACGAACTTTGATTGTATTGCCGAAATGGCTGCGCAAAGCGGGTATATCAAGCCGGAGGATGTGCAACGGCTGATTTGTTTCCGCAATAATCCTTCCGATGAAAGGTGGATGCAGGCATGAGAAACTTACTTGAAATCCAAGACCTGTCTGTGCAGGAAATTGACGATTTGATTCGGGTTGCCAAGGACATTATGGCCTATCCCGAAAAATACAGCGAGGCCTGCCACGGCAAAAAATTGGCAACGCTCTTTTTTGAGCCGTCCACCCGAACCCGCCTCAGCTTTGAAGCGGCCATGTACGAATTGGGTGGCCACGTTTTGTCCGTGCCGGGAGCCTCGCTGTCTTCCGCTACGAAAGGGGAGAGCGTGGCGGACACCGCCAGAGTTGTCTCGTGCTATGCGGATATTATCGCCATGCGACACCCGAAAGAGGGCGCGCCCTTTGTCGCCGCCACCCATTCGGACATTCCGATCATCAATGCGGGGGATGGCGGACACAATCACCCCACACAAACGCTGGCCGACTTGCTGACGATTCATTTGGAAAAAGGCGGCTTTGACAATCTGACGGTTGGTTTGTGCGGCGATTTGCGCTATGGCCGCACGGTTCATTCTTTGATTCAAGCGCTTTCCCGCTATCACGGGGTTCGCTTTGTCTTGATTGCGCCGGAGGAATTGCGTCTGCCGGATTATTTGATTCAGGATGTTTTGAAGCCGAATCATATCCCGTTTATTGAAACGCAAAACTTGGAAGAAGTGATGCCCACCTTGGACATTCTGTATATGACAAGAGTGCAGGGAGAACGCTTTTCCGACGTCGCCACTTACGAAAGGCTGAAAGACAGCTACATCTTGACCGCGGATAAATTGGAAAGCGCGAAGAAAGACCTTGCCATTCTTCATCCGCTTCCTCGTGTCAATGAAATTTCGGTGGCCGTGGATACCGACGCGAGAGCGTGTTACTTCAAACAGGTGAAAAACGGAAAATATATGCGCGAAGCTTTGATTTTGAAGCTGCTTGGCTTGAGCGAAGCTCCGGGCGAAGAAAAAAGAGATATGTCGAATGTGGAAGAAACGGACTATGTGTGCCGAAATCCGCATTGCATTATTACCACCGAGCAAGAGCTGCCGCACCTGTTCCGAAAGGAGAAGGGAACTCTCCGTTGCTTGTATTGCGATCAACCCTATGATTTGTGATGCAAATGGGGAAGCCGGAGAAGCACTATTAAGCTTTTTCGGGCAATGGTGATGGCGAAAAAGCCGCGCAAGCTACACCCTACGAATCTCTTTACAAAACAAGAAACGAAAAAAGGTCGAGTTAAAAAACTCAGGATGAATTTTTAACACGACCTTTCTCTGCGACAAGCGGGGGCGTTGTGCCCCCGCTTTATGCTATATGCATTATGTTGTGCGAAAATTTTTGCTTTTATTTTGCAATATCACCGTCGCTGCAGTGGATCGTGTAAGCGCCGGTGGAGTTGATCCAATTATCTTTTTCTATCGCATTCCACTGCTCCTTGGTGCCGTTAAATGTAATCGAGGTCAAATCGCTGCATTTGGAGAACGCATTCTTGCCAATGCTTGTTACACCATTGGAGAACGTGATAGAAGTCAATCCGCTGCAACGGTAGAACGCATGCGCACCAATGCTTGTTACGCTGTTTGGAATCGTGATGGAGGTCAAACCGCTACAACCATCGAACGTCCCCTCACCAATGCTTGTCACACTATCGGGAATCGTGATGGAGGTCAAACCGCTACAAAAATAGAACGCATTATCGCCAATGCTTGTTACACTGTTTGGAATCGTGATGGAGGTCAAACCGCTGCAGCCGGAGAACGCATACGCACCAATACTCGTTACACTGTTTGGAATCGTGATGGAGGTCAAACCGCTACAACCACCGAACGCATTATCGCTAAGGCTCGTTACACTGTTCGGAATCGTGATGGAGGTCAAGCCGCGACAACTGGAGAACGCACTCTCGCCAATGCTCGTCACACCGTTCGGAATTGTAATCGCGGTCAAATCGCTACAACGGTAGAACGCACCATTGCCAATGCTTGTCACGCTACCGTCGGCCGGAATAATGCTTGTCTTGCACCCCGAAATCAAGACTTTGTTTTTTGTGTCGATAAGGCAGTTTTCTTGGCTGTGGTAGACGGTGTTTTCGTTACTCACTGTGATACGCGTCAATTCGTCGCAATCGGAGAACGCCATTTCGCCAATGCTCGTTACACTGTTTGGAACTGTGATGGAGGTTAAGCCGCTGCAACCGGAGAACGCCATTTCGCCAATGCTCGTTACACTGTTGGGGAACGTGACGGAGGTCAAATCGCTGCAACCCCAAAACGCCCACTCGCCAATACTCGTTATACTGTCGGGAATCGTGATGGAAGTCAAGCCTGTGCAACGGTAGAACGCATCATTACCAATGCTTGTTACGCTACCGTCGGCCGGAATAATGCTTGTCTTGCACCCGAAAACCAAGACTTTGTTTTTGGTGTCGATAAGGCAGTTGTCTTGGCTGTGGTAGACGGGGTTTCCTTTACTCACTGTGATACGTGTCAATCCGCTGCAACCGGAGAACGTACTACTGTTAATGTTTGTTACACTTTTTGGAATCGTGATGGAGGTCAACCCGCTACAATCGGAGAACGCATTCTTGCCAATGCTCGTCACACTGTTGGGGAACGTGACGGAGGTCAAGTCGCTGCAACCCCCAAACGCCCAATCCCCTATCGCCGTAACGCGATAGCCATCGGGATTTTTCTTGGGGATTACAATGTCCGTGTCGGTACAGCTTCCAATTTCCGAAACGGAGCAGGTTTTGCCGTCCTCGTTGACGGTGTAGACCAGCCCAACCGAACCTTTGCCCGAATTTTTGTCACAGGACGAAAGCGCCGGCACCGTCAGCATCAGCACAAGAATCAGGATCCATAAAGAGAGTTTTTTCATAATGCACCTCACAAATGTTGTTATTTTAACAAGTATAACACAACTTAGAAACAAATGCAACACTTTTACATCATTTTTCCGTGCCAAAATGTCGAAATATCAAAATAATAGCACAAAATATCCCAATTCCAATTGTTTTGCATGATATTCTCATATTGTGACTCAATTTGCCGCGTTTTCCTGCTTTCCTGTTTTCCCGAAAAAGGCAATGCAGTCATAACCACCGGTTTAGCCGGTGGTTATGACTAAGTCCGGGGCGAAAGAGAGGTAGAGACGTTATGAAATCTCTCCGTCCGTACAAATAACGGTAAAATATTCGTTTTCGGTATTTTCTCCGTGAATGCTTTTCCACTGTTCTCGGGTGCCTTGGAAAACAATCTTTTCTAAAGAAACACAGTTGTCAAACGCACCTGCGCCGATGACCGTTATACTGCTTGGAATGGTAATGCGAGTCAGGTTACCACATTCCAAGAAAGCGTTGGCGCCGATGAGCGTTACACTGCTTGGAATGGTAATGCAAGTCAGGTTACTACATTCCAAGAAAGCGTTGGAGCCGATGCTTGTCACAGTATCTCCGATGGGCGATTTTTCCGGAATAATCAGTTCGCTGTTCGTACAATTGCCTATGCCTGTAACTGCGCAAGTGCCGTCATGATTGCTTGTGAACTCTAAGCCATGCAAAATTTCATTGGCCAGGTGATCGGTGTGATAGCCGAAATAGATCTGTGCCGCGGCTCCGTATTCCAACATACTGCGAAGAAGCGCTTGGAAGGCTTCCTCCTCGGCTCCCGGTTCGTCGGAAATGAGCTCCATTTGGCGAGAGGCATAGGTGACCGCGCTGTAAGGCACAACCTCGCTGTAATAATACGTGCCGTTGACTTTGGCATACCCCTGGGCGTAAACGATGTCGGCCATTTCTTTGGCGGAAATTTTGTATGTATAGGTCACCACATCGCAATTCAGCTTATCATCATGCGACCAGGTGCCTGCGGCTTTATCCCGAATCTGCGTACCAAGGCTGTTTTGCGCGTTTTTATATGTATAGGCGCCGGCCGCTTGCTCCGATTCCCAAAAGATCATGCCATAGGCATCGGTGTTGCGATCCACATTCTCCAGCGACATATCAAACCAAATGTACACGTTGTCCTCCAGCGATAAGCTGGCCGAACGAATTTTGACTTCCGGTACTTCGCCGGCTGTGATGCCTGTTATCGAAACGAAAGGAATGGTCAGCAATGCGACAAGGATGCTCAACACCATTCTTTCCATCCATTTTCTGTTTCTGTTTTTGCTTTTGTTTTTGTTTTGCTTCATAGCTTTATTACACTCCTTTTTGACAAATCCTTCGGTGACGGCTTCCTTATAAATAATCCTTGGGCAAACGCTCCTTGCTGTCAGGTTCCTCGGAAAAAGGAACGGAAGATGTAATAATATCGGCTGAATTGAGTTTTATCAGCTGAATGACCGGGGTTTGGTATGCGGTTCGGAGGGAATCGGAAAGTGTTTTCATGTCTGCTTCTCCTTAAATTTTTGTTGTTGATTTTTTTATTTGAATTTTTGAAATTCCATAATCGTCGTTTCACCCCAAGGTGCCTGCGCTTGGTGAAAAGCGCTTGCCGGATCTTATCGGAATTGATAGGAATACAACGCGCGGTAAATTCCGTCCTCCTTCGCCATCAGCGCATCGTGCGTGCCGGATTCGGCAATTCCGCGTTCGGTCAGCACAAGGATCTCATCGGCATTGCGAACGGTGGAAAGCCTGTGCGCTACCACAATGACGGTGCGCCCTTGTGTTAGCTCATCCAGCGCCGCTTGCACCTGCATTTCCGTCGCATTGTCCAGCGCGCTGGTTGCCTCATCCAAAATGAGAATGGAGGGGTTCTTGAGAAATACGCGCGCAATCGAAATGCGCTGTTTTTGCCCGCCCGACAGCTTGACTCCTCGCTCGCCGACCTGAGTGTTGTAGCCTTTTTCCAGGGCTTCAACGTAGTCATGGATGTTGGCTTTGCGCGCCGCATCAATGATTTGCTCCTCTGTGGCATCGGGGGAACCATAGGCGATGTTTTCACGGATTGTTCCGTTGAACAAAAACACATCCTGCGAAACGATGCCGACGGCCGCGCGCAAGGAACGGCGCGTCAGGTGACGGATGTCCTGTCCGTCGATGGTAATGCGTCCTTGACTGATTTCATAAAATCGCGGAATCAGATTGCATATGGTCGTTTTTCCGCCGCCCGACGGCCCGACTAACGCAACCATTTTGCCTGCGGGAATTTTTAATGTTATGTTGTGTATCACCTCGCGCGTTTCTGCCCCCGGTTCCGGGCGATAGGCGAAGGAAACATTTTCAAACAGAATCTCGCCCTTGGGGGAATCCAGCGTCACGGCGTTTTCGGAATCGGTTTCTATGGGAGTGTCCATGATTTCGACAAACCGCTTGAACCCGGTCATGCCTTCCTGCATTTGCTCAAACAGCGCGATGAAGCGTTTGATCGGATCGAGAAACAGGGAAATATAAAGCAAATAGGCGGTAAATTCCCCGATGTTGATTTTTCCGTAAAAGAAAAACAACCCACCGGCGATCAGTACGACAAGATACAACATATCTGTCAGCATGGTCATGCCGGAATGAAAGATTCCCATGGCTTTGTACGCCAAAGAACGGCAGAGAACGAATTTTTGATTTTCGCGGTTGAACTTTTGATTCTCGGTTTGCTCGGCCGTGTACGCGCGTGTAACGCGGATGCCGGCAATCGCCGTTTCAATATCGGCGTTGATTTCGGCAATCTGCTCACGACTTTTCTTAAACGCCGTATTCATCCTTTTTCGCATTTTAAGGGCAAAGAAAAGGATCAGGGGAACAAAGCTGAATATAATCAATGTCAGCGGTACACAAATCTTCATAAGTAAAATGAAGGAACCGATGAACATGATCGTTGCTAAAAACAGATTTTCCGGGCCGTGATGCGCCAACTCGGACACTTCAAAAAGGTCGTTTGTGAGACGGGACATTAACGCGCCGGACTTGTTTTCGTCAAAATAAGAAAACGGAAGCTTTTCAAGGTGGTCGAAAAGATCACGCCGCATATCCGCCTGCATATATACACCGACTCTGTGCCCGTAATAAGAAACGAAATAATTGAGCAGACACTTGACGGCATAAATGCCAAATAAAATACAAGCCCAAAGGATAAGCAAGCGCAGACGATGATTGGGAACAAAATCGTTGATGATGTTTTTCGTTATCATCGGGTAAAAAAGATCGGCGATTGCGATGAAAAGGGAACATAGCATATCCAATAGAAACATGCGGCGATGTGGTTTGTAGTAGCTGATAAAGCGTTTGATCAATTTCATGATTTCCCCCTGTCAAGCACACATTGCTGGTATTTTACCACGATAAAAGGCGAAAAGCAATGCTTTTTCACAAATTTCGTCGTTTTAAATATAAATTTTATATGCAAATTTGAAGTAATATGAGTCCTTCGGGCCGGTTTTCGGTAAATTCTTTCGGAGGCGACGTCTCTTTTTGAGGAAAGCGCTTGATTCCTTTGAAAAATCGGTGTATAATATAATAGAATGTGAAATAAGTATGTCTGAGAAAGGATCAGAAATTTTATGAGTAAGAAAAATTGGAAAAAGAGAATCCTGCCGGCTGTTGTGACGGCTGTTTTTCTGGCAAGCTGTGTGTTGCCGATCATGGCGGCGTCGGATAAATATACAAACCTTCTGGTTTTGGGAGATTCCATATCCACCGGGTACGGTTTGCCCGGCGATGTATCGACACGTCCGAACTATTCTAACTTGTTGGCCAAAAAAATAGCGGCCGATTCCGTGAAAAATTACGCGGTGGATGGCGCTACCTCGTCCGATTTGCTGTCGTTGCTGACATCGAATGCAAAGCTCCTGCAGGACAAGGATTTGATTCTCATGTCCATTGGCGGAAATGATTTGATCGGTGCTACATTTGAGGTGTTGAATCGTGGCCTGAAATTGAATATTACATCGTTGGAATCCCTGATCCTCGATCTGATGATGGTGCCGACCGAGACGTTGGAAGCCGTGTTTTCCTCCCAGGAGACGATTGCCCGGTACGCATCCATGCTGGAACAGCTTTCCGAAAATCTTGACAGCATCTTTTCCGCCATCAAGAATCAGAACGATTCGGCTAAAATTGTTATTTTGAATCAATACAATCCGTTCAGCGGCATGGGAAGCGGTACCAATTTCCGAGTGATCGAGAAAGAAATGGACGCTGTGATTTTACAGCTCAATGCTACCATTGTACAGGCGTCCCAAAAAGCCGGTGTGGAGGTCTGCGATGTCTATAAGGCGTTCGACGGCCAAGGCGGGACCTATACGCGCATTTTTTCTAAAGATATTCATCCCAATGAAGCGGGGCATGCCTTGATTTGCGAGCTTTTGTACGATCTTTTAATGGCGAAAAACCCGGATACGGGAGATGCTTTGCCGCTTTGGACGGGCCTTATGCTTGCTTCTGCCGTCGGTGTCGGCTTTTTTATGAGAAAATCCAAAAAAGGTACCCAAAGGAACCGGGGCTGATGGCAAAGGTCCGGAGATTTTAGAACAAAATCTCGGACAAAAGGAGGAAAATGTCTGCTTTTCGGGCAAAATTCTGAGAATTGACCATTGAAAAAGAAACGTGTTTCATTTACAATTATCCTATAAGAATAGACTATGAGATAATCCATCGGATATAGGACAACGAGGATAGTAAAAAAGGGGGAGCGTTATGCAAAAGGTTCTTATACTCAGTTGTCACACCGGCGACGGGCATAACAGTGCGGCTAAAGCGGTCGCCGAAGCCTTTTCCTTACGGGGCGTTGAAGCACAAATTGAAGATCCTGTTGCTTTTGGGGGAGAGAAAGTCCAAAAGTTTGTTACTTCATTTTATAATAATATGATTCGATACGTGCCGAGGAGCTTTGCCGTGCTGTATAAAGCGGGAGGCTTGTACAGCAGTACCGGTATTACCTCGCCGATTTATTTGGCCAATGCAGGATATTCGGAAAAATTGAGGCAATATATTGTCGATAACGGCTTTGAAGCGGTGCTTTGTACGCATTTGTACGGCATGGAAGCGCTGACTGCGATTCGCAAGCATGCTGCCGCCAAAGCGAAAAAGGAAGAAGGCCTGCCGGATGGCGTGCGTACTTACGGCATTATGACCGATTATACGTGTATTCCGTTTCTTGCCGAAACCGATTTGGATTTGTATTTTTCTCCGCATCAGGCACTGCAACCGGAATTGCTGCACGCCGGCTTTCCGGCAGAGAAATTGTTGCCGAGCGGCATCCCCGTGGGACTTCGCTTCTCCAGCCCGGTAGACAAAACAACCGCGCGGGAGCACTTGGGCTTGCCGCAGGATCGCAAAATCTTTTTGATTATGAGCGGCGGCATTGGCGGTGGAAATGTAAAAGGCCTGTGCCGGGGATTGTTTGAATCCCTGACGTCGTACCATGATGATTTCCTGATTTGCGTGCTGACGGGACGCAATGAAGCCTTAAAGCAGGAATTGGAGGAAAAATATGAAGGATCTTCGTCGGTAAAGGCGCTTGGCTACACCACGGAAATCAATCTCTATTTCAACGCAGCGGATGTGCTTTTGTCAAAACCGGGAGGCCTGTCAAGCACCGAAGCGGCCGTGGCGGGAATCCCGTTGGTGCATATCAATGCCATTCCGGGATGCGAAACCAGCAATGCCCGCTTCTTTGAATCCCAAGGCATGTCAATCAACGCCGGTTCCAATGCCGAGGCCGTGATTGCCGCGGAACGGCTGGCTTATGAACCCGGTGAAGCGGAAAAAATGTTGAAAGCACAGCGGCAAACCATACACCCCAACGCAGTCATAGAGATAGCGGACACAGTGATAAAGGAGGGACAGAAGTGAGCATGGATCTTCTTTGGTGGGGAGTTTTTATTACTTTGGGCTTTTTCGGCGGTAGCATTATGTTTTGTAAGCTGTTGGCGGAATGGCTTTGCGGAAAAGATATTTGTCGGTTGAGCGATGACGGCAATCCGGGAGCTGCAAACCTGTTTATCCATTGCGGTGTGGGCGCCGGAATGTTGGGCTTGGCTTTGGATATGTTAAAAGGCTTTTTGCCGGTGTTTTTGGCCTATCGACATTTTGGCGTGTCGGATCCCGCATTCGCCGTCGTGATGATGGCTCCGGTTTTGGGACATGCCATTGCGCCGCTCAACCATTTCAAGGGCGGAAAGTGTATTGCAACCTCTTTTGGCGTGCTGATTGCCCTGTTGCCGACAACCCGTATCGGGCTGGTGCTGGCTGCGGTTTATATTCTTTTTTCTACTATTGTAAAAATCCAGCCGAATAGCCGGCGAAGTATTTTTGCTTTTAGTATATTCCTTTTCATATCCTTGCCGGTGTTGCTTTATAAGCATATGGCGGCTGTGGCTTTCGGATGTGCGATGATCTCCTTGACGGCAATTTATAAGCATGTGATTGCCGAGCGCCATAGCGAGTCTTTGATAGAAAAGATATCCGACTCCGAAAAGGAAAATGTGGAAGCGGAGGCCGGAAGCACCGCAAAATAATCCCCTTGAATTGGCAAAATGAGCCTGTTTGGAAGACTCCGATATAGCTTTAAGGAAGCAAACCGTATCGGAGACACCGGGTAGGCTCATTTTTCTTTTCTAATACTTTGCCTTCGTACCATGCTGGTGAAAATTTATCCATCAAGATAGCAAAATAGTGTTGACAAAGGGGAAGAAAAGGGGTATAATATGGGAGCTGTCGGGAAGAGGCTGAGAGAGCGAACGAAGCGGACGCGGGAGCGCAGGAAAAGG
>CAKSIP010000018.1 GCA_934462825.1 uncultured Eubacteriales bacterium | reverse complement strand
ATATTATACATCATTTTAACGTGCGATTCAACCCTCCTGCGGTTTTTCTTTCGTTTGTGTTTTTCGCAGACAAATTTTCATGCATTGTAGGAAAATTCCGCGTCAGAGGTTTGGATCTTTTTCCGATAAAACGAAATCATAAACGGGATTGATAGGATAAAAGTGGCAAGGTCTGCTACCGGCTGGCTCATTTGTACGCCGGTGCATCCTATCGCGGCCGGGAGTAACCATACCGCAGGTAAAAAGAAAATTCCCTGACGGCAACTAGCGAGAAAGGTGGCGGGCACCTTAAAGCCCAAACATTGATACAGCTGGTTGACGTAGGTCGAAATGGCCATAAAAGGCATCACAGCGCAGGCGTACAAGAGCGTTGGCACGCCGATTTGCACCACCTCGGCATCATCGCAAAACCACTGCATCAACGGGCGTGAAAAAAGGGCAAGAGCAACAGCCGACACTACGCACACCACCGTACCAAGAAGCGATGAAAAAGTAAACGCCTGCCAGGCTCGCTTGCGTTTTCCCGCGCTGTAATTGTACCCGGCGGCCGGTTGAAAGCCTTGGCCAATTCCAATAATGATGTTTCTAACCAAAACATACAGTTTATTCGCTATAGTAACAGCCGATACGGCCGCGTCACCGTAAACCACTGCCTGCACATTCAGCACGGCCGATGCAAGGCTTCCAAGCCCTTGCCGGCAAATGGTGGGCAAACCGGTGGTAAAAATCAGCAGATAATCCCGGAGGCGATGGCTGAGCGAGCGCAAGCGAATTTTAACGATAGACTTTCCTGTTAAGAAAACTGCGAGGAGTATCGCAAAGCTAATGCATTGGCTGATCGCTGTAGCCAAGGCCGCTCCGCCGGCTCCCATGCCGAGTGTAAAAATAAACAATGGATCCAGGAAAATGTTGATAAGGCCGCCTATGCCAAGCCCCCACATGGCAATCTGCGATTCGCCCTCGGCGCGCAAGGTATTATTCATGACAAAAGAGCAACAGCTGATCGGCGCGGCCAGCAAAATATAGCGGGCATAATCGGACGCATACGGAAGAATGGTGTCCGTGCATTTCAAGAATCGAAGAATCGGTTCCAGAAACAAAAGGTTTCCCCAGCCTACCAGCGCGCCGAAACCAATCGCGGCAAAGAAAGCGCTGGTGGCATACATATCCGCTTCACTGTCCTTCTTTTCGCCGAGCTTCCGACTAATCAGGCTCCCGGCTCCCATACCAAGGCCATATCCGATGGCTTGAATAACAGCCATTAAAGTATAAACCATACCCACGGCCGCCGAAGCGGATTTATTGATTTGTGAAACAAAGTATGTATCCGCTGTATTATAAATAACAGTGACAAGCATGCTGATGGTGGTGGGAAGCGCCAGCGACGAAACCAACTTCGGAATGGGCGTTTTCGTCATTCGATCATATTGTTCTTCACTGCTGAGAAATCGTGACATGTTCTGATCCTTTTTGACACATTTGCAAATTTGAAGCAATTCATAAAAATACGGCCCGTTTTTGGGGGCCATTCTTTTATTATATATATTATAATACAAGCAGCAAGCAAAGTCAACGGCTTTTCCGTTTTTACTTTCGCAGACCTTTTTCTTTGTCTTTTCACGCACCTTATCATTTATCTCTTGCATTTTTAAGGCCTTTATGGTACAATTTGAGCAGAAAAAGCGCATTATTTCTGAAAGGATCTTATTTATGAATCTTTGCGACATCAAAACCGTTCGGGACATTATGAAGGCGTTCCATCTTGAATTTAAGAAGGAATTTGGGCAGAATTTTCTGACCGACAAAACGGTTGTAGAGGAAATTGCGGACGCTTGCTGCTGTAGGCAATCCAACACCATTCTTGAAATCGGTCCCGGCATTGGCACATTGACACGAGAATTGTGTGAGAGATATACCAATGTAGTGGCTTATGAGATCGACCGCAATCTGGTTCCCGTGCTTAAGTACACACTGGGAGAATATGATAACGTCAAGATTATCAATGAAGACATTATGAAGGCCGATCTTGCCGGTACGCTATCCGAATTTATGAGCGGCGGCGTTTCCGTTTGTGCCAATTTGCCCTACTATATTACAACGCCGATTCTTATGATGCTGTTAGAATCCAGGATTCCCTTTGATTTTATTACGATCATGATTCAGTCCGAAGTAGCCGATCGGCTTTGCGCCAAGCCGGGAAAAAGCCAATATGGCGCGATCACGGCCGCACTGAATTACTATGGAACGGCAGAAAAGCTTTTGTGTGTACCCGCTTCCTCTTTTATCCCCGCTCCCAAAGTCAATTCCACCGTGGTACGGATTCAGCTTTACAAAGAAAGCCCCTACAGGCCGGACGATGAAGCGCTGATGTTTCGTGTCATTCGTGCCGCCTTTGAGCAAAGGCGAAAAACCTTGGTGAACGCTCTGTCCAACGGGCTTTCCGGCTTTGATAAGGAAACGATCCTCGACGCGATTCTTTCTTTAGGATTACGAGAGGATATTCGGGGAGAAAAGCTATCCATTGAAGAATTTATAGACCTCGCCAATGCGCTGAAAAAGCATGAAAGGCCCTAATCGTCGCCGCTTTTCCATCGATTCCGCGCCGTAAGGGGATGGCTCTGTGTTTTAAAAGGAATCTGTTAAAAAACTCGTTCTGAATTTTTTAACAGATTCCTTTTTTTATTTTCGGGGCTTAAAATACTGATAAAGATTACACGGCAGCATGCCGTTATACAGTTTACGCACTTTATCGGCGCGACGTCCGAACAATTTTTCAAAGCGTTCGCACGAGGTCAGAACATAGATTTGCCACGGATCGAAGTTATGAAACGCTTTGCCGATTTGTACATACAAGCGCTCGGCTTCCTCCACCGTCATCATACGCTCTCCGTAAGGGGGATTGCAGACCAGGGTTCCACGCCGATCCGGCTTTTGAATTGTCCTTGCGTCGGCATGGAAAAAGCGAATACAATCCGAAACACCGGCGCGCTCAGCGCTTGCCTGGGCATACGACAGAACCTTTTCATCCAAGTCGGAGCCCCACGCTTCAAATTCCGTTTTAGGCACTCTACGATCGCGCGCTTCTTCTCTCGCCTCAACCCAATGGCAGTTCGGAAGCCACGAAAAGCTTTCCGAAGAAAAGTGTCTTCCGAGTCCGGGCGCTATGTTTTTCATCATCATGGCCGCTTCAATCAACATGGTACCCGATCCGCAGAAAGGATCCCATAAAAGCACGGATTCCCGCGGCCGTGTAATAGAAACAATTCCGGCACCCAAGGTTTCTCTCAACGGGGCATCTCCGGCCACGGGACGGTAGCCCCGTTTATGAAGCGGCACACCGCTGGTATCAATCATCAAGGTCACTTGATCCTTAAAAAGGAAAAATTCAATTTGATATTTGGTTTCGGTTTCTTCAAACCATGAAACTCCGTATTTTTGGCGCAACCGCTCCACAACAGCCTTTTTGATAATGCTTTGGCAATCCGGCACCGAATACAAGGTGCTTTTGATGCAGTGTCCCTTCACGGGAAAGGCATCCTTGACTCCAATGTAATTTTCAAAAGGGAGGTTTCGTGTTCCTTCAAAAAGCGCTTCAAAAGAAGTGGCGGAAAAGGAGCCGAGCTTGATGTAAATGCGCTCGGCGGTGCGAAGAAAAAGATTGGCGCGCGGAATATCGGACAGCTCACCGGCAAAGGTAATTCGTCCATCCATGGTTTCCAGCCGTTTACAGCCCAGCGCATCAATTTCTTCGCCCAATATTTTTTCCAATCCAAATAAGCAAGTAGCCACAAGTTCTGTTTGCATCTTTTTAATCTCCGTCTCTCTTTCGTATATCTTCACTGTTGAACCACGTTAAAATGCGTTTTTCCACTTCGTCGCTTTGCAGACGATCTTCCGCATAGGCTTGCCGCAAAAGCTCTTGCGGCAAAAATGTATCATACTTATCAAAAATCGGGATTTCTCCCTTTTCCACCAATTCGGTGCGATCCACCCCGCCGTCTCGGCTTATACGATCGGCCAAGAAGCGAATCAGCTCGTCCGCGCTTCCCTTTTCCATTTTGAAAGTAATAAAATAGCATCCTTCAAACTCAATGTCGGACAGCTTGAAGCGGTCGCAAGCGCAGCGCAGATATTTACGTAGCGTGCGGAAGGAACGCGTCCCAAGCCACGGAAACAGGCAGTATGTGTATCCTCCGAGACAAACAATCGGAGATCTCAAAACGCCTGCGTTGCGTGCAACGCGGCGCGCGGCGGCAAGACGCGCGGCGGCATTCGGCTTTAGGTACGGGTACGCGGTATCTTCCTCCAGCACCTGCTTCATCCGCTCCAGGATTCGGGTATGAATTTCTCCAAAGTCGCCCGGCCAAGCAATCTCCATTTTTCCTTGCACCGATTTGACATAGATCAATTTTCGGGCAATGTCCAGCTCCTCCACTTCCCAAACCCTGCCTGCCAGCGCAAATCGGTCGCCAATCGGAGGCGAGGTCGTTATCGTACCGATTTCATCGGAACCGCATCGGACGGTAAAATCTTCCGAATCTTTAAACACAGCGTAAAACTTGAAGCTGCGCGTCAGTTTTTCGCCGGCAAGACCGACGATCAATGTTTTTTCATCGGTGATTTGGAGATAATCGTTTTGCACCATAGCGATCAGCAGTGTTCGCAAATTTTCTTTGGTAACATGGGCAAAAGGCGGGAGTGCCAAAATGCGTTCGGCCAATGCCTTGGCAGTCAGTTCCCCATTGGCACTCAAAATACTCAAAATTTGCTGGAACAACAAGCTGAAGGGGAGCTTTTTTTCACGAGGCGGTTCAATAAACCGTTCTTCCGCATAGAGCTGGATAATGGCAATGGCACGCAAAAGATTCCAAGGAAGCAACTGAGGAAGCGGTGTATTGGGCAAGGGATTTTCTTCCCGAAAAACTTCAATCATCTCCGGCGGCTGGCCGCGCCGCCCGGAGCGTCCGAGCCGTTGCAAAAAGCCGGAAATCGTATAAGGTGCTTCGTTATGCACAATGCGTTCCAAGCGCCCGATGTCAATTCCCAATTCCATGGTAACAGTAGCACAAGTGACGACGTTTTCATCGTCCGCTTTCATTTTTAGCTCGGCTTCCTCCCGAAGGGAGGCCGAGAGATTGCCGTGATGGATCAAGAAGCGATCTTTTTCTCCGCGCATCCGAGCAATCTGGCGCATAGTGGCGGTTACATATTCCGTTTCTTCGCGGGAATTGGAAAAAATCAAGGATTTCTTTTCGGCCACGCAATCGTAGATATATTCATATCCGCAATCCAGCGCCGCCACAGCATTTCCCCGGGAACGATCCGGGCTTGATACCTGATCCGCCTGATCTTGCTGTATATAAAAATGCTCCAAAGCAAGTCGCCACCGAATTTTTTCTTCGGGAAAAACCGGAACGTCCGTTTTTCGTCCGCTACCGTCGGACAGCCAGGCAGCCGCCTTTTCGGGAGAACCAATCGTTGCGGAAAGTCCGATGCGAATGGGGGAATATCCGATGCTTCGGGAAATTCGGCTGATTTGGCAAAGAATTTGATTGCCGCGGTCGGAGCCGATCAAGGTATGAATTTCATCAATAATCACGTAACGAAGGGACGAAAACAACCGAGGAATCTCGTTGGAGCGATTGATCAAGAGGCTTTCCAACGATTCCGGCGTAATCTGAAGAATCCCCGATGGATTTTGCAAAAGAGCGTTTTTTTGCGACTGCGCCACATCTCCATGCCAATGGGTTACACGAATCCCCGACATATCCAGCAGTTCTTCCATGCGCGAGAATTGATCGTTGATCAGACTTTTTAGCGGCGCAATGTAAATCACCGACACAGAGGGCAACACTTCCTCTGACAGACGCGCCAAGATCGGGAAAAAAGCCGCTTCCGTCTTTCCGCTGGCCGTTGAGGATGTTAACAGCAAGTTGTGATCCGTTTCAAATATCGTGTGAGCGGCCGCAATCTGCACCGCACGAAGCTCCTTCCACGAATGGGCATAGATATATTCCCTGATAAATTCGGGAAACAATCCGAAAATTCTGTCTGCCTCCGTCATGGCGTCTCCTTCCCTGTTCGATTTTAAAATTCGAGAATTTTCAGTTCTTCCTCGGTTAGCTTTTTTCTCCCGTCAAAAGCTTGCCCGGCCGTGCTTTGGGGTTCCTCAGAGGATTCTTTTCCGTCCTCCGTTGGCGTTTCTTCGGAATTTGGCATCCCGCCGAGGATTTTCTGCAAATCCGCCTTGGGATTCTGCATCAGTATATTGAGAACCGTCATATAATCCCGCAGCATTTCGCGGGGGGTAATCATGGTGTCAGCCCCGGCTCTTGCAAGACAATTCTGCAAAAACGCCAGCATATCTTCGTTGCTGAGATTGGGTTCCCAGTGATAATAGTCGGCATACAAACCGGTAATTCTGGCAATCAAGGCAAACAATTCCTCATCGCTAAGGCGCCGGAGGCGAATGACGGGGCCGATGAGATTTTTATACTCCTCCGAAGAAAAGGGGCTGTCGCACAGTCGGCTACGCAACGCTTCATAGCTGAACAAGCCGCGACGTGTGTCCTCTAAAAACTGCGGCGTTCCGCCGAAAACAATGGCAAGCCCGGGAGCGCGTCCCTGCAAGGAATCATTGAACATCGACAGGATTTTTTCATAATTGTTTTCCCTGCTGATTCGATGGGAAATTTTATACAAATTTACACATTCATCAACAAACATTACAAGGCCGCGATAGCCGATTTTTCTTACAAGCGCGGCCCAAAGCTTCATAAAATCATACCAATTATCGTCATCAATAATGCAGGAAACCGGAATGCCAAGGGCTTGTCTTGCCTCGGTTTTGGTTGCAAATTCGCCGCGCAGCCAACGCAAGCAAGCGCTTTTTTTCTCCTCCGCATCCGATAAGTAAGCGTGATAATAAGCGATCACGACGTTGGCAAAATCGAATCCTCCCACAAAATCCTCAAGATCTCGGAGGACGGAATAAATCTGTGCGCTGATTTTCCGTGAAAACTCCTCCTCCGAAATGTCCGGGAACTGTATACGCAGGTCGGTTCGGATTTCGTTGATCCAACGAAGAATCATTTTCGACAAAGCGCCCCCCTCCGGGGAGGCCTTTGTCGCCATGTTGCGAATAAGCTCTTTATAAGTGGCCACGCCGCTTCCGTTACTTCCATAAAGCCTGCGCTCAGGGGACAAATCTGCATCCACCGTTACAAAATTGCGTTCCAACGCATATCCGCGAATGAGTTGAATCAAAAAGCTCTTGCCGCTTCCGTATCTTCCGATCAAGAAGCGAAGGGCGCTTCCCCCCTCATTTAAGGTTTCAAGATCGGACAAAAGCGCCCCGATTTCATCGGAGCGTCCGATAGCAATATAAGGCGCGCCGATTCTCGGCACAACACCGGCCGCTACAGAGGAAAGCAAAGAGGAAAGGATACGTCTGGGAACATTCCGAAAGTTCGGAGCAGACGGCTCCATCGAATTTTTATCCGCTTTCGCCGGATTTTCTGTATTGGCATTATAATTCGTATTCATTCGTTTTTTCCTCCTGTTGTGATTTTGTCCGCATGATTTCAGCTAACAACGATTGATATTCCTCAATGACAGTATAGCCTTCTTCGGTTTCTTCAAGAAGAATATCACCAAGGCAATCCACGGCTATGGAATTGATTTCATCCACCAAGGCATCCGGCAATTCCCCCATCGCTCGACACAGTTGCGCGGCCTGCCCGCGATCTCCCTTCCATAATGCCACAAGATAGTTCCATTTTTCACCGAGCTTTTCCTTGAAGGCTTTGACAGGAACGGCACCGGCTGCAGAATCAAAATCCGGTTTTTCTTTATTTAACAGATTCGGATCGGGCATCGGCAAAGGACATGCATCAGGCTGTGACGTATCGTCTTTTTTCTGTAGAAGGCTTTCGTTGTTGGTTTCGGGTTCGGGGGCTTCGGGTTCCGAAGAAAAGCCCTCTACCAAAATTTTTGTTGTTTCCCACGAGGCGCTTTCGATATGAGCCGCCTTAGAAAACGAAAACACTTCCCGTGGGGTATCGTATTTTTTCTCATACTCAGGGATTGTTTCCTTTTCTGCTCGTTCCGCCGCATGCTTTTCTCGGCGAAGCTGCGAGGCCTGTTCGTTAAAATAGGCATCAAGTTGCTGTCGGATAGAGGTCGGCAAGGCATAAATGCTGAGACGCGAGCGGATTCCCCAAAGCGCGCGCAGCTTATTCTCCGAATATTTCATAATATCGGAAAGCAAATAGCGGAATTCATAGGAACGGGAAATCGAGCAGTATTCAATTTCAATATGTCGATTGATATGCTCGGTACTCAAAGCGCCGGAATAAGCATTGCGTTCGATTTTATCCGGGGTAAATCGCAAGCCCAAAAAATTGGCGGCATCGGTCGAAGCGCCGGAAAACAAGGACTGCAGGGCTTCGTTCATATATTTTTTCATCTTCGGCAGCCGTTCTTTTGTGGCAATCTTGCTTTGGCGATAGTCATAGGCGCCGCACAGCGCAATCCACGTTTCTATCTCGATTTCGCCCAAATTTCCCTTGGGGAAGAGATAAAATTCTTTCAGCGTGTTGTATTTCAGAATATCGTCGTACAGGGGGCGGAGTTTATCATACGGCGGTTGCAGCTGATGAATCAGGCACAGGTCGCACACCCATTCTCCAAGGTATCGACCCACCGAACGGTATTCCTTGCCGTATCGAATCCACAATCCGCACATCTCCTGCAGGCAAAATTCCGGGGGAAGCGTTTCGGACAGATGAATCAGTTCATAAATATACAGCATAACGTAGCTGCTGTCTGCCTCCAAATATACGCCCTGACGCGCATTTTCTCGCCACCAGAGATAATAAGAAAATTGAGCGCGGTTCATTTGGCTATACTGCGGCGAATAGGAAAAGAACGGAACCTTTTCGCAAGGAACGCCCTTGCGATCCCACAGCTTTTGCGCGTCCTCCGAAAGTCTCTCATAAAAATGAAATTTAGATTGCCAACGGTAAATTTTTACGTTGCGAATCAACGCGTTGTTCGGCACGTATTCCATCAAAGGCGTGGGGCGCCGTTTCCATTCTTCGGCGGTATGAGGAGGAATAAAATGCACGGTGTTAAGGGCGTCGGAAAAGGGGCTGGCATTGGATGAAGAAGTCGCCGAATCCGTTTTTTGCGAGGAAAGATGGTTCTCAAAATTCACCGGATTTGTATCATAAGATACTTTTTTATGCGAATCCTCGCTTACCTTTTTCCGTGGTGGGAGGAGAGATGCTATATCCCAAAAATCATCCGCCGATTTTTTCAAGTCCTTTTCGTCCTTAGGCTTGACAGACACAAGCACCCCTCCCTCTTTCTTTTTTATTATCCGAATATATTATTATATCATTGTTACCGGATTCATGTCAACATTTTCAGAACATATTTTTATACCGCGCTGCTCCT
Source organism: uncultured Eubacteriales bacterium (assembly GCA_934462825.1). Classification (GTDB taxonomy): domain Bacteria; phylum Bacillota; class Clostridia; order Oscillospirales; family CAG-272; genus CAKSIP01. The sequence goes on along the minus strand of CAKSIP010000018.1, from coordinate 21,558 downwards.
CTTTGATAAAAAATTCGGATCTGCATACAGAATCCGGTGGCAAAATGCCGATCCGAAGTATATACGCAGATCCATACTATACGGAATGATTGATTGATTTTGCAAACGTACCGTGTCGTTTTTTCGGATATATCTTACTCAAAAGACCGATACTCATCGCAAAGGGCCGCGCCCAAAACGGTTCCGAACTGTGCATTTTCGGGAATTATAAAGCGAACATTGAAAATATCCTGCAAATGCTCAAACGTACGGCGAATGGGCTGAATGGTTGTCAGATTTCCTGTAAGGATAATATCCGACAACTGATAATTGCGCGCGGCAAGAATGGACACCATAGCGATGGTTTCGGACACCATATTGGTAATACCGAGCGCGATGTCATGCGAATTGGCCATATCACTGAGCTTGCCGAAATTGGAAGCTGTCAGCTCGTCCCTCATATTGATATAGCTGTGATTTTTGGCAATGTCTCCTACCCGAAGGTCAACGTGGCTCAGGTCGCCCCCTTCGCAAAGCTGTTCAATGTGCTCAATGGTATCGACCCCTAACATTTTGCGTGAAAGTCCGATCAGTGTTCCTCCCCCGACGCCGGTACCGCCTAAGTATTTCGTTTGGATGCCGTTTTCGGTTTGGCGCGCGTGAATCAAGGCGGTTCCTGTGCCCATGCTGACCACAACCGCTTCGTTCAAGCCGGAAAGATAAAGACCTCCCACTCCGATGCAATGAAATTCCGGCACCGAGGTACACGCCAGCGAATAAATCGGCGTAGACATATACGAGGCGCCCGCACCGGTAATCATAACCTGCGTGATGTCGGACAGTGCCAATCCGTTTTCCAATGTAAAACGACCGAAAGCGCCATAGATGGAGGTAATGGGATCGGTTGCCCGCACATAGAGCGGAGAGACAAGCTCCCTTTTCCCGTTTTCATATTTAAATCCGACAATTTTAGTAGTGCTGCCACCCACATCAATTCCGATGATTGTTTTCATGTTTGCCCTTACGCTTCCTCCCGCCATCCTGTCTTACGACAGATTATTTTTAAATTCTATAATAATATTCTACCATATGGTTGAAAAAAATGCAATAGCATGATATAATTTACAAGTATAATAAAAAATGAATTGAAAGGTGCGCAAAAATGGACTTTCAAAATCCCAACCCCGCTTTGCTTTCTGAGAAAAAGCTTTATATTTTCGACATGGATGGCACAATCTACCTTGGCTATCACGTATTTGATTTTGCCGTTCGCTTTATCAACCATTTGAGAAGCCATGGAAAGAAGGTTCTTTTCTTCACCAACAATGCCTCTCATACGGATCCTTTTTACGTGGAAAAGCTCACAAAGCTTGGATTTTCTCCCACAAAAGACGAAATTATGACTTCCGGCGACGTAACCGAAGTGTTTCTCCAGCGTCACCGCCCCGGCAAATCAGTATATCTTGTCGGAACGGATGAGCTGGTGGAAGATTTCCGCGAGAAAGGTATCCATATTGTATCCGGCGACGTCGAAAAGGCCGATATTGTCATTACGAGCTTTGACACATCATTGACTTATCAAAAATTGAATGACGCCTGCCGCCTGATCCGCAACGGAGCCGAATATCTGTCTACGCATCCGGATTTTAACTGCCCGGTTGAAAACGGATTTATTCCCGACAGCGGCGCTATTGCCGCATTGGTCACGGCCTCCACGGGGAAAACACCGACTTATTTCGGAAAGCCCTATGCGGAAACGATTGAAATGATCTGCGAAGCAACCGGATATTCCCGTGAAGAAATGTGCATTTTCGGAGATCGCCTTTACACGGACATTGCACTCGGCAAGCGGCATGGTGTAACCGGTGTATTGGTTCTTTCCGGTGAGACAACGCCCGACGATGTGGATGCAGCCGCCATAGCGGACAAACCGGACTTTGTTTTTCCCTCTTTGGATGAGGTTGACCAAATCATGTTTGGCTGAAATTGAAATATAACCAAGGATTTGGGAATGCAGACAGGTACGATGCCGTCTGCATTCCCTTTTTAATTTCTCGCTTTCGTTGCAAAAAAGCAAGGACTTTTTCTTTTTCTCTTGACATTTTCCTCAATATTGGTTACACTTATTTTAACTCAAATCACAAACAAAGGAGTACCGTCCATGTGGGAATATAAAAATCTGATGGAAATAAGCGATCCAACTCCAACGCAAATTCATTCCTGTGCTATGTCGCATTTTGACACCCCTTTTGTGAAAAGGAACTATATTGATCTTCGCCCCTTGACGGATGACCGCAGAATTTTACGCAACCCACACAAAGGATGGTATTGGCATTACATTGATAACGGATACAAACGGGGCAATTATCGTGTGGAACACGATCCGGCCGATCATATGGAGGATTTTCCCGGTTTGAACCATCTGTATCTTCGCTTTGATTGGGGCGATATTGAAGCGGAAGAAGGCAAATATGATTGGAGTTATATTGACAGCATTATGGACGAGTGGAGTCGGTATGACTATCGATTCAGTCTGCGCATTTGTACGTATGAGGCCTCCGGCGGCATTCCTTTTGCCACTCCCGAATATGTTTTTCAAAAAGGCGCCCGTTGCTATCGACTTTCCGGCGGAAGATTAGAGCCGGACTATGGAGATCCCATCTATTTAGAGGCGCTGGCTCGTTTCATGGAAGAAGCGGGGCGGCATTTCAATGGGGATCCTCGTATTGAACTGATTGATGTGGGAACCTACGGAACTTGGGGCGAGGGACACACCGGAGCCGGTTCGGAACGCCTATACCCCTTCTCTATCATGAAAAAGCATATTGATTTGCATTTGAAAAATTTCCCGGACAAAACGATTGTGCTGAATGACGATCACATAAACGGTCGCTGGGCGATGGGAGACGAAGACAATTTTCGATTGCTGGATTACGCGGTTTCGCATGGGCTTGGCCTTGACGATGACTCGGTTTGTGTTCGGTACTATGCGGAAAACTGTGGGTACAATTCATTACGATCTCCGTGGCTATTTGATTATTTTTGGCAAAATGCGCCGATTGTTCTTGAGTTTGAGCATTATGCCAGCGTGGCGCCTGAAATTTTCAAGGGCGGCCTTCCTTTTTTGGATGCCATGCGCCGTACACATGCCACATTTGCGGGCTTTCACGGTTATCCGCGCCCTTGGCTGCAAAGGGAGCCATATCTCTCGGAGTTTTGTGCCAACCGTCTTGGCTATTGGTATTTCCTGTCCGGTATGGAAATTTCCGAGTTGGCTCTGAATGCACCCAATCTGATCACCTTTTACATAGAAAACCGAGGATACTCGCATGCATATCATCGGTATGATATGAAATTCCGTTTGATAGGAGAACAAGGGCAGACATTTACGCAAGACATTGCCGAGGCCGACAACCGAACCTGGCAACCGGGAGAAGCCATCAAACAAGTGGCCAAGATCCGTCCGACCGGCATTGCCCCCGGCAATTATGATGTTTATCTCGGATTGTTTGAAAACGACCGCCCCATTGAAATGGCTCTTTGCGCGGATCTTTGCAAAGACGGCATGTACAAATTGGGACGGATTCCGGTTGTAGACATATAAAAAAGTCCCGGCACATGGGAGCTTTTCCCGATTCTGCGGACAAGAATTTCCCCGCACGCCGACAAGCAAGAGTAAAAGGGAGAGTAAAAAACTCAGAATGAGTTTTTTACTCTCCCTTTTGGCATAGCAAGAGAATATAATAGGGGCTGTTAAAAAGCATACGCTTTTTAACAGCCCCTTCGTGGATTTCATTTTAATTTCCCGTTTCAGAAGGCGAAGCCGTTCCCGTAGGAGCGGGCGGTGTGTTCTTCTCCATATCTTTATATTCCAGGCGCAGATATATTTTATCGCCGTCCTTCAATACGGTTTCACTCATGTTTGCCACTTCATAATCTTTTCCGATACCGTTCAAGTAGCAAACCCAATAGGTTTTTTGCTTGGTTACGCCGTCGTGGAAAGTCACTTCCTCACCTGCTTTGTAAACCGTGGACTTCTTTCTCTTGGTAACGGTGACACTCTCCAGCAACTTTGTGAGGCTGTTAAACTTACAATCGAAGTTATCGGTCATAAAAGCGAAGTCATCCAGCACAACGTCAATCGTGGCTGCGTAATAATCCGAGGTGTATCGGTAGGGATCTTCGTCATCGTCCTTGGTTTCATAAACCACGTTATCTTTCCAATCCATAACCTGAAGACCAACGAGCGCCGAATATTTTACGTGCGACGGATCATCATCCGGGATTGTGGGGGATGGTGTCTCCTCCGGTGTTCTATTGCAGGACACGAAAGCTCCGGCCACAGCCAAGGCTGCCAAAGCCAAAGCCAGCATCTTTGTTAATTTCAGTTTCATTTTAATTTACCCTCCGGAAAATCTTTGTATTATCAGCAAAATACGTGTTTATAGTATACACTAACTATACGTCAAAGTCAAGATTTTGTTGAAAACATTTTCTCGGATTGGCACTTCTGCCCAATTCGCGGAGGGGCTAATTGTGCATTTTTCTTTTTATCAGCCACCAAAATGGAGAAAAATGTGTATGACACGCTCGATTATATTGCTCCGGCGTTTCGCTGATCCCGCACCAATCCCCTTTTTCCAAGGTGCGGGCGAAAAAGGCCTCGTCCTTGCTGTCCGACGGCAGCCGATCCCATGACAAGGGGCGATAAACATACTGTGCGTCCGAAATATAAATTTGCATGGGAAAATGCCGTTCCACGGTAATCATACCCACCCATTCGACCGAATCATCGGGGCAATATCCACAATCCACACCGCCCGATTTTTTATCATATCGCACGAGCACATGGCAGTCGCAAAGCTCCTTCGGTTCGGTTCCTCGTACAAAATACCCGATCTCGGTTCTGTCCCCTCTCACGTCTTTCACACAGGCTTCCCCGGCTAATTTCCCCGAATCTTTGCAGTAAGCTGCCATCACAATCTGATCCGATTCGGCAAAGCCACGCACATCGTTTGCGTCTCGGCCGGCGTGAATTTCCGTCATAATATCGTTCCAGATTTTCGTACACACATACTGCGTGTTGCTGTTCAGGGATTTCGGATATTCATAGCCATACCAAACACCGCCCAAATAATAAGGCGTAAAACCGATAAACCAGCGGTCATAATAGTCCTGGCTGGTGCCGGTTTTTCCCGCAGTTTCCACGGTTTTATCCAACGAGATATGCTTAGCGGTACCGTAGTCTACCACATTTTTAAGAATTTTTGTCATTAAGATCGAATTTTCCCGGCTGATTGCCTGTCTTTCTTCTCTCTGATTTTCAAGAAGCACCTTCCCATAGGCATCGGTCACATAGGAAAAGGAGCGAGGCGCACAGTACCTGCCTTCGTTGGGAAATATCGTATATCCGGCGGTAATCTCACGCACGGTAATTCCGTAATTCATTTGGCCGAGCGCCAGGGCCGCCGTATCCATATCGGTGAGTGTAACTCCGTTTTCAAGGGTCAGCGATTCAATCAGATGCTTCATTCCCAGCTTGTTTTTCAAAAAGTAGAAAGACTGCTCCTTGCCGAGCTTTTCCAAAATCCGAATCGGCACGGTATTGAGGGACACCTCCACCGCATAATTGACGTTGACAAGGCCGTGATACACCGTCGGCGCATTGCGCGGCCACGGTTCCGGCGGCACCAGCGCGCCGGCGGCCGGATCGGTATTGTATTTTCCGAAGCTGACAGGAACATCGTCAAAAACAGAAGCATATTGAATCAACCCGGCCTCAAAAGCCGGTGCATAAACAGAAAGCGGTTTAATCACTGAGCCGGAGGGGCGAAGTGTTTGCGTAGCATAATTCTGAATGCGGTTGGCCGTTTTGGGGCCGCGGCTTCCCGCCACGCCCAAAATGTCGCCGGTATACGGATCCAGAATGATCATGGACGATTGCGCACGAATCCCGGCACTTCCGTCCGGGAAATGGCTTTCATCTTCATAGTACGCTTCTACAATCTTTTGCACGCGGGCATCCATCAAAGTGTAGATTTGCAGTCCTCCCCCGTAAATCATCCCGGAGGCCTGCGCCTTGGTATATCCGTATTTTTGGCACAAGGCTTCCGCCACGTCGTCTATCACCATGTCAACATACCATGAATTGATTTTTTCCTTGGCATGCTCCTCTGTCATACAAAGCGCCACGTCCGAATGATAGACACGATCATAGGTTTCACGGTCGATTTTTCCCTGCTCCAGCATTTGGTCATAAATCATCTGGCGCCTTTTTTTATTGTTGTCGGGGTTTCGGGACGGATCATAATAAGCCGGACTATTGGTAATGGCCGCCAGGCACACACATTCTTCCAGCGTCAGCTCCGAAAGCGATTTGGAAAAGTAAACCTCTGCGGCGGATTTGACGCCGCGACATCCCTGCGACATGGGAATCACGTTCAAATACAGCTCCAGAATTTCCTCTTTTTCCATGCGCTTTTCTAAATCCATCGCATAAAAAATCTCTTGGATTTTTCTTTCTACCTTATAATCATTGTTCCCCGTTACGTTTTTCACAAGCTGCTGCGTAATCGTAGAGGCGCCAAAGCTCCCGCGGAATTGAAAAAGGTAATTGGCCGTAGCGCCCAACGTCCTGTACCAATCCACTCCGTGGTGCTGAAAAAAGCGCTTGTCTTCAATGGCGACAAAAGCATCTTTCATCGCCGCGGGAATTTCCTCAAAAGAGGCATATTGGTATTTTTCCGCTGCGTACAGCTCGCTCCCGGCAATCTCCCTCGGATTTCCCTTTTCGGCCAGTCGATCATAATCTTCAAAGTAATAAAAGCGGGTGGCGGATTCTTGCTTTATATTTTCAAACCAAGACAGCTCCACATGCGTTTGTACATGATTTTTTACATAAACGGCAAAAATGGCCGCCAAAAGCCCCAGCGTCAACACAAAAAATAAAAAAATGCCCATAAGTATGCGCGTGGTTTTGTGTTTGGAAGAAGACTTGTCTCGCATACCGGGACGGACTTTCCCCGATGATTGTTCTTTGGACTTGGACTTTGCTTTCGCTTTCGCTTTCCCATTGCGCTTTTGCAGCATTCTAAAAATCCCACCTCGCATGACAACAAATTTTTACAGTATTATTATTTGTTAAAATCACATTTATATGATAGAAAGCGGGAAAAATTCTATTAAAGTCCGTTGCGAAGCAAGAAGCAAACGGCGAAGCACAAACAAAAATTCATTAAAAAGAGGTTTTCGATATGAAGCTCCCTTTCTCCTATATTCCATATGTCAAAAAAGCCATGTTTACCATTTTCACCGCCGTTTCGCTGATTTCCTTCGGCGCAGCAGGCACGGCCATGGCTTCTCTTGACAAATATTCCTCTCTTGACGCTTCGATAAAAGCATCGGAGCAAAAAACACTTTCCACCCCGGTTTCCGTACAACCGTCCGCGGAAATTCTTTATATCGTAAAGAGCCACCACGAGCAGATTGGTGTCTATGATACGCAAAATGTTCTGCTTTTCACTGTGCCGGTCTATATAAAAACGCTCCCCGTCAAAGATCGTGCCCTATTGGAAAACGGAATCGGTGCACGCTCTTACGAGGAGCTTATAGAAATTTTAGGCGATTATACGGCTTGAACCGGATTACTGATAAATCACATTGTCATCTCCCAAAAGGCTTTTAAATTCGGCCAGCAAAAAATCAGACAATGCCACGCCACGGCTATAGGCAAAATAACTCTTATCTTCCTTTTGATAAAAGACCACGGGAATGTTTCCCTCAAAGATTTCGATTAAATTCACAGCTTTGCGGAAAGACTTAGATTCCTTACTCTCTACGCGCAAAAACAATCGTTTGGGGCGAGGTGCCGCTTCTTTTGCCGTCAGCGCCGGCTTTTTGGGTTCGGACAAGGCAGCGGACGGCCGAAAAGCCGTATTGTCCTGCAACGGCGTTACGGTCAAGACAATCAGCTGCATCATATCTTCTCGTTCCGAAGCGGTTCCCTCCACCACAACGGCCGTATCAATATGAATATGATTGGATTGCTTTAAATATTGTCCCGGGAAGATAATACACTCCACCGAGGTATAACGATCTTCCAAAGTAAAGAAGGCCATGCTTTTATCGTCCTTGGTGGTTTTACGTGTCACCGAAGTAATTACGCCGGCCACGATCACGCGCTGGCGATCACGGATAGGCTCTCGTTCCTGCTCCATCGTCGTCTCGCTCAACTCTGAGTCAGAAGGATGCGCGGCAAAAGCCGAGAGGGGTGTCAGCGGGAGGGTGGCCATCTGCCGGGAATAATCATCTAAAAGATGGCCGGAAAAATACATGCCGCTGGCATCTTTTTCCTGCATCAACCTTTCCCGAAGGGAGATTTCGGGAAGCATGGGGTATTGATATTCCATGGTCGTTTTGTTATCTTCCACGGTTCCGACTTGCGAAAACATATCCAGCTGGCCATCCAGATTGGATCGATTTCGGCTGGCCATCCCCTCAATCATCGGTTCATAGGCGGCCAGCATCCGGCTTCGGAACACGCCCAAAGCATCAAAAGCGCCGCCCTTGATTAAAGTTTCCACCTGCCGCTTGTTCAGGTCATGCCCGGTCATCCGTTGCACAAAGTCCTCAAAGGAACGAAAAGGCGCTCTTTGGCGTTCCTCAAGGATGGAAGCGACAAATTGCCTCCCCACATTTTTTAACGCGGCCAACCCGAAACGGATTTCATTATCAGAAACATGAAAATAAATATTGCTCTTGTTGATGTCCGGCGGCATTACATGAATCCCGCGTTTTTCGCAATCCGCAATATATTCCGCCATTTTTTCCTGCGAATCCAATACCGATGTCAGAAGCGCCGCAAAATATTCTCTCGGATAATGCGCTTTCAGATAAGCGGTGCGATAAGCAATCACAGCATAGGCGGCGGCGTGGCTCTTATTAAAAGCATAGTTGGCAAAAGCGGCCATTTCATCAAAAAGATGGTCTGCGGTCGATTCAGGCACGCCTTTTTCGCAAACGCCTTGCACAAAGGCCTTTCGCTCGGACTCCATTGCTGAGGCTTTTTTCTTTGACATAGCGCGGCGAACAATATCCGCGTGTCCGAAGGAAAAGCCCCCCAGCTCGCGCAGGATCGTCATAACCTGCTCTTGATAGACAATACATCCGTAAGTAGAAGACAAGATCGGTTTTAAAGCGGTCACCTCGTATTTCACGCTTTCCGGGTGATTTCTTCCCGCAATATATTTCGGAATCGAATCCATCGGGCCGGGGCGATAAAGCGCAATGGCCGCCAAAATATCATCCATATTGCGCGGCTTCATTTCTTGCAGCATCTGGCGCATGCCGTAGGACTCCAATTGGAACACGCCTCCGGTATCTCCTGCCGAAATCAGCGCATAAGTTTCTTTGTCGTCCAGCGGCAAATTTTCAACAGAAAATTCCGGCTGTCTTTCCACAATTTGCGTCACGGCATCATCAATAATCGTAAGATAACGCAACGCAAGAAAGTCAAACTTCAAAATGCCGAGGCGGGCCACGGTATCCATATCATACTGCGTCACCACCGTATCGTTGCTGGTGGCCAAAGGGACATAATCCGAAACCGGGTTTTCCGTAATGACCACTCCGGCCGCATGCACGGACACATTTCTCGGCATGCCTTCAATCGCCATGGCAATATCCAAAAGATTGCGCACTTTTTCCGAGCCTTGATACATTTCCTTTAATTCCGGGAGCTTCATCGCGTCCGCCAGCGTAATTCCCAGCGTTCTAGGCACCGCTTTGGCAACGCTGTCCACTTCCGAATAAGGCATCCCCAGGGCGCGCCCCACGTCTCGAACGGCGGCTTTGGCGGCCAGCGTTCCGAAGGTAATGATTTGCGACACATGATCCGAGCCATATCGCTCCGCAACATATCGGATGACCTCATCCCGTCGGCGATAGCAAAAATCCACGTCAATATCGGGCATGCTGACTCTTTCCGGGTTCAAAAATCGCTCAAAAAGCAAATCGAAGCGCAACGGATCAATATCGGTAATTTCAATTAAATAGGCAATCAGGCTTCCCGCACCGGAGCCTCGGCCGGGGCCAACGCTGATTCCATGCGTTTTGGCAAAATGAACGTAATCCCAAACAATCAAAAAATATTCGGAATATCCCATTTTTTCAATGACCGAAAGTTCATAGTCAATCCGAGTCAAATACTCGCTTTCGGAATGAAGGTCGAGGGCAAGCTTACCGTCGGCCAATCTTTTTTTCCATCCCGCTTCCACCAGCTGACGCAGATAGCTCGCCGGCGACAAAGCGTCCGGGCAAGGATATTTCGGCAGGCAAAGTTGGTCAAAGGCAAAGGTAAGCTCACACTGCTCCGCAATTTTCACAGTGTTTTCCAAAGCGCCCGGATATTTTCCGAACAGCATCTGCATTTCATCGGTGGATTTATAAAAAAATTCATCGGTTTCAAAGCCGGACGGGCGCCCCTCTGTTACGGTCTTATTTGTTTGGATGCAAACCAGCGTAGCCTGCGCTTTTGCATCTCCACGTCGGAGATAATGGCAATCGTTGGTGGCAACAAGCGGGATTCCTTTATCGCCGGCCAATTTGACAAGCATGGGAAGCACGCGAATTTGATCGGAAAGCCCGTGGTTCTGGATTTCTATGTAAAAATTATCCTTTCCGAAGATTTCGCACAGCGTATCCGCATACGCATACGCTTCGCTTTCCCTCCCTTGCAAAAGCAGCTGCGGAATTTTTCCCGAAAGGCACCCCGACAGCGCAATCAAGCCTTCCGCATGATCCCGAAGCAGATCTATATCAATGCGCGGCTTTCCGTAAAAGCCCTCCGTAAAGCCCATGGAGGACAGGTACATCAAATTTCGATAGCCGGTCATGTTCTTGCAAAGCAGTACAAGATGATTCGGGCGACTGCCTGCGGCGCGTTGAAAGCGCGATTGCTCGGCCACATACATTTCGCAACCGATGATCGGCTTGATCCCGGCCGCATGACAGGCATTATAAAAAGCCACTACGCCGTACATTGCGCCGTGATCGGTAATGGCCACAGCCTTATGTCCGTGTTCGGCTGCGAAAGCAGGAATATCACAGATCCGGCAAGCTCCGTCCAACAGGCTGTATTCACTGTGAAGATGCAGGTGAACAAAATCCGACATGACATGGCTCCTTTTCTTTAACATCAAAATGCCAGCGGCGGATCCGCCCCGTCTTTCAGAAGGCGGAATCTTGCATGGCTGTTTTGGCTTTTCAGTTTTCTTTTTCGGAGGATTTCTGCGCCTGCTTTTGTCCTTCGGCGGCAAAATCCATGATCTTTTGCAAGCGATGGGAGAGTCCCGACTTTGAAATGGGAGGAACGTGAACCTGCGCCAGCTCCGCCAAAGACAGGGTGCTGTATTCCAATCGCTGACGAGCCGTTTCAAAAAGCTCGTCCGGAAGCATGGACAACCGTCCGTCGGCCTCCAAGGCGGAAATCACGGCAATCTGCTTTTGCGCGGCTGTTACCGATTTAGCAATATTCCCGGCCACGCAATTGGTTCCGCGATTCACCGAATTTCGCAATTCCCGTTCAATCTTTCCGTTGATAAAATCAAACACACAGCGCACGGAGCCAAGAAAGCCGAGCACCGCCTCCACGGCACTGCTGTTTTTATAGTACAGCCCTACCGCGTTTTTCCGATTCACAATGCCCGGCTCCTCAATTTCCTCGCTAAGCATCTGATACAGCATGCGCGCTCTTTTGGCATTTTTGTAGCGAAACTCCAAATGATACCCGGACAAAGGCTCGGAAACCGTCCCATTTGCAACAAATGCGCCTCGGATGAAGCACTTTTTGCAATTCTCGCAGGGCGGCTCCCGGGTGTTCCAAATCGTTCCAAGCTCCATATCTTCCAGCGCCTTTCCCATCGAATCGTCCGCAAACGACACCTCATAATAGTCCCGGTTCATTTTGCGCACCACGTGAACCGACGCGTTTGTGTGGCAAACATTTTTGACCATTCCGCACACGATGTCCGCCAACTCCGAAAATGCGCTGACCATTCGGATGGTACATTCATTTTCTGTTTTTTTTATTTTTGCATCGGAAAGAAGGCCACAAAGAAAGGCTCTGCGGCAACAATATTTTTTCATCCGAATTTCAGAAAGCTCTTTTTTTACTTCCAGGGAAAAAGACACCGCTGCTCGCCCTCGCTTTCTCTGCTTTTTATCGGGTGGACGCTTTCATTCGATCACCCGGATTTCCGTTTCCAGCATCACACCGAATTGTTCAAACACTTTTTGCCGGATGAAAGCAATCAACGCTTTCACATCGGCCGATGTAGCTTCCCCGCGGTTTACAATAAACCCCGCATGCTTTTCCGAAACTTGCGCATCTCCGATTCGCATGCCCTTCAGGCCGCATTGATCAATCATCTGCGCGGCAAATCCGTTCGGCGGGCGTTTGAATATACTGCCCGCATTGGGATATTCCAACGGTTGGGAGCGTTTTCGTTTTTCTATATTTTCCGACATTTTTGCGCGGATTTTCGTTTTTTCTCCGGGTGTCAACGCAAACCCGGCACGCAAAATGACATATTCGGGATGATCGGCATACAAGCTGTAGCGATAACGGAATTGATGTTCCGGTTGCTCCCAGCGCACAACCGTTTGATGGAGGGTATCATAAAATTCACTGTACGCAAGAACCGAGGCGATTTCGCCGTCATAAGCGCCTGCGTTCATAAACACCGCGCCCCCGCAACTGCCGGGGATCCCGAAAAGAAACTCCAATCCCGCAAGGCCTCTCTCGCAAGCCGTTTCCGCCATTTGACCAATCAATGCGCCGGCATCGGCTTCAATGATGCTATCGTGTGTAACAATCTGTTTCAAATGAGACGTAAATACAAGAACGCCATCATAGAAATCATCTGCAAAAAGCACATTGCTTCCCCGTCCCATAACGGTGTATTTGCTTCGGGTATGTCCGAGCAAGTCCAAAACGCGGCACATAGATTCGGATGAATCCGGAAAGGCGGCGATGGCCGCGTGTCCCCCGATACGAAAAGATGAGGCATGGGACAACGGGAAATCCGTTTTATAATCAACACCGATTTGCGTCAGTGCCTCCTGTATCCATCTGCTGTCCATAAAAACTCCTTCCGCGCCGTCGGGCGGTCAATCTTTCTTTAGAATGGTTTCGATTTCTGCAAGGTTTTCTACCACGTAAGTAATTTTCATATCGGTCGGCACCGGCTTGTTGCCCGGATTATACCAACAGGTATCAATTCCGGCGACAATTCCCCCTTTCATATCCGAGGTGAGCGAATCGCCCACGATCAGTGTACGGGATGGATCATAGTCGGGAATTTGCTTTGCAACCGCATCAAAAAAGGCTCCGTTCGGTTTTTCATAGCCGATTTTTTCCGAAATAAAAACATCTTTGAAAAAAGGAAAAAGCGGCGTCCCCGCCCATCGGCGCGTCTGGATGACCAAGATTCCGTTCGTCACCAAATAAAGATCATAGCTTTGGCTGAGGTGCGCAATCAAGGCATCGGCGCCTGAAATGATATAGGACATATGAGAAAGCGCTTCGCAATATTGGTTGGCCATTTCTTTGGGATCGGCGATCCAATGAAACCTTGTACAAAGCCGCCGAAAGCGCTCGGTTTTCAACTCATTTTTGGTAATGCCGCCAAGCTCCAGCTGGTTCCAAAGGTCACGGTTGATCGCACTATAGGTTGCAATCGTTGCTTCATCATCCGGCAGTGCCATTTCATGCAATACTTTTTTGATTGCTTCATGCTCGGAGCGCCGGAAATCCAAAAGCGTATCGTCTGCGTCAAACAGAATCGTTTTGTATAGCAAGATTATATTTCCTTTCTCTTCTCTCTGCTTTTTCTTTGTTTATTATACTATACTTTCTCTTACTTTGCAACTTATATTTTTATTTATATTCCATGGTTTCCGTCGGCAGGTATTGCAATTTGAAAATAAATATGGTAAAATAATACGAGTTATTATAATTATAATGATAAAAAATAGGTGTTCAACGCATCTTTCTCTTTTCAGAAAGGATTTTGCCGATGATTGAAAAGCCTTCTTCGGAGCATACAAAGCATACAAAAAAAGAGCTGCGCATTGGCCTTGCCGGGTTCGGCGCCATGGGACGCACACACGCCTATGCGATTGCCAATCTTCCCTATTTTTACGCTTCGGCGCAATTTCCTCTCCCCTTCCATGCTTATGTGGCGGGCGTTTGCACCATGTCCAAGGACAGTGCAGATTTTGCCGCTTCCGAGTTTTCTCTCGGAAAGGTGTATGACAATTATGATGCGATGGTGAAAGATCCGACCATCGATATTATTGATATTTGCACGCCCAACGTGCTTCACTTTGATATGCTGCGTGCGGCTTTGCAAAACGGGAAGCACATTTACTGTGAAAAACCGCTTTGCAGTACGCTGAAGGAAGCAGAAACCGTGGCGGCGTTAGCGAAAAATTCTCCGAGCATTTGCGGTATCGTCTTTAACTGCCGCCATCTGTCGGCGGTACAGCACGCAAAAAAAATGATTGACACCGGACGCATCGGAAAAATTCTTTCCTTCCACTTTGAATACCTGCACGATACTTGCACCTATCCCGAAAAGAGCTACGGATGGAAGCAAAATGCAGAAATTTGCGGCGAAGGCGGGGTTTTGTTTGATCTCGGATCGCACATCATTGATCTTGCCGTGTGGCTTTGCGGAACACTGGACACCGTCAGTGCGCATTCTCAAATTGCCTATCCTGCGCACCCCGATAAAAGCGGGGCGCTATGGAACACCAACGCCAGCGAAGCCTTTTATATGATTGCGCGCACCGCTACAGGCGCTACCGGCACACTCACGGCCAGCAAGATTGCCAAAGGAACCAACGACAACCTGAATTTTGCCATTTACGGCACAGAGGGCGCTTTGCGCTTTTCGCTCATGGAGCCGGGACGTCTTCACTACTTTAACGCCAAAGCACCGGATGCCGGTTTTACCACGTTGGAGCTTGGAGGGCGTTTTCCTGCTCCCGGCGGCATTTTTCCGTCGCCCAAGGCGCCATCCGGGTGGTTGATGGGGCATGTGGCAAGCATGTACAATTTTCTTTCTTCCGTCGCGGAAGAAAAGCCCTGTGAGCCTTCCTTTGCAACGGGAGCGTATATCCATGCCGTTATGCAGGCAGCGCTTACTTCGGATCAAACCGGTGCTGTGTGCAAGATTCCAAGTTAAGCCTCTCCCGAGCCTCTGATAATTGCAATCCTATGTATCGTGAAAAGATCGAAAGGAAAAAACTCCATGAAAGTGATCGGTCTAACCGGCCCAAGCGGTGCCGGAAAAACACTTTTTTGCAAATTTGCCGAACGCTGCGGCGTTCCGAGTATTGATGCCGACCGGATTTATCATGATCTGCTGGTTCCCCCTTCCCCTTGCCTTGACGAAATTGTAGCGGCATTTGGACGCGAGGTGCTTTCTGTCAACGGGACGTTAAATCGAGCGGCTTTGGCGGCGCTTGTTTTTGGGCCAAGCGAAACCAGCCGGGCAAAACTCGCTCTGCTTAATCGCATTACACACAAATATGTGACAGAGAAAATCCGCGCACGGCTCAAGGAAGAAGAAGGGCGCGGCACGCCGGCCGTTCTCGTGGACGCTCCCGCTTTATTTGAATCCGAATTTGACAAAAGCTGTGATTGTACTGTCGCGCTTTTGGCCACCCCGGAAACGCGCCGCAAACGGATCATGGAACGCGATTCCCTCTCCGGGGAAAAAGCAGACCAGCGCATTCTCGCGCAACCGTCCGATGATTTTTACATCCAACGATCCGATTTTGTCATCCGCAATACCGGCTCCGAAAAGGAACTTTCGCGGGCAGTGGAGGCGTTTCTTTCCCAGCAAATTCAATTCTTCGGAGAAGCTGAAACATGAAGAATCTAAATCGCACCAATCGCTCCGGTATTTCCGTCAAAATCATTCTTTGCATTGCCGTTTTTGCTTTGATTTTCGGATGTGTGGTTGATTTTGTATTACATAAAACGGAAAACAAGGTATACCCCCTGAAGTATGAAAAGTATGTGAAAAAATATGCGGCCGAATTCGGCGTTCCTGAGTCCGTGATCTTTGCGGTGATTAAAGTCGAAAGTGATTTTGACAAAAATGCCGTTTCCAAATCCGATCCTCCGGCACTGGGGTTGATGCAATTCACCTCGGACACCTTTGAATGGGTGGCCTCCATGCTTCATGAATCCCCTTCCTCTTTTGACGTCTATGATCCGGAAACCAGCATCCGCTATGGGGCTTATCTGCTGAGTTTCTATTATACACGATTTGAAAATTGGGATGTGGTTTATGCCGCTTACAATGCCGGGTACGGTCGAATCAAAACATGGCTGGAAGATCCGTCTATTGCCGACGGCAAGGGTGGTCTTGTCAGAGAAAATATTCCCTTTGGCGAGACACGCGCCTATGTGAAGCGCGTAGCTCACGCACGAGAAGAATATGAAAAGCTTTATTACACCAAAAAATAGCCGATAAAGTCGGCGGATCTTTATTGGAATATTCTCCAAAATCAAAATTCAGAAAGGAATGAAAGAGACAATGGAAAAGGAAGCATCCAAGCTCAATTATGAAAAGCTGACGGTTTATGAAAAAGCCGGCGACAGCATTGCAAAAGAGGCCTATGCGTACAGCGAGGGCTACAAAGAATTTCTTGACAAGGCTAAAACGGAACGGGAAGCCGTAACAGAGGGCATTCGCATCGCGGAAGCCAACGGCTTTGTTCCCTATACATTTGGCATCGCTATGAATCCCGGTGACAAATTTTATTACAACAACCGCGGCAAAAGCCTGTTTTTATTTACGATCGGAACCGAGGACATCCAAAATGGGATTCGCATTTCCGTGGCCCATGTGGACGCACCGCGTCTTGACCTAAAGCCGGTTCCTCTTTATGAAGAAGGCGGCATGGCTTTCTTCAAGACGCACTATTACGGAGGCATACGCAAATATCAATGGGTAACGGTGCCGCTGGCCTTGCATGGTGTGATTGTCAAAGCCGACGGAACTACCATTACCGTTTCCGTTGGAGAAAATGAGGAGGATCCCATTTTCTACATCAACGACCTGCTTCCGCATTTGAGCCGGGAGTCCAACACCAAACCGATCGGAACTGCAATTCCGGGGGAAAAGCTGAATGTACTTGTCGGAAGCACCAAAGACGACGAATCCATCAAGCACAATCTCCTCCGCATTTTGAACGAGAAATACGCTATTACAGAGGAAGACTTTCTCAGCGCGGAGCTTTCCGTGGTGCCGGCCGCCAAAGCGCGGGATATTGGATTTGACCGCTCTCTCATCGGCGCTTACGGTCATGATGACCGTGTCTGTGCCTACCCTGCTATGACCTCCCTTCTCGCCTGCACCGATTCGCAACATACGCTCATGGCGATTTTTGCGGACAAGGAAGAAACCGGCAGCGATGGAATCAGCGGCATGCAATGCGAGCTTATCTTGGATCTGATCAACGAAATTTCTCACGCACGCGGCGGCAATCCCGCTGTTGTACGCGCACATTCCAAGTGCCTTTCGGCTGACGTTTCGGCCTGCTATGATCCTAATTTTGCGGACGTTTTTGAAAAAAACAATTCCTGTCTGCTCAACTGTGGTGTGGTTCTCACCAAGTACACCGGATCCGGCGGAAAGAGCGGAACCAACGATGCCAGCGCCGAATACATCGGATGGCTGCGCAGCATTATGGCAAAAGATGCCGTAGTATGGCAAGCCGGTGAATTGGGCAAGGTCGATGGGGGCGGCGGCGGAACCGTTGCCAAGTTCATTGCCAAGCACAACATTGAAACCGTGGATCTCGGTGTACCGGTTATCTCGATGCACGCGCCGATGGAGGTTATTTCCAAAGTCGATCTCTATGAAGCGCACAGAGCCTTCTGCGCTTTCTACAAATACTGATCCCCACTATTTCAAATAGAACAAGGGCCTTCTGACGGGTGCCGGAACGTTGACGTTCTGCCGCGTTTTCGGCCCCGCCGGAGTTTTTATCATGCTTGAAAAATTGAAAGAGGCCGAAAATCGCTTCAATCAAATTGAAGAAAAGCTTGCGGATCCCATGGTCGCCTCGGATCCCGAAAATTATAAGGCCTTGATGAAGGAACGAAAATATCTGTTCCCTATTATTGACAAATACAGAGAATACACCCGCGCCGTATCCGAAGCCGAAGAAGCGCGTGCGTTGCTGGACGAGCCGGTGGACAGCGACATGCGTGAAGCGCTGAACGAGGAGCTGAAGGCGGCCAAGGCCACCGGCGATGCCTGCCTGGAGGCCCTCAAAATTATGCTTTTGCCGCGCGATCCCAATGACGGCAAAAATGTTATTGTGGAGATCCGCGGTGGCGCCGGCGGCGAGGAAGCCGCTTTGTTTGCGGCTGTGCTTTACCGCATGTACACCATGTATGCGGCTGCCAAGGGCTTTCGCTGTTCCCTCATGAGTTGCAATGAGACAGGGCTAAACGGATTTAAGGAAGTCGTCTTTATGGTAGAGGGCGACGGGGCTTATTCTCGTTTCAAATTTGAAAGCGGTGTGCATCGGGTGCAAAGAGTCCCCGAAACCGAATCTCAGGGACGGATTCAGACTTCCACCGTCACCGTGGCGGTTTTGCCGGAAGCAGAAGATGTCGAAGTGGAAATCAATCCGGCCGACATTATTTTTGAATCCTGCAAAAGCAGTGGCGCCGGCGGTCAACATATTAACAAAACCGAGTCGGCCGTTCGCCTGACGCATAAGCCCACCGGCATTGTGGTAGAATGTCAAGAGGAACGCAGCCAATTCAAAAACAAAGACAAGGCGCTCAAAATGCTTCGTGCCAAGCTGTACAATATGAAAGAGTGCGAGCAGTCGCAAAAAATCGCCTCCGAGCGAAAAAACCAGGTCGGAACCGGGGATCGCAGTGAAAGGATCCGAACCTACAACTACCCGCAGGGGCGTGTGAGCGATCACCGGATCGGACTTACACTGTATTCGCTCGGGAATTTTTTGAACGGCGATTTAGACGAAATGATTGACGCTTTAATTACCGCCGACACGGCCTCCCGGCTCCAAGCCGGCGGCGAATATGCAGAAGCAAAACAGAAAGACGGAGTATCATGCTGACTACCGAAGTAAAAGTCATTCAAAATATAGAAGATCCCAATGCAGATTCCATTTTGGATCGCGCCGCTCACATTCTTTTGTCCGGCGGCCTTGTCGTGTTTCCGACGGAAACCGTATACGGGCTTGGCGGCAACGGATTGGATGCGGCGGCCGCGGAAAAAATCTACCGTGCCAAGGGACGTCCTTCAGACAACCCTCTGATTCTTCATATCGCCCATCCGGAGGACGCCAAAAAATATGCCCTCGTATGCGAAAATTACGAGCGGCTGGCACGCGCCTTTATGCCGGGGCCGCTCACGGTAATTCTTCCCAAACGAGAGATCGTTCCCTACTCGGTGACAGGGGGCCTTGATACGGTCGCCATTCGCTGCCCGTCTCATCCGGTGGCTCACCGATTGATTGAAAAATGCGGAGTGCCGATTGCGGCGCCCTCCGCCAACATTTCCGGGCGTCCCTCCCCCACTTGCGCCAAATATGTTTTGGAAGACATGGACGGGCGCGTTGACATGATTTTAGACGGAGGCGCGTGCGAAATCGGGTTAGAGTCTACGATTGTAAAGCTGGATTCAGACGGTGTTACGCTGTTGCGTCCGGGCGGCATCACCTATGACGCGCTAACCTGCCTTTGCAGCAACGTAAAGATTGCTCCGGCGGTTTCTCACGCACTGTCGCCCGACGAAAGGCCGCTTTCCCCCGGCATGAAATACAAGCACTATGCGCCGGACTCCCCCTTCATTCTGCTATCCGGCTTTGAGGCCGATGTGCTGGCTTATTTTGAAAACGCTTTGAAAACAGAAAACTGCGTTTTACTGTGTTATTCCGAAGAATTTTCAAAGCTGCACAAGCAGTTTCCCGATGGAAAGCTGATTGATATTGGGGCGCGGGACGACCTTGCGCATCAAGCGAAAGTTTTATTTACCTCCCTGAGAGACGCCGATAAAATGGGCGCTTCTGTCATCTACGGGCATCTTCCCCCGCAAAACGGCTTGGGGCTTGCCCTCTATAATCGGATGATCCGTGCGGCCGCGCACACGATCAAAGAAATTTGAGGTGAACAATTTGGCAAAAAAGAAAAAACAGGATTTAAGCAAAAACGACGAAATGATCTCGGCACCCATTCAAATTCAGCCGATCACGGACACGTTGGAAAAGAACTACATGCCCTATGCAATGAGTGTCATCATTTCGCGTGCCATACCGGAAATTGACGGGTTTAAGCCGGCTCATCGCAAACTGCTTTACACCATGTACAAGATGGGATTGATTACGGGAGCTCGCACAAAAAGCGCCAATGTAGTTGGTCAAACGATGAAGCTGAATCCGCACGGCGACGCTTCCATCTATGAAACCATGGTGCGACTTACACGCGCCAACGAATCGCTTTTGCATCCGTTTGTCGATTCCAAGGGCAGTTTCGGAAAGCAGTATTCCAGCGAAATGAAATATGCCGCACCTCGCTATACCGAAGTCAAGCTTGACAGCTTTTGCAATGAAATTTTCCGCGGCATTGATAAAAATGCCGTTGACATGGTGGACAACTACGACGGAACGCTTCAAGAGCCTACCCTGCTTCCCACCGCATTTCCCAATCTTCTGATCACGCCCAACCTCGGCATTGCCGTAGGAATTGCATCTTCCGTTTGCCCCTTTAACCTGGCTGAGGTCTGCGACGGAACGATTGCCCTGCTGAAAAATCCCCGGTTGTCTTTGGACAAAATGATGGATCTTATCAAAGCCCCCGATTTTCCCGGCGGCGGCGCTATCATTTACGACCGAGAACAAATGGAGTCCATTTACAAAACCGGGCAAGGCTCCGTGCGGATCCGTTCGCGCTATGTCTATGACAAAGCGGAAAACTGCATTGATATTATTCAGATTCCCTATTCCACTTCCATTGAATTGATTATGAAACGGATCACCGAGCTTGTCAAGCTCGGCAAGCTGAAGGAAGTCACGGATTTTCGAGACGAAATTGATTTGAACGGCTTCAAGCTCACCCTGGATATTCGCCGGGGTACCGATCCCGACAAGCTGATGGCCAAGCTGTTCAAAATGACGCCGCTGGAGGATACCTTCAAATGCAATTTTAACTTTTTGATTGATTCCACACCGCGGCAAATGGGGATTCTTGAAATTCTTTCGGAATGGATCAAATTTCGCAAGCAATGTGTCACGCGCGAGTTGACCTTTGAGCTGAACAAAAAGAAGGACAAGCTGCATTTACTGCTTGGGCTTGGAAAAATCCTGTTGGATATTGACAAGGCCATCCGAATTATCCGCAATACCGAGCATGAAGAA
This sequence comes from uncultured Eubacteriales bacterium, assembly GCA_934462825.1. GTDB lineage: Bacteria > Bacillota > Clostridia > Oscillospirales > CAG-272 > CAKSIP01. The sequence continues at coordinate 105 of CAKSIP010000018.1, read as the reverse complement.
GACGTGGTTCCCAACTTGGAAAAAGGGTTTGACCTCGATCAGGTACAGGCCGAGTATATTGCCGATATAAAATTGCGCCATTTAAACCGCGAATACATTCTCGGA
>CAKSIP010000017.1 GCA_934462825.1 uncultured Eubacteriales bacterium | reverse complement strand
ATGAGATCATCGCGCGAAAAAGAGAGGGTAAATTCAGCGAAATCGGGCGATTAAAATACGAAATTCCGCGATTTTTTTAATGACGGGCGAAACGTGCGGAAATCGCAGTTGCACATTGAAAAAAAGTGTGCTATAGTTTGTTGCGAGTTGCCGCCTATTGCCGAGTCAGCACGGATAGCGAAGATCAGCTTGAAAGTTACAAAGCGCAGGTGGCGTATTATACCGACGCAATAGCAAAAAATCCCCGGTGGAGATTCGTTGACATTTACGCAGACGAAGGCATTACGGGTGTAATGGCTAAAAAACGAACAAATTTTATGCGTATGATGCGCGATTGCGAAAAAGGGAAAATCGACCTTATCCTTACAAAGTCCGTTGCTCGTTTTGCGAGAAATACCGTTGACAGTTTGAATTATGTAAGACGACTGAAAGCAAAAGGAATAGGCGTATATTTTGAAGAACAAGCCCTTGATTCTCTTAAAACCGAAAACGAAATGGCGTTAGGTTTATATAGTGTCCTTGCCCAAGCGGAAAGCGAGAATATCAGCGCAAACGTGCGGTGGGGTATTCGTCAACGTATGCAGTCGGGGACATTTAAGTTCCGATATAATCTTCTCGGCTACCGAAAAGGTGAGGACGGCGAACCCGAAATTGTCGAGGAAGAAGCAAAATATATCCGAGCGATTTTCGATATGTATCTCGACGGCAAATGTCTTGATCAGATAGCAAGATTCAACAGTTAGTGCTTGGAGAAGCAAAAAAATATACAGGAAAGAATAAAAAAACAATAGAAAATATTGCAAAACGTATTATCCCAACGCTATCACTAAAAGATGTGTTATGCAAAGTATATAACGGCTATAAAGAATGGCGAGGGCTTGCTTCGATTTTAGATGAACGGTTTGATGAGGGACGGATATCACAGTTGGCTCAAACTATCAATGATTGGCGAAACGAACTTGCACACGCAAAATGTAAGTTTGTAGCAACGCAAGATGTTATTGCGGCTGTACGATTGCTTGAGTGTGTGAATTATTGTATAATTTTAAGGCAAGCAGGATACAGTGATACGGAAATTAAAATTTATATTGAAGATGCTATATTATGATAGATTGTATCGCTATATAAATGTTACGAAAAATAAGTGGATGATCGGGGACCTTTTGATGAGATGATAGCGTAGCTATTTCGTATGTGATAGCCATCTGAAAAGACCTTGCATCTAAACCGTAATGGTTCGGATTACAAGGTCTTTTCAACGAAATAGAGAAAACAATTGGCTTTTCTCTCCCGGGATCCGCCAGAGAACATAGAGCGTTCTGGGCAAACACGACGACGCATTCGATCGCATTGAGCTGGCTCAGTATAGGATATAAAACGGTTGATGTAAACATGAATATGGAAACCGTCGTTTTTGAAAGGCGAAACATCAATGAATACAAATGAATTATGGAATAGAATTGTGAGTATGGAAGGCGAAACTTTTTTCACAGTGACCGGCCTGCCGTTTACATATAAAATACTGAATGACAATAAATTACAACCTATCCGGAACGGTAGCAGGAAATGGATTGTAACGAAAGAAATGCTTGAAAAAGCAAACGCGATGCTTGGTGGAAGCAAAACGGATTTCAACAAGGCAATCATTGCACCTTCGTATATCTACGGTATATTGACCGACAGAAGAATCACCGATTGAGCTATATCAAAAAACGACGTTTGGTCTTTCTTGCCTTGTTTTTACGACGTTTGGTCGCTCTTATATATCTTTGTAGTACGAAAAAGCTACAAAACACAAAAAGCGCAAGATTTAGCGGGTCTTGTGCTTTTTTGTTACCATATCTTGCGGTTCGCGCCCTTCGCGGAATATTTGAATTTAAGAGCTGTATTTTGCCTTGTTTTTCAAAAAACAGAATTTGAATTGACGACTTCGCTTTCATTCCCGCCAATCCATTACTGCCTATATAAGATTACGCCTGTTTGAAGACGGTTGCAAGAACAATTTGCAACCGTCTTTTCCTCCCCAAGTCCAACAGAGATAAAAATATGAAATGCCATCATTCGATGCAATCGTTTTTAAAATAGCCTATTAAAATATCAAAAAAATCTTGACAGAGAAAGAAAAAAGTGATATAATCAATCTACCTCTGTTAGTCGGGGCTATTTTTTCGTGTTCATTTTGCGCCGCCGGAATTTCCGGCAATGAATCGGGGAAAGCAAATGACTTCTGAGGGAGGTACACGGATCGCGGGGCGGCTTTTGCTGTTGAAGCCGGCAGAAAAACCGTGCGATCAAAATAAAATTTAATTGGGAGGTGCCGAAAATGGCTAAAAAAGAAGACAGAGTCAAAGTAACTCTGGCGTGCAGCGTTTGCAAGCAGAGAAACTATGACACAAAGAAAAACAAAAAAAATGACCCTGACAGACTTGAAATGAACAAATATTGCAAGTTCTGCCGCAAGCACACTCTTCACAAAGAAACCAAATGATCAGAGAAGGGAAGAAAAAAATGAAAGCTAATAAAACAAAAGCCGGTATCCTTGCTGTGATTCTGACTGTTGCCCTGATGCTCTCTCTTTTCTCTGTGTGTGCATTTGCTGAGATAGCGGTCGGATCTGCGTCCGCTTCCGCTTCCGTAACGGCTACTGCTTCCGCAAGCGAGTCCGGCACTGCGTCCGGCAGCGCTTCGGCTTCACCCTCTGCCACTGCTTCCGGTACGGCCACAACGGCTCCGTCGGCAACCAAGTCTGCGGCGGAAATTGCAGCAGAGCAGGAAAAGGCGAACAAGAGAATCGATATGATTATCTCGCTTTCGATTCTTGCGGTTATCATTGTTATCTGCGTGATTCTTTTCATTCTTAAGAAAGAAAAGGTTCTGAAATATCTGCGTGGCTTAAACAGTGAGCGCAAAAAGATCGTGTGGTTCCCGTGGAATCAAACGGTTAAGAGCACACTTGTGGTTCTTATCGTCGTTGTCATATGTGCGGCGGCTATTGGTCTGCTTGACTTTGCATTCTCCAAGGGACTGATTGCTCTCGGCAAGATCTTTAGATGAGGATAGAATCAAATGAGTGATATCAATGAAATGAACGTAGGCCCGAGATGGTATGTGGCGCACACTTACTCCGGCTACGAAAACAAGGTGATGGCAAGCATTGAAAAGGTTGTGGAAAATCGCAATCTTCAACACCTGATCTTCGATGTACGTGTCCCGGTGGAAACCGTGATTGAAAAAAACGGAGATAAGGAAAAAGAAGTAGAGAGCAAGATTTTTCCCGGCTATGTTCTGATTAAAATGGTCATGACCGATGAAAGTTGGCATGCAGTGAGAAATATTCACGGCTTTACCGGCTTTGTTGGCCCCGGATCACGCCCTACCCCCTTGACAAATGAAGAAGTTGATGCACTTGAAATCGAAGAAAAGCGCGTTCGTTTGGCCTTTGCTGTCGGCGATGATGTCAATATTACCGGCGGATTGTTTGAAGGCTATAACGGTGTGGTTCAACAGATTTCCGAGGACAACAAAACTGTCACAGTTCTCGTGAAAAGAGGACGCCGTGATATGCCGGTGGAGCTTGACGTAAGTCAGATCGTTCCGGCAGAAAAATGATGCGGCAAAAGCCGCACGGAGTGGAAACACTTCGGTGGGAGGGAGAAAAATTTTACTTAAATTCTCCCGTATTAGGTACCACATTTAGGAGGAAAAAGAAAAATGGCAAAGAAAATTATGGGTTATATCAAACTGCAGCTTCCTGCAGGTAAGGCTACACCCCAGCCTCCCGTAGGACCGGCTCTCGGTCAGTACGGTGTTGCAATTCCTGTTTTTACAAAGGAATTCAATGAAAGAACTAAAAACGATATTGGTCTTATCATCCCGGTTGTTATTACCGTGTATGCAGACCGTTCCTTCTCGTTTATCACCAAGACTCCGCCTGCACCCGTTTTGATTAAAAAGGCATGCGGCATTGAGTCCGGTTCCGATAAGCCTAACAAGAACAAAGTGGCAAAGATCACCAAAGAGCAGGTCAGAAAGATTGCAGAAACTAAGATGCCTGACTTGAATGCCGCTAACATCGACACCGCTATGAGCATGATCGCCGGTACGGCACGCAGCATGGGCGTTGTCGTAGAAGACTGAGAAGGAGGAAAATTACGATGGCTAAAGTAGGAAAGAAATATTCTGATAGCGTAAAGCTTTTCGATAAGAGCAAGCAGTACGATTCCTCCGAGGCATTGGCTTTGGTATGCCAGACCTCTAAGGCAAAGTTTGATGAAACGATTGAAGTTCATGTACGCCTTGGCGTTGACTCCCGTCATGCTGACCAGCAGGTGAGAGGCGCTGTCGTGCTTCCCAACGGAACCGGTAAGAAGCTCAAGGTTCTCGTATTTGCCAAAGGCGACGCCGTCAAGGCCGCTTTGGACGCCGGTGCAGATTATGCAGGCGGCGCTGAATACGCAGAAAAGATTCAGAAGGAAAATTGGTTTGATTTCGACGTTGTGGTTGCAAGCCCCGATATGATGGGCGTAATTGGTCGTTTGGGCCGTGTGCTCGGCCCGAAGGGCTTGATGCCTAGCCCCAAGGCCGGAACCGTTACAGCCGATGTTGCTCGTGCGGTTACCGAAGCCAAAGCCGGTAAAATCGAGTACAGATTGGATAAGAACAACATTATCCACTGCCCGATTGGCAAGGCTTCCTTTGGCGCTGAAAAGCTCGGCGAAAACTTCAACACATTGCTCGGCGCAATCATCAAAGCAAAACCGGCTTCTGCTAAGGGACAGTATATTAAGAGCTGCGTTGTAGCTTCTACCATGGGCCCCGGTATCAAAGTGAACCAGGCAAAGCTCGGCTAATGAAAAGCAATTCGATTTTATAAGCTCCTTATAAAATCGGACAAATCAAAAGGCACTCACACTTCTGCCTCCCGGCGGCAGTGCGAGCGCCTTTTTTTGCGATTTTTTTGATGCGCCTTGAAAGAAATTATTGACAAAACCATACTTTTGTTTTATAATAAATATGTTATGCTTCATGAGAAAGCAAATCTGAAAATGTGAGGTGGAAATAGATGGACGCAGGCAGTAATGGCGCAAATCCGAATGGCCGAAGTCGGTATTTGAGCCGTTTGAAACGGTGCGATACACAGGCGTCCCTTCTGGAAACGCCTTTTTCGCTTTGCAAATAAGCAAATAATCGCGGCGACTTTTTCCGTTGGCTTTTGTGTTTTACTACCCCGAATTTGACGCTTTTGTATAGGCGTCCGTGCTACGGCACAAAAAATGATAGGAGGTAAAACAAAATGGAACCTAACACGCCCCTTGATATGGAATCGGAATCCGAAAAGATCCTTTCCCTGTTGGAAAACAAGCGTTATGCAGAGCTTCGGCGGGAGCTTTGCACGCTGGAACCGATTGATATTGCCGAAATGATTGAAACGCTTCCCAAAGATAAGCTGCTTTTGATTTTTCGGATCTTACCCAAAGATGTTGCCGCCGATGTTTTTGTGGAATTTTCTCCGGAAACCGAAGAAATTCTGATCAATTCCGTCACCGACCATGAAATCGCAGAAATGCTGGAAGAGCTTTATGTGGACGATGCGGTGGACGTGATTGAGGAAATGCCGGCCAATGTCGTAGAGCGTCTGTTGAAAAACGCAAGCCCCGACACGCGAAAGACTGTCAACGAAATTCTCAAATACCCGGAAAACAGTGCCGGAAGTATTATGACGACCGAATATGTGCGCCTTTCTGCTCAAATGACGGTGGAGCAGGCGCTGGAGCATATTCGTCGCGTGGCCATTGAAAAAGAAACCATCTATACGTGTTATGTCCTTGAAAAAAGAGTGTTGACGGGAATCGTGTCGGCCAAGGATCTTTTGATCTCTCCCTTGGATAAAAAAATCGGGGAGATTATGGAAACCAATTGGATTTCGGTGAGCGCTTATGACGACAGAGAAGATGCGGCGCAAATGTTTGCCCGTTATAATTATCTGGCTTTGCCGGTGGTGGACAAGGAAAATCGAATGGTTGGCATTATCACGTTTGACGACGTGATTGATGTCATTCAAGAGGAAACCGAGGAGGACTTCGCCAAAATGGCGGCTATTACGCCGGGCGATGAACCGTATTTGAAATCATCGGTGTGGGATATTTGGAAAAAACGTATTCCTTGGCTGCTGCTTTTGATGATTTCGGCTACCTTTACCGGTATCATTATTACGTCCTTTGAACAAGCGCTGGCCGCATCCATTGCACTGACCTCTTTTATACCGATGCTGATGGATACGGGAGGAAATTCCGGTAGCCAGGCCTCCGTTACGGTGATACGTGGTCTTTCACTCGGAGAAATTGAATTTTCCGACATCTTTAAGATCATGTGGAAGGAATTTCGTATTTCCTTGCTGTGCGGTGTCTCTTTGGCGTGCGCCACCTTTGTTAAGATCCTTGTGTTTGATAATTGGATTATGCATAGCAATGTTTCGCCGCTGGTGGCGTTGGTTGTGTGCATCACATTGTGCTTGACGGTCATTTGTGCCAAGCTGATCGGATGTACTCTCCCGGTCTTGGCTAAAAAAATCAAGTTGGATCCGGCGGTTATGGCAAGTCCGTTTATTACCACGCTGGTGGACGCCATTTCGTTGTTGATTTACTTTAAGATTGCACAGATGCTTTTGAAAATATAGCTTTGCAATAATTCTCCGCTGAGAATGCAATTTTCAGCGGAGAAAATTTTATAAAAAAAGGAGCGGAAAAGAAAAATGAAAGCTGTTGTCACCGTAACGGGCAAGGACTGCGTGGGTATTATTGCCGATGTCAGCGCAGTTTGCGCCGAATTTAATGCGAATATCGTGGATATTACGCAAAGCGTCCTGCAAGAATACTTTGCTATGATTATGCTGGTGGACATTTCCGCACTTTCCATCTCGTTTGCGGGATTTGCCGACAAAATGAGCGAGCTTGGAGAGAAAAAACATTTGGAAATTCACACAATGCATGAGGATATTTTCAATACCATGCACCGTATCTGAAGAAAGATGGCGGGAACAGCGCTTTGTTGACGCTGTGCCGAAATAACAAAGGAACGGGTGAAACAAAGTGCCGGAAAGGGGAAGCAAATGTTAAATACAGCGGATGTTTTGGAAACGATTCAAATGATACGCCAGGAAAACCTGGATATACGCACAATTACAATGGGCATTTCCTTGCTTGATTGCGTGAGCGAAGACGAAAACCGTTTGTGTGAGAAAATTTATGATAAAATCACGAAAAAGGCAGAACGCCTTGTGCCGGTTGGCTGTGAGATAGAAAAAGAATACGGGATTCCGATTGTGAACAAGCGCGTTTCGGTTACGCCCGTTTCCTTGGTGGGAGGCGATATTTCCCCTGAGGGCTATATCAAAGTGGCGCAAACCTTGGAAAAGGCGGCTCAAACGGTAGGAATTAACTTTATCGGCGGCTTTTCTGCTTTGGTGCAAAAGGGAATGACCAAGGGAGCCGAGCGGATGCTTTCCGTCATCCCGGAAGCCTTGACGGAAACCAATCTTGTCTGTTCCTCCGTGAACGTGGCAAGTACGAAGGCGGGCATCAATATGGACGCCGTGGCACAAATGGGGAGAATTATCAAGCGCACCGCCCTTCTGACCAAGGATCAGTGCTCCATCGGCTGTGCGAAATTGGTGGTGTTTGCCAATGTGCCGGAGGATAATCCGTTTATGGCGGGGGCTTTCCATGGGATCGGAGAACCGGAATGTGTTATCAACGTGGGCGTTTCCGGCCCCGGCGTGGTCAGCTCGGCTGTTCGCCGAGCCGGCGATTGTGATTTTTCGCAGCTGGCGGATGTAATCAAGAAAACGGCTTTCAAGATTACGCGTGTCGGACAGCTGGTAGCCCATGAGGCGGCTGAACGCTTGCAGATTCCTTTTGGAATTGTGGATCTTTCGTTGGCGCCGACGCCTGCCATAGGCGATTCTGTGGCGCATATCCTTGAGGAAATGGGACTTGCCTGCTGCGGTGCGCATGGCACAACAGCGGCGCTGGCCTTGCTGAACGACGCCGTGAAAAAGGGAGGCGTTATGGCCTCGTCTCACGTGGGAGGCCTTTCCGGCGCGTTTATTCCGGTGTCCGAGGACGCCGGCATGATTCACGCCGTGGAATGTGGCGCGCTTTCTATCGAAAAGCTGGAGGCTATGACAGCCGTTTGCTCGGTGGGGCTTGATATGATTGCCATTCCGGGCGATACGGAGGAGGCTGTGATCAGCGCGATAATCGCCGATGAAATTGCCATTGGCGTGGCCAATACAAAAACAACGGCCGTGCGCGTAATTCCCGCGTATGGGAAAAAGGTGGGCGACCGCGTGGACTTCGGCGGCTTGCTCGGCTATTGCCCGGTGATTCCCCTCAATACAAACTCCCCCGCACGCTTTATTGCCCGGGGCGGCCGTATTCCTGCACCGATCCACAGCCTGAAAAACTGAACATACACGCGCGCTCTTGGCCTTGGGCCAAGGCGGAGCGGACGTTGCCGATTGATGCCCGGTGAAACAAACCTGCCGGTCAAGGCCAAAATCGCAGGGAGTGTTAAAAAACTCGTTCTGAGTTTTTTAACACTCCCTTTGACTATAAGAGTATGAACTTAATAGGCAACGCCTTGCCAGAGCATTGCGTCGGCCACCTTGATGAACCCGGCAATGTTGGCACCGGCTACCAAATTTCCCTTGCAGCCGTATTGGTTGGCGGCATTGGCTGCATTTTTGTAAATGTTGACCATAATATCATGAAGCTTTGCATCCACTTCTTCAAAGCTCCAGCTCAGGCGCATGCTGTTTTGTGTCATTTCAAGTCCGCTGGTGGCAACACCGCCGGCATTGGCCGCTTTGGCCGGAGCAAAAAGAACGCCGTTTTCCTGTAACAAAGCAATCGCTTCGGGCGTGGAAGGCATGTTTGCCCCCTCGGCCACAGCCATGACGCCGCCGGCAATCAAGGCCTTGGCATCCTCGGCGTCCAGCTCGTTCTGCGTGGCGCAGGGCAGGGCAATGTCACATTTCACCGTCCAAATGCCCTTGCAGCCTTCGATGAAGCGAGCGCCCTTGACGCGGTCGGCATATACTTTGATGCGCGCACGTTCGGTTTCTTTGACTTGCTTCATGACTTCCAGATTGATGCCGTTTTCGTCCACAACATAGCCGGAAGAATCACTCATGGCAATGACCTTTCCGCCAAGCTCCGTCGCTTTTTCGGCGGCATAGATGGCTACGTTGCCGGAGCCGGATACCACGACCTTCTTGTTTTCAAAGCTTTGGCCGGCGTCGGCGAGCATTTCCTTGGTGAAGTAGCAAAGGCCGTAGCCGGTTGCTTCCTTTCTTGCCAACGAGCCGCCGTAGGACAGGCCTTTTCCGGTCAAAACGCCGGTAAATTCATTGCGCAATCTCTTGTACTGTCCGAACATAAATCCGATTTCACGGGCGCCCGTTCCAATATCTCCGGCAGGCACGTCGGTATCTGCCCCGATGTGCTTGGAAAGCTCGGTCATAAAGGATTGGCAGAAACGCATGATTTCCGCATCGCTCTTGCCCTTGGGATCGAAGTCAGAGCCGCCCTTGCCGCCGCCCATGGGGAGTCCGGTCAGCGAATTTTTGAATGTCTGCTCAAAGCCGAGGAATTTGATGACCGAGAGGTTGACCGAGGGATGGAGCCGGATGCCGCCCTTGTACGGGCCGATGGCGGAGTTGAACTGTACCCGGTAGCCGCGGTTGACTTGCACCTTGCCCTTGTCGTCCACCCAGCTTACGCGGAAGCAGATAACGCGCTCCGGCTCGACCAATCTTTCCATAATGCCGGCCTTTTCCAAATCGGGACGCTTTTCAAGCACAGGCTCCAGCGATTCCAAAACCTCGCGGACGGCCTGGTGAAATTCGGGCTGATCGGGATCTCTTTTGACAACATCGGCGTATACTTTGTTTAGGTATTCTGTTTTGAATGACATAATATTATCTCCTAACCAATTAAAATTTTCATTATAAAGGGAGAGCGGGGAGGCCTAATCGCTGATTTCGTAAGCCTTCAAAAGATCGCCTCCGAAAGCGCGCAAATCCTTTGACGTTACAGGCTCTTTGGTCAGTATCGCCTCAAGGCCCTTGTAAGACACGGAATGTTCCGAAGGAAGCGCATGAAGATGCGGAGAATCGGCTTTCAAAATCACACAAAGACGCTTGGCACGGGTGCTGTCGTCGATCAGATCCTCCGAAGAAGCCGCCGACCACGTCAGACGGCGGGATTGTGCGGCGCTGTGCGCGGCGGCGTCCAAAATGTCGGCGCAAACGGCGCTGGCGGTGGGCAGCTTGCCGGCACCGCGCCCGTAGAACAGGGAATCGCCTAGCATGTCGCCGCGGACAAGAATCCCGTTGAAAACGTCATCAATGGACGAAAGCGGGGAGGAATGAGATACGAATTTGGGGGCAACCGACACGGAAAGCTTTCCGTTTTGCTGCGAATAGTGTGCAATCAGCTTGATAGTGTAGCCAAGCTTGGCGGCTATTTTCATGTCGTCCGGTGTGACTTGGCGAATGCCTGTTGTCGGGACACAAGAGGGATCCAACAGCTTGCCGGAGGCAAGAGCCGTCAGAATGGTGATCTTGCGAGCGGCGTCTATGCCGTCTACATCGGCCGACGGGTTGGCTTCGGCATAGCCGAGACGCTGTGCTTCCGCGAGAACCTCGGCAAAGCCGGTTCCCTCATTTTTCATTTTTGTCAAAATGAAGTTGGTGGTGCCGTTGAGAATACCGTCGATGGAAAGAATTTCATTGGCGGCAAGATCGTTGATTAAAGGACGAATGATCGGAATACCGCCACCCACGCTGGCTTCAAACAGATAACGTGCATGGTGCTCGGCCGCCGTTTGCAAAAGCTCTGCCCCAAAGGTGGAAACCACCTCTTTGTTGGAGGTAACAACGCTTTTGCCCGCCATAAGGAGCGCTTTGGTGAAATCGTAGGCGGGGTGGGAACCACCCATCATTTCCGCAACCACGCGGATGTCGGGATCTGCGAGAATGGTCTGAAAATCATGAACAATGCGGTCGGCAAACGGGCTGTCGGGAAAGTCTCTTAAATCCAAAATGTATTTTAATTGGACGGTATCGCCCAAATAGGCTTCGATTTTTGCTTGATTGGCTGTTAAAACTTCGGCGCATCCGCTCCCTACGGTGCCGAAGCCGAGAAGTGCGATATAAATCATGGAGGTTCCTTTCTTTAGCGTAATAAAAAGATAGTGTATTATAACATAGTTTTTCTCGATTTTCAATGGATTTTTTGCAAAAAATAAGATTATCCTCCCACTTTTTTGCAGGGAACGCGTTTTTGACTTGCATTTTTGCCTTTCGCATCTCAAACGGTAGGGCCGCAGGGCGGCGCGACTTGACAGGCATGAGCGGATGTGTTACAATGAAGCATGCGCTTGAAGGCTTTGGGAAAAGGCCTTTTCCCAAGAGACGCCCTTTCCATTCAGAGAAAAATCGGAGTGAAATATGAAAAAAACAAAAGCGGACAGCACGTATGTGCAGGTCAATGGCGTATCCGTGGAAATTGTCCGAAAAAACGTGAAAAATTGCAATCTTTCCGTAAAACCGCCCGACGGTCAGGTGCGGTTGTCGGCTCCTTTTTCGGTACCGCAGGCGCAGCTGATCGCCTTTGTGTCCGCCAAGACCGATTGGATCCGCAGCAAGCAGGACAGAATGCGTGCCACCTTTGTACGGGAGGAACGACAGTATGTGTCGGGCGAAACAATCATGGTGTTTGGAGAACCTTGCACGCTGGTGACAGGGCAGCCGGGAGAGGGGAAGAGCAAGCAGATTGAAAAAATAGGTCATTCGGTGTTTCTGCCGCTGTCAGGGCAGGAGGATCGCAGTACACGCGAAAAACGGATCCGCGAATGGTACCGCGGCCTGCTGAAAGAGAAAATCCGGGAGCTTTTGCCTTTTTGGGAGGAAAAAACCGGCCTCCATGCCGATGCGTGGCAAATCAAAAATATGAAAACACGGTGGGGAACTTGCAATACGCGCACCAAGAAAATTTGGCTGAATCTTCGCTTGGCGCAAAAGCCGCCGGAGTGTCTTTCTTATGTCATTCTTCATGAGCTGGCGCATACCAAGGTGCCAAATCATGGCCCGCAGTTCTGCGAGATCCTGGATAGGTACATGCCCGCATGGAAAGCCATTCGGCAGCGAATGGATGCGGAACCGGTCGAATGAAACATTGTAAAATTGGAAAATAAAAAAATAAAACCGCGAATCCCGTTGCGGCCGATGTCGGTCGCGGAAACGCGGTTTTATTTTTTTGCTGTAGGATGCCTTTTCACTATGACTCAGTTCGCGCGACTGATTTTGCCCGAACGAAGGCAACGAGAGCAAACATGTATCGTTTTGGGAGTGCCGTTTACAACAGCCTTCACTCTACGAACATTGGGCTTCCAAACTCTGTTGGTTTTGCGGTGAGAATGAGAGACGGACTGTCCGAAAGCAACGCCCTTTCCGCAAATTTCGCATTTTGCCATGCCTGACACCTCCTTGTGCGATGGCGCACAGTAGAATCGTAAAATTCAACTTATAAATTTACAACGTCATTCATTATACCATAGAAAAAATGGAATTGCAAGAGTTTTTCAAATATTTTTTGCATTCTCCGCCAAAATCCTTGGTTTTCTCCCGCCGGAATGGCTTTTGCCCTTTTAATTAAGAGATGGAAGGGTACAAAGAGACGCGGATTTGTGCAAAATCCGGCAATCCGGTCGCGGGATCGTCGGTAAAGCCAAGCGCCTGGGCTTGTATCGCCGTCGCCTTATCGGGACGTCCGGCGCTCCAGAGAGAAACCGTCAAAACGGGTTCCGTTCCCGCCGTTCCCATCGAGAGGGAGGAATGCTCATCCGACAAGGAAAGCTCGGTCTGTGCGCGATACAGGCCAAGCACGGTGGCCATCGAGGCGCCGATGTTTTTAGGCGTGTCGGACGGAAGCTCTGCGCGGATTGATAAGCATAGGCGGGCATTCTTTGCGTGAAAGCCGTCCTTTAACGCGGCCGTTACCGCCGCTGTGACGGCTTGAAGGGCGGTGTAAAAGGGCGCTGCACCCGAAAACGGATTGACCGAAACGCGATACAGACAGGCATATTTCGGAGAAGCGCTGTGCCCGAACAGCCATTCGGCCGGCTGCTTTTCTACCGAAAGCGCAGGCGCGGGCAAGGTGTGAGAGGGAATGGCGATACTGCGGTGACCGGAGGCGGTCAGCGCCCGAAGCAGTGAGAGCCGGAGCGTTTGGCAGGGGCGGCCGTTTTCTTCGATGGTGAACAAATCTTCCTTTTGGATGCGCAGTGCCGTGCAGACGTTAAAGCCGTGCCCTCTGGATAGCTTGCGCAAAAAAGGCAGATGCTTGTTGGCGATCAGGACAGCCAGCACGTTGCCGCCAAAGACCTCCGACGTCAGAAACGTCCGGCGCAAAAGATGAAAGCGATATTCTTCCGCCGACATGGGCGCCGACGGGTGTAAACGGGGACATTGGCTCAGATCCACGGAAAGGCCGGGGATGCGGCTTCGAATAAGAAAGGGAAGCAGTTGGTCAATCGGCGCGCAGGAATAGCTCACAATCCGCTTGCGTAAGGCGGCATTGCTTAAGAGAACCCCCAAAGGCTCGGCGCCGGCCGCTCCGGGCGAAAGAATCGCTACCGTCATGGGGAATTTTTGCTTTACGTCGGGAAAAGGAGTCTCCTCGCCCGTTCCGATACATTGACCGGCGTTCACCGATAGAGGCGTCAAGCCGCCGGCGTAGCAATCGGCGAGAGCCGCGTCATCGGTGGCGGCCGAAAACACGGAAACCGCGTCGTCGGAATAGAGAGGGGCGGCTTCCAACCGCACGGCCTCCCCGGCCAAAGCAAAAAGGCGCTCCATCGAGCAAGGCGTTTGATAGTCGGGGGAGAGGAAGGCATATTTTTTCATGGCGTCCGCATAGGATTCCGCTATGACCGCGTCTTGCACCAACAGCTCCTGCGGCAATAGGGACGCGGGCGATTTTTCGCAGGCGGCGGCAAAAGCGGCGGCAAAGGCCAACTCCTCGGAAACGGGAACACGTTGTAGGACGTCTCTGTAATACGTTTGCAAGGTCGATACGGCGGGAAAACGGAGCGATAGGCCAGCCATCTGAAATTCACGAATCAAGGAGACGGTTCCGATTTCAAAAAACTTGTTGACAAGACGCCGCAGACGCTGAAGACGCTGCTGTTCGGGGGATAACGCCGATGTGCCGTCGTCCGCCGAAGGACAGGGAGCAATGGCCGGCTCCGCTTCGTTTGGGGAGTAGGAAAGAGAAGAAAAATCCTTGGCTTCCATGTTATTCCGTCCTTTCTTGTTCCGATGAGGGTAGCAGTTCGCACAACAGACGATCCTTTTCCACGGCGACGGCACGTACACGTCGAATCTCGCCGCGGAGAGAAACGGGGGATTTTACGGCAACTTCGATAAAAGACGGGGTGTGCCCGACGAAAAAGCCATCGGACTCGGTTTCAAAAAGAACGTCATATTTCTTTTTTTGAGCCGCCTGCTCCCGAAGGAGAGCGCGACGGATGTCCGCTTGTACAGCTATCAGGGCGGCGGAACGCTCCGATTTGACCGCTTCGGGAACCTGATCGGGCATGACGGCCGCCGGAGTGCCTTCCCGGCGGGAATACGGGAAAATGTGCGCGTTCAAAAAACGGGCTTTTTTCATGAAGCTGACCGTTTCGGCAAAATCCTCCTCGGTTTCACCGGGGAAGCCCACAATGACATCGGTGGTAAAACAAACCTCTGGCATGGCTGCACGGACGCGCTCCATGGCCTCCATGGCCATCCGTGCGTTGTATTTTCGTTTCATGCGTGCCAGCGTTCGATCACAACCGCTCTGCAAAGACAGATGAAAATGCGGCATCAGGGAGGAAAGCGAGGAGAGCTTTGCCACAAAGCGTTCGGTGATTAACGACGGATCCAAAGAGCCGAGACGGATGCGCTCCACCCCCGTAAGGGCATTTACTTGTGCCAAAAGATCCTCCAAGCGGCAATCCTTCAGATCCTTGCCGTAGGAGGCCGTTTCAATGCCGGTCAGTACGACCTCGCGGCATCCGTTGGCCACAAGCGCCTGCACTTCCCGGATGACCTCCTGTGGCGGTTTGGAACGCACTTTGCCCCGCGCCGCCGGGATAATGCAGTAGGTGCAGTGATTTTCACAGCCGTCCTCGATTTTTACATAGGCACGGGTACGGTTAAAGTGCTGTATTTGCATGCCTTCAAAGGGAGCTTCGTCAAGGGCGGAAACGGAGATTTCCGGTGTTTCGCGCTTTTGACGGTTCTCCGCATAGCGCAGTGCGGCCGCTACCGTATTCATTTTTTTGTCGTTTCCGCCGACAAAATCCACCCCTTTGATTTGGGCAATCTTGTGCGGATCGGTTTGCGACAGACAGCCGGTTACAATGATGTAGGCGTTGGGGTTTTGCGTAATGGCGCGACGGATGAATTGCCCGGCCTTGCGGTCACTTTCCGCTGTGACCGTGCAAGTGTTGATAATATATATATCGCATTTCTGCTCATGCGGACGCAGGGAAAAGCCGTGAGCTGTCAGCGCCTCCGCAATCGCTTCGCTTTCGTATTGGTTGACTTTACAGCCGAGAGTGTAGATGCCTACCGACGGCATGGCTTGAAGCATGGAAAGATCCGCCTTTCTTTGGGATTTTAACGAACAAACAAAATGCTCGTATGATTTTCATTCTTTTTTATTGTATCATTCTTCGCGGGATTTGTAAACAGGTATCTGTAAATTCGGGCGCGTTGCTTCAAAAAAGCGCCTGTCGAGGCCTCGTTGCGGCAGAGGAACACGGAAAAACAAAAATTATTTGTAAAAAATGCAAAAAAACACTTGCAAAATAGCTACGAATATATTATGATATTAGTATGTATAGTTAAATAATAAGCACCGGGCCGGAACGCATGGCAATTGTCGGCATTTTCGGCCTATGGCAGGAGGATTAAAATGATTTTTGAACATGACGACACATTGGAAAGCGGCGTAAACATTAAAGTGATCGGCGTCGGTGGCGGCGGAAACAATGCGGTAAACCGTATGATTTCCAGCAATATCTGCGGCGTTGAATTCGTATCGATCAATACGGACAGACAGGTGTTGCGCAAATCAGATGCGGCCAATCAGATTGTGATTGGAGAAAAGATCACGAAAGGTTTCGGCGCAGGCGCAGATCCTTCTATCGGTGCGCGCGCAGCGGAGGAATCAATTGAGGAAATTAAAGATGTTCTGTCCGGGACGGATATGGTGTTTGTCACGGCCGGTATGGGCGGCGGCACGGGTACCGGAGCGGCTCCCGTTGTGGCAAGAGTGGCACATGAGATGGGCATTCTTACGATCGGTATTGTCACCAAGCCCTTCCCGTTTGAAGGCATCCGCAGAATGCGCCAGGCCGAATCGGGCATTGCCGAGCTGAGCGAATTTGTCGATTCCTTGGTTGTGATTCCGAATGAAAGACTGAAACAGATTTCGGATACCCGTATCACGCTGAATAATGCTTTTGAAATTGCCGATGATGTGCTTCGCCGTGGTGTGCAAAGCATTTCGGATCTGATCAATGTTCCCGGCTTTATCAACCTCGATTTTGCCGACGTAACTTCGGTTATGAAGGGAGCAGGCTACGCGCATATGGGCGTTGGCAGCGCTACCGGTAAGGACAAGGCCGAGCTGGCAGCGAAGGCCGCCATTTCCAGCCCGTTGCTCGAAACCTCCATTAAGGGCGCAAGCGGCATTCTGATCAGCATTTCGGCTTCCAACGACGTGGGCTTGGAGGACGTGGATCTCGCGTCCACCATGATCGCCAACGAGGCATCTCCCGACGCCAACGTAATTTGGGGCGTTTCTTTCGATCCTGAGCTTGAGGATGAAATGAAGATCACCATCATTGCCACCGGCTTTGAAAAGAAACCGGGCGACATCGGATTTAAGGCAACGGCGCAGACTACCCCCGCGTCGGCTCCGAAAGCCGCCGCAACAACCGCCTCCAAACCGGAAGCACCGGTTGCCAAGGCAGAGCCTGTCCAGCCCGAAAGAACCATCCCGGTGACGGAAGTGAAATCCGCTCCCGTGGAAGAGCCGAAGGTCGCAGAAGCCCCGAAGGCGGCGCCCAAGAGCGATAAATTCGGCGATGACGACTTTATGAGAATGATGGAAGAAATGTTCGGCCCTAAAAAAAGATAACGGAATCGCGCGGAACACCCTCGGAACGATCCGAAAAACGGTTCTTTGAAAGTGAGATTATAATGGAAATTAAAACATATAACTTTGTCGGTATTGACGCAACACAGGCCAAGGGCATCGAAGAAGTGAAGGAGCATACCGGCATCGGCATCGCCCCTTGCGGCTTGACGGTGGAGGTCAAAAAAGAAGGGGTGGGGATTCACCTTGTTCCGTCGGACGGCAAAATTCAGATCACGTACGGACGGGATTTTGAGTTTTACCGCGCCTTGTCACAGCTGAATTACGTGGCGGAAAGCGGCCGCGCCATTCATGAAACCACTTTTATGAGTGATCTTTGCTTTATGGCGGATATGTCACGCAACGCCGTGTATAATTTGCCTGCGGCGAAAAAAATGATCCGTTATCTTGCTCTGGCAGGATACAGTTCTTTGATGTTCTACACCGAGGACACCTTTACGGTGGATGAATATAAATACTTTGGCCATATGCGCGGAAGATTCAGCAAAGAGGAATTGAGAGAGCTGGATGATTATGCGTTTGGCTTCGGCATTGAAGTCATTCCTTGCGTGCAAACGCTGGCTCACTTGGCATGTGCGCTGAAATGGCCGGAAATTTCGGCCTTCCAGGACATTGATGACATTCTGCTTGTGGATGACGAACGCACCTATAAGTTTATTGATGCTGTGCTGGATACTTGCCGTTCCTGCTTCCGCAGCAAACGGATCAATATTGGTATGGATGAGGCGCAAAACCTCGGCCACGGCAAATATATCCGCCGCTTCGGCTATAAGAACCAGCATGAAATTATGTTGCACCATTTGAATGTTGTGACAAAGATGTGCCACGATAAAGGGTATCATCCGATGATTTGGAGCGATATGTTCTTCCGGATGATTAACCCCGGACAATCCTATTATTCTCGCACGGTGGAAATCTCGCAGGACGTGATTGACATGGTGCCGGAAGGGCTTACGCTCATTTATTGGGATTATTATAAAAAAGATGAGCCGTATTTTGCTCATATGGTCGATTGCCACTTGAAATTTACCAAAAATCCCATCGCCTTTGCAGGCGGTGCATGGAAATGGTCGGGCTTTGCTCCCAACAATCGCTTTTCCATCAACTTTACCAAGATGCAGATGAAGGTTTGCCGCGAAAAGAAGCTGGATTTTGTGATTGTCACTTGCTGGGGCGACGACGGAGCCGAAGCCGCACAGTTTTCCACCTTGCCGGGCATCCTGTATTTTGCAGAGCAGGGCTATCATGCGGATCCGAAGGAAGATCAGCTGAACCGCCGCGCCTTGGAATGCTTTGGCATGTCCTATACGGACTTGTTGCTTTTGGATGAGCCGAACCAAATGCCCGGGATTGATCTGAGTGATGATATGGTCAACCCGTCCAAGTATCTTTTGTATGCCGATCCTCTGGAGGGCTTGTTTGACCTTCATATGGATCCCGTTGAAACGCCGAAAGCGTTTGCAAAAAATGCGGCTACGCTGGAAAAGCTCGCTTCTCATCCGATCCATGGCTATATGTTTGACACGCTTGCCAAGCTGTGCCGTGTGTTGGAGCTGAAAAGCAATCTTACGGTTCGCCTCAGAGACGCTTATCAAAAAGACGATCGTAAAGCGCTGGCCGACCTTGCGGAGCAGGTGATTCCCGAAATCCTTGCGCGGCTGGATCTCTTTATTCTTGCCTTCCGAAAGCAGTGGTACCTGGAAAACAAGACCTTTGTGTTTAGCAATCATGAAACACGTCTCGGCGGTTTGCGCTGTGTCATTGAATCGGCCGCCCTTCGCGTAAAGGCTTATTTGAACGGCGAGATTTCGCGCATTGAAGAATTGGAGCAGCCGGTGCTTTGGTTTAGAGAACCGAAGCCGGATAGCAAAACGCCTTATATTTGCCACAACATTTGGGAAACCAACGCGGTTGTCGGCGTAATGGGGCATGCTTGATGTCTGATCCGCTATTGTAAAAATATAAAAAGGAACGGTTCCCAAAATTTTGAACCAATTTTGGGAACCGTTCCTTTTTGATTTGAACATCCGCGTTTGCTTGAAAAGACGCTTTTCGCGGAAGGATGAATTAAAGCTGAGCCAGCACTGCTTTTGCAATGAATTTTTGCCCTTCTTCGTTGGGGTGAATGCCATCGCGGCAGAGGAGGGAACGACTGTTCCACAGATCCAAAAAGGCCGAACGCACGTCTAACAGTTTGCAAGAGGTTGCACGAGCTACCCGCTCGATAATGCAAGAATACCGCTCGTGAAACCGATAAATGTGATTTTTGTCCCCCAACCATTGCAAAATGTTTTTCGGCGAACGGTCGCCCCCCGAAATAAAGTCAAAGTAATATTCTGCATCAATGGGGGGAAGATTGACCAAATAAGGCTCCATGCCGGCCTGCGACACCCGTTTGACCGCGAATTTCATTTTTTCTTCAAAATCTTCGGCCGGTGTGCGAGGCAGATGCACAAGCTCCGGGGCGTCGCTGATTTCCTGCCATAAAAAATCGCAATCGTTTCCGCCAAATTCCAGAATCGCTATGTTGGCCGAGATTCCCGTACTCAGATCTTTTTCCATGATGGCAAGCCCGTTGGTGATGGTGCTGCCCATTTTCGCCCGGTTTTGAATCGAAATATCCAATGCCTGAGCAATGGTTTTGACGGCGGATTGCTCACTGAGGGTATATCGGCGGCGATTTTCATCAAAAATTACGCCTTTGGCCACAGAATCGCCCCATACTACAACATTTTTTATATTGGAAATCATTGAAAAATCCCTCCGTCTGCGAAATGTAGTTTACAATACTATATTACACAATTTCAATGATAATGTCAAGAGGCAAATGCAAAAATATATAATATTTCAAGAAAAATTAAAAAACAAATCACAAAGGCAAACAAAAACAGCAGATACAAAAGTATCTGCCGTTTTTGTACAGCCAGGTTGTTTGGGGTACGCAATGGGAAAAGGTAATTTAGAAATAAATTACTTGATTTCAACAGTTGCGCCTGCTTCGGTGAGCTGCTTCTTGATAGCTTCAGCCTCATCCTTGGAGCAGCCTTCCTTAAGAGCCTTCGGTGCGCCCTCAACGAGATCCTTAGCCTCTTTCAGGCCAAGACCGGTGATTTCACGGACAACCTTGATAACACCGAGTTTGCTGGAACCAAAGGAAGCCAGAATTACGTCGAATTCTGTCTTTTCTTCAGCAGCGGGAGCAGCAGCGCCGGCAGCGGCAACAACGCCTACGGGAGCAGCGGCAGAAACGCCAAATTCTTCCTCAACAGCCTTAACAAGGTCGGACAGCTCGAGGATGGAAAGGGATTTGATTTCTTCAAGAATGTTTGTAATTTTTTCGGATGCCATTTTAAATACCTCCTGAAATGAATAAAAGATTGTGGTGACAAATCATGCGATCCTTTGCCGGTTAAGACACAGCGACGATCGCCTTTGTCGGTGGGCATTTGCGGCGCCCAACGCCGGGCAGAGAAACTTAGGCCTCTGCGGGAGCCTGTTCTTTATCGACCACAGCCTGCAAAGCGTAAGCAAACTTGTAAATGGGCGATTTGATGCTTCCGAGGAACTTGGCAATAAGCACTTCCTTGGAAGGAATGTCGGCAAGCGCCTCAACGGTTTTGACATCAATAACGGCGCCATCAAGGTAACCTGCCAGGATGCTGAAGGATTCAACCTTATCTGCATACTGCTTCAGAACCTTAGCGGGGGCGATTGGATCGTCCGCACCAATGGCAATCGCTGTCATACCGGAGAGATACTGCTTCATGTCGGCATAGCCGGCTGCCTCGCAGGCACGTCCGGTCAGAGAATTCTTGACAACCATGTATTTTACGCCGGCTTCACGCAATGCTTTACGCATTTTCGTGTCGTCGTCAACGGTAATACCCTGGTAATTCACAAGAACACCCGCGCTGGAAGCCTTGAGCTGCTCGGCCAGATCGGCAACGACCTGTTGCTTTTGAGCAAGAATGGATTTGCTGGGCATTAGGATTCACCTCCCGATGAAATTTGGGTAAAATAAAAAATATCTTTCCCCCGAAAAATGAATTTTCGCCGAGAAAGACACTTGCGATCCTCTATATCAATCAAAAATAGAATGAATGCTGAATGCTCCTCGGCAGGAAACGAAGCGCGGAAGCAACCACGTTCATTTTACGGGAACCTGCTGTCTTTGGATAACGTCCTACATTCTATCATGTTTTTCTTTCTTTGTCAATAGCTTTTTTGAAAAAAGTCCGAAAATATTGCAAAAGGTTGCAAAAAGAAAGTCCCGCGCGAGTGCCCATAATAATGGTATCCTTTGGGACGTTCTTTTTGTGACATTGCTATCGTAGAAAAGGAAAGCGAAGCATCAGCCTTTTTTCAGCGCCATATCCAACCAAACCAAACCGATGGAGAAGGCATCGTTCAATCCTTTCTTTCGTCCTTGTTTGACAATTTTGGTGGGATCCTTGGCGTCGATCACTTGAATGAGAATATCGTCGGGGATTTCTTCGCCGCCCACGGTAGTATACGACATGATTTCAAGCACAAGAATGCACTTTTCCGTCATATCACCGTAGCAGATGGTATCTCCCTCTCGAACAAGGGGCTTATCTTTATACATAAGGTATTTTCCGTCAACGATCTTTTGATCTGCCATATTCCAACCTCCGGTTATTAAAATCTGATTTATCCCATGAGGATACTTTTCTATTTTCTTATTTTATCACACTTTCTTTCTTCTGTCAATACGTTTCCCGGCCGAATTGGCCGGGTGCGTGAAATTTGCGGGAAAAAGCCGCCTGCTTTTTCCCCGATTGGCTTTGAAATCGAAAGTTGCTTGAAAATTTTGCCGGGATTCAAAGTGTTGAAACAAAATGTGTCTGTGAACTTTACAATTGGGGAAAAATATAGTATAATAATTTAGCTCTTATTTTTTATTTTATTTTTAATTTATAAATTATAGGAATCAGGAGGGAACAGGATGGAGCTTTTTGAAAAGCAAACGGGCAGTCGGGAAATCTATAATGGCAAGATTTTGCATGTTTTTTGCGATGATGTTCTTTTGCCGAACGGCAACGCATCCAAACGAGAGTATATCAAGCATAACGGCGCAGTCTGCGTTATTCCGATTACAAAGGAAAAAGAGGTTTGCTGTGTGCGGCAATTCCGGTATCCGTTTGACGAAGTGACGCTGGAAATTCCGGCCGGAAAGCTGGATGGCCCGAAGGAAAATCCCGAAAAGGCAGCCTTGCGTGAGCTTCATGAAGAAACAGGGCTTCGCTGTGAAAAGCTGACGTACCTTGGCGATATGTACGGATCGCCCGCCATTCTCGGTGAACGAGTGTATATGTACATGGCCGAAGAGCTTTATCAAGGAGAGGCAGAGCCGGATGCGGATGAGTTTTTGGAGTTTGTGCGGATTCCGCTTCGCACCTTGTATCGTCGGGTAATGGACGGACAGATTCCCGACGCGAAAACACAAATTGCCGTGCTGAAAGCCTATGATGCGGTGTATCATAATGAACCGGCGGCATTTGTGAAAGGACCCGAAAACAGGGAAGAAAGGGAACGGTAAGAGAACCATGAAACTGAATTATAAGAGAACGATTTTTGTCGGCTTTGCTTTTTTCTTGATTTGCGCCTTTTGGCAGGCTTATGATACCATTATTCCCAAAATTTTAACAGATAAATTCGGCATGTCGCAAACGGCTTCGGGCGCGATTATGGCATTAGATAATGTGTTGGCGCTGTTTATGCTCCCGCTTTTCGGAGCCATTTCGGACAAATGCAAAAGCCGTCTCGGCCGGCGTACCCCTTTCATTTTGATCGGTACCATTGTGGCCGCTATCATGTTTGTCGGTTTGTCTTTTGTAGACAATATGCAGTTGACGCGCCTTGACAATGTTAAAAACTATTCTGACAAGCAAACGCTGGAATATTTGTATGATTATGATTATAAGGTGAAAAATTCCGGCGGCGTATCCTATCAGATCGTCACCCCCGATGGAGAAAAGCTGATGCTGAAGGAGGCGATCTCCAGAGAGGATTTCACTTCCATCTCCCTTCAGATTCCCAAGACGGATAAGCGAACCGGTGAAGTGGTCATTGATTCCAAAACCGGCGAACCTAAAATGGTAACAAATCCGGCTTATACGAAGTATGTCATTCCGGCACGGCAAGCGTATGCGTGGCAGGTAACGGCAGAAAGCCCCATGACGTTGGTTTTCTTTATGGTGCTTTTGCTTTTGACCTTGGTGGCGATGTCTGTTTTCCGCTCCCCCGCGGTAGCGCTGATGCCGGACGTGACGGTGAAACCGTTGCGCTCCAAGGCCAATGCCGTGATTAACCTGATGGGATCCTGCGGCGGCATTGTGGTTTTGGCGCTGGGCATTGTGTTCGGTACGGGCAATGTGGGCAATGATTTGATGAGCTACGTTCCCTTTTTCATCACCATTGCCGCCATCATGCTGATTTCGCTGGCTATTTTTATGGCCATGGTGCGGGAGCCGCAATTTGTGAAGGAAAAAGACGAGGATACCGTGAAATACGGTGTCATGGAAAATGAAGCGGAAACAGCGGAGCAGTTTGAAGGGCGCGGCTTGACGCGCGGAGAAAAGATTTCGTTGATCTTGATTTTGGCGTCGGTGGTTCTTTGGTTTATGGGATACAACGCCGTTTCCAGCAAATATTCGGTTTATGCCAGCAATGAGTTGAAGCTGGATTACAACCTTACCCTGATTGTGGGGCAGGCAGCCGCCATCCTTGCGTACCTGCCGGTGGGCTTCCTTTCGTCGAAGATCGGCCGCAAAAAAGCGATTCTTTTGGGTATCGTAATCCTCTTTACCGCCGTATGCTCCGCCACCTTTATGACGGCGCAAAGCCCGGCATGGCTTATGAATATTATCTTTGCCTTGGCGGGTATCGGCTGGGCTACGATCAATGTCAACAGCTTCCCCATGGTGGTAGAACTGTCAAAGTCCGGCAACGTGGGAAAATACACCGGATTTTATTATACAGCCAGCATGGCTGCACAGACGGTAACGCCGATTCTCAGCGGATATTTTATGGATTCCTTCGGCCTGCGCGCCCTGTTCCCGTATGCCTCCGTGTTTGTGGCGCTCGCTTTTGTGACAATGCTCTTTGTGAAGCATGGGGACAGTAAGCCGGCCATAGCGCAGAGCGTGCTTGAACAAATGAATGTTGAGGATTAAGCTGTACGATTCGGGAGGTTTACTGCTATGGTGACAGCCATATTGATTTTTCTGATTGTGGCGGTGATCTATATCACCTTCATGATTCCGCGTGTGATCCGCCGGGCCGATATGACCGATTTGCAAACCGACTATGCGCACAGGGGCCTTTACGGAGGCGAAATTGCCGAAAATTCCTTGCCTGCTTTTGCTAAGGCTGTGGAAGCCCGGTATGGGATCGAGCTGGATGTTCAGCTTTCCCGTGATCAGATTCCGATGGTTTTTCACGACGATACTCTGGAGCGTGTTTGCGGTGTGCCCGGACGGCTGAGCGATTATACCTGCCGGGAATTGCAAAGCTTCCGGCTGAACGGGGGCGATTGTACGATTCCCACCTTGGCAGAAGTGTTGGAGCTGGTGGACGGCCGCGTGCCGCTTTTGGTGGAGTTCAAGCATGCCCCGACAACGCTTTGCGAGGTGGTATGTCCCATGCTGGACGCCTATGACGGGGCTTTTTGCGTGGAATCCTTTGATCCGATTCTTTTGAAATGGATGCGGGAGCATCGGCCGAAATATCCGCGTGGGCAGTTGGTGAGAAACAGTCTGAAGTACCATGATCTCCACAATGTTTTTGCGGATGCCGGTCTGACCTTGTTGTTTTCCCACTTTCTTTCGCGCCCCGATTTTGTTGCTTATGACGTTGCCATGCGGGGCAATCTTTCGCTGTTTCTTTGCCGGACGCTTTTTCATGTTCCGATGTTCGGGTGGACAGTGCGCGATGAGAACACGTATGTTAAGCTTCGGAAAAAAGGTGTGAGCGCAATTTTTGAACATTTTGAGCCGTAAGCTTTTTGGACGAGAAGCCAAAGGGGCTGTGAAAAACTTTACGTTTTTCACAGCCCCTGAAACATGCCGGTTGGGATCCCGGCGTTTTTGGCGATTCTTGGTCGGCTTTGCTTCCTCTGTCTTGACTTTCTTCGATTGAACCCAATCGGCGCGGTGCTTTCAGCTTCGCTCCCAGGAGGGAACGGTGGCCTCGCCGTCGGAAAACGTCCGGCAGTGGCCGGCTTCATCTAGGACAAGCAAGCGTCCTTCTTCGTCGATGCCGGTGACAAGACCGCGGATGCTTTGGCCTCCGCTTTCCATGCAAACCTGCTTTCCCGTGAGAAAAGAACGGGCACGGTATTCTTCCATAAAAGCACGCTGCGGAAGCGCCCGGTAGAGGGCAAAAAAAGCGGCAAGAATGTGCGCGGCAACGTCCTCGGCACAAGCGGCCGGAGCATCAAACACAGCCCCCGCTTTTTCCCGGATGTCCGGCGGAAAGCCCTCCGACGGCGCATAGAGGTTGATGCCGATTCCGACCACCGCAAAGTCCTTCAAGGGCGCACCCGACAGCGATCCTTCAACCAAAATGCCGCAAACCTTTTTTTGCCGGATATAAATATCATTTACCCATTTGATTTGCACCGGCTCACTATGAAGCGCTTCCAGCGCATGGGCTACGGCGACAGCGGTCATGGGCGTTAAATACGGCAGCATGTCCACTTGGATTTTCGGGCGCAACAAAAGGCTCATGTAAAGTCCGCTTCCCATCGGCGAATAAAAGGAACGCCCCATGCGCCCCCGCCCGGCGCTTTGCGAAGCGGCAAGCACCACGGTGCCCTCCGAAGCTCCCTTTCGCCCAAGCTCCTTCAAATAGAGGTTGGTTGAGGGCAAATTGTCAAAGATTTCCCATTGCACTTTTTCCTGTGGGGCAAGTGTCTGTAGGACGGTTTGTAAGCGAGCTTCCGAAAAAATCATGGCGGCGTTTTCCTTTTGTGTGTTTGTCGGCCGGGTTCCTCTGAGGAGCCAACGGTCGCTTTCTTTTTTTCATTATACTGCCTTTGCTTCCCTCTGTCAAGTAGAGTTTTCCTTGACAAAGCCGAACGGAATATGATATAATCAAATTCGAAAAGAAGCGGTAGCTTTCCCATGCGAAAACGACAAGAGATAAGAGAAATGAGGTAAGAACGAATGAATATTTGGCACGACATTGCTCCCGAAAGAATATCTCCGACAGATTTTATCGCAGTGATTGAGATTGAAAAGGGAAGCAAAAAGAAATATGAGCTGGATAAGCAAACAGGCTTGATCATTTTGGATCGCATTTTGTACACGTCCACGCATTATCCGGCCAATTATGGCTTTATTCCGCGCACGCTGGCTGATGACGGAGATCCGATGGACGTGCTGGTTCTCACCAATGAATCGTTGGATCCGCTGGTGCTGGTGCGCTGCTATCCGATCGGGGTGATAACGATGCTGGATAACGGAAAAAACGATGAAAAAATCATAGCAATTCCGTATAGCGATCCCACCTATAACGGCTATCATGACATCAAGGAGCTGCCCTCTCACATTTTTGAAGAAATGAGGCACTTCTTTTCGGTGTATAAGCAATTGGAGGGCAAGCAGACCGCAGTGAACGAGGTGCAAGGCTCGGAAGCCGCCCTGCAAATCATTCGGGATTCTATCCAACGGTACAAGGATTACGAACAAGATCTTGCGGCGAAAGCGTAAGGACTTTTTCGCCGATGCAATAGAATCAATATAGAAAAAAGCAAGGAGTGTTTCAAAATGGAATTTTATGCAAATCTTCATACACATTCGATTCATTCCGATGGCGTATATACCCCCGAAAGATTGGTGGAAATCGCCACCCAAGAAGGGTACCGCGCCTTAGCCATTACCGATCACGATACGGCAACGGCGTTCCCGCTTTTGCAAAAGGCCTGCGAGGACAAGGGGATGGAGTGCGTGTTTGGCGTGGAATTTACTTCGCCGGCGCCGGACGTGAACGCGTCCTTCCACGTTGTCGGCTTTGGCTTTGATCCGAATGAACCGGCTATGAAGAATTATCTGGAACAAATGAGCGCTCGTGAGGCTGATCAGACGCGCGTGCTTTTTGAGCGCGGCGTGGCTATAGGCCGTATTACCGGAATTACCTGGGACGAGGTTTTGGAATACAACCATGGGATCACATGGATTTGCAATGAGCATCTTTTCAATGCAATGAAGGCGAAAGGCCTCAAAGCCGACCATGACTATGCGGAATTTTTTGAAACTCTGTTTGGCAAGCATCGGTTTGAGGTTCCGCCGAAATACGAATTTTTGCCGGTGGATCAAATGATTGCTTTGATTCACGCTGCCGGCGGTATGGCCGTGGTGGCCCATCCGCACAAGCAGCTTCGCCACATGGAATATTTGTACCGGAAGGGGCTTGACGGTATCGAGGTTTGGCACCCCGATCTTGCGGCTGCGTCTGAGCGCAGAGCGGCCTTGGAAACGGCACGCAAATATGATTGGTTTGTCTCCGGCGGAAGCGATCATAGCGGGCTTTGCGGAGGACAGTATGAACGCTATGAAAATCCCGAAACCTGTGCATGGTACCTTCCTCCGAGAAGCGTGGGCACGACCGAGTTTTTCTATCGTGAAATTCAAGCTATGCGCCGAACGGCCGAACGCCGAGAAGTCATAGACGCCATTTTGGCCGAAGAAATCCTTTGATATTGAAATAAAAATAAGAATAAAACCCGGCGAGCCGCCCCAAAATCGTGTTGAATTTTGGGAGCGGCTCGCCGGATTGCTTTTGGATTTGGATTTGCTTACAGCGCTTTGCGCAGCAGATCGTTGTTGTCGGCAATTCGCATAGCGCGGTCGAAGGTCATGTGATCGCTTTCGATGCAGCTTTTGATTACTTTGATCAAATCCGTCTCATAGGAAGGCTCTTGCGGAGAAACGACCGGGCGGCAAAGGCGGCAACCGGTTTCGGAGGCCAGCTTCTTTAGCAGGCGGTTGAAAATTTCGGCTTTCGGAGTGTCCTTTGACTCTGAAACAGGGATCAGGTAAATTTTAGCGTCCGAATGATTGTGGAGCGTGTAAAGCGCCCAACGATAATTTTCAATCATTTCGGCGGGATTGGAATCCGGCGCTTTTAATTCCTCAGCGCCGAGGCAGAGAAATACTTTGTCCGGCATGAGATCGTACACACATTGCTCCAGCAGGGCCGGTGTCTGCATAATATGAAGGCCGACCACGCTGCGGTCGTATACAGGGGCGGACATGTCCATACTGCAGGACAACTCTGTGAGGGCAGAATCTCTTGTTTTTTCTCCGATGAAAACGGTGCTTCTCTTTTTGGCAATGGGGTTTAGCTCACGGTATTCACAAATTTCTTTCTGCATGGCATCTGTCAGGGAAAGCGTTTTGTTTTTTGCACAAGTGTTAGTGTTTTCCATACTTTTTTCCTCACTTTTGCTGTTTTGTTTGTCGTATTGTTTGTTTATAAAATAAACTACCAGGTTGGTAGATACGATCAACAGATTCAAAAGGTAAACAATCAGGACATAGTTGATAGAGTGGGAGATGATTTTGGCGGAAATACCGGCGATGTAGCCGACGATGATTAAAAGGATAAAGGGCAAGCTCATGGAGCGGGCGCTTTTGGCTTTGATGTTTTTGTAAACGGACAGAGGCCAAGAACAGCCGAAGCAAACTAACATGGTGGCTTCCAGAATTTGTGTCATGATGTTTTCCTTTCTTTGCAGGGAGCGTTTTTTTGAAATGAATCGAAAAAGCGTTTTTTGTTTTCTTTTTTCTCTTTTTTTGATTTTTTCCTTGCAGCCTCTATTATACACTTGACAAACCATTCTGTCCAATATATAATATTTATAGAATCAATAACTTTTGGTTATTGATTACGTCAAAACGCATCTTGGCGAGGAAGAAAGGGGAGCGGCTATGGAAATCAACCAAATTCGGTATTTTTTGGAGGTGGCCTCCAGCCAGCATGTTACC
This sequence comes from uncultured Eubacteriales bacterium, assembly GCA_934462825.1. Lineage (GTDB taxonomy): Bacteria > Bacillota > Clostridia > Oscillospirales > CAG-272 > CAKSIP01. Next base: position 2,346 of record CAKSIP010000017.1, on the reverse strand, counting down.
AAAAGTGCAGAAAAATTACACGTGGCGCAGCCGGCCTTGACGAAGGCCATTCATAAATTGGAGGAAGAGCTGGGCGTGCCGCTGTTTGTCCCGCAGGGAAGAAATATCATTTTGACGGAGTATGGAAAATATCTGTGCAGTCGTCTGACCGGTATTCTTGACGATTTGGACAGTGTCCCGGAGCAGCTGAAAATCATGGCGCAATTGGAAAACGAAACGGTTCATTTGAACGTGCTGGCGGCATCGTATCTGGTAACGGAAGCAATCATTGCTTACAAAAAAGATCACGCTCACCTGAATTTTCAGATGCGTCAGAACAATGAGAGCGCGCTGTACGATGTCGGCATCACCACGCGGCTGTTTTATCAATCGGATGAAACGCAGAAGGATCATCAAGTGGTTTTGAGTGAAAAAATTTTCTTGGCGGTTCCGGCCGGCCATGCTTTGGCGCAGAATGACTCCGTGGAGCTGTCCTGGGCGGCTGAGGAGGGCTTTATCAGCCTGATGGGTTCCCGGCAGATGCGGTGGATTTGCGATCAATTTTGCTCTCATGCCGGGTTTTCGGCCAAAATTATTTTTGAAAGTGACAACCCTGCCGCAGTGAAAAACATGATTGCGGCCAACATGGGCATTGGATTTTGGCCGGAATTTACATGGGGACGGATGGAAAGCGAAAAGGTTCGCCTTTTGCCGATCCGAGAGCCGGTCTGTCAAAGAGATATTATCATGGATTACAAGCAAAACAAAGTGGACTGCCGCGAGGTGCGGGATTTTTACGACTTCTTGACCGACTATTTTCAAAAAATCAAGCAAGAAAGTATTTTTGAAAAGATATAATCGCATACCGGTCATAAAAATTTTTCAACAAAATGTAAGGAATGAAAAAGTAACTCTTGACAAACCACGAAAAGTGTGCTAAACTAAGTGGGTAAGGGGCGTTAGCGCAGCTGGGAGCGCACAACACTGGCAGTGTTGGGGTCAGGGGTTCGAATCCCCTACGCTCCACCAGCGGCAAGTTGCCGCTCCCGATCGTCGGGGATGTGCAGCTTTTGCCAAAATTCACACCGCGATGGGATGTTCGGTTTTTACCCAATCTTTCCACCAGCCCGGAAGGCCGGGCAGCCAATCGCCGGGGTAATTACGATAAAATCGTTTCTTCACCACACGATGGGATGTTCGGTTTTGATTCCTTTGTCTTTACGGTGGCAAGTTGCCGCTCCTGATCGCCGGGGGCAAGCAACAATGGCCCAATCTTGCATTATGATGGTGCATCCAACAGAAAGCCCGAAGCTGTCGGGCTTTTTTGATTTTCTTAGTGGCAAACCGGCGGATGCCGTCGAGAGCAACGTCATAGGGCGTGTTAAAAAACTCAGAATGAGTTTTTTAACACGCCCTTTTTGCGTTCGTTATTGTTGCTTTTTATTTCATGTACTTCGCACGGTTTTCGGCTAAGATCCGATCTCTTTCCATGCTGCGGATGCGTTTCATCGCTTCCACCGTCATATCCCAGGTGCGCTGCGGATTCTTTGCTCCGTAGTCGTTCGATTCGCTTCCCATGTAGCCCCAGGCAAGAATGGTTCTGGCGCCGGCGTCATAAGCGCCTTCGGCGGCCTGAATGATTTCTTCCTCTCGGCCGCGGGGGTTGGCATAGGTTTGAATCCAGATGTTGTGATCCTTGCCAAAACGGGCGGCAATGTCCAGGTTCTTTTTGGTTCCGTTGTAGACATATTCGTAGGGGTTGACATCGGTTCTGTGAACCCAATACGGATCGGATCCGACATTTTCGAGATGCGGAAGACTGCAAATGCGATCCAACGTATCCAGGTTAATACCGAGGTTGGCGCCGAGCATTACGCACACTACATTGCGGATGCCCAAGGAAGCGCTGTAATCCGTGATTTCCTTCAGGTAATCCACGATGGTGTTTGTACGGAATTCCTCTGCCTCTTGATCAATGTAGAGGGGCATCGGATGGCCGTATGTTTCTTCAAATTTCTTTTTGCAACGCGGGCAGCAGCAACCATAAAACCGGAGGTCATCCTCGGATTCTGCTTTTTTCGTCGGAAGGAAAGGCTCGTCCCAAAAAATGGTCTTGCCGCCCATTTCGGCCACCGTGTCGATCCAATTTTTTACAAACTGACGAAAATCGGGACTGTTCAGGCAGGCATTCACCGGAGCCATTTCGCCGTTACTAAACATAATATGACTGTCGGGATAGTAGGCCAAAAAATGCGATTTATCACCGGGAGGGCCTCCGAGTCCCCAGTTATCCACCCATACTTCCATGCCGGCATCTTCTGTGATTGCAAAGATGTCTTTCATAACATGTTTATGTCTGTCCCAATC
>CAKSIP010000016.1 GCA_934462825.1 uncultured Eubacteriales bacterium | reverse complement strand
AAACGCTTTCCGCCCATTTCCTCGAACAGATCCAGGAAGAAGGCGAGTTTGTCGCGCTCCGCTTCCATACGCTCGAGCAGGTCGCTCCCCCGTTCGTTCAACTCGTCAAGAGTCCATTCGGCATCGGAATAAAAACCATGCTTGACGGTCTCACCCCGGGACAGTTTTTCAAAGATTTTGTCATACTCAGACAAAGTGCTTTCCATGTGCTTGAGGTTGAGTTTGCACTCTTTGATTTTACGCTCCAGGTAGGCGCTGTCATTGTATTTTGTTCCGGCGGCTGTTTGCCTTGCGATTTCTGCCTTCTGCTTCCAGTATTCAGATTTTCGATACTCGTCGATCCCTTGCTCAAATTGTGCATACACACGATCCCGGTATCGTTTGAACGAACGCCCGGCGCTGCTGTCAATATTCGGCTGCGTGAAGAAAGCAATATCCCCGTGATGTTCATTCATGGGGCGCTGAAGCACCTCCGCCCTGTCAGCGGCTCTTTCGGCGTGTCCGTCGTATCGTTCGGCGCGTCTTTCCGCTCTTTCGCGGTCACGCTCAACCTGCTCGGCAAAGGTTAGCCGCTCGCCGACTTTTTCCACCTCTCCAAAGCCAAGATCGCGGGCAATTTGCTTTGCTTCGTAAAGGTGCGGCTCTTTTGCCCGACTCACCCAACAGCCGCCGCGCTTGCTCCAGAGGAATGCGCTCTTGACTCTTGCCCGTTCGGCATCCGACAGGGCGGTATAATCCGCCTTGTCAAAATGCAATTCGATTTTCAGTGTTTCACGATTAAAAATTACCTGTTTCATTGTTTAATACCTCTCTGCAATTTCATTGAATTTTTTAATGTATGCGTTTTCTTCTTCCTCGCGTGCTGGTGTTTTCGGGGGACAAACGAACGGACGCCCGCAAAGTGTGCGTAATTCATCGGGGCAATCCAGGCAACCATGCCCGAAATGCTTTTCACAAAGTGCTCTTGCTTTCTCTGAAAATTCCATTTTGCCCTCCGTCAAATCTTTTCGTATTCCGTCGCGATCTCGTCGCCGTTCTCGTATCTCGTCCATACTCCTACAGCTACGGTATCAGTCAACGCGATCCCGTCAAGGTGTAGCGCTCTATCATCCCGGCGGGATATTTCCCAATTGCACCCCGCCCAAACTGCCGCAAAATCTGAAGTACTGGTGTAGGGCATTCCGTCGAAAAACTCCGCCGTCGTGCGGGGCTTTTCTCCGTGCTCAAACACCAACGCGCCCGAACGAAACAGCCGCGCCGCCGCTCTTTTTGCTCTTTGTTCATTCTTTGTATATTCGTTTCGATCATAACAACCGCCCGACCAATCGCACAACAGTTTCAAACCGTCCGGCGTTTCAAAATATGTCTTTTTCATTGTCTTTTCTCCTCTCATACTTCCTGCAGAAATCCGTTTTTCCCTGTGCAATTCGCAAGGTATTCGCGGAAATTATACGGGTATTCGTCGGGCTGTTCTGCTTTCATGCGGGAAAACTCTCCCTCGAGTTCGCCCTCTGTTATCGTCGCGCCGGTTTCGGTATCGCGAAATATTCGCCCGCCTACAATATTTAATATCTGGAATGCTGCCGCGTCGCGGATCAATACGGGGAACATATAGCAATATTCGCCCGTGCGGGTATTCAGCCCCAAATACCCGGAATCATTTTTGAAAATGTGGAAAATGTCGCCCGGTTTACTGCAAGAGGTGGGAATCAACATTTTTCCGGTGATACGGTAAAATGTGCGGGGGATCCTGTTCTTCTGTGTGGTTTTCATTGTTTTATATCTCCTATGTTTTATACTTTTCAAGCGAACGCCCGGCGGGCGATTTCTGCAATCATGCGGGCGCGATTTTCGGGCGTGTCTTCAATCATCCATGCAAAATTGATATAGCGCCCGCTTTCGTCAACAGTGGGATCATATGCCCGGCGGCAATTGCCCGCGCTGTCATATACAAATATGTCAACCCCGATCCATGACTGAAGGACGCGGGCAATATATCCGGCGGATTTCCATCTTTCCGGCAAGGAATGCGCCCCGCCGGGGTTGGTGCAATGACTCAAATCGAACACGATCTTCTCACCTTTTCGGTTTTTTGCCTGGAAGGTGTAGCGGATTCGTCCGCCGTTCCCGCCGCTCATGTCTTCTGAAGTGTATCGTTTCATTTTCTTTTATCTCCTGTTGTTCTTTATTTTGACGATTTCATATTGCAAACCATGCGCCCTGGAGATTTCTCACTTCCCGGTATTCCTCGCCGTTGTATACAAAAGGTGAAAACGAAGAGGTGTTAGGTTTGTTTGCTTTAATATAATATTTTCCTTCATGTTCGTAAATTGGACAGATCGCCCGGTTTTCCCGGGGGAGCAAAATAAGCGTTGCTTTTTGTACCTTTTTCATTTTATCCCCTTTCAGTCTTTCACCCATTCGCGGGAGTTGATCCAATCTTTCAGCGCCGGATCATAGCCCCCGGCGTCAATGTAGCGACAAAGTGCCGCGCGTATGTCTTCATTCGTCCCGTAGTCCATCGCGGTGGCAATGTCTACGGCGAAAAATGGGTTAAGCCCGACCCATTCGGAAATAGCATTATAAAATGCGCGGGCGTCGTATTCCTCCCCGACTTCTTCCCCCTCTTTGCGGTCTAATATAATATCAATGATCATTTTTCCATCCTCCCCGATCTTTCGCGCAAATGTTCCGCGTATTGGTTAGCGTCTTCAAGGCGCCGAAAATATCGCCGATTTCGCCGAACTCCGGCGGCACTTTCAATATATACCGCGTGCATTGGCTCCCCGTTGCCGTCTATTACTCCGCAATTCTTTTGAATAACAACCCGCATTTTTTTTCCGTCCTTTCTGCCCCGGATATACCGCCGGGGCGCGGTTGTGGTTTCTATCCTTAAATAAAAGCGCTTTCGGTTTCTACTGTTTCAATCAAAATGCTTTCTTGATTGAATGCTTGCTTCAGGGCGTTTGCTGCCGTCCGTATTGCTTCTATGTTGGTGCTGTACACTTCACACCTTAAGGTTTTTTCTGTGACCGTTTCGCCGTTGTCGTGCGTGTAAATTCCCACGGCTTCCGATATGGTCGCGCCCCCTGTGTAGGCGGTGAAGATATTCACGGCGATTTTGTAGGCGTCAAGCGTTGCGATCTCCTGGTGTTTTGTGTCTTTGTCATTCAGTCCGATATAAAGTGTTGTTTTCTTCATGGGGTTTCTTCCTTTCTTTTATATAGGGCGTTTTCGTTCAGTGTGTCGCGTCTTTACATTAAATAAAAACGCGCGCCCGGTACGATTGCCCGCCGGGTATATTTCCGCCGTTCGGCTGCGGTGTTATGCTCAGTTATTTCTGAGTACGACATTATTATATCAGTTATTTCTGAGTCTGTCAAGGGGTTTTATAAAATTTTTTCAGTTTTTTCTGAGTATTTCATATTGTGCATAAACTCCCGATTTTTTGCATGCTGTGCGCCTGTCCTGGTTGGGTGCTCCGTTGATCTTCCCGGCGTTCTTTCGTTCGTCTTGCGTGCGTTTTCGGTGCTTCTGGGGCAATCCGTGCCGGGTGTCTGCCCCTACCCCGGGGGTAGCCGGGCGCATCCGGGCACCCACTTACTCAACCTTCCGAACACCGAAAATAAGAAAAACGAGAAAATATTCAGAAATATCTTGACAATCAGAAATAACTGTGTTATAATACAATCACCAACAACAAAAGGAGTCGAAACATGAAAGCCACTAACGCTGTTCGGGAAATCATGACCGCAAAAAATATCAAAGTCGCATCACTCTCTGACAAATTGAAAATCAAAAGCAATGTGCTTTGCGAACGACTTGGACAGGAAAACATAAGTGTTGCAAAACTCGACGAAATGCTTCGCTTGATGGATTACAAAATTGTAATTGTTCCGCGAGAAACAGCCGAACGAGAAGGATGGTATAGAATCGAATGATTTACGGATATGCAAGAGTTAGTACGGCGGGACAAGCACGGAACGGAAACAGTCTCGATGACCAAAGCAATCTTATCCGCGCAAAATATCCAACCGCTACAATAATTGAAGAAGCATACAGCGGCGCCAAGATCAGACCCAAATTTTCTGCCTTGCTCGATAAACTCCAATCCGGCGATACGCTCGTAGTGACCAAACTCGACCGGTTTTGCCGTACAGCCAAAGAAGGACTTGAATATATCGACCGACTGGAAAAGCAGGGCGTTTCAATTCATGTTCTGAATATGGCGATGTTCGATAATTCTCCGACCGGAAAACTCATGAAAACCATCTTGCTCGCCTTCGCCGAATTTGAAAGAGATATGATCCTCGAACGCACCTCGGCGGGAAAAGAAATAGCAAAACAGCGCCCGGATTATAAAGAAGGGCGTCCTCGAATTTCCGTTCCGGATTCCGATTTTCGAAAAATTCTACAAAAACAAAAAGACGGTCTCATTACCGTCTCAGAAGGTATAAAAGCGCTCGGGATCAGTCGCCGGACATGGTACAATTGGCAAACTTGATCCGTTACACTTTGCGTTACAGATTGTTACAGAAAGTCGTGTTTGTTACAAAAAACTTTTCGGGGCGAGAATTTAATCTGTTATTCCCCGATTGAAATAATAAAAGATGTAAAGCATATTTCAATCATACATTAACCTAACTTCCTGTAACAATCTGTAACAAAAGTGGTCGGTTTCTGTAACACAAAATCTTTCGTTTTCTCTTGATTTCTTCTGTTTTCTCTTGTTTTCTTATTTTTGTTACACTTTTTATTTTGATTATCTAACATCTTAAGAAAATAATGAATTTATATAGAGAGAAATAAAAATTTGTATAGTATAGAGATTTTTAAGAGTTTCTGTAACAAACGCTCCTCTGCATCAGATTTGAAAGGAATTTTAGAATATGACCGATAAGAAACGCACTGCGCTAACAATCATAGCGGGAATTATATGGATCGGATTGCTTATCGCACTTTGCATTGTTTTCCCCTGGTTTCTGGGTATTTTGTTTGTAGCATGGATAATTCTCTTATGTCTCAGAAAAACAGATTATTTTCTGTTGGGATTAGGCATCGTTCCTTTTCTCGTATGGGAGATTACTTCTCCGCACTCCGCTGCGACCACTACTTACACGCCGATCGAACAGAACGCTCCGTGCAAAACGCATCCGTATGAAAACGGGATCGAATATGAAAAATATGTCTTCGAGAAACTTGCGGGGGAAGGTTATACAAGATTACAGTTGACTCCTGCTTCCGGGGATCACGGTGCTGACATTTTGGCAATTACGCCGTATGGGCAAAGTGCTGCAATTCAATGTAAGTTTTATAAAGACAAAGTGGGGCAACACGCCGTACAAGAAGCAGTATCGGCGAGGATATATTACAATCGAGAAATTGCAATTGTTATAACCAATTCGACTTTCACACCAGGGGCTAAAGATTTTGCTGTCAAAACAGAAACTCGTCTGATAGAACGGTATTTGTAAAAGATTTTATGTAAGCGCATTATTGCGTGGACAGTTGTCCATTCACTAATGCGCTATTTTTATGTTATAGGAGAAAAAGTCATGGAACAAACGCTGAAAAACATATTCCGTCGTATTGAAAGAACGCCGGACAAACTCGAACTGTACGAGGACTGCTTCGAGTGCATCAAACTCATGCGAGAGGATGATAAAGAACTCGCCTACAAATACAATGCCACCTTCCGTAAATATCTCAAAAAGGCACTTCGGATTTTCAAAGAAATTATCGATTTGCAGAAAATCGACTTCTTGCAGAAAGAATCCTACCACCTGGAAGCGGTAGACAAATTCGATTCCTTCTTGATATTTGTCGAGTGGAATAGAGAGCCGTCAAAGCGGTTTTATCTTCCCCGTCGAAGAGTGCTAAAAGTCCTTGTGGACGATCTGCAAGACCTCGCGGATCACAAAATTATTTTCCTCGGCATTTCTCTTCCGCCACGAGTGGGAAAGTCTACCCTCTGTATTTTCTTTATTGCTTGGCTTATGGGCAAGAACCCAGATGTGGCAAATGTGATGTCCGGACACTCTGATAAATTGACAGACGGGTTTTATAGTGAAATCCTCAACATCATTACTGACCATGAAACATATCTCTGGCACGAGGTATTCCCGCTTGTTCGACTCGCAAACAAATCGGCGAAGGATGAATCCATTGACTTAAATCGGCAGAAGCGTTTCCCAACACTGACTTGCCGTTCGATAGAAGGCACGCTGACGGGCGCAGTAGAAATCGGCGAAGGAGGTGTACTGTATTCCGACGACCTTATTGCTGACCTCGAAGAAAGTCTGAACCCCGACCGCTTACAGAATAAGTACGACGCATATCTCAACCAGTTGAAAGACCGTAAGAAGGATAACGCACTTGAACTCATGGTTGGAACCCGATGGAATGTACTCGACCCTCTCGGGAGAATACAAGAACAGTATGCAGAGGATCCGCGTTACCGCTTTCGTGTCATTCCCGCACTTGACGAAAATGATGAAAGTAATTTTCAGTATGATTTCGGTCTCGGATTTTCGACCGAGTATTATCACGATATGCGGGACTCAATCGACGACGCAACATGGTGGGCGAAATATATGGGGCAACCATATGTCAGAGAGGGACTTCTTTTCCCGCGTGATGATTTGCAGTGGTATAACGGAAACTTGCCTGATATTCCTGCTGATAGAAAAATGGCAGTATGTGATGTCGCCTGGGGTGGCGGAGATTCGGTTTCAATGCCGATTGCATTTCTGTTCGGAAAGGATGTCTATATTCCGGATGTGGTATTCAGCAATAAGGATAAAACTGTGACGCAACCTCTTGTCGCCGGGACTTTACAACAGTATCTTCCGCAGCAAGCACGATTTGAAGCAAACAATGGGGGTACCGAATATGCGGACAAAGTGGATGAGATACTTCGCGCCGCAAATGTCCATATCAACATTACCTCCCGTCGGGCACCGACCGTGACAAGCAAACTTGCGCGAATTATTCAATATGCTCCGGACATAAAAAGATTTCATTTCGTGGACGACAAGCATTCGTCCAAAGAGTATAAAGCGTTTATGCGAGAAGTGATGTCTTTCGTCGTCACCGGAAAAAATCCTCACGACGACGCACCGGACTCTCTTGCGCAGTTAGCGGATTTTATTTCTGATTCCTACGGGACTGTCAAAATCATAGATCGTCCGTTCTAAATTAAAATCTACATTTTGTGCAGGAAACTATTGACAAACACAAGATATTGTGTTATACTTAAAGTGTATAAGCGAATACTATGTTTATTTAGGGCATTATTGCTCGTCCATTTCGGACGGTAATAGTGTCCTTTTTCTTATTTAACACGGGAGGAATAGCCGATGGCTGAAAATAATACGACCGCTGCATACACCGGGCGAACAGTTTTAATGACAAGTGAGCGGGAAATTACGGAAGATAACCTGCTACCTGTCCTTACGCGCTTGCTCCCTGTGTTCCAGAAGAACAAGACGGAAGCCGATTACCTCTATTGGTACTATCGCGGGAGCCAGCCGATTCTCAGTCGAGAGAAAAAGTTCCGCCCTGAAATTTGCAACCGCATAGTGGAGAACCACGCGAACGAGATTGTGTCTTTCAAGAAAGGTTACACCTTCGGCGAGCCGGTGCAATATGTTCGTCGCGCGGTCAAGGATGAAGGAGAGGTTGACCCGAACGGTGACAACGGAAAGGCAATCAATTTGCTGAATGAAATCATGGCTAACGAGGATAAAGCGTCGAAAGACGAAGAACTCGCCGAATGGTTTTTCATTTGTGGGACGGCTTTCAGGATGATCCTGCCGAAGAGCGAAGATGACGGAAGCATTTCCCCGATAGAAATTGAAACACTCGATCCGAGAGTCACTGCGGTTGTGTATAATACCGGTTTTGGTCGCAAACCCGTGATGAGCATACAGGAGGTGACAATCGGAACCCCCGGTTTGATTGGCGAAGTCAGTCTCCAGACTCGATACTGCGTCTACACTCCGAAAGAATACTTCGAGGTAGAAAACGGAGCGATTATAAAGCAGGAACCGCACGCACTTGAGACAATCCCGATTATCGAATATCCAGCAAATCAGTCCAGAATTGGGGCATTCGAGTTAGTTTTGCAACTTCTCGACGCAATCAATAACGCCGATTCTAACCGTCTTGACGGCATCGAACAGTTCGTTCAGTCGTTCATGAAGTTTATTAACACGAAGATTGACGAGGAAACTTTCGAGAAGTTCAAGGAAAAGGGCGCCATCATGATAAGTTCCGAGCCGGGAAATCCAGCGGATGTTGGTATCATCACTTCCGAACTCAATCAGACACAGACGCAGATTGTTGTGGATCATCTGTATCAGATGGTTTTGATCATCTGTGGAATGCCGGATCGGAACGGCACCAACCGAACAACGGGAGATACCGGACAGGCAGTAATGCTGCGTGATGGGTGGTCTGCTGCAGAATCGAAGGCAAAAGAGACAGAGTTGATTTTCAAAAAGTCCGAAAAGCAGTTCCTCAAATATGTTCTCAGACTGCTTGATAGTGAAGTGAAAATGTCGATTTCTGATATTGACATTAAGTTCACCCGGAACAAAACTGACAACCTTCTCACAAAGACGCAGGGATTGCAAAATATGTTGGAAGCCGGTGTTGCTCCGGTTCTTGCATTTACCAACTGCAACCTCTTCTCTGATCCGGAGCAAGCGTGCAAAGATTCGGCAAAGTATCTTGAAAAATGGCTTCCGACGAAAGAATCGGAGCAAAAGGGACCCACAATTACACCCGCAAACAACAAGCCGAATCCAAACGAATGATTTTACACGGAGTAATCCGTTTGAAATACTGCGGAGATGCAGGACAAAAGCGCAATACATCGGCAGAGAAGCCGTAAATCGCAAACATAGCAGAGAGAACTGCTCAACCAAACGCAGGAGGAAAAGATATGAAGATTGACACGAGCAAAATTCCGAATTTCGACGGACTGAGCAAAGAGCAGAAAGACGCTCTCATCGCAATGGAATTTCCTGACGCGCCCGATTATTCCGGGTATGTGAAGAAAGACCTTTACGATAGAACGGCATCCGAAGCGGCAAGTTGGAAAAAGAAACACAACGAACTGCTGTCGGAAGACGAGAGAAAAAAGCAGGAACGCGACGAGCATCAGGCGGCGCTCGAAGCCGAAGTAGCAAGTCTTCGGAAAGAAAGAACCGTTTCCCAGTACATGGCGAAGTACATGGCGGAGGGATATGATGAAAAACTTGCAAAAGAAACCGCAACGGCTCTCGCAGACGGAGAAATGGATAAAGTATTCGCCAATCAGAGTGCTTTTCTTGCCGTAAGAACTGAGACCCTGAAAAAAGAAATGCTGAAAACAACTCCCCGTACACCTGCCGGGGAAGGCGCGGCTACCGGAGATTATGCGAAGAGAATCTCTGACGCGAATGACCGTGGAGATATGTCGCTCGTTGCGGCATTGATGCGCGAACAGCAGGAATCACAAAACAAATAAGGAGTAAAAATCATGGCAACCAACGAAACTTCCGTAATGACATCCCATAACCTGTTGAATTACAGCGGTATGCTGTTCAACAAGGGAAATACCAAAACCCCCTTTTCTACCATCATCGGCGGCAAAAGCCGTAGCACGAAAGCATGGGAGTTCGACACTTCTGTTGACTACACGACCGGTGGCGGAACTTCTCAGCCCGCTATCACCGAAAGCGGCTCTCTGACCGCTCCCGCCGCTTCTTTCGTCACCCGCCAGCAGGAAACGAATGTTTGTCAGATCTTCCAGGAGGCACTTTCCATCTCTTATGGGAAGCAGTCTTCGATGGGGCAGTTGTCCGGTCTGAATATCGCCGGGCAGAAAGCAAATCCCGCAACAGAACTCGACTTTCAGGTAGCCAATACGATGGCGAAAATCGCCAACGACATCGAGTACACCTTCCTGAACGGTGTCTACCAGAAGGGTACTCACGACGATGTTGCGTACAAAACTCGCGGCATTCTTTCCGCTATCACGAGCAATGTGAAAGCCGCAGGTACTGTTGATCTCGGCTTCTGGCTTGTCGCCGAAACCATCCAGATGCTTGCGAGCGGAAATGCCCCCACCGATACGCTTGTTCTCATGGCACATCCCACGCACATCATGCAGATCAACGCGGACGCATCCGCCAACGGGTTGACTGTCGTTCCGGCGTCGATGTCCTACAACGGCATCAAGATTGACACTCTTGTTACTCCGTTCGGCAATGTGGGCATTGTGGCAAATTCCCGTATCGCCGCCGGTACTGCGCTCATTTTCAACCCGACGGTGTGCGCTCCCGTCGAGATGCCCGTTCCCAAGAAGGGTAACTTCTTCCTGGAACCTCTCGCCAAGACCGGCGCCGCCGACAAATATCAGATCTACGGTCAGTTGGGTCTGGACTACGGCGCAGAGTGGTATCATGCGAAGATCACGGGTCTTAAGACCACCTTCACTGCTCCTTCGTACTCCAAGAAAGTTTATGTCGCGGGCGGTACGATTGAGACCACTTCCGGTTCGTAAATCATAAAAGGAGGTAGCGTAGTATGGCAGACAGTCAGATGCTCAAACAGTTTATTGTTATGACAAACGAAAGTGACGAGTCCTTGCTGACTACGCTACTTTCTGTCGCCGAAACGAAGGTATTGAACCGCCTGTACCCGTTCGATGATACGAAAACGGTTGTTCCCCCAAAATTCTCAAAAAATGTTCTCGAAATCGCGGTGTATCTGTACAATCGCCGTGGTTCCGAAGGGGAAATATCCCACAGCGAGGGAGACATCAGCCGTTCTTATGCGAGCGCGAGTGTGCCGGAAGCGATGTTCGTGGGTATCGTCCCATTTTGTGGGGTGATGTAATGCGAGCACTGGAAATTAACAAGCGGAAGATTTATTACGCGAACAGAATCGGGGAGAGGGAAAATGAACTCGGCGAAAAAGAACCGATTTATTCTTCCCCCGAACCGATAAATATTCGCGTGGATTATACGAAAACTTCCGCAAAAATTGCGATGTACGGGAAAACTTCCGATTGCACGGCGAAACTCATCTCGGATAGAGACCTTGGTTTCAGTATCGATACGATTTTCTGGATAGATGTTCCTGTCATTTCCCCTCACGATTATGTCATGGGGGATAAACCGGATAAGACGATAAACGGTGTAGTTTATCGCTTGAAAGAGGTCGGTGTGGCGTATGCGGATTAAGGTTACTGTCGGAAACATTGGTAAAGCGGCAAAAGCCGTTGATGAGTATCGAAAAACTCTGAAAGCGAAAACGACAAAGTTTCTCGCAAAACTCGCACAGGTCGGAGTTCAAATTGCATCCGCGAAAGTTTACGATATGCACGCAATCGATACGGGCGATCTTGATTCCAGCATTCATTATCTTGTTTCAGACGACGGGAAAACCGCTATTATTCGGACGGATTGTGCCCATGCGGTCTATGTGGAATTTGGTACAGGGGTTCGAGGACAGGATTCTCCCCATCCGCTCGGACTACCCGGCTGGATATACGACATTAACGAGCATGGCGATAGGGGCTGGTGGTACCCGACCGATTCCTCTGATCCGAATCCGTACAAACATCAGGGAGACGACGGTTCCTGGTGGGCATGGACAAAAGGTATGTCTTCCAGACCGTTCATGTATGAAACTGCGATGGAGTTGAGAGACGATGTTGCGAATGTCGCAAGGGAGGTGTTCAAATCATGATTGATATTGAAGCAATAGTATTTGCCGCAGTAAAGAAAGGACTTCCCCCCGGAACAGAGTGTCGCGATACTTATCAGAATACGCAAAAAAAGTTTCCACTTGTTACAGTTTCGGAAATCGGGAATGTCGTCCAAGACCGGTTTGAGGATTCCGCAGAGATCGAAAACGCAACGCTTCTCACTTACGAAATCAACGCTTTCTCCAACCTCGAAGGAGGGAAGAAAAAGCAAGCGAAAACATTGATCCATGCCGCAGATTCGGCAATGGTCGAGTTGGGGTTCGAGCGTGTGTACTGTCAGCCCGCTCCGAATCTTGCGGACGCTACGATATTCCGCATGACTGCCCGATATAGAGCAGTAATTGACAAAAACGAAATCATTTATCGGAGGTAATAATCATGGAGAAGTCCACGAGCAAAACTTTTCTCTACTATGCTACGCCCACGGGTTCCAATAACACTCCCGGCACTTTTCAGAAACTGATTGACATTACCAGTTATCCGGGGATTTTCACGCCGCCCGAAAAACTGGATGTCAGTGACCTTTCTTCCAATCAGAAAAAATACACCCAGGGCATGGTAGATGTGCCGGATTATGAGTTCGGCTTCATTTATACGAAGGATGCCTACAAGGCGGTGAAAGCACTTGAGGTTGACGGTACGAAATATGCTTACCAGTTGCGTTTCGGCGCCAACGGTGAATATGGTGCATGGCAGTGGACGGGTACTCATTTCGCCACCCCGAAAGAAGGTTCCGTCGGTGCCGCACGCGAAGGTACGCTGATGTGCTATCCCGAAAGCGACATCACCGAAGTAACAATCGGTGGCTAAAACAACGGAGGAATAAAATCATGGCAAAGAAAATCAAATTCACATACAACGATAAGTCGTACACTCTCGAGTATAACCGTGACAGTGTCCGTATGCTCGAGAAGCAGGGCTTTCGTGTCGATCAGATCGAAGCCCAGCCGGAAACGATGATCACCATGCTTTTCGCTGGGGCATTCATTATGCACCACAAAAACATCGTCAGTAATGCCAAACTCATTGACGAGATGTTCAGGAAATTCCCGAAACGCGACGAACTCATCGCCCGTCTCGCGGAAATGTATCAGGAACCTGTCCTTGCCCTCTTCGATGAACCGGAGGAAGACGAGGGAAACATTCAGTGGGAGTCGGAGGAGTAACCTCCGATTTCCCTCCATCATACGAACAAACATTTGAAACCATATTTCCGTACTACCTGTCGATAGGTATGACCTATGAGCAGTTTTGGTATCAGAACTGCGATTTGGTCAAAGCGTATCGAAAAGCGGAAGAACTTCGACAGCGGCGAAGGAACCAGGAACTCTGGCTACAAGGTAGATATATCTACGATGCTTTGTGTGCAGTTTCCCCGGTTCTTCACGCTTTCGCTAAGAACGGAACACAACCGCAACCGTACCTCGAAAAGCCATACCCCTCCGATAAGGAGGAAAGCAAAGCGAGGGAGCAGGAACAGATGGAAAATCAAGCGGAAGCATTCAGACAGTATGTGGAAGCATTCAACGCGATGCGGCGCAAACGGAAGGAGGTGGTAACGGATGACAAGCATTGACGATCTCGAAATACAGATTACAGCAGAGTCTGACAAGGCGGTTTCCCATCTTGAAAAACTTCACGCTGTGCTTGAAAAAATCGAAGCAATCGGGCACAAGTCCGGATTTGACCTTTTGTATCGAAAGTTAAAGAAAATATCATCGCTTGATTTTTCCGGAGCCACCTCCGGCATGGAACGAATGGCTACCGCTTCCGAAAAGATTTCCCGTTCGTCTTCACGGATGGAACATTTTGCGAGAAGCATTCGGAAAGTTCGTGAAGAAACGGCAAAAGCCAAAGATGAATTTGTTCGTTTTGGCTCTGTGTCTTCCTTTACGGGGATAACTCCCTTTACGGGGATAACTCCATACCAAAGGTTTAATAAGACAAACAACGCAGGAGCCGCAGGAACATTCGGTGGCAACCTACCGCCTATTCCGCCAATATCCGTACCTCCGCGAAACGATGCTTATACGGAAAGAACCGCCGGACTTCTCGGAGATGGTAAAACCATTTTTCTCGATGAAGACCAGTGGAAAGAAAACAAGTTCGGGGAATGGTTTGATCGGCTGAAAGTAAAAGTACACGACTTGGCAAATGCGTTCAAACTGCTTCGTTCCGACACAAAGAAATCCGGATCTCAGGCAAGACAAACTTCCAACAGTTTCACTTATCTCCGAAAAACACTCATGCGTTTTGCAGTATATAAACTGCTGAACATAGCGATCAAAAACATAACTCGCGGGTTGCAGAATGTCGCGATGTATAGCAAAGAAGCGAACGCGGTATTGACCGAATATAAAACCATCGGTTTGCAACTCGGTAACAGTATCGCCGCAGCGCTGATTCCTGTCCTGCAAACCCTGCTTCCCCTTGTCCGTGCCCTGGTCGATGCAATTATCGATGTTTCTAACGCGGTAAACATTCTTTTCGCCAAGATGAACGGGCAGACATCGTTCAGAAAGGCAAAGAAATATACCGATGACTATGCGCAGTCTCTCGGCAAGTTACGCACTATGGCATCTATGGATGAGATTCACACCATCGGACAAACTTACAATTATTCCGAAATGTTTGAAGATGTCGAAATCGATTCGGCTAATTTTACGGATGCTCTCGCCACCATCGGGCAAATCACAGCGGCTCTCATTATGTTGAAAACGGTTTTCAGCGGGAGAGAATGGGCAGCAACATTGACCGCTTTGACAGGAAAAACCATCAGATATTCCACTATTCTCAAAAAGGTGGGCGGAGTATTGCTTTCCATCGCAGGTGTGCTCGAAACTATCAAAGGTGCTTCTGATGCATGGGTGAATGGTCTCGACTGGGGGAACTTTGCGGAAATCCTCATCGGCATAGCGATGACCGTCGGCGGTCTTGCATTAACATTCGGTGCGCTTGGAGCACAGATCGGTGGCATTGTTGGCGGTGTCGTCATGATGGTCATAGGGATTAAAGACGCTATTACCGAAGGACTGAACTGGACGAACGGCGCCTTGACCGCCGGTGGGGCAACCCTCATCGGGGCACTCATCGGATCCTTTTTCGGTCCAGTCGGAACGCTCATCGGTGCAGCCATCGGACTGGTCGTTGGACTGGTGACTGACCTTGTGATTTGGTTGGTTCAAAACTGGGATGCAGTTTCTGCATGGTTTGTAAACCTATGGGATGGAATCGGTAACTGGTTTGTAGGTGTCGGAGAATGGTTCAAAAATATATGGTTCAATGTTGGCGATTTCTTCAAGAATCTTTGGAGTGGAATTTCAGATTGGTTTGTTAAAATGTGGAACGGTCTCGGTGAGTTCTTCATCAATGTCGGAAAGTGGATTTCTGTCGCATGGGGAAACATCGGAACTTTCTTCTCGAACCTCTGGAAAGGTATTGCCAACGGGTTTGTCACAGTTATCAACGGGATAATCACTGGATTTGAAGCGTTCATTAACTTTTTCGTAAAAGGTATCAACTGGATCATTTCCGGCATTAACAGAATTTCGTTTGAAGTTCCGGACTGGGTGCCGGGCATCGGCGGAAATAGAGTCGGTTTTAATCTCGGTTATATCGGAGAAGTTTCTTTCGGGCGGCTGAAAGGTTATGAAACGGGCGGGTTCCCGGAAGACGGTTTGTTCATGGCGAATCACAGTGAACTTGTTGGGCGTTTCTCCAACGGCAAAACTGCCGTTGCAAACAATGAGCAAATCGTTGAAGGAATTTCCCGTGGCGTAAGCGAAGCCACAGGCGAGCAGAATGAATTGCTCAGAGAACAGAACAAAATCCTTGTCAGATTACTCAGCAAAGATACCCACGCCGTGGTGTCTGTATCGACAATCACAAAAGGACTCGAAAGACAAAATCGCAGAAACGGGAAAACGATTGTACCCGTTGGAACATAAAAGGAGGGACATAAAATGAGCATTCACAATCCTATCAGGTCGGTGGACGGTGTAGCCATTAAGTGTCCCTCTTATTTTAAGTGGAAACTGCAGGATTTGTCATCGAAAGACTCCGGGCGTACACAAGAAGGTCAAATGGATAAAATGCGCATCGGTCAGATTGTCGGCATTGAACTGAAATGGCGCAATGTTACTACGGAAGAAGCATCTTCAATCCTTCGTGCATTCAATCCGGAATACATTACGGTGTGTTACCTCGATCCGAAAGAAGGGCTTTACAGAACGGTGGAGTTTTATGTCGGTGATCGTTCAGCACCGCTGTACAACTGTGAAACAGGTCTCTGGTCGGAAGTGTCGTTCAACCTTGTCGAGCGTGATGCAATTCATGTAAAGGAGGACGAACTGTATCGTGTATAACATTTCGGCAGAAGAACTTGAACTGTTCCGCAGGTGTTATCGTCAAACAGCACGGATTAAGGTATTCGGTGTAACAGGACTTACCGACATCACAGATGCCGACATCCTGATGAATGGTTTGACAATCGATAGGTACTGTTTTTCTTCTGGAACACTTGAAATAGGAACTGCAATTGCGTCCGAATTATCACTTACCTTAGACAATCATACCGGGAAATTCAATGATTATGATTTCGATGGTGCAACATTGTCCGTGAGTATCGGGATAAAAAAATGGGACGCAAAAGCATGGGAGAAAGCGGTTATTCATTATGTCCCTGTCGGCATTTTTACCGTTGACGAGAAAAGCAAAAACACTTCCACTATTGTTTTGAATGCTCTCGACAACATGGTAAGGTTTGATAAATCCTACGATACTGACCTCTCTTATCCTGCTACCCTTGCCGACATTCTGCAAGATGCTTGCACGAAATGCGGGGTGTCGCAATATACAACAGATTTCCCGAATGCGTCTTACGAGGTTGCCGAAAGACCGTCCTCCGAGAACCTTACCTATCGGCAGATTGTGCAGTGGGTTGCAGAACTCGCAGCGGCAAACGCATGGATTGATTGGAACGGTTCCCTTCGTCTCAATTGGTTTGAAGCCACGGATTTGACGATTTCCGGGGCTGATCGCTACAGTTCGGATGAAGCGGAGTATGCGGTCACAATTACCGGCGTGAGAGTTTCTATATCCGATGACGATACGGCTCTCGCTGGTGAAAACGGCTGTGTGCTGAATATCGAAGGTAATGATCTCGCGCAGTCCGGAGCAGCCGGTATCGCGGAAAACATATATGAAAAGGTCGGAGGGTTTGCTTATCTTCCGTACTCTTGCACGACTCGTCCGGCACCCTTTTTGTTCCCACTTGACCGCATTACTTATATCGATAACGAGCATAAAACCCATTCCACGATTATCTCCGCTATGACATATGTCTTAAACGGGGTGACCACCGTGAGTGGCGAAGGCATCGGAGAAACACAAGCCAGTTATGCTCCCACCGGCGGTACAACCAAACAAGAAAAAATCATCATTGAGAAGGTTAAAAAGGATCTCGAAAAGGACAACACCGAGAAGTATTCGACTCTTCTTCATCTAAATCAGATTATCAGCGGGGCGTTTGGATTATACCAGACGGAGATTGAAGATAACGGTGTCAAAACCTTTTATTTTCACGACAAGCCAACCCTCGCAGGTAGTACGATTATTTATGTGTTCAACGCGGGAGGTTTCGCATGGACTGACGACTGGAACAATGGTCAGCCAGTTTGGAAATATGGCTTCACGCAAGACGGAAACGCGGTTTATCACATTCTTTCTGCCTATAAAATTCAGACCGAATACCTCGATGCCGGAAGCGTCACTGCTGAAAAGTTGTCACAAGCATATAAGTCATCGGTGGATAAAGCCATTTCGGATGGCGATGCTCGTGTCACACAAGCATTTACTGCCGCTGACGGGGTGCTCAATAGCAGTATAACCGCCGAAAAAACACGCGCAGAAGGTGTTGAAACAAGACTTTCGACAGCCATTGAGCAGAATGCGACCAGTATTTCTCTTCTTGTTACCAACGGAGAAGTACGCGGCGGAGTTATCATTCAGGCAATCAACGATGAAACTACCGTAAGGATTGCGGCAAGCAAAGTCGATTTGACCGGGTATGTAACAATATCGGGACTTTCCGGTGGGACAACGACAATCAACGGTGCGTGTATAAAGACGGGGACAATTTCCGCCGAAAGAATTGATACGGATAATCTGACGGTAAAAGCAGCAAATATAGACGGTGTTCTTTCGGCAGAACAGGTTTCGGTTTCTGGAATTGTTGGAAAAATCAATGATGCCAGTTCGGAATTATCTATTTCTGCTGACAAAATCAGCGTCGATGGTCAGTCGCTGTCAATCACTCTTGATGATTTTGCACCTAAAGAAGATGGGACTTCTTCGACATTTTCGTATTCCTTGAAGTCAACAGGTTTTGTATGCTATTCGGGAGGTACAGAGGTACTTCGTGTCAATTCCTCCGGGATGGAAGTCAAGGGTGTCGTTAAAGCAGATACGGGTAATATCGGAAAAATATTGCTTGAAGAAGTTTCCGGTAACTATTCTACTGCGACACAGAGCGGAAGTCAGACTCAGTCTGTTACGGTTACGATACCTGCTGGAACCCCCGGCTTTGCGGAAGATGTTGGGGTATGGTACTGGTTTGCAGCCAACAAGACATTCTCCCTTTCGGAACTGGGGATAACAGACGCCGATGCGGTTCTCGGAGACTTCTCTGTTGAAGAGATCGATGAATCCTATACTAAAATATTCTTGTCCGGTTGCGATTCGACCTCGATTACGATAACCGCGATGGTCAAGCAAAAATCGTCCTCCTTGACATATGCTCGTTCCGTCAGTACAAGCGTTACATTTTCTTACTATGTAACAACCAACACTCCCACAAAAATCGTTCGGTTTCACTCCCCGGATAACACTTTTGACATTTCATCTGCTTTGTCAACCAGCGTTTTGACGGTGAACAGCACTCGAATTAAATCGGCATCTATAACCGATGTTGCTATTGCGAAAGGTGTAATCGGGGGACTCACTTTATCCGGTGAAAAAATCGGAGCGAATGGAGTTTTCCTGGAGTTCGGAACAAGTGCTTCTGGGAATTATGTGGCGACACTTGCTGTCAAAGGAACTGCCATCTTCGTATATGTGGATGGGATTTTGGCTTTCGATAAAGTATTTTCCGTTAGTTACATAGACGGTGGCTCAACCTTTGAAAAGACTGCCGAAGTGCGGGTTGCGGCAGGAACGAGTTTCGGAAAAGTCGAAATACCTACTTTCAACGAGATCACTTCCGCTGTTTTTACGACGAACAGATCCGCATCTTATTATTTTTCAGCGACAACGGTTGATGACACTTGGGAAGCGTGCCTTAGACTGGGGAATGTTCAGTTTTTGACATCTGGGATTTACGACAGTACGGATAAGGTTCGATACGGCGGTAGTCTCGGCAATTCAGATAATCGTTGGTACGCGCTCTATGCGAAGACGATTTACGGCAAAACAATATATCAAAACGGGACGGCTGTTTCCACTTCTGATAGAAACAGAAAAAATTCTATTGTTTACATGGATGTGGAAAACAGTGAGCAATTTTCTGAACTCGTAGATACATTGAAGCCGGTAGAGTTTAAGTATAACGACGGTGAATCGGGGCGTACCCACTGGGGACTTGTCGCGCAAGATGTCGCAGCCGCACTTCAAGCAATCGGATTGTCCGATAAAAAATCTGCAATCTATTGTGAATGGACTGAAAAAACACAGGAGCATGAAAATGCAACCTGTGGTCTTCGATACGAAGAGTTGATACCTGTTCTCACGCTTGAAATTCAAAAATTAAGACGCAGGGTAAAATCCCTTGAAGAAAGGAGTCAGTAATGAAAGATCCTAAAACAAAGCCCGTTCGTCCCCTCGTATTGGAAATTGATGATGCCAAAGACGAAATTTTCGGTGCTATCAATCGGATGGCATCTGAACGGCATATTCCATTTTATCTGCTCGAAAGTATCGTAAACGATGCCGCCAGACAGGTAACGGAACTCGCGAAAACGGAACGGGAAAATGCAAAGCGTACATATGAAGCGCAGACCGCCGAAATGGCTGAGCGCGAAGGAAAGGAAGATGAAAACGATGGCTGAGATAGTCAAGGAATTAACTCTCGATGTGGCACGAGAAAATCGTATTCAAGCCGTTCTCGGAAAACAGTACGATTACAATTCCCGTTATTTGAAAGTTCATATCGCCAATGAGGGGGTACCCCTTGTGATAGCCGGAAACAGCGTGGCAACGATCAACGCGACACGAGCAGACGGAAAAAGTAATTCGTTCCTCGGAGAAGTCAACGGCGATGGCACAGTCACGGTTCCGATTACACAGTGGATGCTTGCTCTTGATGATACCGTCAAGTGCGACATCTCCATCGTTGACGAAGATGGACGAAAACTCTCCACGACGAATTTTACAATCGAAGTGGAACGCGCGAATTATGGCGGCGGTGATCTTGCCGAGGTTACTGCCAGCGTCGGTTCCAGCAAAGGTATTACAGGAGCCGCTGTTGACGGCGTTACATTCATTCAAAAGGTCGGAACACCGGAAGAAAAGACATACACATTTTCCTTCAACGGGACAAAGTGGCTCTTGAACTCCGTCGAAGTCGCACTTGACGACTATGGTATTACTGTCACTGGTACCCCTGTGAATGGTGATGCAGTCACGGTGACAGTTGCCGAAAATACCGCAGATGTACTTCTGCAGTTGGTAGAGCAAGTTACCGCTTTGGAAGCCAGTGTGAAAACAGCGGAAGCCGGACGGGTGTCGGCTGAAAACTCCAGAGTGTCTGCCGAAAAAGCGCGTGTGACTGCCGAAAACGAACGCAAAAGCGCAGAAACAGACAGAGTTACAAATGAAAATGCTCGCAAAACGGCTGAAACCTCTCGTTCCACAGCAGAAAGCACACGGAAAACAAACGAAAGTACCAGACAGGCGAACGAAACTACCAGAAAGAGCAACGAAACCTCTCGTGTCACCGCCGAGACGGCGAGATCTAATGCAGAGAGTGTCCGTGTTTCGGCAGAAAATGAAAGAGCCGCTGCCGAACTCGTCAGAGAACAGAAAACCGCCGAATGTATTGCGGCAACCGAAAAATGTGAAATGGTCACAGAGTCTGTGCTCACAAAGTTCAGCACTTTTGCCGATGTGCAGAGGATTACTCGCTTGGGTTACCATGACGACCTGATTCCCGTAGGTAATCAGTTTGTTGTCAATCGGGAAAAGACAATGACAATCAGTGTCGGTGGAAGCACAGGCATCACCTCTGCTACTATCAACCCGCAGACTTTTATCGAGAAGGTGGGAGAAGCGGTCAACGGACAGTATGAAGCGACTTATGATGGTGATGTGTGGCACAAAGCGGATAACACCGTCATTGTCCTGTCAGATTACGGCATCGCAGTTGTTGGCACTCCGGTAGCCGGAGATCATATTGTGATTACCGAAACGGCAGACGAACTGACTTTCGATGTTCTCGATCACGACAAACACACTCCCGAAAATAGCGGCTTGACACACTCTCTTGCTCTCGGTATGCACAACATTTTTATTTACGGCACGATGCCGTTCTGTGCTTCCCAATTGATGTACTGGTCGGAAAACGGTCTCCCGGCTGGGACTTACAAACTCACGCTTGATCATGCGCAGTACGGAGGCGGGACACTGTACGATGGCACCTATATGTTTACGCTGACAAAGGCAATCCCCGCCGACGGAGGATTCCGGCACACAAAGCCGGTCGGAGGTTGGCAGTCGTCTTACGCGAAGGCAGACATCCTCGGAAATTACATTACGACATACGGCGCAAGACCCCAGCGAAGCGCCATCGAATCGGGAGTTACATTCTCAGAGTATGACGGGACAACTGAGTGTACCGATTTGGGTACTTTCACCGCAAGAAGCCGTACCTATTATACGGAGGATGATACTGTCAATGGTGGCAAGCGCAATTTCACTGAACGCCAGGCATATGGCTCAAACAGATGGCGTGACAGTGTGTATCGTCAGTGGCTGAACTCAACCGCACCAGCCGGAACTGCCGGCAACGGTGTCTCGAACTGGTGGACTCCCCAGAGTGTTTTCGATAGAGCACCCGGGGGTGCCAATTTCGCCGGTTTCCTCTACGGCTTGGATCCGTCGTTCGTTGCGGCGATGGGAAAAGTGAAAGTCATCACGGCGCTTTGTGATTGTGACAAAGTGGACGGCGCAACACAGGATATTACCTACGACAAGGTGTGGTTGCAGTCCATGACGGAGGTTTTCGGTAATGCGAACAACAGTATCAGCGAAGGCGTGCGTCTTGCCTATTGGAATGGTTCGACCGACGCTGACCGTATCAAATATCACAACGGTACGGCAAGATACTGGTGGCTTCGTTCCCCGGACCCGACTGGCGCCTATAGTGTGCGCGGTGTCATTTCGTCTGGAGTACTGCACCTCAGCGAAGCCTACGGTGCCAACGGCGTCGTCCCGGCTTGTTGCATCGTATAATCTAAAATCGCCCCGTTAGGGGCGTGAAGGAGTAAACAATGTCAGTTGTATCATCCAAGCGAGGTATGGGGCGCCTGACCGTTTTCACAAAAGCGAACGATCTTGCCGCCTTTACCATCCGCATATGTAGCAACGAAAAGAATTTTCCGAAGCACTACCGATGGTGCGTCACGGCGAAAATTGTTGATGCCGCACTTGACATCAACAACTATATCACTATGGCTAATTCGGTCTTTGTGCAGAGCGAGAATGATGTTGCACTGCGTCACCAGTTTCAGCAGAAAGCCATTGCATCGAGTTACGCACTGCTTTCCATGATTGATATTGCCTATCGAACCTTCGGGATAGACAGTGCGAAAATTGATCATTGGACAGGCATGATTCTGGAAGTGCAAAATCTGTTGCGGAACTGGAAGAAGTCCGATAAAGATAGGTACAAGCAAAGCGAATAAACCATATGGGGTGGCAGTTGTTCTAAGGTCGTTCCCCGAACCCGACTAACGCCAATAATGTGCGCAATGTCAATTCGTCTGGAGAACTGAACAACAACAAAGCCAACAATGCCAACGGCGTCGTCCCGGATTGTGAGAAATCGGCTCGTATTAAAGTACACAATAAGTGGAAATCAATGCTACTCACACAAGGAACTGCCATCCCGACCCTCATAAGGCGAAACATATCTTCCGATGCGATTTATTCGTTTGAGTAAGCATCGCTATATACGGAGATCAATTTTATTATGATTGAAAATTCAAGTGTAAGAGAAATCGTTTGCAATTTCGGAAGTCTATACAAGGCATTACGAATTTGCAAGCAGAATGTAGTCTGGAAAGATAGCGTGGCTGGATTCCTGAAAAATGGAATAGTGAATTGTCACAAACTAAAAGACCAACTCGACACAGATCATTATTCTATCGAACATTATACCATTTTCAAGGTGTATGAGCCGAAGGAAAGGTTGATTGTCAGCACCAGGATAAAGGATCGCGTGTTTCAAAGAAGTCTGTGCGACAACTATTTATATGATGCTCTGACCCGGCATTTCATTTATGATAACTGTGCGTGTCAAAAGAACAAAGGCACAGATTTCGCACGCGGTCGTCTCGAAGCACATCTTCAACAGTATTATCGTAAATGCGGTACGGATGGTGCAATCTTAAAATGTGACATATCCAATTATTTCGGTAGTACCCGTCACTCGGTTGCGATAGAAGCCGTCGCTAAGAGAACGGACGATCAGTGGGCGGTGAGAGAAGTCAGTCGTATTATCAACAGTTTCAATCAGGGCGAGGATCCGAATATAGGCATGGGTCTTGGCTCACAGGTTACGCAATTGATAGAATTGGCGGTGTTAGACGATCTTGACCATTTTATCAAAGAGAAACTTCATATCAAACACTATGTGCGATACATGGATGATTTCATCTTGATTCATCGGAACAAAGATTATCTGGAAAACTGCCGGTATGCAATTGAATCCAGACTTGATGACATCGGTTTGAGGTTGAGCGCAAAGAAGACACAAATTCAACCTGTCCGGCAACCCGTACATTTTCTCGGTTTTAGTTTTCAACTCACTGCAACCGGAAAAGTTGTCAAAAGAATACTCCCCGAAAGGATCTCGCACGAACGCCGCAAATTAAAGAAACTGGTGAAGCGTGCAAAAGTCGGGCTTATCACAAAAGAAAAGGTCGATGAGTGCTATAAGAGTTGGAAAGCCCACGCCAAGAAGGGCGACAATCATTTTGCTATCCTGAAGATGGATAAATACTACAAAGATTTATGGAGGAATCAACATGAAGTATCTGGGACTTCGGGAACAGTTACGGATAGAGCGTCGGAAAAATGACGCTCTTCGCTCCGAATTGCTCCGCGCAAAAGCGAACACCGACTACATCGCCATGATGACAGGCGTCGATGTTGACGAAACCGCCGAGGATGAGTCGAAGGAGGTGGAACACGATGAGTAAGTATTTCCAGAAGGTCAAGTCCTACTACGACGCGGGGCTTTGGAGTATCAATCGCGTCCGTGATGCCGTCGTGAAAGGATGGATTACGGAAGCAGAATTTGTACTCATAACCGATGAAGAATACGGAAAGGAGGAAGCAACATGACGACAGCAACGCTTGGGGTGATTTGTTCGATTGTATTTGGCGCACTCGGGTTCATAATCTCGTATATTGCTCTGAATCACGACCGCAAAAAAGACGATGTGGAAGAAGGACAGAGCAAAGGTGTAATCGCATCGGATATTGGTTACATCAAAGCCGGTGTGGATGACCTAAAACGCGAAGGACGAGAGACCCGTGCGCTTGTCGGAGAACTCACCCAGCGTGTCACTCGATGTGAGGAGTCTTGTAAACAGGCACATCACCGCATCGACGAACTCCATGAACAGCAAACCAATAATTAAAAAGAAAAGAGGTACAAAACAATGGCATATCCTATCATCGCTATCGTAACCTACATTCTCGTCGCATTCGTTCGCAAGACTTCGGTCAAGAATGAATGGCTTCCGCTGATTGCCTGCGCGACAGGCGGGTGTCTCGCCCTCCTGGGCTTCTACATAGCCCCGACAGTGATTGCTGCTACCACATGGTACACGGCGGTCGTAGGCGGTGCTCTGAGCGGTCTTGCGGCGACCGGTGGCAACCAGGTATTCAAACAGGCGATCAAACTTGTATGTGAGGAACATGGGGTAGATTATAACAAGGTGGAACCCATCGCGGACAAGGTTGACAAGGCATTGAAAGATACCGAAAAAGCAGAATAAGCATAAAAGAAATACCGGGTAGAAATCAATCTACCCGGTATTTGATTGTATAAGCCGCGACGACACCGAAGAACAATATCGTGTTCGGATTATACTGCAATGGTGACCCGTACGGGAATCGAACCCATGTTACAGCCGTGAAAGGGCCGTGTCTTAGCCGCTTGACCAACGGGCCTGGTAGCGGAAAATGGATTTGAACCCTTGACCTACCGGGTATGAACCGGTTGCTCTAGCCAACTGAGCTATTCCGCCAACGCTTGAATAGTATATCATATTTTTTTTGCATTGTCAATAGTTTTTTCAAAATATTTATGATTTTTGAAGGATATCGGATTGGAATATTGATCGGAAGATTTGCAAAGAGAATACCAGCAGTTTGAAAATGAAATTTTCTATGTTTTGCTTGGCTCTGCCTTGATTCGGTTTTTTTGCGGGATTTTTCATTGCAAAATGACGGGGAACATGCTATACTGATTAGGATAAATGATTTTCCGGGGCGGAGCCGGAAAAGAGGGGCGTTTGAAGAGGAGACGAAAATGAAAAAAGGTTTGATTCTGGAAGGCGGAGCGATGCGTGGTCTGTTTTCTGCCGGAGTTATGGATGTACTGATGGAGAATGGGATCGTCTTTGACGGGATTGTCGGTGTTTCCGCAGGAGCCGCATTCGGATGCAATTACAAGTCCGGTCAGGTCGGTCGGGTCTTACGTTACAATACGCGGTTTTGCCGGGACAGGCGCTATTGCGGAGTCGGATCGCTTCTGCGAACCGGGAATATTTACAACACGAGATTCTGCTACAGTGAGGTTCCTCTGCAATTGGATCCGTTTGATTTTGCGATATACCAAAAGAATCCGGCGGCGTTTTTTGTGGTTTGCACGGATGTGGAGACGGGGGAAGCGGTCTATCATGAATATACGGGATGGGAGGATCACGGGTTTGACTGGATCCGGGCATCCGCTTCCATGCCGCTGGTTTCCCGCATTGTGGAGATCGACGGGCAGAAGCTGTTGGACGGCGGAATTGCGGACTCCATTCCGGTGGAATTTTTTGAGCGCAGCGGATATGACAGGAATGTTGCGGTTCTGACGCAGCCGGAGGGTTACCGCAAGCGGGAAAATCGATTGCTTCCGCTGATTCGCTGCCGGTATCGGAAGTACCCGCAGCTGGTAAAGACCATTGCCGGGCGGCATCTGATGTACAACAGGGAGCTGGAGCTTGTCCGCGCGCGGGAGGCGGCAGGGACGTTGTTTGTAATCCGTCCGCCGGAGGCGCTTCCGGTCGACCGGGTGGAAAAGAATCCGGAAAAGCTGCGTCTTGCCTATGAGATCGGAAGAGCGACTGCAGAGGAAAGGCTGGCAGAACTGCAACGGTTCCTTGCCGGTTCGGAAAATGTCTGAGGTCTGAGAGAGGCGAAAGCTCCGCCGTGTGAACATCGGTTCGCATGGCGGAGCGTTTTGTTATATTTTCCCGGTCAGGTTGAGCAGGCGGTTTCCGCCTTTCCATACAGCGGCTCCGATGAGAAACCCGAGGGCGGCGGCAAACAGTACATCGGTCGGGAAGTGGACGAAGAGGTACAGGCGGGACAGGGCAATGAGCGCTGCCAACGGAACGGCTGCGTAGCCGAAGCGACGGTCGGAAAAGGTCAGAACGGTGGCGGCAATGACAGAAGAGAGGGTATGACCGGAAGGAAAGGAGTAATCCTTCGGTACGGAAACCAGCAGCTGTACTGCGGGGTCGATCCAGCAGGGGCGCGGGCGTCCGATCAGGTTTTTCAGAAGGACATTTCCGGCCAGCAGTCCGACGGCAAGTCCGGCAAGCAGAAGGATGCCGGTTCGCCGGTATTTTTTGGTGAAAAGCAGGCATCCGGCAATGATCAGCCAGATCATTCCCGCGTTTCCGAGAAAGGTGATTTTGGGCACAAGAAAGTCCAGAAATCCGCACCGCAGGGTGTTCTGTATCCAATACAGAACCGAAAAATCAATGCTCGTGATCCATTCCGTCATGCCTGCTTCCTCCGGTTTTCGGCAATTCTTTTTTCGATTGCAAAGAGCATCACGATTGCGGTTCCGGCAAGGGGCGTGCCGATATGGAGCGTGGAGCAGCCCAGGGCGGGGAGCGGTTCCTCCACTCGGCGGAACATGAAGCGGGGCAGGAAGCAGTTGGTAAAGACGATGGAGAGAAGGAGCATGACGAGCATTCCGCAAAGCAGGACGGCAACCGGAATCAGAAAAAATTTCAGGTCTTTTTTATACTGCTCCCCCGTTTCATGAAGTTCGTCGGGGGTCAGATTCATGCGCGGCAGGCAAACGTGCTTGAAGATCAGCGCCGCAATGACGATAACGAAAACGGTTGTAAAAACGGTGACGGAAACGGGGACCAGGAACATCAGCACATTGGAATAGGTCAGCCGTTTCCGTATGGAAAGGTGATACAATCGGGATTTCAGATTTTCGGTGATACGCATGCAGAAGAACCTCCTTTTTGTTGCCTGCAGTATAGCATACCGCACTAAACAGATTTTAAATCGATGCCTCGTGCGCTTTGATTTCCACTGTTCTGCCACCGGGGTTTTCATAGATGCGGTGGGAAACCGACAGGACGGTGCGTCCCTCGGAGGCACGGTGCAATGCGTTCAGAACGCGCGATTCGGTCTCGGCATCCAGATTGGCAGTGATTTCATCCAGAAGCAGTACGGCGGGATTTGCCGCGGTGGCGCGGGCAATGGAGAGAAGTTGCCACTCCCCCTGTGAAAAGATTCCGTCCGTACACACGGTGTCATAGCCCTTCGGAAGTGTGTTGATGGCGGTATCGATGCCGGCAAGTGCCGCCGCGGTTTTTGCCATTTCCGCAGTGATGCCCGGATCTCCCAATGTAATCTGTTCCAGTACGGTTCCCGGTATGCGGGAAAAATGCTGTTCCACACAACCGATGCAGGCGCGGCGTTCCCGATCCGTCATTTCGGAAACGGGAATTCCGCCGATGGTGACGGTGCCGCTTTCCGGCTGGTAAAGCCCGAGTAAAAGGCGGAATACTGTGCTTTTTCCGGCACCGGTTCTGCCAATCAGTGTCAGCTGTTCTCCTTCTTTGACGGTCATCGAAAAATCGCACAGAACCGGGCGCTCTCCGTATCCGAAGGTGACATGGGAAAATACAATCTCTCCGTGTGCAGCATTTTTCCGTTCCTCCGGGATTCTGCGTTCCGGCTGATTGAGAAATGCATCAATCCGGTGGACACCTGCCATTGCGGATTGGATGGTCTGTATCTCCATGCCAAGGCTTTCGATTGGGGAGAAGATGCGGGAGATGTAGTTGATGACGGCAACCGATGTGCCGACCGACATTCCGAAAAGCGCAAGAATTTCTGCCTTTCCGGATGCGGAAAGCACCATGACGATACCGACCACTGCGGCGTTGAGAAGAAATACCACGGGGGAATAGACGGCGTCATAGAAGTTTGTTTTTTCAACTGCGGCGTAGCTTTCCCCGATGCGTCGGTCATAGCGGAGCTCCATATAATTCTCCAGTCCGAGTGCATGAATGGTGCGGATGTTGTGCAGGGTTTCCGGTACCTGCCCGGAAACGGCGGCGACGGCGCGGCGGTTCTCCAGCTGAGCCGAGAGCATCTTCTTTTGCACATGTCGTGTGAAAACGGCGAACAGCGGAAGAACCAGCAATAAAATCAGTGCCAGCCCCGTGTTTTTCACCGCGATGACCGCCAGAATGGAGAGAATCCGGCAGGCATCCGCCACCATGCTGATGATGCCGGAGGTAAACAGCGCCTCCACGGTGTCCACATCGCCCGAAAAACGTGCGGCAACTTCACCGGGATTTTGGGAAACCAGTGTGTCGGCGGGCAGGCGTGTGAGTTTTTCCGACATTTCGGAACGCAGTGCATGGGTCATTTTCTGACCGAACAGAATGAGCAGGGTCTCCTGTGCCGAAGAAAGCACGCCTTCAAGTACAAGGCTGCCGAAGTAGATCAGTACCGCGGAAAAGAGTAGCGGTAGCCCGGCGGTCAGACGGTCGATGACGCGGGCAAGAAGAAGCGGTGGGACAAGGGATGCGCCGACCGATGCCGCCACACACAGAACGGTAGCAGCGGTAAGTATGCGGTGCGACCGTTCCGCCGCCCGGATCGCGGCAAAAACACCCGGTTTATTTTTGTGTTTCATGTGGCGTTCCTCCTGTCTGGCTTTCATACAGCCGACGGTATTCCGGAACGGATGCCATCAGCTCCTCATGGGTTCCGACGGTTGTTTGTCCGCCTTCCATGAAAATGATCTTCCGCATCTGCGGAAAATGGTATAATCGGTGTGAGATCAGGAAAACGACTTTTTCCTTTGCAGCCTTTTGAAGATTTGCGAAAACCGTATCCTCCGTTTTCCGGTCCAGCGCGGAGAACGGATCGTCCAGAATCAGAACGGGGCGGGGATGTGCGAGTGTTCTTGCCAACGCCAGCCGCTGTGCCTGTCCGCCGGACAGGCGGACACCACTGTTTCCGATGACCGTTTCGATCCCGTTTTCCATGGCGAGCGCCTCTTCCTTCAGTGCCGTGGCGGCAAGATAGGGCATCGGATTTTCATTGTCTCCGCAGAGAACGTTGTTTTTCAGGGTATCGGCACTGAGCTCCGGATCGTGACCGAGATATCCGATCACTCCGGCAATTTCCCGCGAAGACAGCTCCGAAAGCTCTTTGCCGCCGAATCGGACAGACCCCCTGTAGGGTGCCTCACACAGAAACACACGTCCGAATGTGGATTTTCCGCAGGCAACGGCTCCTGTCACACCGATGATGTCACCGGGATGTGCAGTCAGCGAAAGACCCGAAAAGACAGGCTTCTCCCCGTAGGCAAAGGAAAGACGGTCTATGATAATATCGGCGGGCGCCGGGATTTCCAAAGGGGAAAGCACTTCCGGAGATTTCATCAACGGCCGGATCCGCCGCCACGAAACCCCGGCTTTCTGTACGGAATTGAACAGCTTTGCGGCCTTGGAGGATTTGACCGTCAGCTTTGTGAAGCAGGAAAGAAAAGTGGTAAACGTCGCAATATCCCATGCGCTCCATCCGTTTCCGAGTACGTTTGCCCCTCCGAACCACAGAATGAACAGCACGCCCGCTTCCGATGCCGCAAGATAGAGCGGAGGGAGTGCTGACTGCCAGACATTGTTCTTTACGGCGGTTCTTTCGTAGCGATCCAATGCGTCTTCATACCGTGCGGTTCTGGCGTTCTCGCAACCGTAAATCCGATAGGTCACGGCATTCTTTGCACGGTCCAGCGTGGCGGTGTTCAGTGCTCCCGCCGCTTTTTTATAGGTTGCTTCTGCACGCTGGATCGGTTGCTTCATCCGTGCCGCGCAAGAATACGAGATCGGGGTAAACAACAGGCTCAACAGTGCCAGCCGCCAATCATATACGAAGAGCATCACGGCGTATCCGAGCAATGCCACGCCGGTATCAAAAACCTCGGTGGTGAATTTTCGCATTCCTTCCACGCAGTCGTCCACGTCGGAAATGGCTTTTGTCATCAGTTCACCGGCACCTTCCTGTTCAAGCGCTGCCCGGCTCTGACGCAGCAGATTGGCATATAAAACACCTTTCATTCTCCGGTTGATATGGTTGGCAAAGCGGCGGACATAAAAGCGCTTGATAAATCTTGCCGCCTGTACCGCCAGTGTGACGGCAAGGTAAGCAAGTACCAGAAAAGCCATCCTCCCGGCAGTTTCACTGCCGCCGAGAATATCGGCAAGACACTGGGCAAGACGCCCTTCAAACCATGGCGCCGCAAGAAGCCCTACATTATAAAACAGCCCGGAAAGGGTGACGAAGGTCAGCGACAGCCGTTCTGCCCGAAAATAGGAGCGGATTTTGTCCGGCGAAAACGGTTTTGCGACTTTCCGATGCGATTTCACTCTTGCACGCCTCCTTTGAAGTGCGGAAATCCGGCGCGGCTTTCGGTTTTGGAGAGGGTATACAGGCGGCCAAGAAGTCCTGTAAAGGTTTCGGCTTCCTCTGCCGACAGAGAGGAGATAAGGTATTCATAAAAGGAAGCTTCGATGCCGGCTTTGGAGAATTTCAGCTTTTCTGCTTTTTCGGTGGGAAACAACAGCTTACTGCGCCTGTCTTTCGGGCTTTCCCGGCGCAATAGATATCCTTTGTTTTCCAGATTTGCCGTTCTTCGCGCGATGGCTGCCTTGTCGGTGTGCAGAAGTTCTGCAAGCTGTGCCTGTGTACAGCCCGGATGATGGCGCAGGGCATGAATCAGGTCAATTTCTGCCGTTCCGACCCCGCCGTCGCGCAGGGAGAGCAGTACCAGCTTTTCGGCTTCCCGCGCAATTTTGGTAATTTTTCGTTCGGTGATATCCATTACGGTTCCTCTTTCTATTGCTTTTGAATTTGGTTGTATCTACATCGTTGTATGTACAACTATATGCCTCAATTATACTGCGAAGCAGAAAAATGTCAATAGCAAATTCAAAAAAATTTGCGGATGTTGGAATCGGTACCGGTGATCCGGCACGGTGAAATGTTAAAAATATACGCAAGCATAAAGATGAAAAGGGTACGGTAAACGGTTGCTGCTCGGCAGGGTGGGAAGGAAATGCCAAAAAGAACGGGGAAAGCGTGTCCACATTAGGGATTATAAAAAATCAATTAATTTAATGGAACACCTGTAAGCGGCAAAAACCTTGAAGTTATGAAACTTCGAGGTTTTTGCTCAGACTGTAGACCAAAAAGCCTTGAAAACTCAGTGTTTTCAAGGCTTTTTTGTGGTGCGGGTGTTGATTACGGATTTAGAAAATATATCACCGGCGGGCATTCCTATTCCCTATACAATTTGGATCATTTGATTATAAAAAAATACTTTTTGATCTGTTGTCTATTGAAATAAATAGAGTTATGGTATATAATGCAATGTAGATCGTTTTCACAGTAAAAATCAACGCATTGAAAGGAAAACGTTATGAAAAGAGTTTTATTCGGAAATCGGGTAATTGCGATGCTGTTGTGTCTTATCATGCTCTCGGGCGTTATTCTGACAAGTTGCAACAAGGGAAGTGATACGCCTGCCGAAACATCGGGAAAGGCAACGGTAACGGATGCCGCGTTCAAGCCGGAGGAAACGCGGACGCCCGAGATCGCTGCTGAAACGGTTTCGTTCGATCAGGCGGCTGTCACGATGACGGTCGGAGACACTGTGGCGTTGGTCGCAACGGTACTGCCATCCAATACGACCGATAAAAGCATTACATACTCGTCTTCCAATCCTGCGGTTGCCGTGGCAGTCAACGGGACGGTTACTGCAGCCGGAGCGGGGACAGCGGTGATTATCGCGACAACTTCCAACGGCAAGACCGCAATCTGCACGGTCACCGTAACGAGTTCAACGGTCGCGGTTTCGGGCATTTCTCTTGACAAGCCGGCCCTGTCGTTGGTTGTCGGAGATACGGAGGTATTGACTGCTGCCGTTATGCCTGCCGACGCAACGGACAAAACCGTAACATGGACAAGCTCGGATACGGCGGTTGCAACGGTTGAAAACGGAATCGTGACCGCAAAGAAGGCGGGAACGGCGGTGGTGATTGCGACGACCTCCAACGGAAAAGCTGCAACCTGTACCGTTACGGTGAGAAATTCGGTTGTCATCGCGGCGGGCGTTACATTGGACAGATCAACCATGTCGCTGGTGGTCGGAAATACGGGCGTGCTGACCGCAACGGTTGTGCCGGACGATACAACGGATAAGTCGGTGATGTGGAGCTCATCCGATCCGTCGGTTGCTACGGTGGAGAACGGAAGGATTACGGCGGTCGGCGAGGGAACTGCAACCGTAACGGTTACGACCTCCAACGGCAAAACCGCGTTCTGCACGGTGACGGTAAGCGTTCCGACGGTTGACGTTACGGGGGTCACGCTGAATAAGACAGAACTTTCGCTGACGGTTGGCGGAAGCGCCACGCTGACTGCGGCGGTGACGCCTGCGAACGCGACCGATCTGAGCGTGACATGGTATTCTCCCAATTCCTCGGTTGTCACCGTGGAAAACGGAGTTGTGACCGCAAAGGGGGCGGGAATTGCAACCGTAACGGTTACGACATCCAACGGCAAAACCGCGTTCTGCACGGTGACGGTAAGCGTTCCGACGGTTGACGTTACGGGGGTCACGCTGAATAA
>CAKSIP010000015.1 GCA_934462825.1 uncultured Eubacteriales bacterium | reverse complement strand
TTCTTCATTCTAATGGAAAAAAGAGATTTCGTCAATAGATTTCCTTATTATTTTATTTTTTGTTCACACTTTTTTTGCAGGCGCGCCTCGCTCTCACCGCTTGAAAAAGAAGAAAGAAGAAAGAAGAAAGAAAAGCAAATAAACTCCGGCCGCCGCGCATACATTGGGACAGAGCCCCTCGCCCGCAGGCCGCCGGGGCCATGCCAAAAGAAAGGGGCTTTCGTTTGCGAAAGCCAAGGTCGGAGGAATGACACTCAGCGAGTTAAAAATCGGCAAGTACGGCACGATCACCGGGTATATTCTGCCGCAAGCGCCCGCCGCGCCGAAAGGGCAAGGGGAAGACGAAAAAAAAGCGTCGTTCCCAAGGTGCCCGAAGGGAGACGTCCCCCAAGAAAGCGCCTCGCTCCGACGCATCGGCCGTCTGGCGGAAATGGGATTCGTGCCGGGCACACGTGTGCTGGCCCTGGCGGCCGCGCCCCTCGGCTCGCCGCGCCGTTATCGCCTGCGCGGCTATGAAATCACCCTTGGGGACAGTGAAACCGCCGCCATTGCCATCCGGCCGGAGGAAAACCCATGAGAATCGTATTGGCCGGCAACCCCAACGGCGGGAAATCCTCCCTTTTTAACCGGCTCACCGGCGGCCGGGCGCACACGGGCAACTACCCCGGCGTCACGGTGGAAACGCTGGACGGGATTCTTTTGCCCTCGCTGGCCGGTCGGTTTTCCCCCAAAGAGGCGCCTCTGCCGCCCGTCACCGTGACCGATCTGCCGGGGATGTACTCGTTACGCCCCCTCAGCGGCGACGAGGAAGCCGCCGCGGCGGCGCTGTTTCGTTTGCCGATTCATTGTGTAATCCAGGTCATTGATGTCACCAGCCTTTCCCGCGGTCTGTACCTGACGCTTGCCTTAGCCGAGTGCGGCTTCCCCATGGTGGTCGCCCTGAACTGCTGTGATCTGCTGGCGGCGGGCGGCGGCACGGTAGACGAGCAGGCGCTTTCCCGCTGCTTTGGGCTTCCCTTTGTCCGCATCAGCGCACGCACCGGGGAGGGGATCGAAGCGCTGGTGCAAACGGCGCTTTCGGTCATGCAAGACGGCGCAAGGGCAAAGCCGCGCTCCCCTCGCCCGCCTCCTTTCTCTCCGATGGAAACGCCGACGGACTGTTTGCGCTTTCTCCGCGAGACAACGCTTCGGTATCGCCGAATCGACAGGGCTTGCGCCCGTTGTCTCCATGCGCCCGCGGAAAGCCGAAGTGCCCGCATATCCCGGCGCATCGACCGGATTGCCGTCGGCAAACTGACGGGCTTTCCCCTGTTTTTCCTCGGCCTTTGCCTGATTTTCTTTCTCTCCTTTTCGCTGATCGGCGATCCGCTGACGGCCCTGACGGCCGCCGGGTTCACGAAAATCATCGCCGGGTGCCGGGGCCGACTCCGCGCCGGATTTTGGAGCGATTTTCTGTGCAACGGTCTGCTCGGGGGCGTTCTTTCGGTTTTGTCTTTCTTCCCCACCGTGCTGACGCTGCTCTTTTTCCTCTCCCTTTTGGAGGATTGCGGGTATCTGGCGCGCGCGGCCTTTCTCTTTGACAAGCCCTTTCGCCGCCTCGGTCTGAACGGAAAAAGCGCCGTTCCCCTCCTGCTCGGCTTTGGGTGCAGTGTCCCTGCGATGCTGGCCGTCCGCACCCTTCCCGAAGCGCGTGTGCGCCGCCGCACGGCCTTTTTTGTTCCGTTTATGAGCTGTGGAGCCAAGCTGCCGATTTACTCCGTATTGGCCGCCGCCTTTTTCGGACGGCAGGGCGGGCTTGCCATTGCCGGACTTTACCTGCTCGGTTTGCTGCTGTTTCTCCTTCTTTCGGTTCTTTCGGCGCCGCGGCAAAGCCGAGGGAGTGCCGAAGGCTCAAGCGGCGAGGACGCCTCCTTTCTTTTGGAGCTTCCCGACTACCGTTTGCCGTCGCTTTCCCAAGCGCTCCGGCTTTCGCTCTACCGGGCCGGGGATTTTTTCCGCCGCGCCTTTACCATCATCCTGCCGGCCTCCGCCGCTGTGTATTTGCTCTCCGTTCTCGGCCCCTCCGGCTTTTGCCCGAGCGATCCGCAGGCGAGCTTTCTGTTCCGTTTCGGCCGGGTTTTGTCGCCCCTCTTAAAGCCGCTCGGCCTTAACGACCATCGAATCTGTGCCGCCCTGCTGGCAGGGCTTTCGGCCAAAGAGGCGGTGGTTTCCACTCTCTGCGTTTTGCTGGGAACCGACGCTTCGGTGCTCCCCGGCGCCCTGGCCGCGCTTCTCTCCCCCGGCGCGGGGGGCGCTCTCGCCGTGTTTATTCTTCTCTACACCCCTTGCGCCGCCGCTGTCGTCGCCGAGGCGCGGGAACTTGGCTGGGGAAAGCGGCTTTGGCGAATCGGCTTTGGCCGCCTTGCCCTCGCTTACGGCGTTGCGTTGGCCACGCGGTGGCTCTTGGGCTGACAGCCAAATCCCGGTCTTGTCGCACCCTTGGATCAGCGAAAACCCGACCGCCGCACTTGCCTTTTCGGAGCCTTCGCGCCCGCGCTGTTGCTTTTTTCTTGACAGAAACGGCACGGACGTGTATAATAAAATAAAGAATATGGGGTTCCCATGAAGCATGAAGCATGAAGCATGAAAAAACGAAAGGCGGTGGCGGCCATGCCCGACGCAACCCGGCGTCCTATTGAAAAAGAATCCTCCCCGCGCGGCGGTACGCTGTCGCCCGACACCTCCGTGCGCGCCCTGCCCGGTGTCGGTCAGGTTCGCGCGGCCGCGTATGCGCGGTTAGGCATCTTCACGCTGGGCGATCTTTTGCACCATTATCCCAGAGCCTACGAAAACCGAGGCGATATTCATTCTTTGTTTGAAGCGGCCATGACGGGCGAAAAATGCGCCCTGCTCCTCACCGTCGGCACGGAGCCTCGCTGTACAACCGTCCGGCGCGGCATGTCTTTGTTAAAATTTCGCGCCTACGACGAAAGCGGCACCGCCGAAATCACCTTTTTCAATCAGCCCTATCTGCGAGACAAATTTCCGCTTGGCGCGGAATTTCGCTTTTACGGCCGGGTGGAACGCACCGGAAAGCGCTTTGCCCTTTCCTCCCCCGTCTGTGAGCCTTGGAACGAGGCCTCGCCCCCGCCGGCGCTTGTGCCGGTCTACCGGATGACCGAGGGGCTGAACGGCAAGCAATTGTCGGCCGCCGTTCTGACGGCGCTTTCCCTGGTGGGGGACACCATCGAGGATCCCGTTCCGGGCGAGCTGCTGGCGCGCCACGGCCTTTGCTCCTTAATCGAGGCGCTCCGAAGCATTCATTTTCCCGACGACTACCGGGCGCTGGCCGTCGCCAAAAAACGGCTGATCTACGATGAATTTTTCCATTTTTCCGTCGGGATGTCCATGACCAAGCGGCTGGATCGTCCCCACGGCGCGCCGATATGCTCCGATACGTCGCTGGATGCCTTTCTCGCGTCGCTTCCCTACCGGCTCACGCCCGATCAAAAGAACGCCGTCGGGGAAATTCTATGCGACATGCAAAAGGATGTTCCCATGAACCGCATGCTGGTGGGCGACGTGGGCTGCGGAAAAACCGTTTGCGCCGCCGCCGCCATGTATGTCGCCGTCAAAAACGGGCGACAGGCCGTTCTGATGGCGCCCACCGAAATTCTGGCGCGACAGCATTTTGCCGATCTTTCGGCCTTGTTCGGCCGCATGGGGATTCCCTGCGCGCTCCTGATCGGAGCCACGCCCGCCGCCCAAAAGAAAAAGATCCGGCAGGCCTTGATCGCCGCCGAGCCTTCCGAACGGTTGCCTGTTGTCATCGGTACGCAAGCGCTGCTGTCCGATGGGGTGGACTTTGCCGCCCCCGGTCTTGTCGTCACCGACGAACAGCATCGCTTCGGCGTCGGGCAACGCGCGGCGCTGGCCGGCAAAAACGCCCGTGCGCATTTGTTGGTCATGAGCGCTACGCCGATTCCGCGCTCCATGGCGCTGATTCTATACGGCGATCTGGACATTTCCCGCATCCGCACCATGCCACCCGGACGGCAACGCGTTGACACCTTTGCCGTGGACGAGAGTTACCGTCCCCGTTTAGAAGCCTTTATTGAAAAGCAAGTCAACGCCGGCGGACAGGTTTACATTGTCTGCCCGGCGGTCGAGGAACCGGAAGAGGAAGAAGCCGGCTACGGCGCGCTGTCGCTTTCCGACATTTCGTCCGACGGCTCCATTCGTCGGGACGGCCGCACCCCTCTCAAAACAGCCGTGGAATTTTCCGAAAAGCTGGCCGCCCGCTTCCCGCAATTTCACGTGGCTTTTTTGCACGGGCGCATGAAAAGCGCGGAAAAAGAATCCGTCATGCAGGAATTTACCGAGGGGCGGGTGCAGATTCTGGTTTCCACCACCGTGATTGAAGTCGGCGTCAACGTGCCCAACGCCTGCCTGATGATTGTCGAAAACGCCGACCGCTTCGGCCTTTCTCAGCTTCATCAGCTGCGCGGCCGCGTCGGCCGCGGAACGAGAAAATCCTACTGCGTGCTGGTGTCGGACGCCGCGGCGAAAGGAAACACCTCCCCCTCCGGCCAGCGTTTGCATGCGCTTTGCACGCTGTACGACGGCTACGCCATTGCCGAGCAGGATCTTGCCCTGCGCGGGCCGGGCGATTTCTTTCGCACAGGCGCCGCCGACAGCATCCGCCAAAGCGGCGGTCTGCGTCTGCGCTTGGCCGAGCTTTGCGACGATCCCTCGCTCTTTACCGAAGCCGTTGCCGATGCCGCGGCGCTGGTTTCGTCCGATCCCTCTCTTGCGGCCCATCCGCTTTTGCGCCGCTCGGTAGAGCGCTTATTTGCCTTGGAGGCCGGCACCATGAACTGAATCCACAATCGTTCAAAAAACAAGGGGATGGCTGAAATTTTACTGTACAAGCCCATAAAGCACGGATTTGTACGGGTAAATTTCAGCCATCCTTTTTTCTGCGTTTTGTTTTCTGCGTTTTACTTTCTGCGTTCTGATTTTTGCGGTTCCCGCGGCGCAGTCCCGCCGCGGTCGGAAGCCTTGACCGGATTTACTGATGGTTGATTTTCATGGCGTCGTGCCGCTTGACCTTGAGGTTGTTGATCGCCTTGGCCAACGCAAGCTGCGTCATCAGAAAATCCTTATGTCCTTGCTTTTCCTTGAGGTGCAAAAGCTCCGCTTAAATCCGGCGTTTTTCGGCCGCCTCGTCAATCTCATCGGGGGCCAGCGCCGATTCACAAAGCAGGCGCACCCCGGCCGCCGAAACGCTCACCATTCCGCGCGTCACGGCACAGATTTCACGCCGTCCGTCGGGCAAAGTGTACGCCACCTCGCCGTCCCGGATCGCCGCCGTCAGCGGCGTATGGCCCGCCATAATGCCCAGCATACCGTCACTGATCGGAATCACCAGCGAAACGCAGTCGCCCACAAAAAACGCCCTTTCGGGGGACAAAATTGCCAAGGGAAAGCTCCTCATTTTCCTCCGCCGCCTCCTTTTTGCAAAATTTCACGGCAGGCAGTCCGTTCTGCCGCCTTAGTTGGTTTGCTCGATGGTTCGCGCCTTTTCTCTCGCCTGATCAATCGTACCCACGTTGAAGAAGGCCGCCTCGGGCAAGTCGTCCGTTTCGCCGTCCACAATGGCCTTAAAGCCGCGCACGGTTTCCGCCAGCGGCACATAAACGCCGGGCACTCCGGTAAACTTTTCGGCCACGCTGAAGGGCTGGGAAAGGAAGCGCTGAATCTTGCGGGCGCGGTACACCGCCTGCTTGTCCTCCTCGCTCAGCTCATCCATGCCGAGAATGGCGATGATGTCCTGCAACTCTTTATAATGCTCCAAAAGCTCCTGCACACGGCGCGCCACCTGATAATGTTCTTCTCCCACCACCTGCGCCTCCAAGGCACGGGAGGAGGAGGCCAGCGGATCCACCGCCGGATAGATACCCAGCTCCGCGATCTTGCGGCTCAGCACCGTGGTTGCGTCCAAATGGGCAAACGTGGTGGCCGGGGCGGGATCGGTCAGGTCGTCCGCCGGCACATAAATCGCCTGCACCGAAGTAACCGAGCCGTTTTGCGTAGAGGCAATCCTCTCCTCCAGCTCGCCGAGATCGTTCGCCAGCGTCGGCTGGTAGCCCACCGCCGACGGCATGCGGCCCAGCAGGGTGGAAACCTCGCTGCCCGCCTGAATGAAGCGGAAAATGTTGTCGATAAACAAAAGGACGTCCTTATGACATTCGTCGCGGAAATATTCGGCCATGGAAAGCCCCGACAGCGCCACGCGCATACGCACGCCCGGCACCTCGTTCATCTGCCCGAACACCAGCGCCGTCTTGGCAATCACGCCGCTTTCTTTCATTTCGCTCCAGAGGTCGTTGCCCTCCCGGCTCCGTTCGCCCACGCCGGTGAAAACCGAATAGCCGCCGTGCTCGGTGGCTA
Source organism: uncultured Eubacteriales bacterium (assembly GCA_934462825.1). Taxonomy (GTDB): domain Bacteria; phylum Bacillota; class Clostridia; order Oscillospirales; family CAG-272; genus CAKSIP01. The sequence goes on along the minus strand of CAKSIP010000015.1, from coordinate 27,476 downwards.
TGTTGTGGATCAGCTCCTGGATCAGCACCGTTTTGCCCACGCCGGCGCCCCCGAACAGGCCGATTTTTCCCCCTTTGGAATAAGGAGCCAAAAGGTCGATAACCTTGATGCCGGTTTCCAGCACCTCCTCGGTCGTTTTCCGCTCGGCGTAGGAGGGGGCGGCGCGGTAGATACTGCGCCGGGGCGTGTCAGCGGGCACCGAATCGCCGCCGTCAATGGGTTGACCGAGCACGTTGAACATGCGTCCCAGCACCGAGTCGCCCACGGGCACCGAAATCGTTGCGCCGGTGGCCACCACCTCAAGATCGCGGCAAAGCCCCTCGCCGGGGCTGAGCATGATGCAACGCACACATCCGGCGCCGATATGCTGAACCACCTCCATCACACGGACTTCTCCGTGCAAGGTCACATACAGCTTTTCGCGGATCCGCGGCAAGCAGCCCTTTTCGAACTGCACGTCCACCACCGGTCCGCCCACGCCGGCAATCCGTCCCGTGTGGCGCTCCCCTGCCGGATCTTCTTCCCCTTGGCTTCCGCTCTTTCGCTCGGCTTTGGCTTTGATTTCATTTTCTGTGCTTTTTTCTGTTTTTTTGCTTTCTTTCTCGTTTTCGCCCGCACTTACGCGCGCGCTTTCCACGATTTCTTCTTCCGCTTTCACGGTCGCCATGCTATTTTTCCTCCCTTTGCTGTTGTGTCAAGGAAGCCTCTGCCGTCAAGGCACCGAAGCGCTTTTTGCGCCGCAGGGCGGCTGCGCCCGACGCAATCTCCGTCATTTCACGCGTAATCGCCGCCTGTCGCACACGGTTATACTGCACACGCAAATTCCGCAGCATTTCGTCGGCGTTTTCCCCGGCCTCGCTCATGGCCGTCATGCGCGCCTCCTGCTCACTGCAATAGCTGTCCACAAGACAGCTGTAAATGAAGCCCGTCAGATAGCTCGGGATAATTTCGGTAAGCACCGTATTGGGATCGGGGTAAAACTCCTTATCCGACACGGCCTTGCCGCGGTCGGGGGAATAAAACCGGCTCCGCTCCAACGGCAACAGGCAGTTGCGCTTGCATTCGCTGGTTGTCCCTGATTTGTAGTCGGTATAGATAATATTGATCTCATCCAATCGCCCGTCATCAAAATATTCCAAAAGATCCATACAAATCCGCTGTGCCTCCCACACCGAGGGAAAGGTCGCGGGATAAAAGAAATCGGGCACAAAGGGAAGATGGTGCGACAAGAAATACTGTCGCCCGTACTCCCCGATGATAAACAGCTCCGTTTGCGGATGGCGCCGCATATAGGCCTCCGCCACATGGATCGCCGTCAGGCTGTAGCTGCCGGCCAAGCCCTTATCCGCGGTCACAAGAAGAATCCCATGCTTCATATGCGCGCCCGGCGCCGGCGTCGGCACATGGAAATAGCGGCTATCGGTCGTGGGAATGTAAAGAAACAGCTCGCTGATTTCTTCTTTCAGCGCCCGAAAATACGGCTCGGTGCTTTGCACCTCCCGCTTGGCGCGGCGCAACTTGACAGAGGAAATCATATACATGGCGTCCGTCACTTTTTTCGTTTCGGCAATGCTGCTCATCCGCTGTTTGATTTCACCGGCGTTTGCCATGTTGGTTTCCCTCCCCCCGCTTTGCTTTCAAATTTGCTTTCAAATCGCCCGGATTCTCACTGAAAAATTTCGTGTATATACGTTTTAGCCGCTTCGATCACGCGGGCGTGGATTTCCTCCGAATACACCTGTCCGTGCTCGATTTCCAAGGCGGTGCGGCTATGCTCCCGCTCGATATAGTCCAAAAGTCCCTTTTGGCAACGCGAAATGCTTTGCACCGGGACATCCAAAAACAGTCTTTCCCGGGCGCACATCAGCGTTACGACCTGCTCCCAAAGGCGCATCGGCGCATGGTTTGGCTGGCGGAGCAATTGCATCAGGCCCGCGCCATATTTCAACTCGCGCACCGTGCGTTCATCCAGCTCGCCCCCGAACTGAGAGAAGACCTGCATTTCACGGTACTGCGCCAGATCCAGCCGGAACGAGCCAACCGATTTCTTCATAATATTGGTCTGCGCCGCCCCGCCGACACGGGACACCGAAAGTCCCACGTTGACAGCCGGGCGCTGGCCGCTAAAAAACAGTTCGCTTTCCAAAAAGAGCTGGCCGTCGGTAATGGAAATGACGTTGGTCGGAATGTAAGCCGACACGTCCCCGGCCTGCGTTTCCACAATCGGCAGTGCCGTCATGCTTCCTCCGCCAAATTCCGACGAAAGCTGCGCCGCCCGTTCCAACAGGCGGGAATGAAGGTAAAACACATCGCCCGGATAGGCCTCCCTCCCCGGCGCGCGCTCCAGAAGGAGGCTGAGCGTCCGGTAGGCCACCGCATGCTTGGAAAGGTCATCGTAAACGATCAGCACATCCCGTCCGCGGTACATAAAATACTCGGCCACCGCGCACCCGGCGTAGGGGGCGATGTATTGCAGAGAGGCCGGATCACTGGCCGGCGAGGAAACAATCACGGTATATTCCATCGCGCCCGCCTTGGTCAGCGTCGTCACCACTTTCGCCACCGAGCTTGCCTTTTGTCCGATCGCCACATACACGCAAACAACATTTTTCCCCTTTTGGTTGAGGATCGTGTCCACGGCAATCGACGTTTTGCCCGTTTGTCTGTCTCCGATAATCAGCTCGCGCTGGCCGCGTCCGATAGGAAACATGGAATCAATCGTAAGAATGCCGGTTTCCATCGGCCGATTGACCGATTGACGATCCACGATACCGGGAGCCGGCCGTTCAATGGGGTAATAATTTTTCGCCCCGATCTCGCCGTGCCCGTCAATCGGCTTGCCCAGCGGATCAATCATGCGTCCGAGGATCCGGGAGTTGATCGGGATTCCGGCCGTTCGGCGGGTGCGCATCACGCGGGCGCCCTCGTAAAGCTCCCCGTCGTCGCCGAACAAAATAATGCCCGTCGTTCCGTCGGCCCGAATGTCCTGCACCATCCCCTTGATGCCGGAATCAAACAGCACAATCTCGCCATAAGCCACATCGTGGAGGCCGTCAATCACGGCAATGCCGTCCCCTACGGTCAGCACCGAGCCGACCTGCTGATGACCGGGATCCAGCTCAAACTTTTCAATGTCCTCCCGGAACAGGGCAATGATGTTTTCCTGCCGATATTCCTTGCGAAGCGCCTGAAAGGATTTCCTCAATTGGCGAATCCGCCCCTGTGTGCTCCAATCATAATTGTCGTCGCCCACAAAAATGCGGAAGCCGCCCACCACGGAGGGATCCTTTTTGATCACAAACGCAATTGGCTCCGTATGATATTCGGCCTGCATAAAGCGCTTGATCTTCTCCAGCTGTTCGGCCGAGGGAGGGATGATACATTGAATCTCCACGCGCAGTGCGTTTTCGTTTTCTTCTTGCCCGTCCGAAACGAGCGTCACGTCGTTCCGCACGTCCTTTTCTCCTGTGCGCTCCATCATTCGGAGCCTCTCTTATCTGTCACGCTCTGATCCGCCCGACGGATAAACTCATCGTACAAAGCGCTGTTCCGCTCGGGGGTTACCGTGTCGCCAAGCAGCTTTGTCGCGGCCGCAAGCACCAATTCTCCGATCTCGGCCTGCGCCGAATCCAAAATCTGCTCCTTGCGCTCCTCGGCTTCCTTTTCCGCGGCCGCCACGATGGCGTCGGCCTTTTCTTTCGCCTCATCCATATATTCCTTGGCGATGCGAACCGTTTCCTTTTCGGTCTTTTTCCGCATAGCGTCCATTTCGGCTGCAATCTCGGCCTTTTTCTGCTCATACTCGGCCTTCAAAGCTTCGTTTTCCCTGGCTTTTGCTTCGTTTTCCTGCGCCTGCTTTTCCAAACGCTCCCGCCGCTCGGTCAAAAAGCGGTTGACGGGGCGAAAGAGCAGAAGCGAAAGACCGCCGGCCAAGATCACGAAGTTCAGCATGTGCAAAAGCACCTGCAAAAAATCAATATTCAGCGGCATAACCGTTTCCTCTCTACCAAACTCTCTTTTCTTTTTATTCGGTTCTCTTTGTTGCTCTCGGAATTAAAGCACAAAGATAATCAGAATGGCCACAATCAGCGAATAAATGATCGCCGTCTCGATAAAGACCAAGCCGAGCATCATCGCCGAGTTGATTTTGGAAGCCGCTTCCGGCTGACGCGCCATGCCGTCCGTGCTCTTGGCGATGGCAATGGCCATACCGATGGCGCCCGCGGTTGCCACGATGGCCACAGCGGCGGCCGCGGCAATGGCCTTGAGTCCGGTGCTGTTATCCGCTTTTTCTTCCGTTTTGGTTTCGGGAGCCGGGGCGGCTTCGGTCGAAGCCGGTGCTTCCTCAGCGGCCGAAAGCGAAAGCGATGCGACAAAGGCCAAGGAAAGCGAGAGAACCAAGACCATTAAAACAGCAAGAATTTTTGAGTTTTTCATAAAGCAGTACCATCTGTTTTCCGGGGCCTTCCCGAAAAACGCCTTTCTTTGCAATTGATATTTGATATTCCGTATGAATTTTATAATATACGATTTCTTATGCGCATTTGCGCGCAAACGCGGCTTTTTCCGGCAAGCGCTTCGGCTTCAGCCCTTCTTTTCGGCCGGCATCGGAGCGTCCAAGGCGTTGCGATCCCTTGGTTCTTTCCGCGGCTTCGGCTGTTTTTTCTTTCTCGGCTCCACCGCTTCTCCATAGAAAATGGAAACCAGCGTTGTCAGCACATAGGCCTGAATCACCGCGTGAAGCAGTGTAAACAGGATTCCCACAAGAACCGGCAAAACAAAGCTCAGCGACACGTAATAATAGACCAGCTCCGTCACCAGAAGCCCGCTGAGCAGAGCGCCGAACAGACGAAAGCTCATGGAAATCGGCAAGGAAAAGTCTTTCAGAACGCTAACCCCTCCCTTGATTCCGTTGCAGAACAGGCCCGCGCCGAAAATCACGAGATAGGAAAGCAAGCCCATGCCGATGGCGCCGTTAATGTCCGCCAGCGGTGCAGGCAAGGCCTCGGAGCGTCCGGCCAAATTGACAATCTGGAAGCCAAACAGCTCAAAAAGCGTACTGAACGCGATGTAAAGTCCCGCGCTGAAAATATAGCAACCGACAAACCCGGTTTTATGCGGACTGTTTTTCCCGGCCAGCGAGGAAAAGAATTCCACCGGGATTTCGATGGCGCTCTGCAGCTTTCCCGGAATGTCGCGGAATTTCGGGATCACGAAGATCCGCAGCACCGCGGCGAGAAGCAGCAGCACCGCCGTCACGATATAGGCCGAAACGACCGCCGGATTGACCGCAAGGCCGAAAAACGACACCTTGTCCCTCTCGTGCAGTACACCGTCGCGCATGACTTCCTTCACGCTCTCCGACTTTTCGCCACTCGGAAGCCCGACAATAAAAATGGCCGCCAGGAGCAAAAGGATCAGCCCGATCCACGTCACAAGGAACAGGGTTCGCCCACTGATTTTTTTGGATTTGGATTTCACTGGTATGGATTCACCTCTTTATCTTCCTTCTCTCGCCTCGCGCCTCTCGCCTCTCACCTCTCGCTTTTTTCTTCAAAAAGGAAAGCCGGCGATAAAAGCGCCGACAGCCTATCCACGGGGATATTTCAGGAACCCCGGCTTTTCTTCTTTCGGATTTCGGAGTTTTTCTCTCAAACGCACGAAAAAAGCGGATGGCGCGGCATTCAATGATTGGATTCTTCATTATAACACTATTTTCCCGGTTTGTAAATAGGGGGGTGCCAAAAAAATATGCATTGAAATTGAAAGGGGGAGAGCCGAAAAACTCATTCTGAGTTTTTCGGTTCTCCACGACATTGGCCTCGGCGGCAAAGCGCCGCCGTTTTGCCACCAAGAAAAACGAAAAGGCAAGATATGAAAGGCAAAACCGACCAAGCTCGCGCCCAAAAGGCCGGAATCCCGACCGGCCTTTTGGAGGGGCTATGAAAAGCATCGAGCTTTTCAACAGCCCCACGATATTGGCCTTGGCGGCATTGGCCTCGGCTCAAGACTCCAAAGTCACGTCGGCAAACAGCGTCCACGGAAAGCCCTCCGGCCGGGGGAGCGAAAACTCCATGTTTCGGTTCGTCACGGGGTGGACAAAGGCCAGGCGGCGTGCCAACAGCGCCACCGTTGCCGTCTCCGGCCCGGCCGCGTTCCCTTTGGAAAAGCCGTATTTGCCGTCGCCGAACAGCGGCATTTGCCGCGAAGCAAACTGCACCCGGATCTGATGCGTCCGTCCGGTTCCCAGCCGAACGGAAACCAAAGAAAGCAAGCCAAAGCCGCTTTCGCACGTGGCCAGCGTCCGATACGTCAGCTCGGCCGGGCGAACGCCGCACCGCATCCGCCGCACCACGTACGTTTTATTGGCGGAAGCGTCCCGGAAAAGCAAATCCTTCATCTCGCCGCTCTCCGGGGTCGGCACGCCGCAAACAACGCTCCAATATTCCTTTTCCGTCAGGCGGTTGGCAAAGCTCTCGGACAGCTTGCCCGTGATTTTGGGGGACAGCGAAAACACCATAAGGCCGGCTGTCACCTGATCCAGCCGATGCACTGTCCCCACGTACGGCAAGGCACCTCCGTTGTCCTTTGCCGCCCAATCGGAGGACAGCTGCCGCGCCAGCCGACGCGCCACGGTATCGGCGTCAGGCTGCGCGCTCTCGGTAGCCAGCCCGGCCGGCTTTACGCAGACGCAAAGGACATTGTCCCGATAAACGATGGCCAGCCGCCCGTCGTCGCTTCCCTTTGCCCCTTCCCCGGCCGAGGGCTTTTTCCCGGCGGTCATTTCCTCTGTTTTCGGATTGGTTTTCTCTGTTTCCATTCTGCTCTCCCCGGCAACCGTTCCTTTCGGGTTCGGTTTCGTTTCCGTTTCCGTTTCCGTTTCCCTTTTCTTTTTCGGGTTCAGTATACCACGCCCGGCACGGCCTGTCAAGGGTGTTCCCGCCCCTCAGGCTTCCCGCCCGGCTCGGCCTTCGGCCGTCCGAACAGAATTTTGCCGAGTATCAGGGCCATCGGGCCGAGCAGCATGCCAAAAAAGCCCAGAAACCGCAAGCCGGCATACATGGCGACCACGGTGGCCAAGGGGTGCAATCCGAGACTGCCTGCCACGACGCGCGGCTCGGTAATCTGCCGCACCACCACGACAATGGCATAGAGGATCGCCAGCCCGAAGCCGAGCGGATAATTGCGCAGGAACAAAAGCTCGACCGCCGCCCACGGGATCAGCACGCTCCCCACGCCCAGCACGGGCAGAATATCCACCACCGCCACGACCAGCGCCAAAAGCAGGGGGTACGAAACGTGCAAAATCGAAAAGCCGACAAACAGCTCGCAAAACGTCAGGCTCATCAAAAGCAGGTAGGCGCGCAAATACCGCACGGCCGTCCCGGCAAAGCGCTTTTTGAGTGCCGGCACGTGCGCTTGCCAACGTCTTGGCAAAAGGGAAAGGCACGCGCTGTGAATCCGAGGCAAATCCAGGCAAAAGTAAAAGCAGGAGAGAAGCATCACCAAAAGGAACAGCAAAAAAGAGGGCAGGCGGCCAAGGAAGGCCACGATCAGCGAGGGAATCCCCCGCGTCAGGGTTTTCACGGCGTCCGACAGCGCCCCCGCAATGATGGAATCAATATTTTCCCAAAAATCCCGGAGCGCCTCGATTTTCATAAGATTTTCAAACAGCGGGATTTTATGTCCGTCCGCCCCGTTGCCGAAGGAGGCAAGCTTTTCAAAGAAAGAGGCCACCGTTTCTCCGATGTGCGCGCTGTCCTCCGCCAAAAAGCTGAGCAGCTTTTCCGACTCAAAAATCAGCCGGTTAATCCCCAGCATTGTCAAAAAGACCAAAACCAGCAAAAGCAACGTCATCAGCACCGCCGCGCACAGCTTTCGAGGCAGGTGCAGCCGTGCCGAAAGACGCGCGGCGACAGGATGAACGAGGAAAGCAAGCCCCCACGCCAGAAGAAACGGAAGAAAAACGACCAATACGTACTTGAAAATCAGCCAAAGCAAGCAAAGAAGCCCCAAAAGGCAAATCAGCTTGGCGGCCAACAGCGGATAATCCACCGAAAAGCCCCTCCCGGACGCGCCGGGCGCTTCCCGAAGCGCCTTGCCGCTCTCCCCTTCTCCTTCTCCTTCTCCTTCTCTTTTCCCTTCTTCCTTCGGCCACGGCTCCTTGACATCCCGTTGCATATGCGCTCCCTCCTGCCTCTGTTGTTTCTTTTTTCTTCTCTTCTCCCTTATTATTATGCCGCTCCGCTTCTCTTTTTTCATTTTTCGTGACAAATTGTAAAAAAACAAGGCAAGGACGCAAACATCTCTTGATTTGAAGAAAAAAATAGGCTATAATGATAGCGTAGTCTTCGCCTCTTGCTCCCGCCGCTGGTCAAAGCCCCGGAGCCGAGCGAAACAGCAAAATCCATCAAAAAGCCCGAAAGGAACGCAACGTCATGCCAACACCCAACAAAAAAAGCGGAACCAGCAACGACAAAGAACGAAAAAAGCAAGTGCGCACGGTCAAAAAAGCCTACCGAACGTATAAAAAAATGAAAAAATGGCCGACCGCGATCCTTCTTCTGATTGTTTTGGCGGTCATCGCTTACGTCGTGGTGCAAAATTACGACGCCATCCTGAAGGCGCTCGGTCTCGGCCCCGAGCCGCCGGCCAAAACTCCGGTTTCGGGCGTTGTCGCCGTCCACATCATTGATGTCGGTCAAGGGGACAGTATTCTCATTGAAACGGAAAGCGGGTATATGCTCATCGACGCAGGAACGCCCGAATGTCGGAAAGACCTTGAAAAATATCTGAAGGACGAGGGCGTTTCCGAAATTGAATATTTCGTCCTCACGCACGCCCACGACGACCACACCGGCTCGGCCAAAATGATCTTTGACGAATTTACCGTAAAAAATGTAATTTATGAAAACTACGGCTATTCGGCCACCTTTACCGATATGCTGGAAAGCAGCGGCGCCACTCTGATTGATCCCTCTCTCCGCGATACCTACGATCTCGGCCAAACGCACTTTACCGTGCTTTCCCCCGATCCGATTGATTACGGCACCAACAAAAACGATTACAGCGTTGTTTTGAAAATGGAATACGGAGAAACCTCCTTTGTTTTCACCGGCGACGCCACCAAAAAAGTGGAAAAGAAAATCTTAGATGCCTTTTCGCCGCAAGAGCTGGATTGCGATTTTCTGAAATCCGGCCATCACGGATCCAAAACCTCCTCTAGTGAAGCCTTTATCACTACGCTGTCCCCCGAAATCATTGCCATCTCCTGCGGGCTGAACAATCGGTACAACCTGCCAAGCCCGGAGGTGCTGGCGCTTTATGACGAGTACAAAATCCCCTACTACCGCACGGATCAGGAGGGCACCCTGGTTTTCATCACCGACGGCACCACCATTACTTTGGAGCAAAACGGAGCGTAATCTATGAAAACGGAACGAAATTCGGAAGCCAAGGGGCAAACGTCGGCCTCCCCCCAGCGCGTCCTTATCACCGGCGGCTCGCGCGGCATCGGCCGGGCCTGCGTGGAATATTTCACGGCACAGGGCTGTCCCGTTGTCTTTCTGTATGAAAAAAACAGCGAGGCCGCGGCCTCCGTGGCCCAGAGCACCGGCGCCTTTTCGCTGTGCGCCGATATTGCCGACGCCGCGGCGGCGACCGCCGCGGTAGAGCAAGCGGCGGCGCAAATGGGGGGCGTGGATGTCGTAGTCAACAATGCCGCCGTTTCGGCCATTCGCCCTTTTGATACCTTTACCCCCGAAGAATGGAACCGCATGCTGTCGGTCAATCTGTCCGGCGCCTTTTATGTCACGCGGGCGGCCGCCCGCTACATGATCGCGCAAAAATACGGACGGATCATCAACATCGGCTCCATGTGGGGCAAAACCGGCGCCTCCTGCGAGGTCGCTTATTCGGCCACCAAAGCCGGCCTGCGCGGTTTCACGATGGCGCTGGCCAAGGAATTGGCCCCGTCGGGCATCACCGTCAACTGCGTGGAGCCGGGCGTGATCGACACGGAAATGAACCGCGCGCTCGGCGAGGCTTCGCTGGCCGCGCTGGCATCCGAAACCCCGGTGGGGCGGCTGGGACGGCCGGCGGAAGTGGCGGAGGCGGTGGGCTTTTTCGCCCGTCGTTCGTCCTCTTTTATCACTGGGCAGATTCTCGGCGTGGACGGCGGCTTTGCCGTCTGAACCGCCGCTTTCCCCAAAGCAAGCGTTAAAAATAAAAATCAAATTGCGCGAAGCCGAAGCCTCGCGCCAAAGAAAGGATTTATCAAATTATGATTCGCAGAGCCAACGAATATGCGGTTACAACACGCGAAAACATGCGCGGCGGCGACGGAAGCGTTGTCACCACTTCTTTTGTGGAAAAAGAAGAATTGAACGAAAAAGGGCGGCTGTTCGGAACCATTCGGTTGGAGCCGGGCTGCTCCATCGGGTATCACGTCCATGAAGGGGAAAGCGAGATTTTCCACTTCCTCAGCGGCAGTGCCGTGTACAACGACAACGGCGAGGAGGTAGTTGTCCGGGAAGGCGACACTACGGTAACGTCCTCCGGGCAAGGACACGCTGTGAAAAACGTGTCCGACAAGCCCTGCGTTTTCCTTGCGCTGATTGTTTACGCATAAAGCCCAAATAAAAAGAGAAAGTTAAAAGCGCAAAAATGAGCTTTTCACTCTCCCTTTTTATAGAGCGCGCGGGGGGCCTTGCATCGCTCGCGCCGACCGTGTCATTTATGATATTTGGCGCCCTTCTGTATACTGAACGCGCGGTACACCGCCTCGGCAAGAATCACGCGCATCAGCTGATGAGGGAAGGTCAAATCGGAAACCGAAAGCCGCCAATCGCAGGCGGCTTTCACCTTTTCCGACAAGCCGTAGGAGCTTCCGATAATAAAGCAAAGGCCGCTGTGCGTCTGGCAGGCCAGCTCCAATTTCTGCGCCAACTTTTCCGAAGAAACGCCCTGCCCTTCCACGCAAAGCGCCACACGAAAGGTGCGCGGTGGGATTGCCGCCAAAATCTTGTCCGCCTCCGCGTCCAGCGCGGCGTGAATTTCCGCCGAGGACGGCTCGGACGGCAATCGGCTTTCCCGCAGCTCCACCGTGCTGAATCGGCCGTACGCCGACAGCCGTTTGCCGTATTCGGCCATGGCTTGCCGCCAATAGTCCTCCTTGAGTGTCCCGACTGTGATAAAGGTGACGTTTACCATGCTTTCCTCTTTTCTCTTTCTCTTTTCTCTTTCCCTTTTCTTGGGTCCCGCGGCGCAACGGCCGCGCTTTTTATATTTTATATTTTATACCTTTTTTCATGCAAAGTCAAGTCGGCGAGGGTGGGCTTCCCTTCCGCGGGCGGCGGCAAGCCGGCAAGTCGGACGGAAAAGGCGTGCCGAATGTCGAAAAACGATTGACAAAGTCAACCCTGTGTGCTATAATCGGAAACTGTTTACAGAGAGCGGTGACGCGCGCGGAGAAGATGCCGGGGTTCCTGTTTTTTCCGGTTCTCGGCGTCTTTTTTCGCGCGTGCCTCCATATGCTTTTTACGAAGGCTGTCTTTTCATGGCAAGCCACCATCATTTCAAAAAAGGACGGAAAAGAAACATGAGTTTTTGGGAAATTCTGCTGATCGGCATCGGACTGTCCATGGACGCTTTTGCCGTGGCGGTTTGCAAAGGGCTGAAAATGCCCAAGCTGAATCTTTGGCAAGGCCTTGTCATCGGATTGTTTTTCGGCGGGTTTCAGGCCTTGATGCCGATGCTCGGCTGGCTTCTCGGCTCGGCGTTTGAGCAATACATTACCCGCTTCGATCACTGGGTGGCCTTCGGGTTGCTCAGCGTTATCGGCATCAAAATGATTTGGGATTCCTTTCACCCGGAAAAAGAAGAACCCGAAGCCTCTGCGTTTGACATCAAGGAGCTGCTATTGATGGCCGTTGCCACCAGCATTGATGCGCTGGCGGTCGGCATCGCCTTTGCGGTGGTCAGCGTCAATATCGTTTCCAGCGCGGCCATTATCGGCTGTACCACTTTTCTGCTTTCCCTGATCGGAGTGGTCATCGGGCGCTTTTTCGGCGCCAAGCTGCAAGGCAAAGCGGAAGGGTTCGGCGGCGCGATCCTCTTTCTCATCGGTCTGAAAATTCTGCTGGAGCATCTCGGCGTCCTTGCTTTCTGACCTTTCCGCGCACAGCCGCCGAGACTAATATCATGGGGAGTGCTAAAAAACGCAAAATGCGTTTTTAGCACTCCCTTTTTTAGTCTTCAACGATAGTAAACGTAATAGGCAATGATCGTCCGGCGAACGCCGCCATGCTCCAAATCCGGCCCGGTCAGCACCACGCCGTCCTTGGACAAAAGCTCCCACGCTTCCAGCTCGTCCACCGGGGTGCGAAAGATCACGTCCGCCGAGGCAAACACCAAAAATTCCCCGTTTCGCACATTCAAGCCGCCGTCACGGCCAATCACTTCGTCCACCCCGTCCCGGTTTTCGGTCACGTACCGGATATGATGGCCGCAAATCCGCTCGGCCATTTCCCGGCGGTATCGCACCGAGGACGGATCGTTTTTCTTTTGAAAAAGAGATTTCAATCCCATAAACTCTGACAGCCTTTCTTAGAAATCAAACGGCAACCGCGTCCCCTTTCCCCAAGAGAACGCCGCTGGCCTGCGGGCGCCCAGCGCCTTACGCCTCACACGTTGCGTCTCGCCCCTGCGCCTTCTCATTCGTTCGCAGGGGAACGCGCCTTGCGCGTTCTTCGCGTCTTACTCTCCCGTTTTTTCAGCACCAGGGCGCTAAAGGGCGGGAGCTGCACCTCGTTTTCGCACATCTCCCCCGTGAAAAGCGATTCATACAGCCCGTCCAGCGGCAAAGGACAAGCCTCCCTGCCACCATTGGCCGCAATCAGAAGGGTGCCCGGCGCATACCGGACGTCTTGGGGTGTCCCGTCTTTGCGCGTTCCGGGCGCGGACTCGGCATAACGGTAAAAAAGCAACACCTGCGGATTCCACAGCCGCGCGGAAAACCGCCCGGTTTGCAGTACGCTCTCCTGCCGGCGAAGCGCCCCCAGCGTTCGATAAAAATCCGTAAGCGATTCCTCCGCGCCGCCCCACGGAAAGCCGCGGCGGCAAAAAGGATCGCCATACCCTTCCATGCCGGCCTCGTCGCCGTAATAAATCGAAGGCACTCCGTACACGGTAAATTGAATGGTCGCGGCCAAGCGCAGCCGCTTGCACGCCTCGGCGCGAACGTCCGGGGAAAGCCGCGTCACGGCCTTTTCGGCATTGGTGAGCGTTTCGGCCCGGTCGGCCGTGGCGGGATCCAAGCCGTCGCCCAGCGCCGTCAGCACCCGTTCGGTGTCGTGCGTGCCGAGCAGGTTCATCAGCGCGTGACAAACCGGCTCCGGGTAGGAGGCATACAGCTCTGTCAGGGTATGATAGAGCGGCTCGGCCTGCCCCGTTGTACAGAAAGAAAGGATGGCGGTGCGCAGAGGATAATTCATCACGCTGTCAAGCTGACCGTCCTGAAAATACCGCCGCCGTTTCCCGTAGGCAATTTTATCGGCGGCATTTTCCCAAACCTCCCCGATCAGCAGGGCCTCGCCCTCCGAAGCGGCTTTGACGCTGTCCCGAAATTCATCGAGGAACCGGTCGGACAGCTCATCCGCCACGTCCAAGCGCCATCCGGCAATGCCCTTTCGGATGTAACGCGCTCCAATGCCCTCCGCATCGGTAAAATAGCGGCGGCAGGCTTCGTTTTCATGGTTCAGCCGGGGCAAAATGTCAATGTTCCACCAGCACTCATAGTCATCGGGGAAATGCCGGAAGCGATACCAGCCGTAATACGGCGAGGCCTTGGACTGATAAGCGCCGAGATCGGGGTAGCGCCCCTTTTTATTAAAGTAACGGCTGTCACTGCCGGTGTGATTGAACACACCGTCCAAAATCACGCGGATTCCACGGGCCTGACAGGCCTCCAGCAGAGCCGCCAAGGCCTTTTCTCCCCCCAGCATCGCGTCCACCGTTTCATAGTCCCCGGTATCATAGCGATGATTGGAGGGCGCGTCAAACACAGGATTGAGGTACAAGGTTCCCACGCCGAGCGACGCAAGGTAATCCAGCTTTTCCGCAACGCCGTACAGCGTTCCCCCAAAGAACACGTTGTTTTCCAGGCGATCCCCCGGATGCTCGGCAAAGGGCGGCGTTCCGCCGGAAAAATCCGGCTCCGACACCGCGCCCGGCCGGAGCGGCACGGGACGGCTCCCCCGGAAAAAGCGATCCGGGAAAATCTGATACATCGTCTGTCCGTAAAACCACGTCGGCGCCCTGCGTTCCGCCTCGTAAATCAACAGCCGGAACCGCTTTGCCGAACGGCGGCTCAGGGTAAAGTCCACCTGATTTACGCTGTTGGTAAAAAGCGTGTCCGCGCCTCGCAGAAAAAGGATTTCCCAATCATAAAGCCCCTTGGGCAGGCAAAGGGAAACGGTGTAAAAGTCCCGATCCCCCTCGGTCTTTTCATACGACATCGGAAGATCCTCTGCCGGCTTGTCCGAGGAAAGCGCGTCGGGAACCAACCGCAGCACCGCGCCGCCGTCCCCCAGCCGACGGGAAACGGAAAGCGAAATCACAATCTCGGTGCCGGCGGGAAAGGCGCTTTTTTCCGTGCGATCCTTTCGGGCTTTGCCTGCCTTTTTTCGGATGGAAACCGCCCCGACCTCCGTCCAAAGACGGTCTTCATACCGCAAAAGCATTCGTTTTTCCCCCTTTTTTCTACCGCACGGCTTCCGCTTCCCGGCCGCGCCGTTTGTGTTTCTTAAAATCGTTTATTTCTTATCGGGGGCAATGCGTTTAATCCCCCAGATCCGGGCAGCATATTCCTCAATGCTTCGGTCGGCCGCAAAGAAGCCGGCCCCCGCCATGTTCATCAGGGACATCCGATTCCAAACCGGCTTGTCCCGATAAATTTCCGTCATGCGTTTGTGTACCTGCGAGTACGATTCAAAATCCGCCAGGCACATATAAGGATCCGCCACGCCGCTGCCCGAAAGCAGATAGTTGGTAATATCCGAGAAGGATTCGCCGCCAAAGCCGCGCGTCAAGGATCCCACCGCGCGCATCAGCTTTTCGTTGGAGGCGTAGAACTCGGTCGAACGATAGCCTTTCGTCCAAAGCTCATTGACCTCATCCCGGTTCAGCCCGAAAATAAACATATTTTCGGAGCCGGCGCGCTCCATCATTTCGATATTGGCGCCGTCCAACGTGCCAATCGTCAGCGCACCGTTGAACATGAACTTCATACAGCCGGTGCCGCTGGCCTCCTTGCCCGCCATGGAAATCTGCTCGCTGACCTCGGACGCCGGAATAATCGTCTCCGCCATCGTCACATTGTAATCCTCCAGGAACACCACGCGAACCTTTTCACGCAGTACGGGATCTTTTTCAATATCCTTAGCCAACAGGCAAATCAACTGCAGAATCCGCTTGGCCATCTGGTACCCCGAAGCGGCCTTCGCTCCGAAAAAGAAGGTGATCGGCTGGAAATCCGCCTGCGGATTGTCGCGGATTTCGTTGCACAGCGCAATGATGTTCAGCGCGTTGAGAAGCTGGCGCTTATATTCATGCATGCGCTTGATCTGCACATCGTAAATCGAATGGGTATCCACCCGGATGCCCGTTTTGGTGTAAAGATGCTCCGCAAAAAGCACCTTGTTTTTGTGTTTGATACTGCGAATGGATTCCAGAACCTGCGTGTCGCCGGCGTATTTTTTCAGCTCCGACAATTCCTCCGGGTTCTTGCGATAGCCGGGGCCGATGATCTCATCGAGCAGGGCGGCCAGCGCGGGGTTGGAATAGCAAAGCCAGCGGCGATGCGCCACGCCGTTTGTCACGTTATCAAACCGCGTGGGGTACATTTTGGCAAAGTCCTTAAACGTATCGGTGCGCAAAATTTCCGAGTGCAGGCGGGATACGCCGTTCACCTTATGGGAGCCGACCACGGCAAGGTTGGCCATGCGCACCTGCCCGTAGCCGACAATGCTCATCTGCGAAATGCGTCCCCAATTGCCGGGGAAGGCCTGCCAGGCCTCGCGGCAGAAGCGCTCATTGATCTCTTTGACAATAGCATAAATGCGAGGCAGGCGCAGACGGAACAAGTCCTCTCTCCACGTTTCCAGCGCTTCGGGCATAATGGTGTGGTTGGTATAGGAAACAATTCTTGTCACCATGTCCCAGGCCTTTTCCCACGGCACGGCATATTCGTCCAAAAGAATCCGCATCAATTCGGGAATACAGAGCGCCGGATGCGTGTCGTTGATATGAATGGCTACCTTGTCGGGCAAATTGTCCAGCCGCCCGTACACCGCCATGTGATCGCGCAAAATGCTCTGCATCGAAGCGGAAACCAGGAAATACTGCTGGGAAAGGCGAAGCAGCTTTCCCTCCGGGTGCGAATCGGACGGATACAGCACCTTCGTCAAAATTTCCGCGTCGTTGTCCTCCTCCAGCGCCTTGGCATACTGTCCCTGCGTGAAAAGCCCCATGTTAAACTGCCGCTTGGATTTGGCGCGCCACAGGCGCAGCTGGCTGACCGCGCGGCTGTCGCTGCCGGAGATCATCATATCATAGGGCACGGCTTCAATTTCCTCCGCGCCTTCATAAACAATTTCCAACCGGTCGCTGCGCCACAATTCCTTTACATTGCCGCCAAAGCGAACAGTAAACGTGCGGTCGGTACGGGGCACCAGCCACACCTCGCCGCCCGGAAGCCAATTGTCGGGCATTTCCACCTGCACGCCGTCGATGATTTTCTGACGAAACAGCCCGTATTCATAGCAAAGCGAAAAGCCGGTGGCCGGGTAGTCAAGCGACGACAGCGAATCCATAAAGCAGGCGGCCAAACGGCCGAGTCCGCCGTTGCCGAGGCCTGCGTCCGGCTCACATTCGTACAGATCCTCCAAATGGAAGCCCATGCCGGACAGCACCTTTTCATAGGCCTCCGCCAAGCCGAGATTGCACAAATTGTTTTTCAGGGAACGGCCAAGCAAAAATTCTATGCACATGTAGTACACGCGCTTGCCCCCCACGCGGTTGACGCTGTTGCGAAAGTCCACCCGTTTTTCGGTCAAAATGTCCTTCACCGTGAGTGCCACGGCTTTGTACATCTGCTCCCGTCCGGCCTCGCTCGGCGTACAGCCCAAATGTCTTGACAGCTTGGCTTCAATATTTTCCTTAATCACTTTTTCTTCGGTTTTATAGTTCATGGCTTTTTTGTGACTTTCGTTGAGGCGAAAATCTCCTTTCTTCTTTTATGTGCTATGCGCTTGCTATGCGCTTACACTTACGCCTTCCTCCGCTCCCTTTCCGCTGTGTCGGGAGCGGCGGGCGTCAGGTGAGGGAATCATACATCTGCTTGTATTTTTCGGCCGACGTCCGCCAGGAAAAGTCCACCTGCATAATCTTCTTGACAAAGGCCTTTTTCTTTTTCGCATCGGCACAGAGCTGCAACGCCGCGCCGATCCGTTCATACAGTTCGTCGCTCCGGTACCCTGCAAAGGTAAAGCCGTTGCCCAACAGCACGCCGTCTTTTTCCCAATAGCCCTGGATGGAATCGTACAAGCCTCCCGTTTCCCGCGTCACGGGAATGGCCCCGTAGCGCGACGCGATCATTTGAGACAGCCCGCACGGCTCGCTCTGCGAGGGCATAAGGAACAGGTCGGCCGCCGCATAGATCCGGCGGGAAAGAGCGCGGTCATACCGAATCAGCGCCCGACACCGATCGGGAAAATCTCTCTCCAACGACCGAAAATATTCCTCGTATTCCGCATTGCCCGTACCCAGCACCACCAGCTGTACGTCATGCTCCGAAAGGAGGCGCCCGCCGATTTCCCGCACCAAATCCAGCCCCTTGTGCGCGGCCAGCCGGGAGATCATCGCCAGCAGAGGAACCGGGCGCTCCGGCAGTCCGATTTCCTTTTGGAGAGCGGTTTTGTCCAGCGCTTTTCCCTTGGTGGCTGTGTTCGCCGTGTAATGGGCCGCCAAGGCCGAATCCGTTTCGGGATTGTAGGAATCATAATCAATGCCGTTGAGAATGCCCACCAACTTGCTCCGGTGCGCGCGAAGCACATGATACAGTCCGTGCGACAGGGGCGGCTCCAGGATCTCCTCGGCATAGCGAGGACTGACCGTGCTGACACGCCGGGCACATTCGATGGCCGCCTTCATCAGATTGACGCCGCCGTTGTATTCAAACAGCGTCCGGCTGTCTTCCGGCAAACCGAACACATCGTCGATCATTTCAAAGCCGAACTTCCCCTGATACTCTATATTATGGATCGTAAAAACGGTTTTTATTGCTCCATAGCCCGGCACGCTCCGGTAAAATTTTTCAAGATACACCACTGCCAGCGCGGTTTGCCAATCATTGGCGTGCAAAATGTCGGGGTAGTAGTTCAGCTCGCTCATCATGTCGATCACGGCCTTGGAAAAATAGGCAAAGCGTTCCCCGTCGTCATAATAGCCGTACAGCGCCGGGCGGCCAAAGTAATATTCGTTATCAATGAAGTAATACGTCACGCCGTCACGGCAGAGCGATTTCACGCCGCAGTATTGACGACGCCAGGCAAGCGAAAGCGTGAAAATCGCTTCGTCCTTCATTTGTTCGCGCCATTCGGCCGGAATCGACGCATAAAGCGGCATCACCACCCGAACATCGACCTCGTCCCCATACGCACGGCTAAGGGCCGCTGGCAAGGAGCCGAGTACATCGCCAAGGCCTCCGGTGGCGGCATAAGGCATCACCTCTGCCCCGGCAAACAAAATCTTTTTCCTACTCATACGGATTTCCCTTTCGTGCGGCTGTTTGGCCGCCGCGATTTTTCCTTTCTTTGTTTTTGGTTCTTGCAAAGGCTCCGGCGAAAAAGAGGGGGGGCTGTTCAAAAAGCTCAGCCTGCGTTTTTAACACGCCCCTCCGTTCCCTTCCTATCGACGGGGCACGGTCAGCCTGCCGCCTCTGTCTTGGCTTTCGTTTTACACCGTAAGTCCCTTGTCAATAAAGTAAGGCAGGCTGGGATGACCGGACAGGTTCCGATAGTCCTTAATCACAGCGTTTTTGTCTGTGATCACGCAATTGATTTTCACATTGTCCCCCACGCAGGTGTCCTGAAGCAAAATGCAGTTGCGCACCACGCTTCCCCGTCCCACCTTGACGCCGCGGAACAAAATCGAATTTTCCACGCACCCCTCAATCACGCAGCCATCCGCCAAAATGGAGCCGGAAACGCGCGCCGTGTCGTAATATTTGGTCGGCGGCGAATTGCGGATTTTCGTGTAAACCGGGCGGCCGGGCACTTCAAACAGCGCCGTGCGCGCCGATGTTTCCAACAGCTTCATGCTACATTCAAAGTAGCCGGCCAACGAGGAAATCAGCGAATAGTACCCTTGGTACCGGTACACGCCGATCTTCAACGCGCCGAGATTCCGCAAAAGAATGTCCTTGTAAAAATACGAATAGCCGCGCGCGCAGGCATCGGTGACCAGTGTGTACAGCAGGGTGCGCCGGATCACAAACACATTCATGCTCACGTCCAGCGGGCAGTCCGTCACCTCGTACGGATCCACGCCCTGCAAATTGCCCGCCTCGTCCGAGCGGATCACGCGCACATCCCGCGTCAGCCGATGCTCCCGCGGATTCACGCGCCGGATCGCCAGCGTGATGTCGTTGCCGCTTTTCTCATGATGACGAATCATGTCGGACAAGTCCATATTGCAAATCACATCGCAATCCGAAAGCACCACCGTGTCCTCTTTGGCGCGGGCAATAAAGCTCAGCGCCCCCATCAACGCCTCCAGGCGCGTGGTGTAAAGGCGGGATGCGCCCTCGTTCTGATAAGCGGCTATGTACGGGGGGAGAATCTTGATGCCGCCCGAACGCCGCGCCAGATCCCAATCCGTTCCCATGCCGATGTGATCCAAAAGGGATTGATAATTGTAATGCGTGATAATGCCCACATTGGTAATGCCGGAATTGACCATATTGGAAAGGGTAAAGTCAATCAAACGGTACCGACACCCGAACGGTACGCTGGCCATCGTTCGCCGGCCGGTCAGCTCGGGAATACTACCGTCATGAATATTGGAAAAAATAAGTCCTGCCGTATTCATATATGCTTGCAACCTCTCTTTCTCTGCTTTTCACTTCTCGCTTCTCGTTCAAGCATTGACCATCGCGCCGGCTTGAATCCGCTGGCCCTCGCCCACGGTACAGCCGGCCCCGATTACGGCAATGCCGCTGGCCGTTGTCTTGTCCTCACCGATCACGGCATCCCGCTTCACCATCACGTCCGAATCCAAAATGGAGTACCGCACCGAGGCGCCGGGAGAGATCACCGTTTCACTCATGATCACGGAATCCTCAACCACGGCATCCACGCCCACCGTCACGCCGGTGCCGATCACCGAGTTTCTGACCGTTCCGTAGATCTCGCTTCCCTCGGCAATGATGGAGTTTTGCACCACGGCGCCGGCGCCGATATGCTGAGGCGCATGCGCGGTCGGCCGGGAATAAATCCGCCAGGTTTCATCGTTGAGCGACAGCGGCGGGTTTTCGCCCAAAAGATCCATGTTGGCCTCCCACAGGCTCTGAATGGTTCCCACGTCCTTCCAATAGCCCTCAAAGGGGTAGGCGAACATGCGCTCCCCGGCCGCCAGCATGGCGGGAATGACGTTTTTGCCGAAATCGTTGGACGAGGTTTTATCCTTTTCGTCCGCCTCCAAATAGTCAAACAGCTTTTTGCGGTTGAAAATATAGATGCCCATGGAGGCCTTGTTGCTGTCGGGGTTTTTGGGCTTTTCGGTAAACTTGTAAATGGAGCCGTCCTCGTTCGTACTCATAATGCCAAACCGGCTCGCCTCCTTCAGCGGAACCTCCAGCACGGCAATGGTACAATCGGCTTCCTTTTCTTTGTGAAACCGAAGCATCTTGTCATAATCCATCTTGTAAATATGGTCGCCCGAAAGAATCACCACGTAGTCCGGGTCGTACCGATCCACAAATTCTTTGTTTTGATAGATGGCATTGGCCGTTCCGCGGTACCAATCGGCGCCTCCGTGCCCCTGATAGGGAGGCAGGATAGACACCCCTCCGAAAGCGCGGTTCAAATCCCACGACAAGCCGTTGCCGATGTATTCATTGAGCGCCAGCGGTTGATACTGTGTCAAAACACCCACCGTATCGAAGTTGGAATTGGTGCAGTTGGACAAGGGGAAGTCAATAATCCGGTACTTGCCGCCGAAAGAAACGGCGGGCTTGGCCGTCTTTACGGTCAAAGCATACAATCGGCTGCCCTGGCCGCCTGCCAGCAGCATGACGACACACTCTTTTTTTCTGAACAAAACAATCACACCTTTCTTCATAATGAACTTCGTTTATTTTTGCTGAACATGGAATGCTTGATCTTTTTGGTTTTTCGATGCTTTGATGCTTTAATGCTTTAATGCTTCGTGCTTTCGCCGTCATGACCGGCGGCGCGTTTTCTTTCGCACAAAAAACACGGCGGACAGAGGCGGCAGTGTGACCGAAACGGCATACGGCAGCCGTCCTCCCTCCATGGGGCGGGCGGTCAGGGGCGCCGGGTTTCGCACGTCCGTGCCGCCGAAGCGCGCCTCGTCGCTGTTGAACACCTCCTGATATTGCCCCGCCTTGGGGACAAACAGGCAAAAGTTTTCCCGCCGAACCGGCGTAAAATGGATCACGGCGATCAGCTCATCTCCGTTTCGGGCAATCCTGCGGTACGAAATCACGGAATCGTCCCGGTTATCCGCGTCGATCCACTGAAAGCCCTCCCAGCCGCCGTCCTGTTCCCAAAGCGCCGGCGTGGCCAGGTAAAAATGATTCAGCTCCGCAAAGTACAGCTGGAGCTTTGCATGCTTTTCGTAATCCAAAAGGAACCACTCAATCGCTCCGCTGTAATCCCACTCGCGGAACTGTCCGATTTCGTTGCCCATAAACGTCAGCTTTTTCCCCGGATGCGTCATCATATAGCCCGCCAGGGCGCGGTCGCCGGCAAATTTCTGATCGTAGTCGCCCGGGTTGCGATCCAGAAGCGACTTCTTGCCGTGCACCACCTCGTCATGCGACACGGGCAAAATATACCGTTCCCCGAACGCATACATCATGGAAAACGTCAGCTTGTCATGATGGAATTTCCGGTACACCGGATCCAGCGAAATATAGTCCAGCGTATCGTTCATCCAGCCCATATTCCACTTCATCGTAAAGCCAAGTCCTTCCGACGGACTTCCCGTTACATGCGGCCACGCGCTGGATTCCTCCGCGATCATCATCACATCGGGAAAGGCTCCGCGCATATGCCCGTTGAGCTTTTTGAAAAACGCCTCGGCTTCCAGACACCGATTGTCTCCGTAAATGTTGGGAATCCACTCGCCGGGCGCCTTGTCGTAATCCAGATACAGCATCGAAGCCACGGCGTCCACACGCAAGCCGTCCGCGTGATAGATCCGCGCCCAAAAGTCGGCGTTGGAAATCAGAAAGCACTCCACCTCGTTGCGCCCCACGTCAAAGCGGCGCGTACCCCAGCCCCGATGCTCCATGCGGTCGGCGCCCTGATATTCGTAGAGCGGAGCGCCGTCAAATTCATAAAGCCCGTGCGCATCCTTCGGGAAATGCGCCGGCACCCAATCGAGGATCACGCCGATCCCCGCGCTGTGCATCTTATCGACAAAGTGCATGAAATCCAAGGGGGTGCCAAACCGGGCGGTGGGAGCATAATATCCGCACACCTGATACCCCCAGGAGCCGTCAAAGGGATGCTCCATCACCGGCAAAAGCTCCACATGCGTATAGCCCATCTGCTTCACATAAGGAGCCAAGTCCTCCGCAAGCTCGGTATAGGAGTAGTACCGCCCGTCCTCGTGGCGCTTCCAGGAGCCGGCATGCACCTCGTAAATATTGATGGGCTGTGCGTAAACGTCCTTCGTCTTGCCGGACAAGGCAGGCCGCGCGGCCGCGGCCGATTTGTCCGCCGCACGTTTTTGGGGGGCGGGCAATGCCGGCTCCGCCGAAAAATGAGAAGCGCGGTACGCCATCCAGCCCGCATCATGCCAAGCAAATCCGTCGGTATCGAAAAAGACCGACGCGGTGCCGGGCGGACATTCGCTGTAGCGGCCGTAAGGATCGGCTTTGTAATAGTCCATGCCGTTCCGGCGCAACAGGAACTTGTAGCGGAAGGTGTCGCCCAGCGTCGGATTCGGAATCCACAGCTCGTAAATGCCGCCCTCCGTGATCCGCTGCATCGGGTACGCATCGCCCCATTCGCAAAAATCGCCGGTCACAAAAGCCGCGTCGGCATTCGGTGCCCAAACCCGAAAAACGGTTTCCTCCCCTTCTCGGTGCGCTCCCATATAGTCATAGGCGCGGAAGTTGTTCCCCTGATGAAACAGATACGTCGCCATGGCATGCTCCTGCCGAGGGTTCTCTTTGGTTGTTTCCGTCACGTTGCCGCCTCTTTTCCATAATTTATGTATTCTATACTTCTTAATATTATACTACCATGAAACAGCAAACCTGTCAATAGATTCCTCCCGTCCCCGACAAATTTTCCGTCAGCAAAACCGACCGGTTCCTTTGGCTTCCAACACACCCTCCGGCTCTCCCCCGAAAAATCCCGAAAAATACTTGTAAACGCCCCGCCGATATGATAAAATAAAAGGAGTGTTCCCATTGATTTGTCCCCGCCGCCGTTTTGGGGCGGCGATGCCCGATATATTTTAACCCCTTTCCGGCCGTTCATACGCCCCGCGTCCTGCGGGCGCTTTTCGGCCGAAAGGCCGGAATCCGGAAGGCCGGAAGACCGGAAACCGCAAAACCGGAAGAAAGGAAGTGCCGCCCATGGAGCTTGTCCTCAGCCTTGTTTTCGCCGCGCTTCTTGCGGTTCTGACCCTTTGGAAAAAGGCCTTTACCGTCGGCGCCGCGCTGACTGCGTGCGTCATTCTCGTCACGGCCGCGGTTTGCGGCAGTTATCTCGGCCTTTTTGCGGTGCTTTTCGCTTTCGGCCTCATTTTTGTCGTCAACAAGGCTCTCGGCGCCAAAACCGACGCGATGACCGCCGAAGTGAACCAAAAGCACGGCCGCCGCGACACGGTACAGGTGATTGTCAACGGGCTGGCGGCCGTAATTTCTCTGATCGCGGCCAAGGGGAGCGGACAAACCGATTTTCTTTTGCTCTACGTCGTAGCGCTGACGGAGGGGCTGGCCGATTCGTTGGCCTCCGACGTCGGCATCCTGTCCAAAAAGCGCCCGGTGGACATCGTTCGCTTTCGTCGGGTGGATCCGGGGCTTTCCGGCGGCATCAGCCTGCTCGGCACCTGCAGTGCCTTCGGCGGCTGTGTGGCCATGTGGCTGTTTTCGCTGCTGTTTTTCCCGATTTCGGTGCGCGGTGCCACGGCGCTCCTGCTGTTTCCCATGCTCGGCATGCTGCTTGACAGTGTGCTCGGCTCCCTTTGGCAAGTCAAATACCGTTGCGTGTCGTGCGGAATCGCCACGGAAAAAACCCACCACTGCGGCCGGAGAACCGAGCGCACGGGCGGGCTTCGCCGATTCAACAACGATGCGGTCAATCTGCTTTCCAACCTCATCACGACCTTGGCCGCCGCTCTTTTCCTCTTTTGCACCCGCTGACGCGGGGCATTTCTCCCTCAAAAAACCGAACAGAAAGGAATCTATCCTTATGGCTACAGAAGCACCCAATTTTCTTGAAAGAGTTTACCACCTGCGCACCTCGGATTTTGACTTACATTCGCACATTCTCCCCTCCTCGGTTCTCGATCTGTTTCAGGACGTGGCCGGGGAGCACGCCGCCAAGATCGGCATTGGGCGGGAGGATCTGTTGCCCTTGCAACGCTGCTGGATGATTCTGAAAACCCAATACCGCGTGCTTCGCCAGCCTGCGCTTTTTTCGGACGTGACGGTGCGAACCTGGCCGTTAGAATCGCACCGGGTGGACTTCGGCCGCGAATATACCGTCCTCGATGCCGACGGCCAACCGCTTCTTCTCGGCAGCTCCTCCTGGGTGATTCTCGACATTTCCCGGCGCGACGCGCCGCAAATCGTGCCGGCCCGCCATATTGATTTCGGACTTAGCGAATATCGAACCGAGCGGAATTTCCCGGACGGTTTTGCGCGGATTTCCCCCACTTTTGCGCCCGCGCTTCCCCCGGTGCTTCACACGGCCTGCTACACCGACTTGGATTCCAACGGCCACGTCAACAACATCAAATACGCCGATTTCATCCTGAACGCCGTTCCTCTGCCCCCCGACGCCGAGGTGGAAGCGTTCCAGATCGACTACATGAAGGAGCTTCGGTTCGGCGCCGACATGGCGCTGACGCACGCGGTCTCGGAGGACGGGAAAACCTTTCTTTGCCGCGGCGAATCGAACGGTTCGGTCAATTTTGTCGCCCGTTTAACGCTGAAATAAAAGCCTGCCCCTGCGCGCTCGACACGCCGTTTTTACGGTGTGTCGGGCGCGCTTTTTCTTTTTCCTTTACTTTTGCCTTTACCTTTGCCCGTTTCGCGTGCCTTGTCGTGAAATTTTATAAAAAACAAAAAATCGCCCTTGTCGGCCGTTCGGTCTTGCGGAAATTATTTCTTTGCGGCTTTCGCGGATTCAAAGAATACGCGCCTTTTTTTCTGTCAAAGATAGAGGCAGACCGAAAAAATTCAACCGAAAACAAAAAGAAAGGAATTTTCGTCATGCGTAAAATCATAGGCTTTCTCTCGTTGCTGTTTCTGACCGTTATGGTGCTTGGCTTGCTCCCGGTGCGAGGGGAGGAAAAGATCTATTCCGACGTTCTGCGCCTGCACGTGATTGCCAACTCGGACACCGAAGCCGACCAGGCGCTCAAGCTCCGCGTGCGGGACGGGATTCTTGCGCAGCTTTCCACTCTGCTTGCCGACTGCCCCGACTTTGCCGCGGCCGAGGCGCGGCTGGGCGACGAGAGCGTTTTGCGCGCCCTGCGCGAAAGCGCGGAGGAAATTTTGCAAAAAGAAGGGGCACGGTATCCCGTAACGGTCACGCTCCGGCAGGAAACCTATCCCCGCAAGCGCTATGAGGCGCTCTGTTTTCCCTCCGGCCGCTACACCTCGCTCCGGGTGCAGATCGGGCAGGCCGAGGGGCAAAATTGGTGGTGCGTGCTTTTCCCCCAGCTTTGCCTCAACGCCGCGTCAGGCTCTGTCGAAGAAAACGAGGAAGAATTTATCGAAGCCGGCTTTACGCCCGAGCAATATAAAATCGTAACCGAATCCGACGAGCCGCGCTATGAAGTCAAGTTCAAAATTTTGGAGCTGATTGAAAAAATCGCCGGATAACGCTTTTTCCCTCGACGCCAAAGTGCGAAGTGCAGAGTGCAAAAGTGCCAAAATCAAGAAAAGCCGTTGACTTTCCCCGGATTTGATGCTACAATAAAACAACAAAAGAAAAAGAAAAGGAAAAGGAAGCCATGCAAAAAATCCCTTCTTGCGGCTTTCCTGCTTTCCAATTTTCAAAACGATTTTCGGGAGGTTTTTCGGCATGGATCAGAATTCTCAGCCCACACCGACACAGCGGGGGCGTTTTATTGTCGTGGAAGGCATCGACGGTTCGGGAAAGTCCACCCAAATCCCCCTTTTGGCAGAACGCCTGCGCGCCGGCGGACGGCACGTTTGCACGACCGCCGAGCCGACCGTTTCCCTCTCCGGCGGCATGCTGCGCGACGCTTTGCGCGGCGTCACGCCCAAAACGCCCTGTGAAATCGCCGCCATGTTCCTTTTGGATCGCATTTTTCACAACGCCGATCCCGTGGCCGGCATTGAAAAGCTGCTTTCGTCCGGTGCCGATGTCATCTGCGACCGATATTATTATTCCTCCCTCGCCTATCAGGGAAGCGAAACCGATTTTACCTGGGTGTACGAAATGAACCTTCGGTGCCCCGGCATCCGCAAGCCCGATCTTTGCCTTTTTCTTGACATTTCCCCCGCAGAGGCCGTGCGGCGCATCACAAAAAATCGTTCCGTGACCGAAATTTACGAGAAGGAGGAACGGCTGACCGAATTTCGCCGCCGCTATCTTTCGGTGTTTTCCCTGTTGAAATCCACCGACAACATTGTGATCATTCCGGCGGAGCAGTCGGCCACGGCGATCACCGATGCCATGGAGGCCGCCGTGGCCGCGCTGCCCCTTACGGATCTGACATAAGCCTCTCTGTTTTGGGCCTTTGCGCGGCTCGGTTTTTCCCCGAAAAAACCGCCCGAAACGGGCGAGAAAAAAACTGAAAAAATTTGAAAAAAGGTATTGACAAGCGAAAACAGCTGTGGTATAATTATACCCGTCGTCAGTACGGAGCTTTCTTAAAGAAGGCCTCGGGAGCATAGCTCAGCTGGGAGAGCATCTGCCTTACAAGCAGAGGGTCATAGGTTCGAGCCCTATTGTTCCCAC
>CAKSIP010000014.1 GCA_934462825.1 uncultured Eubacteriales bacterium | reverse complement strand
GCTTGCAGATCAGTTCTTTCTTGAGTTTCTTTCTGCTCTCCCTTTGCTTCCTTTATTCGGTTTTTAATGGGCACTTTCTTGTTTTTTTGTTTTAAATTCAATTCAAACGAAAAGGGGATGTAAATAAAATTCCGTTGGAATTTTATTTACACCCCCTATGTCTTTTAACGCCGGCTTTTTAGCGACTGATTCAGAGCAAGGAAAATTCAGCAGCTCCTTTTTTTCGGAGCCAATAGTAGAGTTGCATAGACAGCAACAAGCCCACCACAGCAAATATTCCCATGTAGGCAAAGAATCCGATCCGGTATCCGATCAGCAGATAGCCGACGCCGATGGCTAACGAATAAAACATGCCGCCGAGCATGGCCAAAAACAGGTTCCCGCCTTGCTTAATGGGGACGTTTTCGTTCGTCCATGTCAGATTGGGCATTTTCAGGCCGAGAAAAAGATTGAACAGAGAAAATAAAATCACACATATCAGAGACTCAAGCAGAACGAAAAGCAGCTCGTACCATGCAAGAGGGCAAAAGATCGCCAGCAATACGAGGCAAAATCCCGTGGGAAGCCCGGTGAGAAGCAAATGCATCCAGAGCTTTGCCCGAAGCACCTGCCATGATGTGACAGGAAGGGATTTCACCAGCCACAGGCTTTTTCCTTCCAAGGAAACGGAAGGACAGGCCATATAGTTCATAGAGGCGAGTGTGCAGATGATGGTGGTGAGAAGGGCTGCCGCGGATCCTTGAATTTGGCCGAGGATGTCCCCCAAGAAAAGGATGATCCCTTTTCCGATAAAAATCAAAACAATGCCCCAAGCGAGAAGAAGTAAACTGCCAAGCCCACAATTCAGCATATAATTGGGGCTGGCGGTAAACCGCTGAAATTCCCGTGAAAGGAGGGCTGCATTCACGCTTTTGACTTTAGAGACGCCCTCTTTATATTCTTTTTTGACCACGCTTCCCGTATCGGTTGCAAACTTCAAAAAGCTGCGGGAAATCAGGCACCACAGGAGTGCAAAGAGTCCTAAGACGACCGCACTGACCATGAGCATGGCGAAAATGTCGCCGGTGCCAACACGCCCAAACAAGTACAGCGGGTAAGCCGCTCCTTGAATTTTTGCGCCGTAGTCAGTCGCATTGGCGATAATCGCGCGAATCAGATCTTGCGCTTTGTAATAAAGGACATAATACAGCGTGATGAAGACGAGGGAGATCATGACCGTAATGAAGCTTTTGTTTTTCAGCTTGCGGCTAATGGCTGCTACGATCCAGCCAAGCGCGCAGGAAAGCGTGAGAACCAAGATCGTAACGAGAAGCATCAACAAAATGGAGCCGAGGATCGAAAGAAACGTGACAGGGGCTACAATCCAATACACAAGGATTGCAGGGAGCATCACAAGGCAAGAGTACATCGCGCCCATCAGATAAACGCTGAGCAAGCGAGCCGTCATAATCTGATTGGTGGGAATCGGCATGGAGAGTAGTAAATCGTTGTCTTGTGCCAAATAAAGGCTTGCGTATGTATTGAATACACTGCCGAAAGTTCCCAATGTAACGGCAATGCCGCCCAAAATTGAGAAGTAAAGCCACCCCACCTGGGCCGATACTAACGGCTGACAGAGCGATACGGAGAGAAAGGTGAACATGCCCCCCAGCATGCCGACGAGGAAGATGGAAAACAGAAGAATCGAGGCCGCCACAGCTCCCTTGGAACGAGCCTTGTTCTTTTTGGCATCATAGAAAAAACTCCGGAAAATTTCTTCCATTTGCTTTTTTAAAAGTGTTTTCAGCATTGGTTTTCCTCCAGCTCCAGGAACACCTGCTCCAGCGAATCGTCACCTTTGACTTCCTCCATGGTGCCGGAACGGACTAATTTGCCGGCCTTGATGATGGCGACCTTGTCACAGAGTTTTTCCGCCACCTCCAAAACATGCGTGGAAAAGAAGATGGCCCCGCCTTTGTCACACAGCTCTCGCATCAAGCCTTTGAGAATGTGAGCGGCTTTGGGATCCAGGCCAACGAACGGTTCATCCATGACAATCAGCTTCGGCTCGTGAATCCATGCGCTGATGATAGCCAGCTTTTGCTTCATTCCGTGGGAATAAGCGGCGATAGGCTGCGCGAGATCCCCGGTCAGCTCAAACAAAGCGGCATATTTGTGAATCCGCTCTTTTCGATCCGCGGCGCTGATGCCGAAAATATCGGCAATAAAATTGAGATACCGGATTCCGGTCATGAAATTGTACAGATCGGGGTTGTCGGGAATGTAAGCAAGCTCGTGCTTGCAGGCAATCGGATCTTTTTGCACGGAGATTCCATGGATGGTGATTTCTCCGCTGTCAAAGGGCAAGATTCCGACAGTTGCCTTGAGCGTTGTCGTTTTTCCGGCGCCATTGTGGCCGATAAATCCGTAGATTTCTCCGGCTTGAATGTGTAAAGTTAAATCGTCCACGGCTTTTTGATTTCCGTAACATTTTGTCAGATGATCAATTTTAAGCATGGGAACCTCCTGTTGCTGTTTGGGGTTTTTATGGGCTGCGGTGCATACGATATGCACCATGTTGTGGCAAAAATATACACTTTCGGTGCATATTAGCATTATTATATAATGACAAGGCCTCCTTTGTCAAGAAAAATTTTGACAAAGAGGCCTTATCGGAAATTTGATTTTTTGCGGGGGCGGAATCACGCAAGCTCGGAACGGCGCGGATAAGATCGTTGGGGACTTGACAATCCGGCGGGAAAGCGATATAATAGGCAAGGCTTCGGCCGTTTAGGCGGCGTTCCTTGGGGACGATTCGCCGGCCGGGCAGGTGCCGGAGGGGACGGCTTTGTCGGTTGCCACGTTTGCCATGGCAGGAAGGCTGTCCGGCGCGTCCTGAATGGATGCGAAATACGTGGTCAGTAAAAACAGGGAACCGGCAATCAAAGCCAAGGACACAAGAAGCGACAGCAAAGTTGCACGGACATCCGAAGGGATTTTTTGAAGTCGGGCGAAAAACTTCACGGGGTGTACCTCCTTTCGCGGTACTATCTTTTATTACCATGATGGCCGGGAAGCAACCGATTTATACATGCGCGAAAGCACGTGCGGTATATAAAAAGAAAGGAATTTTGAATGCAGGAAAATCAGACAACTTCAAATACAGGAACACGAACGGACGAAAGTCTACGGAACGAAGAGAAAGGAAAAGAAAAAGAAAAAGAAACGATAAAGATAAAAAAGATACAGCTGCGGCTGACCTTTTCCGATCATACCGGCGCGAACGAAAACGGAGCCGACGAAGACGATGCCATGGAAAAAACAGCAACGAGCGCGCCCACGGACACAGCACCGGATATTTCCGAATTTGTGACCGAGGGCGAATTTGTGGATGGGGCGCGTCGAGAAATCCGCTATTGCGAGAGCGCGGAGCTGGGAATGGGGAACAACCCTGTGCGAATCAGTTGGCAAAAAGACGAGCCTTTGGTCATCTGCATTTTTCGCGGAGGCGATATGGAAACGACGATGACCTTTGAACCGGGGCGGCGTCACATTTTGGCCTACAACATGCCGGGAATGGCCTTTGAGCTTTGCACTCACACCTTGCGAGCCGAAAACACATTTGACGGAACCTGTGGGGGCGAATTGTTTTTGGACTACGTTGTTGAAGTGCGCGGGGGCTTTGCAGGACGTCGGAAAATGTGCGCGACGGTGTTGCCTTTGCCCGAAAATCCGGGAGCAACGGCTGGTTTGCAATAAAAAACGAAGTTTTTTGCGAACGCAGGAAAAACTTCGGGTGGCTCGGTGTATGAAAGCGGAAGGATGGCGCATACTATGTCTGCGGCAAAAAGCCGTGCAAATACGTGCGACACGGCGTCCGATGGGACGCGTTCCGTGAAGGACGCATTTGCTTTGCAATCGTGACAGGAAAAGGCTGGCAGTGACAGAAACAGGGTGCGACCGAGTTTCGCAGACGTCCATGCAGCCCTTTGCTTAGCTCACGGTTCGGCCTGCGTATTGTGCGTAGGCACTGCTCTGCGACGGACAAAAAACGGCCAACCGGGGGCTATAGCTTTTTTCGGCGTCACTTTGGTTATGTGAGCATGAAAGAGGTTTGGCAGAGTCGGTACAAAGGAATCCGTCTGACGAGCTGTGTAACCCTGGAGAAAACGACAAAAGGGGTTGTAAAAAACTCGCAGATGTTTTTTACAACCCTATTTCTGTTTCAAGAGGTGCAGCTTTCTCCATCCAAAAGAAAGCTGCACCTCTTGCGTTTTGATTGGCCGGGACAAGCGGCGGCTTTTACAGCTCGGTGACTTCTGCTTCTATCTCCAGACCGATGCTTTCCGTTTGATCGCATTCGTCGGCAGAAACCTCGTCTGTCGGCGCTTTTTTGCCGGTTTTTTCAGCCAATTCTTCTTTCAGGCGGGCAATGACCGCATAGATGGCATCAATCTGATCGATCACGACAGCCATTTCACCAGCGGTGTCTTTGTTTTTTATGAGCTTGTCATAGGAAAGACGTCCCAATTCCTCATATTTCTCACTCAGCTTGACCGATTGCCCCTGGAGCTTGACGCTGACAGTGGCAATATTCGCCAGCTTGCGCGTTTTTACGGCCGCTTCTTTTGCCGCTTTTTTGGTAACCTTGATAAACCGTTGCACGTTTTGATTGACGCATTTTTTGTTCGTTTCGGACATATCTTTTCCCTCTTTTCGCGGAATTTCCTATCAATATACTTATTATACCGTCTTTTTTCCCTTTTGTAAATACCTTGGCCAAAAATCGTTGTCATAATTTCCATGTATAAAAAATCCCATGCTCGGTTATCTTAGGAAAGAACGCGAAACGATGCGCCGGCGATCGGCGCCAAGCGTCAGGAGAAATGCGTAAGACGTGAAGGGAAGGGAAGAAAAAAGAAAAAATGAAAAAAGAGCGGTATAAACAATACGCCAAGGCGGCGGCACCGAGAACCCCGTGCCTGAAAAACTGCGTGTGGGCTTTCCTGGTAGGGGGAAGCATTTGCACGGCGGGGCAGGGCTTGCTTACCCTTTACGAAAAAGTTTTGAAGCTGTCGGCGAAGGACAGCGGCACGCTGTGTTCGGTGACTTTGGTTTTTATAGCGGTGCTTTTGACGGGAATCGGTGTGTTTGACGATATAGCCCGTCATGCCGGCGCCGGTACGTTAGTGCCGATTACCGGATTTGCCAATGCGGTCGCTTCGTCAGCGATTGACAGTCGGTGTGAGGGATTGGTGCTCGGCGTTGGCGCCAAAATTTTCACAGTCGCAGGCCCGGTGCTCTTATACGGAACGCTGGCCGGCTTTCTGTATGGAGTGATCTATTATATTATCGGGTTGTGTATGTGAAGGGCACGGCAGAAAGAAACACCTTTTTGCTTTGCGCCGTGTCCCGGCCGAGCGCATAGAGAACGTAACGGCCGGCAATCAGAACCATTCCGCTGTCCAATTGCGCCCCGTAAGCCTCCGGTGTAAGGCCGCATAGCGGAGCGACAGCAGCCGCATTTTCCCGGAGCATACGCAATCGCCCCCGACAGCGCATGGCGGTATCCTCGGCATCAAAGGACGTTTTGCAAAGAAAAACGGCATACTCTGTCAAGGTATAGCGGGTAGGCAAAAACAGAGCCACCTGTTCAAGACCGTCGTAGTCCGTGGGAAAGCCGAAGGTCGCGGGAAGCATCTCGTCGGGGATAAAATCGTCCGCCCCTTCGGGGGCGTCCCAGCGATAAAGGATTCCATCGGGCAAATTCGGCTCGCTTTGCAACAAGGCGCGGACGAGACTCTCGGCCGTAGGCGCCGAGCGTTGGCAAGAAATTGTGGGCAAACAAGAAAAGAGCAAAAGCGGCCACAAGAGCAGTAAGACAAATATCCGCTTTCCGTTTCGCTGGCCATGGAACTTGTACATTCGGAATCACCTCCGAAGCAATGTATGCGCCGGGAAGAGAAAAAGAGAACAAGGGGCTGTTAAAAACTCAATGTTTTTAACAGCCCCTCAAGCATGCCGATTGGGATTCCGGCATTTTTAGTGCTTTTTAGTCGGTTTTGCCTTTTCTATTCTATCTTGATCTTGTCTTTTCGATTTTCTTGGCGGCCAAACGACCACTCCCTTGCTTCCTTTGCCAATATCGAAGCTTATACTTCGGTCAAGGTAAGCGTGTCGTAGGAAAGAAAGACATGCTTATCCTCGGTATCTCCGTGGCTGATGCGGTGGCAGGTTACATCCCAAAAATACTTTCCGTTTTTTTCGGAACGGCGAATCAAAAAAACGTGGTTCCAGCTTTTTCCTTCTAAAACCTTGTCGCCGGTAGACAGGCGAATCACCTCTACCCCGCGGAAGTTGAAATCGGGAAATGCGTTTTTCACGCACAGGGTAAGAAAAGCGGAGGCGTCGCGCAGACTGCCCGAAGAAAAAGCATTTTTCGTAATACGTTCAATCTTGTTATCCATATATAAACCAATCCTGTTGTAAAAAAATGTAGGTTATAAATTATTGAATCCGTTTGTAGGTGCAAAACGCGAAGGGAAGCGACGGCTCCGTATCCGTGAGGGGATCGCTGTACTGCGTTTCGCTTGTTTCGGTTAGCTCCCATTCGGGAGAATCGTCGAGGTTGGGAATGAAAACATCCTTCTCAAAACTGCGGTCAAATTTTGTAATAATCGCCGTGTCACAATAAGGAAGCAGTTGACGGTAGACGCTGGCTCCGCCGATTACATACACATCGTCCGTGGGAATGGGTTTTAAAAGCTGAAAAAGCTCCTCCAACGAGTGCGCCACGACCGCCCCTTCGGGCGCATAATCGGGGCTGGGGTGCAGCACGATGTTCGTGCGGTTTTTCAGAGGGCGTCCGCCGGGGAACGTGGCTAAGGTGTTGGAACCGAACACCACGGTTTTTCCATCGGTGTGGCGACGGAAATTCTGAAGATCGGCACGTACCCGCGCCAAAAGATCTCCTTTGTTTCCGATGCCCCATTCTTTATCAACGGCAACAATCATTTTCATGGGAAGCTCCTTTCCGCCGCATGTCAGACGGCAACAGGGAATTTCGGGATTTTCTCACCGTGCTGATAGTCGGTGACGGTGAAGCTGTCGGGCGTAAAGGCGTAGAAATCGGTAATCGAGGGATCCAGAGTGACCTTTGGCGCCGGGAAAGCGGGACGTTCAATCAGCTCGCGCACGATGGGAATATGTCGGTCATAGATGTGCGCGTCGGCGATGACATGCACAAGCTCGCCGGGCTTGAGGTTTGAAACCTGAGCAAACATCATAACCAGCGCGGCATATTGCGCGACGTTCCATGCGTTGGCGGCCAGCATATCCTGGGAGCGCTGATTGAGAATCGCGCACAAGCGATCCCCCACCACGTTGAAGGTCATGCTGTACGCGCAGGGGTAGAGCGCCATTTCATGCAAATCGGTGAAATTGTAAAGATTGGTCATGATGCGACGGCTGCAGGGATTGTTTTTTAAATCAAACAATACGCGATCCACCATGTCGAACATGCCTTCTTTGTATTGATGCTTGACGCCCATTTGATAGCCATAGGCTTTGCCGATAGAGCCGTTTTCGTCGGCCCAGCTGTCCCAAATATGGCTGCCGAGATCATGGATGTTGTTGGATTTTTTCTGCCAGATCCACAGGATTTCGTCAATAGCGGAGCGAAGTCCGATGGGGCGGAGCGTGAGGAGGGGAAATTCCTTTGACAGGTCGTAGCGGTTGACAACGCCGAAGGCTTTGATGGTGTAAGCCGGCGTTCCGTCATTCCATTTGGGCCTCACTTTTTCGTCAGTTACAAGGGTACCGGAATCAAGAATGGTGCGACAGGTGTGAATAAAAGCGGTATCTGCCTGGCTCATGGAACAACCTCCTGATTTTTAATTTTTTTTTATAAAAATAAGACGGAAAATTTATCGAAAAACGCTTTTGTCCCCGCCGCCCGTGCACAAATCCGTGGGGGCAGAGAAGGCGTCGTTCCGCTTTCGGGAAAATTCAGCCGGCGCAGGAAGCACCGCGCCGGCCGGGATGAATTTCGTCAATTCAAGATCCAATTATTTGTAATTGATAATGTGCTTAAAGAGCTTGACAGCCAGCGTGGAGAGAATAAAACCAATCGTCCCCCACAGCACAACGCCGCAGAAGATGTAGGAGGTCATAAAGTTGATATTCTTTTTAATGTACTTCATCATTTCGGCCGTGTTGTAAACATCGGCATCCACTGAAATCAGATAACTCCACCATGTGCAGAGATATGTCATCAAAGCACAGATGGCAAGTGTAATTAAAACTGTTGCGATTACGCAACCAATATCGACCGCCGGGATATTTCTTTTTACTTCACGCGGGGGTTTGGGCGCTTTAAGAGCCTTTTCTTTTGCCATATTATATACCACGCCTTTCCATGGACTTTTCGCTTATACAAACTATATTTTATCAAAAAACGCCGGTTTTGTCAAGTCGGAATGTTACAATTTATATTTTGGCCAAAAAAATTGGTAATATTGCTACCTTTTTCGGCGCGTATTTGGAAATTCTGACGGACGGTATGTGCGCATGCGCCGTCCTTTTCAACGCACGTGCCCCCGGACGATGGGAACTCCTTACCGAAACACTTCTTCCAAAACCTCGCCGATGGAACGGATCGCACCGGACAGCTCCTCGGGCGAGGGAAGCATAACGATGCGGAAGTGGTCGGGCGTGGGATAATTGAATCCGCTGCCGGGAACCAGCAAAATATGCTTTCTGACCAAAAGCTCGCGCGCGAACTCGCGGTCATCTTTGATTTTATAGCGAGGATTGATTTTCGGGAACATGTAGAGAGCACCGCTGTTGTTGATGGTAGTCAGCGCATCGCATTGATTGATGGCATCAATGGTGGCTTTCCGACGTTCATACAGACGGCCGCCGGGACTGACCATCCGAACGGTGGTGTCTTGACTTGCCAGGGCGGCGGGAACGACGAGCTGAGGGAGCGCGCCTGCGCAAAGGCGCATGGACATCAGCTTGTGTACGCCGGAGCGGAACTCATCGCTCTTGTCGTGAGGCCCGCTGAGCAGCATCCATCCCAAACGGTATCCGCAGATGTTGTGCGATTTGGACAAGCCGTTCATCGTGACCACGAACAGGTCGGGCGCAACGGCGGCCATGGGCGTGTGAACCGCACCGTCAAAGAGCAGGCGGTCGTAAATTTCATCGGAGAAAATCATCAAGTCGTGCTCTCTGGCGAGGGCGGCGATCTGCTCCAGCAAATCCTTGGAATAAAGTGCGCCGGTGGGGTTGTTCGGGTTAATCAGAACAATGGCCTTGGTGCGGCTTGTGATTTTTTTGCGAATATCGTTGATGTCCGGGAACCAACCGGCATTTTCATCGCACATATAGTACACCGGAACGCCGCCGACCAAAAGCGCGCAGTTTGACCACAGCGAGTAGCAGGGGGTGGGAACCAAAATTTCATCGCCTTCGTTAAGAAGAACGGACAGCGAGATGTTGACCAGCTCACTGACGCCGTTTCCAATGTAAATATCATCGTCGCAGATGTCTTGGATGCCGCGTCCCTTGTGATACTCACAAATGGAGGCACGTGCGGCAGGCATGCCGCGGAAATCGCAGTAAGCAACAGCCCGGTCGGCCCCTTCAATTAAGGCCTGTTTGATGCAGTCGGGGGCGGTGTGCCCAAAGATGGCGGGGTTGCCCGAATTGATTTTCAAAACCTTAATTCCTTGCTTTTCCATTTCCGTGGCCTTGACATAAAGAGGGCCGCGAATATCGGAATGGACAGCTTCGAGCTTGGATGAACATTTCATAAGTACCTCCTCCGTTTTTCGGACAAGCAACAAGAAAAAACCTGTAAAGCGGTCCTCCCCGGCAACCTGCGGAAAACGACAAATATATTAAAATTTTTTTGGCAAAATTTGATAAAGCAAAGAATCGAAATGCGGGAAAAAGCACCGCTTTTTGAAAGGGGCTTTTCCGTGTCTTGGGGCAAAACGAGCAACCGCCCCGCTGGTAGAGCCGGGCGGTTACTCAGGGTGAACTCATTTTGTGTTATGCAATTTCGGGAGAACGGGAAAATGCTTTCGCCCGAAAGTGGGGCACGCCGATTTAGGCTTCTTCGGCTTTGGCCGCTTTGGCTTGCTCCGCCGCTTCGATTTCGTCGGCGGTTTGTTCCGCGCGAGCGGCGGCTTTTTCAGCATCTTCCTTGGCTTTAATCGCTTCGTCAATGGCCTGCTGTGCCGCGGCTTCCGCTTCTTCGGCGGCCAGGCGAGCGGCTTCCGCTTTTCTTTCGGATTCGGCCACTTTATCAATAATCAAGCCTTTTTCTACCAAAGCTTCGGTAGACTCATAGGGGAACAGCGCCGTGTAATTTTCGGCGGCGGGAACGGCAAGAGCTTCCAGGCCGTATTTTTCCGCGATCATGCCGATCAGGCGCACCGCGCGTTTGGCTTTGCGCGGCCCTTTGATGCGATACAAAAAGGGAACGTCGGAATATTTATCAATGGCGGAAACGTCCTCGCCCACATACATGGTGTTGACAAATTGCGCGGGATCGAGCGCAAGATAGAGCAAAAGGGTTTTTCCGCGAATCTTCATGATTGCCAGCGTGATGCGTCCGCGGCGGATGCGCTCATGCTCGCGGCTGACGGTTGTTGTTACTTTCTTGTAGGACATGAAGGCATTTTTTACAAGCGAATAATAGTCCTTCAAGGTGTCGTCCGCCTGGATCAGACGCGAAGCGTACGTGCGAAGATAGCGTGACTTGGCAAAACGGGCAGACAAGGGGTTTTCGCCCTCGGCGCCGGACAGGGAAGCTGCAACAAAGGCCGCGCCTTCTCCGCTTTCCTCCGCATCCTCGTCCTCGTCCTCGTCCTCGTCGTCGTCTTCATCTTCGTCATCGGTGTCTTCGTCGTCGGCACCGTCATCCTCGTCCTCGTCTACTTCCGGCAGGGAAGGAACGACAATGACAGGCGGAACGTCCTCGTCCTCGTCTTCATCTTCATTTTCATCATTTTCATCGGCAGGTTCTTCAGCAGCAGGCTCCTCCGCGACAGGTTCTTCCGCAGCGGGATCCGCAGCGCTTTCCGGCTCCTCGTCCGCTTGTTCCGGCTCAGCCGCTTCTTCGTCGGGGGCGGCGTCCGGTTCTTCGGTTTCTTCAGTTTCGTTTGTTTCTTCGGAGGGGGTGTCAGCAAAAACATCGGTCACGGATTCCGTTTCTTCCTCCTCTTGGGCGGACTGAGCCGCCACTTCGGCTTGCAGACGTTCAAAGCCGTCCTCGTTGGGTACTTTCTTCTCGGATTTTTCGCCCCGTTTCGCCAATATCATCATACGGGTGAAAAAGGTCATGAGAACCAGCACACCGACTATGTACACAAGGAATACAACGATCATCGTGAGATTGGGGGTAATTCCCATCGCAAGGTGGGCGATACAACCAGCCAATGCCAGCAGGTAGCAGAGCAACGTGATAATGGGTAGAGCTTTTTTCATTGCAATTTCTCCTTTAAGCCGTCATATAGTCGCAGATACATAATAAATCTACCTTAATAGTATCATTATTTTTTATATTTGTCAATATATATTATAAAATCAAAGCCGAAGGAAATGCACTTTTTTTCGAAAAAACGCAAAAAAGTCTTGAAAAATTCGGAAAAACCCTCTTGTTTCGGAGGAAAGAGCAGTCAGAAAAGGGAGCGCGGCAAAAGCAGAACGCATTTTTCGCACGCCAGACGCCAAAAGGCCGGGAGGAATCCCGGCCTTTTGGCGGGACTGTAAAAGCATCGCGTTTTTACAGCCCTGGTGTATCGTTATGGGTGTCGGCTGTCAGCACTTTTTTGTGCGGATTTCTTCCAAAAGGAAGGAGAAAAATTCTTCTTTTGACATGGTTTTGCTCTCGCCGGAGTCCCGATAACGCACGGTAACGGTGCCGTCCGCTTGTTCTTTATCTCCGATAACGAGCATGTAGGGAATCTTTTTGAGCTGTGCGTCGCGGATCTTGAATCCGGTTTTTTCCGCACGCTTGTCGGTTTCCGCACGAACGCCCTGCGATTTCAGTTCACTG
This sequence comes from uncultured Eubacteriales bacterium, assembly GCA_934462825.1. Lineage (GTDB taxonomy): Bacteria > Bacillota > Clostridia > Oscillospirales > CAG-272 > CAKSIP01. The sequence goes on along the minus strand of CAKSIP010000014.1, from coordinate 24,023 downwards.
CACAGTGCGTCCACATAGTCGTTGTTGCGGTCGGTAATGGGGAGCAATCTGACTTGAACCGGCGCCAGCCACGTCGGGAACTTTCCGGCAAAGTGTTCGATCAACACACCGATAAAGCGCTCCACGGAGCCGAACACCACGCGGTGAATCATCACAGGCGTGTGCTTTTCGCCGTCTTGTCCGGCATATTCCAGACCGAAGCGGCCGGGCAGCTGATAATCCAGCTGGATCGTGCCGCACTGCCAAGTGCGTCCGATGCTGTCTTCAATGTGGAAGTCGAGCTTGGGGCCATAGAAGGCGCCGTCACCTTCGTTGATGATGTAATCTTTGCCGATGCTCTTGATGGCGTCGGCCAAAGCGTTCGTGGCAATCTCCCAATCGGCCTCCGAGCCGATGTGATCCTCCGGCATGGTGGACAACTCAATCTTGTAAGAAAGGCCAAACAGAGAATAAACTTCGTCAAACAATTGCGCGATGCGAACAACCTCGTCTTTGATTTGCTCGGGCGCCAACAGGATGTGCGCATCGTCCTGGGTAAAGCAACGAACGCGGAACAACCCGTGCAGGGCGCCGGAAAGCTCATGGCGATGTACGCAGCCCAATTCGCCGTAACGAAGCGGAAGCTCCTTGTAGGAGTGCGGTGTCAGCGAATAAACGAGAATACTGCCGGGGCAGTTCATCGGCTTGATGGCAAAGTCCTCGCCGTCAATAACGGTGGTGTACATATTATCTTTGTAATGTTCCCAATGCCCGGAGGTTTCCCAAAGCGTACGCTTCATGATTTGCGGCGTGGAAATTTCCAGGTAATCCCACTTTTGGTGAACCTGGTGCCAATAATCCAAAAGGGTGTTGCGCAAAATCATACCGTTGGGCAAAAAGAAGGGCATGCCGGGCGCTTCATCGCGCAGAGCAAAAAGGCCAAGCTCTTTGCCGAGCTTGCGGTGATCGCGGCGCTTGGCTTCTTCCATGCGGGTAAGATATTCCTCCAGCTCGGTTTTGGAAGCAAAGGCCGTGCCGTAAATCCGAGTGAGCATTTTGTTCTTTTCGCTTCCGCGCCAATAAGCGCCGGCCAGCGAGGTGAGCTTGAAGGCCTTGACAGCCGAGGTGTAGGTGACGTGAGGGCCGGCACAAAGCTCGGTAAACTCGCCCTGACGGAAGAAGCTGATTTCCTCCTCCGGCGGCAGATCGCGGATCAGCTCCACCTTGTAAGGCTCTCCCTTTGCTTCCATCAATGCAAGCGCCTCCTCGCGGGGAAGGGTAAAGCGCTCCAGCTTCAGGTTTTCCTTGACGATTTTTTTCATTTCGGCTTCCAGCGTTTCCAGATCCGCCTCGGTGAAAGGCTCGTCGCGGTCAAAATCGTAGTAAAATCCGTCCTTGATCGAAGGGCCGATGGCCAACTTGGTTTCGGGAAAGAGTCTTTTTACAGCCTGCGCGAGAATGTGAGAGGCTGTATGTCGGAGCGCATTCCGTCCGATTTCGTCCTCGAATGTAAATTCCTGCACAGAACCATCGTGCATAATGACTTTCATGGTTGTATCTCCTTTGAGAATTTATTTTATTTTTTTTCAATGCAACAAAAAAATCCCCCGGACACGGCCGCCGGCCGATCCAAGGGTGCGAGTGCGCACGGTTCCACCTTGACTTTGACTTAGTGAATCGTAAGCCGACCGGATTTCGGCGGCTTTTCTCCCTTAACGCGGGCCACGTTGCGCTCCTCACGCAAAGCTCGGGAGTGGTCTTCACCGAGAACGGTTAATGAGGTTTCAGCCTGGCCCCATCTCTCTGAAACCGTAAACGTCGGTTACTGCTTTCCTTCAACGCCTATTTATTTGTAAATTACATTATATCATTCGCCTTGCGTTTTGTCAAGACTTTTTTTGGATTTCTCCGCTTTTCGGCGAAGAAAAATCGTACCGGAAAAGTAGCCGGGCCAAAGGGGGAAAAAATGTCCCTTTTTCAAGCAAAAAAGCCATTTCGTCGCTTGACAAGAATGAAAAATTGTGCTATTCTAACAAGAGTGAAAAATGTTAAATTCCAATTCTCGAAGAAAGGCTTGCCGTCCGACGGGCGGTGGGGCGGGCAACCGCAGGTATTTGATTTTGAAAACCAAAGCAGTTCGGCTTTACGGAAAAAATGATTTGAGATTGGAGGAATTTGAGCTTCCCGAAATTCGGGAGGATGAGATTCTCGCCAGAGTGATTTCTGACAGCCTTTGCCTGTCATCGTATAAAGCAACGATTCAGGGAGCCGATCATAAGCGCGTTCCGAAGGATGTGGACAAGAATCCGATTATCATCGGCCATGAGTTCAGCGGGCAGATCTTGAAGGTCGGCCAAAAATGGGCTGATCGGTTTTCGGCCGGAGAGAAATTCTCCATCCAACCCGCCCTCAACTATAAAGGCTCCATGGCGTCGCCTGGCTACTCTTTCCCCTATATCGGCGGCGATGCCACTTACATCATCATTCCGAATGAAGTGATGGAATGTGATTGCCTGCTGAAATATACGGGCGAGGGCTACTTCGGCAGCTCTTTGTCGGAGCCGCTTTCGTGCGTGGCGGGTACGTTTAAGGCGATGTATCACACAAGACACGGCGTTTATGAGCATGACATGGGCATCCGCGAGGGCGGAAGCATGGCTATGCTGGCCGCTGTCGGCCCGATGGGCCTGGCCGCCATTGATTATATTCTGAACTGTGATCGCCGCCCGGCTCGTTTGGCTGTGACCGACATCAGTGCCGAGCGCTTGGCGCGGGCAGAGCGCTTGCTGTCCCCCGCTTATGCAAAGGCAAGAGGCGTGGAGCTGATCTACATGAATACAGCCGATGATCTCGATGCAACGGCCAAGCTGCGCGCATTTTCGGCTGACGGCAAGGGCTTTGATGATGTGCTGGTGTTTGCTCCCGTGGCCCCGGTGGTGGAAATGGGCGACGCACTTCTGGCTGATGACGGATGCCTGAATTTCTTTGCCGGCCCGTCCAAGACGGACTTCTCGGCCAAATTCAATTTTTATAACGTGCATTATCTGACAACGCACATCGTCGGCACTTCCGGCGGCAACACCGACGACATGAGAGAAGTGCTTGCTATGATGGCGAAAAAGCAAATCAATCCCGCCATCCTTGTGACGCATATCGGCGGCATTGACAGCGTTATCGACGCCACCATGCAGCTTCCCACGTTGCCCGGCGCTAAAAAACTGATTTATACGGGCATCAATCTGCCTTTGACCGCCATCGCCGATTTCGCGGAAAAAGGGAAAACCGATCCGTTCTTTGCCAAGCTGGCGGAGCTGACGGCTAAAACGGACGGCCTTTGGAACAAGGAGGCCGAGGACTTTATCCTCAGCCACTATGTTTGGTAAAAAGCGGCGTGCTTTGCAATACACGAAAGATTTAATTCCAACGAGCGAACAGAGAATATAAAAGAGAAAGGACAAACAGAAAATGGCAAGAGCTGTTATCATGCCCAAAGCCGGTATCACGGTAGAATCGTGCATTATCGGAGAATGGAAAAAGAAAATAGGAGATCCGGTGAAGGTCGGAGACATCCTGTTTGATTACGAAACCGACAAGGCCGCCTTTGAGTGTGAATCCACCGAGGAAGGCGAGCTTCTTGAAATCTTTTACGGAAACGGGGAAGAAATCCCCGTGCTTGTCAATGTGTGCGCCATCGGCACTAAAGGAGAGGACGTGTCGGCCCTGCGTCCCGGCAGTACAGCCGATAACGCACCGGCTAAAGCGGAGAGCGCCGCTCCGGCGGCCCCCGAAGCACCGGCCGCTCCGGAAAAGGCGGAAGCCCCGGCCGCTGTCACGGCGGCAGCGCCTGCCAATGGAACTATGGGGATTTCGCCCCGTGCGAAAGAGCTTGCACGCAGAGCCGGCGTGGATCCGACCAAGGCCGTTCCCAGCGGCCCGCACGGACGTGTGGTGGAAAAAGACGTTCGCGCGCTGATGAAACAGGCAGCCGAGGAAGAAGCCGCTCCGGCCGCTGTCAAGGCGCCTGAGACAGCGTATGAGGATGTAAAATTCAGCGGAATCCGTCGCGCCATTGCCAAATCCATGAACGAGTCGCTGTCGAGCGCGGCGCAATTGACCAATTCTCATTCCTTCGACGCTACGTCCATTCAACGCTGCCGGAAGGAATTTAAGGAGGCCGGTGGCGCTCTCGGCGGTGTTACGCTGGGCGATATGGTGCTGTTTGCCGTTTCCCGCGTGCTGAAAAACCACCCGGATCTCAACGCCAATGTTCTTAACGAAAACGGAACACTGGTTCTCAGAAAATATCATCACGTGCATCTCGGCGTAGCGGTAGATACCCCCCGGGGCCTGATGGTTCCGACCATCTTTAACGCGGACACAAAATCGTTGGTGGAGATCTCGGCAGAAGTTAAAGAACTGGCAGCCGCCGCGCGTGGCGGCAGTATCAGCCCGGATCTTCTGCGGGGCGGAAGCTTTACCGTTTCCAACCTCGGCTCCTTTGGCGTGGAATCTTTCACTCCCGTTATCAACCCGCCGCAGACCGGGATTCTCGGCGTGTGCACCATTGTCAACCGCGTGCGGGAAAAGAACGGCGGCATGGAAATCTATCCCGCTATGGGACTTTCCCTGACGTATGATCATAGAGCCGTTGACGGCGCACCGGCCGCACGTTTCGCTAAGGAATTGTGCGAGGCGCTGGAAAAATTCACCGCCCTTCTTCTGAAGGATTCTCTTTGATTTCTTTCGAGCAAGAAAGGAAATAGAGCAGAAAACGGAATCTTCCGTGACGGTTCCCGGCGAGAGCGACGTTGGATAAAAACGGAGCGGGAAAAGCGGAAGGCTGAAGGCTGAAGGTTGAAAGTTGAAAGTTGAAAAAAAGAAAAAGGAAACAAAAAGAACATGGATAGATTTGATTTGATTGTGATCGGCGGAGGCCCCGGTGGGTATTTGGCCGCCGAAAGAGCGGCGGGCGGCGGCTTAAAGACCGCTGTGTTTGAAAAAGCGAATCTCGGAGGCGTGTGCCTCAACGAGGGCTGTATTCCCACCAAAACGCTTTTGAACTGCGCCAAGCTGTATCGCCATGCGACGGAAAGCGAGAGCTTCGGCGTTACGGCAGAAAACGTGACGTTTGATCATGCCAAGGTGATTGAGCGGAAGAAAAAGGTGGTAAAAACACTGGTGGGCGGCGTCGGCGCAACGATGAAGGCCTGCGGTGTCACCGTTGTGCGCTCGGAGGCGACGATTCTCGGAAAAAGCGCCGACGGATACCGCGTCAAGGACGCAGAGGGCAAGGAATATTCGGCGTCAAAGCTTTGTATCGCCACGGGGTCTTCCGTGGTCGTTCCGCCGGTGGAAGGCCTAAAGGAAGGACTTGCCTCCGGCTTTGTTAAGACAAACCGTGAAATTTTGGACGAAACCCGGCTGCCTTCCTCTTTGGTGGTGATCGGCGGCGGCGTGATTGGGCTTGAAATGGCCTGCTACTTTGCCTCGGTCGGTACGAAAGTGACGGTCATCGAAATGATGAACAAGATTGCCGGACGTACCGATGCAGACATTTGCAAGGTGTTGATGAATGAATATGGCAAACGCGGCATGGATTTCCGCCTTTCCTGCAAGGTGAAAAAGGTGGGAACGGATTGCGTGACCTTTGAAGAAAACGGCAAAGACGTCACGATTGCCTGCGACAGCGTGCTGCTTTCGGCCGGACGTCGTGCCAATACGACGGGAATCGGCCTTGAAACCATCGGCGTTGAAACAGAGCGCGGCGCTGTGATAACGGATCGCCATATGTGTACCAATGTTCCCGGCGTGTATGCCGTGGGGGATTGCAATGGTAAGGTGATGCTGGCGCATACCGCCTACCGTGAAGCGGAGGTGGCGGTCAATCATATGCTGGGAATCAAAGATTCCATGCGTTACGACTGCATTTCTTCCGTAATTTACACCGATCCCGAAGTAGCCTCCGTCGGCCTTTCCAAGGCGGACGCCGAAGCACAGGGGATGACGGTGAAGGAAGTGAAGCTGCCGATGGCGTATGCCGGACGATATGTGGCCGAGACGGAAAACGGGCAAGGCTTTTGCAAGCTGGTGTGGGATGTGACGCGCGACCGCCTGGTTGGCGTGCATATAGTCGGCTCCTATGCTTCCGAAATGATCTATGGGGCGGCCTTGATGCTTGAAACGGAGCTGCCTTTGGAGCAGCTGAAAAAGCTGGTGTTCCCGCACCCCACCGTTTCCGAAATCATTCGAGAGGCGCTTTTCAAACTTTGAGGGAATAAAAATATAAATATATAATTCAAAATACATCGAAAGGAAAAAACTTCGGATACCGCCCGGAGGAAGGAAATAAGCTATGCCAAAGTCATTGTACGTCGATCCCGTTGCCACACGCGCACCGGGAAAGATCACATTTCAGGACATTCCGGTGAATGCGTATAATAAGACCATTGAGGAGGAACGCGGACATTACGGCGATGAAGCGCTGATTCGGATTTTCCGTGACATGGCCGTGTGCCGTGAATTTGAGTCGATGCTCAGCCAGATTAAAGTCAATGGGGTTTATAACGGAATTGAAACGACTTATCCCGGCCCCGCCCACCTGTCACTCGGTCAGGAGGCGGCTGCTGTCGGACAAGCGTTTTATCTGACAAAGGATGATATTACGTTCGGCTCACACAGAAGCCACAGTGAAATTCTTGCGAAATCTCTGTCTTGCATCGAAAAGATGAATGACGCAGAATTGATGCAGATTATGGAGGAGTTTAACGGCGGCTCCACTCTCCGTGCCGTAGAAAAAATGGGAAAGACCGATACGGTCAAGGAATTGGCCATCCGGTTTATCCTGTACGGAACGCTCTCTGAAATTTTCGCTCGTAAAAACGGATTCCACATGGGCATGGGCGGCTCTATGCACGCATTCTTCCTGCCCTTTGGCGTTTTCCCCAACAACGCCATCGTAGGCGGCTCGGCCTGCATCGCAACCGGCGCAGCCCTTTACAAGAAATGCAACAATAAGGGCGGCGTGGTCGTTTGCAACAGCGGCGACGGCGCTCTCGGATGCGGCCCCGTGTGGGAAGCACTGAACTTCTCGGCTATGGATCAGTTCCGCACGCTGTGGGAGGGAAGCAAAAACGGCGGTATGCCGATCCTCTTTAACGTGTTTAACAACAGCTACGGTATGGGCGGCCAGACGCGCGGGGAAACGATGGCGTATGATATGCTGGCTCGCATCGGCGCCGGTATTACCCCCTCGCAGATGTACGCAGAGCGCATCGACGGCTTCAATCCTTTGGCCGTTGTGGATGCCATGGACAGAAAGCTGGCACTGCTGCGCAAGGGCGAAGGCCCGGTGCTGCTTGACACCATTACTTACCGCTTCTCCGGACATTCCACGTCGGATCAGAATGCTTACCGTACCAAAGAGGAAATTGAGGCATGGAGAGAATACGATCCTATGATCACATATCGTCAGTCTCTTGTCGAAAGCGGCGTGGCGGATGACGGAAAATTTGCCTCCATCCTGGAAGAAACCATGGCCCGTATGACGGAGATTTGCCGCATGGCCTCTGATGTGACGATTTCGCCCTATGCCGATTTTGAGAAGGATCCGGCTGTGATTGAGAGAACCATGTTCTCCAACCTGAATGTCCGTTCCTTTGGAACCGAAACGCCTGAGGTCACCCTTCCCAAGGAGGAATGCCCCAGATATAAACAGATGAAGGATAAGATCCGCACGGCTTTTGACAAGGACGGCAAACCGGTCAGCAAGATGAAGGTGTTCAGCATTCGTGATGCCATTTCCGAACCCCTGTTGAATAAATTTTATGAGGATTCCTCTTTGATTTCCTACGGTGAGGACGTAAGAGATTGGGGCGGCGCATTTGCAATCTACCGCGGCATGGCAGAGGCACTTCCGCACACCCGTTTGTTTAACGCACCGATTTCCGAGGCTGCCATCGTCGGTTCCGCCGTGGGCTACGCGATGTCGGGCGGACGTGCGGTGATCGAATTGATGTACGCCGACTTTATCGGCCGTGCCGGCGATGAAATTTTCAACCAGATGTCCAAGTGGCAGGCCATGAGTAACGGCATTCTGAAAATGCCGGTGGTGCTTCGCGTTTCGGTCGGCTCCAAGTACGGCGCTCAGCATTCGCAGGATTGGACATCGCTGTGCGCTCATATTCCGGGCTTGAAGGTTTGCTTCCCGGCTACTCCCTATGAAGCCAAGGGCTTGATGACCAGCGCTTTGAACGGCTCCGATCCGGTGGTGTTCTTTGAAAGTCAGAGAATCTATGATATGGGCGAGCAGTTCCATGAAGGCGGCGTTCCTACCGGAGAATATGAGATCGAAATCGGCGATACCGATTTGATCCGCGCCGGCAGCGATGTTACCATTCTGACCGTGGGTGCCGTGCTGTATCGCGCTGTCAAGGCTGCCGATATTCTTAAGGAAAAATACGGTATCAGCGCGGAAATCATCAACCTCCACTCCCTGGTTCCGCTGGATTATACCAAGATTGTTGAGTCGGTGAAGAAAACCGGCAAGGTCGTTTTGGTGTCCGACGCATGCACCAGAGGCTCCTTCCTGAATGATGTGGCGCAGAACATCAATGAGCTGTGCTTTGATTTCTTGGATGGCCCGGCTGTAGTTGTGGGCGCTAAAAATTGGATCACTCCTCCTTACGAGTTTGATAAATACTTCTTCCCGCAGGCTGAGTGGATTATTGATGCCATTCACGAAAACATTCTGCCGATTGAAGGCTATACGCCGGAGCATCCGGTAACGGAAGCGGAGCATATGCGGCGATTGAGAAAAGGTGTCTGATCGCGCATTCCGAAAAATCAAACTATAAAAACGACGTTGGCCTCGGCCGGCAAGCGCCGCCGTTTTGCCATCGGGAAAACTGAACAAGTCAAGCCATGGGGCAAAACCGACCAAGATCGTATCAAAATGCCGGCATCCCGATCGGCATCTTTGAAGGGCTGTTGAAAATCCTCGCGGGTTTTCAGCAGCCCCGCTTCGCCTTGAACCGGGCCGCGCCCCGCGTTGTCCTTGCGACAGGGCCGCTCCCGGTTCAGCCAATCAAAAAAACGAGTTCCCCCATTTTCTTTGCTTCAGGAAAGGGCCGTGCTTATGAACAACAGGAACAATAGAAACGATCGGAAAGAAAAAGAGAAAGAAAAAGAAAAAGAAAAAGAAAACGCAGAGCAAGCGACAGAAAAAGCCAAAAGAGAAAAATCCGTGCGCAATAAAACCATTGATTTTTCGCTGAACAGCGAGGAAGGACAGCGGTATGGCGCTATGAGCCTTCCGATGCAAAGGCTCTCCGAGCAGGCGGAAGAAACCGAAAGGGAAGCGAATTTTTCCCTCGCGCTGGATCGGATTGTGTGCGGAGACGCCTTTGCGGTTCTTTCGCGCCTGCCGAAAGGTTTTGCCGATCTCATTGTTGTCGATCCCCCCTACAATTTGACTAAGGATTTCCACGGCAACCGTTTTGCCGCGCAAAGTCTCTTGCAATACCGCCAATATACCGAGCAGTGGATGGATTGCGTTTTGCCGTGCCTGAAGCCTACGGGAACGCTGTATGTTTGCTGCGATTGGTATTCGGGCATGACCATTGCGCCACTTTTGGCGGAAAGACTTTGCCTGCGCGGCCGAATCACGTGGCAACGTGAAAAAGGACGCGGCGCGCAAAAAAATTGGAAAAACGGCATGGAGGATATTTGGTTTGCCACGGCCTCCGAGAAAGAGGACTATACATTCTGTTTGGAGGATGTGAAGGTGCGCCGTCGCGTGCTTGCCCCTTATCGGGAGGCCGGCGTACCGAAGGATTGGCAACAGTCTGACGCGGAAAAATTCCGGGATACGTGCCCCTCCAATTTTTGGGACGACATTTCGATTCCGTATTGGTCGATGGCGGAAAACACGGCGCATCCTACGCAAAAACCCGAAAAATTGCTGGCCAAATTGATTTTAGCCAGCAGTAACGCGGGTGATCTTGTGTTGGATCCGTTTGCCGGCAGCGGCAGTACCGCCGTGACGGCCAAAAAGCTCGGAAGGCACTTTTTGGCGATAGAGCAAAATCCGCTGTATTGTGCCTGGGGCGAGAAGCGCTTGTGCGATGCGGATGAGGATTCAAGGATCCAGGGCTATGAGGACGGTGTGTTCTGGGAGAGAAATACGTCGGATTATCTTCTGCAAAAGAACCGCTTGAAGGCTCAAAACAAGAAAAAAGAACCGGAGAAAAAATAAATTTACATTTTGAATTGAAAAAATCAGGGAAAAGACTTGACAAACCGGGGCATACCCATATATAATATAAGTTGTCATTGTGTAAAAGTGAAACTATCGGTTGCGGTCGTTCCCGATTCAACACGAAATTCATTTGTTGCGAATAATATAAGGAGGTGACGATCATGCTCAGAACATATCAGCCTAAGAAGCGCCAAAGAAAGAAGGAGCACGGCTTCAGAAAAAGAATGAAGACGGCTGACGGAAGAAACGTCCTCAAGAGAAGACGTATGAAAGGCAGAAAGAGACTGTCTTACTAATTCAGCTCTGTGCGTTTCGCTCCGTATCGGCTGTTATTTGGCCGTGTGCGAAGGGCCGATGCTTCTGCGGGATGCTTTGAACGCAGTCAATCTCCGATGCCTGTCACTTTCCAGCGAAGGAAAATGCTTTCAGACGTCGGAGATTTTTTTACGAAAAAGGCTTTTCGCACGATCAACGCACAAAAGCAATCAAAGTACAAAATCAAACACAAGCACACGGAACAGGAACGACGCAATGACTTTACGGCATCGATGAAAACCGGCGAAAGGCATCCGGGCAACTTGGCTTGGCCTCAGGCACGGCGAAAACAGTGAAAGCCCGAAATAACAGGAGTAAAACATGAAAAACATGGCCGTAAAAGAGCATCATCTTTATAACAAAGCCTATGCTAAGGGAAAACGATTTTTCGGACGTTACGTATGCGTTTATGTTCTGAAGGATCTGAAGGCGAAAAAGCTCATGCAAGCCAATCCCGAAAAAGAGTATATCAATCGCATCGGGCTGTCCGTTTCCAAAAAGAACGGAAAGGCCGTTGTGCGCAATCGCATCAAACGGATTCTGCGAGAGGGCTACCGTGCGATTGAAAAAGAAGGTACACTTCGCAAAGGTTATCTTGTGATCCTTGCCGCCAAGCGGGAAGCGGCCGATGTCAAAAGCACCGACATTGAAAAAGAACTTCGGTTTGCTTTCAAACGGTTGGATATGTTTTTGCCGGCGGCTGAATCGAAGGATAAAAATAAGGCGGAAAAATAGAGGTGGCTTCGGATTTTTCATGAAATATGTGTGCATTTGGTTGATTCGCTTTTACAGAAAATTTCTCTCCCCCTTGAAACGTAACCCGACATGCAGGTTTATGCCTACATGTTCAGCCTATGCCATTGAGGCATTTCAGAAACGCGGCTTTTTTGTCGGAATGATCTTGACGGTTTGGAGAATCCTGCGGTGCAATCCTTTTTGTGCCGGAGGGTACGATCCGGTGCCGGACAAGGGATTTTCAACGATGGGAAAAGGGATGACGCCGGAGGATCCGGCCGAAAATGAGGAAAAGAAGGAGTGCGATACCGGCACTTCCGATGACAATGGTAACTGAGAAAATGACAAAAGCATTCTCGAATTTAATTGCAGAAAGGTCAAAACAGAATGACAAAAATCCTTCAATGGATCGGCGCATATCTCGGCTGGCTTGACAGCTGGACGGGCAGTTATATGATCGCATTGCTGCTCTTTGCGCTTACCGTAGAAATCATCCTTTTGCCCCTGGCGATCCAGCGGCAGAAGTCATCCATCAAGCAGGCCAAGCTTCGTCCGAAGGAAATGGCCATCCGCAAAAAATATGCGGGGCGTAACGACAAGGTAACGCAGCAAAAAATGCAGCAGGAAATTATGGAATTTTATCAGAAGGAAGGCTACAACCAATTCGGCGGTTGCCTGACCACACTGATACAATTTCCCATTCTGATCGCGCTTTATAATATCGTGATCAACCCGTTGAAATATGTGCTTTGCATGTCTGACGCAACGGTGAACACCATTTCGCAGTATCTGCAACCGGTGCTGGAGGAAAAGGGAATTAAAAACATCGGCAATATGACGATCCGCCTGATTTCTATCATTAAGGAGCAGGGCATGGCCGGCTTTGAAGCCATGAAGACATTTGCCGTGGAAGGCTCCACGGATGCGGGCCTGAATGCTTACAACGAGTTGGCCGGCATGTTTGACAGACTGCCCGATTTCACCATTTTCGGCGGAAAAGTCAACCTCGGCTTGAACCCCGGCTTTACCGATCTGGCCAATACCTGGCCGCTTCTTTTGGTTCCGGTACTCACCTTCCTTGCTTATTTCTTCAGCATGAAGCTGACAAGAAAATTGGTTTATCAGCCGGCGATGGCCGGTGCAGAAGCACAGGCTATGGGATGCTCCAACAATATTATGGACATCGCAATGCCCGCCTTCTCGGTCTATATCACATTTATTACCCCTGCCGCTGTCGGTGTGTATTGGATTTTTAAGAGCCTGATTTCCTCGCTGGAGCAGTTTATCCTTTATAAGGCGATGCCGTTGCCTAAATTTACCGAGGAAGATTACAAGGCCGCCGAAAAAGAGATCAACGGAAAAGCAGCCAAAGCGGCTGCGCGCGCACCGCGAGATCCCAATGCACCACGTCCCCGCTCGTTGCATCATATTGATGATGATGACTACGATGCCAACGGCAATCGGATTGTGCCCGTAGAAACCAAGCCGGAGGCCCTGGCGGAAAAAACGCCGGTGGAGGCCGCTCCTTTGAAGAATGACGAGGATCGCCCGGCAAAAGAGGAAAAAACGAACACGACAGAATCAAAGGCCGAGGAAAAGGCCGATGCGGAAACCGATGGGAAAACCGATGCGGAAAAAGCATCCGATCCCGACACGGACGATGCAAATGAAATCAACCCGTAAGACTTTTTATTGTATTTTGGAGAACGAACGTGAATAAAGAAATTACAGTGACCGCTAAAACAACAGCGGAAGCCATAGAAAAAGCTGTGGCGGAATTGGGCGCTCCGAATGCGGAGGCTATTGAATATACGGTGCTGGAAGAAGCAAAAAAAGGCCTGTTTGGTATCGGCGCCGCACCGGCAAAGATCCATGCTACCTACGCTTTACGCGGTGTGTACGCTGCGCTGGAAATGATTCGTAAAGTCGTTTCGGATATGGAACTTGACGCTACGGTAACGCTGGCTAAAAATGAAGACGGCGAGGGCTGGATTCATGTGGACGGCGAAGGCGCCGGCATCCTGATCGGCCATCACGGCGACACCCTGGATTCTCTCCAATATTTGGCGAATTTAGCCGCCAACCGCAAAATCAGCGGGGAAAAGAGAGAGTACGTGAAAGTAACCATTGATATTGAAGGGTATCGGGCAAAGCGCGAGGAAACGCTCCGCGCTCTCGCCAGAAGAATGGCCGAGAAGGTGCTGCGCAATAAAAAAAGCGTGATGCTGGAGCCGATGAACCCTTATGAGCGTCGGATTATTCATTCCGAGGTTCAAAATATCGAAGGAGTGTCAACCAATTCGATCGGTTCGGAAAACAACCGTAAAATCGTGATTTATCTTGTGGATAAGAACCAAAGCGTGAAGAACGAAGCTTCCGCCGAGGACTTTATCAACGAGGACGACGCAGACTGAGTGCGGGGGGACTGCTGAAGGCCGCAACCTTCGACAGCCCCCCGCTTTTGCTAAACTGTGGGTGGAATCCGCCGGCAGAATCTTGAAAGCAAAGGAACGAAAACAAAAATGATGCAGGTATTTGATACAATCGCCGCCGTATCCACGCCGCGCGGGAAAGGCGGCATCGCTGTGATCCGAATTTCCGGCCCGGAGGCGGTGGCTGTGGGCGAGAAGGTGTTCTTCCCCAAAAACGGACGCGCACTCTCCTTGGCGGAACACGGCCGCGTGCTGTATGGAGGCATACGCACGACCGAGCCGGACGGAACAACGACCGAAGTGGATGATGGTATGTGCGTTGTTTTTCGTGCGCCCCGTTCTTTTACCGGCGAAGACACCGTGGAAATTTCCTGCCATGGCGGTATGCTGGTGACGGAAACCGTGCTGGCGGCCGTGTTTTCGGCCGGTGCGCGGCCGGCCATGGCCGGAGAATTTACCCGCCGCGCTTTTGTTTCGGGGCGTATGAGCCTTTCGCAGGCCGAGGCGCTCGGCGTACTGCTGGAGGCTACCAATGCGCGCCAGCTGGCCTTAGCCCATGCCGGCGTCAAAGGCGTGCTTTCCGATAAGATCGACGTTTTGTATGCCACGCTGAACGAAACGCTGAGCAGCATCTATGCCCGAATCGACTTTCCCGATGAGGATCTGGGACACTTGGATGAAGCACAGATCTTGCAGTCGCTGACCTCCCTTTACGAGGAAACCGTCAAGCTGAGCGATACCTATCGCACAGGGCGCACCGTCAATGAAGGCATTCGCACCGTAATCTGCGGACGAACCAACGCCGGCAAAAGCTCCCTTTATAATTGGATCCTCGGCCGCGAGGCCGCCATTGTGACCGATATAGAGGGAACTACGCGCGATCTTTTGGAAGAAACGGTTCCTTTCGGCGCGGTCACGTTGCGGCTGTGCGATACGGCCGGTCTTCGCAATACCGGAGATCGCGTGGAGAGCATTGGCGTAGCACGCGCTCGTGAAGCTATGCAAAGGGCGGAATTGATTTTTGCGGTTTTTGACGGAACGCGGCTCCCGGACGAGGAGGACGTTGTGCTGATCCGTGAATTGGCCGGCATAGAAGCTGCGGTGATTCCGTTGCTCAATAAGAGCGACCTCGCTACAGACCACGCGCAGGCCGTTTGGCAGAAAGCACTTGCGGACGGGGGGCTTTCCAAGGCTCTTGTGATCTCCGTGCGGGATGAAAGCGGTATGGAAGCGCTGCAGGCCGAAATCAATCACCGTTTCACCGATGGCAGCCTCGACCTTCGCTATGATGCCATCGTGGCTGACGCACGGCAATATGCCGCTTTAACAAAGGCGGGCGAGCTGTTGCAAAGCGCCGCAGACGGTTTGCGCTCGGGCTTTGCTTTGGATTCGGCTTGCATTGATGCGGAGCAAGCGATGCAGGCTTTGGGCGAGATCAACGGAAGAAATGTTCGTGAGGACATCGTATCTGAGATCTTTTCCAAGTTTTGCGTCGGAAAATAAAAAACCAAACGCCGCCGTTTGACCGCCAAAGACAATTGAAAAAGCCGAGACATGGAGGCAAAACCGATCAGGAATCGCTAAAAAAGGCCGGAATTTCGTCCGGCATGCTTGAAGGGCTGTTGAAAAACCACACGGGTTTTCAACAGCCCTTTTCCTATAAAAACAGAGCGATATTATCGGGACGCGTCGGGTAAAGGCTTTGCCTGACGCGCTTCGGCCTCGCACTCTTTTACCGCTTTTTTTCGATAAAAATGATTTTGCCGAATGTGAGTACATTCGTGTTCCCAGGCGCGCGTTTGTTCCGTCAGTGAAAGGCTTGCATTGATATATACATTAAAATCCCCGTTGGCATCCACGACCGTGACGGCATTGATGGTGCCCGGCAGGGGCGCATAGCGACATAGAATCTCATTCATGGTTGGTTTTCCGCAGGGCTTCGATAATCGCCACCGCTTGCTCCACATCTTCTTTGGTAGCCCCTTTGGCCAGGGAAAAAAGCATGCGCATTTCCGGGCGGTTTTTCAGTTCCTCCAAATATTCGTTCAACGTGTTGTCGGAGGTGCCGTCGGGCGTGGCTTTGCGCACATCCGAGATACCAAGCAGATAGTCTACGGAAACGTCAAAATAGTCCGCCAATTTTTTCACCGTGTCGGCCGACGGCGTATTCCCGTTTTTTTCCCAATATTTGATTTGGTTAATGCCAAAACCAATGTCGGACGAAAGGCGAGCGCGGCTGATATTTCGTTCTTTCATCAAAGCATTCAATCGCTGGATGAACATAAAGCTCCTTTCTCTGCGAAGGCGCAGGAGGGAAATCAGAGAGATTTTTCTTGGGAAACTTGAACAAAATCACCAAAATGATGATAAAATGATTGTGCAAAAGGAAGAAATCACTTAAAAAGTGATAATAGGTCTTGACAATCACCAAAATAGTGATATAATAAAATCGGGGCCAACCGAAAAAGGGCGGCAGGCTCCGTATTTTCCCTTTCGATGTGCCTCCGAGGAAGGCGCACGAGCGCGAGGGAAAGCCCGATGCGGACGAAATGATGCCGGGCGGTTGGGGAACCGTCAACCGACGTTTCTTCCGAATTTATTGTAACATACATTTTTCCGGTTGTCAATCGAAAAAATGTATCGGAGGAGAGCATCCGAACGAAGTGCAAAAGCGGCACCGGCTTTTTAGAAGAAGTTTTGGCCGTAGCCGACTTTTGTGCGCGTTTTGCGCCTTCGCTTTTTGGCCGATCCGGCTGACAAAGCGGCGGCGCATCGCTCTCCGAAATTCCAAAGAAAGGATTCCTTTCGTAAAACGAAAGCCTTTCATGCCTTTCGTCAACGGAAGGAAAGAACAGAACCAACATGAAAGAAATTCATATTCGTATAAAAGACCGCATAGCTTCTTACGATCTCAGTGAGGGCCATGTGATCTGTGATAATAACGATTATACCATCGTATTTGATTTTGATGAAGAATGGGAAAGCTATCCCTTGCGGACAGCACGCTTTGTAACGGGAGGCGCCTATTCGGATGTACCCTTTAGCGGAACCCGTTGTGACATGCCAAAGATGGAGAATACAGAGCTTTGCGCGGTGGGCGTTTATGCCGGCGACTTGCGCACGACCACCCCGGCGATGATTCCTTGTCAAAAGTCCATTCGGTCGGTAGGACAGGTGTCTTTGCCGGCCCCCGGCGATGAAATCTACGATCAGATTTTAGAGCAGGTCAATGCGGCGGCCGTCAAGCTTTGGTATCCTTCGGTCAGCGAGGCGGGCGTTTTGTCTTTTGCGCGCTCGTCCGAATTGAAGGAGCCGACGCCGGCGGATTTGGTGGCGGCGATTCAAAGCTCGGAGGCCTATGTGCAGGCCGCGGCAGTGATCGAGACGAATGATACACAGCGGGGAACCGCAGAAAAGGCACGGCAGACCGCCGAAAGCGAACGAGCCGCGGCAGAGGCGGCAAGAGCAAAGGCCGAAAATACCCGGAAAACGGACGAAAATACCCGCCGAAGCCAAGAGGCGGATCGCAAAGTACGCGAAGAAGCCCGCATCAGCGCCGAACAAAATCGGGTTCAGGCAGAGTATGGCCGGGGGAATGCGGAAAAAAATCGCGTAAATAGTGAAGCGGCTCGGCAAAACGCTGAAAATGCACGCCAAACCGCCGAAAAAACGCGCGAATCGCAGGAAAATGCACGCCAGACCGCCGAAACGTCACGCGAATCGCAGGAAAAGGAACGAGAAACCCGGGAAACCGCACGGCAAACGGCGGACGAGGCACGCCAAAGTGCAGAATCATCTCGCGTGACGGCGGAAAGCGCCCGCGCTGTGGCCGAAACCAAGCGCCAAACCAATGAAAGTGCGCGTCAAAACGCCGAATCGGCGCGTGCGGCGGCCGAAAAAATTCGGCAGGAGGGCTATGCGTTAAAGGAATCGGTTGCCAACAAAACACCCCTTTTGAATGATGCTTCTACCGATGCGCAGTATCCGACCGCCCATGCGGTTCACGCTGCGTTGGCCAAGAAAGCCGATGTGGACGGATATTATGCGACGCTGGGCGCCGGTACGGCCGAGCAACTCATATCGCCGGACGGCACCGATGATACAGCGCTTTTTTTGGAGCGGACAACGGCCGGCGGACGGTCGATTTCCAGCGGAACGGCCTCCATTCTGTCCTTGGAGGGGCAGTCATTGCTGTGGAATCAGCAAATTGACAAAAGCAAATTCCCAACGACGACAGAGAAGATCAGCGGGGTTACGTTTACCAATAACGGCGATGGCAGCTTTACCCTGAAGGGCAAGGCCAGCGGCGAAATCTGGTACCCCCTTCAAGCAGATATACCGGTGATTCCGGGGCATAAAATGCTGTTTTTCGGTTGCCCTGCAGGGGGAAGCGAAACCACGTACAGCGTTTGGCTTTCCGACGAAACCTTGGATATAGGGAACGGGATCCTTTACACAGCCGCCAATTCCACCACAACGGTCAAGATTCACGTGATAAGCGGCAGTGTCCTTTTGTCCCGTAAATTCTGCCCGCAGCTTTTCGACTTGACGTTGATGTTCGGCGCGGGACGGGAACCGGTGAGCGTGGACGAATTTCGTCAGATCTTCTCGCAGGGCACCTACGAATACTGCCAAAGAAAATTGATTACATCCCATCCCCATGCGATGAGAACGGTGGGAATAAACCTTTTGGATGCGGAAAAAGTCCTGCCCGCCCAAGGGTGGCTGAAGCAGAACGACGGCAATTGGTACACCTCGGCCAGCGCCGGCATGAATGGAAAGGTTTTATGGGAAAACACGTGTGGCTATACCGGCCGCATGGTGGTGCATTATCAAAAGAAGCAAGACAGCGACCGCAACAGCGCTCTGCACCTTCGATATATTTATTCCGACGGAAGCAGTGTGGTCGGCGGCGCGGATTCATATGGTACGGACTTTGTAACCATCAACGCGGAAAGTGCGCAAGGGAAGACGGTTCACCAGATCATTTGGTCGTATTCGATCGGTGCGCAGGTATGGTTGAAGGATGTTTGCGTCAGCTTTTTGTGGAGCGGAGCGCGCGAAGGGACATACGAGCCTTTTTCGGAACATGTCCTGGCGCTTCCCACGCAAACGTATTTCCCCGATGGCATGCGCGGGATAGGAACGCTGTCGGATACCATGGATTTTGCCAAGCATAAGGCCGTTACGCGCATCGGCGCCTTGTCATGGAACGGCACCGAGGCATGGAGCGTTTCGGAAAGCCCGGCGGGATTTTCGCTTTCTGTTCCCGACCGACAGCCGGGGGAAAGCTGCCCGTATTTGTGCTCGCACGATTTGTTTTCTTCGACGTCCGCCCAATCGGGCCTTGTTTTTGCTGCAGAACAACCCGTCATTACCTTTGTCGCGCCTTCTGTAGCCGAGAGCTTGAACGATTGGAAGCAGTATTTGGCCGCACAGCATGCCGCCGGCACCCCTGTCACACTGTATTATGCTTTGGCGGAACCGACAGAGGCGGACATCCCGGCGGGGACGAACAACGTGTATATAGTGGACGATTGGGGCACGGAATCGTGGATCCATGATGATTCTGCGATGGCGGCGCCGGTGCGTGTAACCTTGCGGTATCAAAGAAACCTTGTCGATCAGGTGCGCACGCTGGATCGAAACTTTTTGTCCACCGGAAGCAGCCTGGATAGCCTTTTGGCCGCCATCGGAACGGCCATGGGAGGCACCTTGAGCAAAAAATACGCAGAGGAAACAAAAACATGGAGCTTTGCCTTTACGGCCAATGCCGCAAAAGCGGCCTCGCGTGTTTCCAAGGCCGTGGAGTGAGGGGGGATGCGCCGATGAATACCCCCTCCCTTGTTGCGATTTGTACGGTGGCATCCGGCATGGCCGGTCTTCTTGTCAGCCTTGCCTCGTTTTTGTGGAAACGACGGCGAAGCAGTGCGGAGGATGGGCAGAGCAAAGGGATTATCGCCTCTGACATCGGCTATATCAAAGCGGGCGTAGACGATTTGAAACGGGAGATCCGAGACATGCGCTCCACTGTGAGCGAATTGTCCGAACGGATTTCCCGCTGCGAGGAATCCTGCAAGCAGGCACACCGCCGAATTGATGAATGGTGGGATCACCCGCACGATAAAACGCATTGAGTTTGTAAAATTTGCAATACGAAAAGCGGTGTGCGTCCGTACGACGTCCCCGCAGACTGAAAAATGAAAAACGAAAGACAAGATAAGAAAGGAGAAAGAAACAATAAAATTTATGGAATATCCGATTATTTTAATTATAGTATACGGAATCGTCACTTGCATCCGTCGTAGCCGGGTGCAAAATGAATATCTGCCCCTGTTTGCTTGCGGTATAGGTGCCTTGCTCGGCCTCATCGGGTTTTTGCTCTTTCCTACCCGGATGCTTGCACCGGATTTCGGCAGAGCAATGCTGGAGGGGGCGGTCAGCGGCTTGGCCGCTACCGGCAGTCATCAGGTGTTCAAACAGGCCGTGCGCCTGTTCTGCCAAAAATACAACGTGGATTACGACAAGCTGAATCCTGTTGTCACGGAGGTGGATAAGGCTCTTTCCGGAGCATTAGAGGGAAAGGGGCCGAACGAGGAGCCCGCAGATCAAAAGGAAGCAACGGAAGACGTGGCACCCGCAGAGCCATCCGCCTCCATGGAAAGCACTGCGATTTCGCGGGCACCCGTGAACCGGAGATAAAAACCGGTTGTAAAAAGGCCCAAGTACCTGAAAAATCCGAAGCCTTTCCAAAGCGCCCGGGAAAACATGCGAGAAAATTGACAATGGCGTGAAAATATGCTATAATTCGGATAATGCCTGGATGCCGCCGCGCTCCTTGGATAAGCCGCGAAACGATTTTGGGCATAAAAACAGCTTTTTGCGTTGAGCTTTGCCAACGCAAAAAGATAAGCAAGGAAAGGATTTTTATGACGTCGTTTTCAAAAAGAAAATCCTGTACGGAGGAATTTTGCCGGAGCGTTGGCTTTCCGGCTGAGGATGAAAAAAATTTGACGGACGCCTTTGCGCGCATCGAAGCCAACCCGGCGGCGGCCGCACTCTTTGAAAAGTACGTGGGCCTCTACGAGAAAAACGCAGAGCTTGATTACGAACAAGTACTGTCGGAGGTGGAAGCGTTGGGGGAACCCACCGGCCTGTCCCCCTACACCCTGCATCTTTTGCTGTTGATCCTGATGACGCCGCATCTGCATGCGCGCTATCGGGCGGCCGGAATCTCGGAGGATATTTTTCACGATACCGTCAGCGATTTGAAATGGAAATTGGCAGAATGTAAGCGGATGTACGGCATTACCGGAACCTTTGTGGCTCCTTGGCATACGCGCATTTTTCAAATGAAGCTGTTTGCGCTTGGTCGCCTCCAATTTGAAACGGTGAGCTTCAAAAAGGATTTTTCGGTCGGCCCCTATGCCGTGTCCGCCGGACAAATCGTTTTGAATGTGCATATCTCCGCCTGCGGGGCGCTTGAAAGGGAAGCCTGCCTTGCTTCTTATGCGTTGGCAGAATCCTTTTTTGCCGGACAATACCCAAAGGATCGGCCGCTGGTGTTTCAATGCGATTCATGGCTGTTGTTCCCGGAGCATCGGGTGATGTTGCCGGAAACCTCCAACATTCGTCGCTTTGCCGAGGATTACGCCATTGTGGAAGCGCGGTACAGCGCGCCCGGCGTGCGCCCGTGGCCCCTCTTTTATCAGAAAAAAAGCGCCCCCGCCACGGAGCTTCCCCGTAACACCACGCTGGAGCGCCTGTACGCCGAGCGATATGAAAAGGGACTTCCGTCAGGAGGAGCGCTTGGCGTCATCTTTTACCAAAACGGTCGGATTCTGAATACCCGAAAGGAGAACATGGCATAATGATTTATCCGCAATTTTTAGCAAAAGGCGATACGATTGGTATTTGCGCCCCCAGCGCGGGCGTGGATCGGGAGGACGCGTGCTTTGCCCGTTCGTTGCACTGCTTGCAATCCGAAGGGTACCGCATCCGAACGACGGATTCCGTTTATTCCGCTTTGGCGGAAAGCGCGCCGCCGAGTGTGCGGGGGGCAGAATGGAACGAGCTGGTGAAGGATCCGTCGGTGCGCATGATACTTTGCGCAACGGGAGGCGATTTTTTGATCGGTATGCTCCCGTATGTCGATTATGAAGCGTTTGCCGCCTCGCCCAAATGGGTGCAGGGGTATTCCGATCCTACAGGCCTTCTGTACTCCATTACAACGAAATGGGATGTGGCTACGATTTACGGCGTCAATGCGGGCGGCTTTTGGACGGAGCCGCTGGATCCCTCGCTGGCGGACGGATTGAAGATTTTGCGGGGCGAGATCCCTTGCCAGCATAGCTTTGCTTTGTATGAATCCTCCCGCGAGGGACGGGATAGCGGCTATGCCTTGAGTGCGCCGGTTCGTTGGCAGACGCCCTTTTCGGATCGGGTAAAGGAAACGGGGCGGATGCTGGGCGGATGCTTGGATTGCCTTTGCGATTTGATTGGCACCCGCTTTGACGGCACGCTGGATTTTATTCGTCGCTATGAAAAGGATGGAGTCCTTTGGTATTTTGACGTTTTCGCCATGAAAGCGGAAAGTGTATATAATACGCTGTTCCGCATGAAGGATATGGGATTGTTCCGCACGGCGCGCGCCTTTATTTTCGGCCGGGTGTGCTACCCCGGTTCTTTTGGGGATTTTTCGTACGCGGAAGCGGCGCAAAAAGCCATCGGGGATGTTCCCATGATTTTTGATGCGGATATTGGTCATGTTCCTCCGAAAATGACGGTGATTAACGGCGCCATGGGCGAAATTCAGTGTCAGGACGGACAGGGAACGCTTCGCATGACGCTGATCTGACAATTTTTCCCTTTTGGGATGTCACATTCGGAAAAGGGCGTGTAAAAAACTCGTTCTGCGTTTTTTACACGCCCGATAGCGTTAGCCTCGGCGGCAAAGCTTCGCTGTTGGGCTGCCGAAAAGATTGAAAAAACCAAGACATAGGGGAAAAGACTAAAATTGCAGCAAAAAAGGCCGGAATCCCGACCGGAATTTGTAAGGGGCTGCTAAAAACATTGCGTTTTTAACAGCCCCAAAGTGTTTTTAAAGCAAAATACAAATCAGCCCGCCGCTTCCTTCATTGATGATGCGTTCCAGCGTTTCGGAGAGCTTTTGCCGAGCGTCTTCCGGCATGTGCTCCAGCTTGGTATGCAAGCCCTCGTTGACCAGCTCGTATAGGCTCTTTCCGAACATATTGGATTCCCAAATGCGACGGGGATCTTCTTCAAATTCCCGAAGCATGTATTTGACCAATTCCTCCGATTGTTGCTCGCTCCCGACAATGGGATTGATTTCGGTTTCAATGTTGGCGCGGATCATGTGGATGGATTGCGCCGCCGCGCGCAGACGTACTCCGTAGCCGCCTGCCTGCTTGACAATGACCGGCTCCTCTAAGCGCAAAGCGTCCGGATCGGGCATGACGATGCCGTATCCTTTTTCATTGACATCATGCAATGCCTCGGCTACCCGTTCGTATTCCGCTTTGAGCGAGGAAAGGTTTTTTAAAAGAGCAATCAGTTCCTTTTCGCCCGGAACGGAAAAGCCGGTCAGCTCACTGATCACCTGATAGTATAGGCCGTCTTGCATCGTGACCGCCACATCGACCTCCCCGGTGCCGAGATCAATGGAACGCACGTCGGCCGTCTTGACAAATTCGTTGTCGGCCAGCGCGCCAAAGGCGTCGCGCACCTCGCCGATTTTGGTGACCTGATCGGCACATTCCCGGAGCGTGGCTGTGAAGGAACGGCGGATGGGGTGCTCCGGCGTCAGGGCTTGCATCCATTCGGGAAGGTCAATGCGGATTTCGCTGACAGGAAATTCGTGCAGAACCAATTCCAAAATGTGACGGATGTCTTCGGCATCCAGCTCCAGACAGCTGACAAGCGCCACGGGAACCTTGTATTTGGCTTCCAATTCATACGCCAGCGTTACGGCGCTTTCCGCTCCGGGATCAGCACAGTTGAGAATCATGGCAAACGGCTTCCCGATGTCCTTCAGTTCTTTTACAACACGCTCCTCGGCTTCCACATATTCCTCGCGCGGAATGTCTCCGATGGAACCGTCGGTCGTGATCAGCATTCCGATGGTGGCATGCTCGGTGATGACTTTGTACGTGCCCATTTCGGCGGCCTCGACAAACGGCATGGCTTCGGCCTGCCAAGGCGTGCGAACCATGCGCGGCTCGCCGTTTTCAATGGTGCCTAACGCACCGGGCACCATGTAGCCCACGCAGTCAATCATTTTCACACGA
>CAKSIP010000013.1 GCA_934462825.1 uncultured Eubacteriales bacterium | reverse complement strand
CATATCCAACCGTATCAGCGTTTCCGGCGAGTCAAACAATTCACCGGCCAGCGTTTTTACAAGTTCGGTTTTTCCGACCCCCGTCGGGCCGGCAAAGATAAAGGAAACCGGCTTGCGTTTATAGGAAACGCCCGCCCGATTTCTCTTGATTGCCCGAACAATCGAAGCAACGGCTTTATCCTGACCGACGATTCTACGTTTGATATTGGCTTCCAGCTTATCAATTTTTTCAAATTCGTTTTCGCTGATATTAGACGCCGGAATCCCTGTCCAAATTTCAATCACGCGTGCCAGATCGTCTTTGGTAAGAACGACTTTTTTACAATCCGGTTCCAGCTGCTTCAGCTTTTCCGACAGCTTCAATTCTTCCGCTTTAATATTGGCAATAGCTTCATACTGCTTTTGCTGTGCAGATTCATCGTTGGATGCTTCCGTTGCTTCCAGCGCTTCCCTTTCCGCTTTCAATTTCAACAATGTATCACGGATTTCTCGGCTTTCATTCAGCACGGCGCTGTTCAGTGAAAGGCCGGAAGCCGCCTCATCCAATAAGTCAATCGCTTTATCTGGAAGATACCTTTCCGTAATATATCGCTCGGAAAGCACCACGCTATCCTTCAGCAACGCCTCCGGGATCACGACTGAATGATATTCTTCATAATAATGCTTGATGCCGCGCAGCATTTCTACAGAATCCTTCACCGAAGGCTCGTTTACCATAACCGGTTGAAAACGCCGTTCCAAGGCGGAATCTTTTTCAATATATTTCCGATACTCTTTCAGTGTAGTGGCGCCGATCACCTGCACTTCTCCGCGAGAAAGAGCCGGCTTAAGAATATTGGCGGCACTGATACTGCCCTCGGAATCTCCGGCACCGACGATATTATGCACTTCGTCAATAACAAGGATGACATTGCCGGCCGCTTTGACCTCGTTCAAAAGTCCGAGAATCCGCGATTCAAACTGACCGCGAAACTGCGTTCCTGCCACCAGCGCCGTCAAATCCACCAAATAGATTTCTTTGTTCTTCAGCATATACGGAACCTGGCCGCCTGCAATTTTTTGAGCCAATGCTTCGGCAATCGCTGTTTTTCCAACGCCGGGTTCTCCGATCAGACACGGATTGTTTTTTTGCCTTCTGCACAATATTTGTATTACACGAGACAGTTCTCTTTCTCTTCCAACAATGGTGTCTAATTCTTTGTTGCGGGCCTTTCCCGTCAGGTTCCCGCAATACATGCTAAGATACTTAAATTTTTTGCCTTCTTTGGCACTACCGGATTTGTTGCCCTGTGATTCTTTTGGGGCCTCCGTTCCTTTTTCCGAGGGCTTTTTTGGCTCCTGCGACGGAATCAAGCCACTTTCTCGTAAAATTTTCGGAAAATCCACAGCCGGTGCGCCTCCCGGTTCCCCGTTTTCCGTCGGAATTTCTCCCGACTCTCCGAGCATGTTTGTCAGGTCTTCTTCCATATTTTCAAGCTGTTCAGAAGAAAGACCGAATTTATCCATAACATTGCCGAGCATATTGTCCACGGGAAGACCTAACTCTTTCGCGCATTTCATGCAAAGTCCCTCGGACACTTTTTCTCCGTTTTCAATTTTTGTTACAAAAACCACAGCCACTCTTTTGTGGCATCTTGAACACATTATCATTTAGGACAACCTTTCTTCAGTGGACATTTTCCCATTCCCTATTGAACATTTTCGGTATTAACGTCAACCGCTCCGATTTCATGCGCA
Source organism: uncultured Eubacteriales bacterium (assembly GCA_934462825.1). Taxonomy (GTDB): domain Bacteria; phylum Bacillota; class Clostridia; order Oscillospirales; family CAG-272; genus CAKSIP01. The sequence continues at coordinate 35,465 of CAKSIP010000013.1, read as the reverse complement.
ATCTTTCTTCTTTTTGCGGCACGCAGATACTCAATTGCATAGTTAACCAAAGCCGAAACAGCCAATACCAAAACCGCCCCGCAAATCGCATACAGAACCATCGGGTTCTCTGCCAAAAAATCACGTTTGAGTATGCAGAAGATAATCGCAATGTAGAACACAACCACAGTGGCTTTTCCATAAACATTGCTGACGACCAGCACACTGCGTTTACGGAAAATAAACAAACCGCCGAGGAGCATGAGCACTTCTTTTAAAATAAACGGAATCACAAGCCATGCAGGAATCAAAGATTTAATCAGCATGCAAATCAAAACGGTACATTGCATCAGCTTGTCCGCCAAAGGATCCAAAACCTTGCCAAGATTGCTTATCCAATTGAATTTTCGCGCCAAAAAACCATCTACGACATCGGTCACCCCTGCCAAAATAAACACAAGGAGGGCGTAGGGCAGATTGCGGGGATAGTCTAAAAAGAACAGGCAAATAAATACCCCAACCAACAGAATTCGTATAATGGAAAGAATGTTAGGAATGTGTTTCAATTTCAGTTTCATAATAATGTTTCATTTACCTCTATTTTGTTTTTAAGGGTGCAAAATTTTGGAAAATATTGAAAGGCTGTGCTTTACTGAAGGCCACTGCTTCCTGTCAGCATGTGCATCAAACGTTCAATTAAATCAGTTCGATAGAAGAAACGGTAGATATACGTTTTTTCGCACAAGACTTCCGCCCTGAGCTCCGGTGAAGCCGCTCCTGCAAAATACAGCACAATCGTTATGATAGAGCTGAGAATCAGCATATTCAGCACCGCCGCAAAAACGCCGAACAGCAATCCAAGGCCGCGATTGATCTGAAACAAAACCGGAACGCGAAACACTTTGTCAAGCACAAAAGCCAAAAGACTTAAAACAAGTAGTGATAAGATAAAAATACCAACATAGCAAACTGCATTGGCGGCAAACTTCGCAATGGGATAGGACACTTCGATGGAAAGCTCCTGCATCGTTTGCTCGTCTAACAAACGACCGGCAAATTGGCTTTCAAGCTGCTCCTGTGTGATCCCCAGAGCACGCAACAACTCCGATAGAAACGGAGGCAATTCTGCCACCACGCTTTGAGCGTCCATGATGCCGCTACCGTTCGACGCCAGGTTATCAATGGAATTGTAAACCGTCTGATAAATGGCGGGATAAAACGAATGATCGCAAAGCCACACCCCCGCATACGGCGCAAAAAAATACGCTATACCGAAAGCCATCAAGCTCTTAAACCAACCGAAAAAAGAACGAATAAACCCGCGGTAAAACGACAGCAAAATCACTATCACCGCTGACAGTAAAAGAATTACATCTATAGCAACCGTCATGAAAAAACAACTCCCTGCGGCCAATGCCGCCGAAAAAATGAAGTAAGTTTACGGATTTTGATCCGCTCCGCCCATACAATCTATCACAGGCAACTTCATATGTATGGAATTACATCTTAATATATTTTGCTTTGGTCTGGCAACAAAGAAGAAGGTTTCCGTCATTATAAACAATCAGCTTTGTGCCGCTTTCTGAAATTTTTTGAACGGTTTGGGCACCGTTTTTTATATTGATTTTTTTAATGGACGTACTTTGATTGATATACAGACTATTTCCGGAAAAAGCCATGTCCAACATTCCACCGGGAACAATGGTATTATATATCATCTTTCCGTTTTTGTCAAACACAAATATTAAATTATCCACAATTCCCGCATGATTTTCGGGAATGGCCAAGGCACACCCCGATTTTGTCATACTGAAACGTCCCGGCTTCTTTCCCTCAAAGGAATAGGTGTTTAGGCATTTTCCGCTGTTTTCATCATAATACGAAATGCCATCGGTACAAAGGACGGCCAACGCACCGTTTTCCATAAAGCCAATTCCGCACGGCAAGGCTTCTCCAACAGCGATTTCATATCTCTTTTCTTCTTTTCCCGGCTCCCACATGGCAAGCACGGTGCGGTAACGATCTCCGTCCGATTCCACCGTAACAATGGCAATCCGATCCCCGCGCGCATTGATGGCAGAATGAAAAACATAGCGGGAACCAAACGAATAGGTGCTTCTGAGGTTGAAGTTTTTGTCGTAAACATAAACAACTGCCGTATGGCTTTCATCTTTGGAAACCACCGAAAACCATCCGCTATCCGATGCGCAGGCGGAGCTGATTGCATAATCAAAGTTTTTTTCAAAGATCTTGGCAAAGGAATTATACACACTGAAGTGATTTCCTCCCAAATCGTAAACAAGCGCATATTTTTTGGATACGGCCACGGAAGGTGCCACAAAGCTTTCGTTCAAATAAAGCGATTTTTTCCCCGTTGCCGTATAAATCGTCATATCCGTCGTGGAGGCCGTTATAATTCCCCCGCGATAATTGGCCGTAACCCTCAATTCATCATTGGTATAAGAAATGCTGTTGTAATTGTCCGAGGCAAGGTCGGCCGCCGCATCCAAATCTCGCAAAAGGTAGTTAAAGTTAGTGTATGTCAGGAGCTTGGAATTAAACAGAAGTGTTAAAAGAAAAAACAAAACAAGAACGATACAAAAAATCTGTGCCGCCTTACGGTAGCCCTCCGAAAGCGCAGAAAAATACCCGCCGGGTATGGTTTCCATCGGACGGAGCGGCCTTTCCGGGCTTTTTTTATTCGCATTATCTGTAGGCGTTTTCAATTTCTTGATCGGATTTTGCATATCTGCTCCCATCATTTTTTTCTTTTTCAAAGCTCAATAAACCACACGATGCAGAAACAATCCCGAAGCCGGCGCCGTAAATCCCGCCGCGGTACGGTTTTTGGCTTCTGTAATTTGATTGATGTCCTCCGGGCAAATTTTTCCTTCGGCCACATACAACAACGTGCCTGCCATAATTCTCACCATATTATACAGGAATCCGTTGGCAGAAATTCGAAATTCCACAAAGTCCCCATTTCGCTCTACGCCGGCATGATATACAGTTCTCACGGTGTCAGAGACATTTCCTCCGTGAGACATATACGAAATGAAATCATGGGTTCCGCAAAACGCAAGTGCCGCCCGATTCATTTTATCCAAAGCATCCTCGGAAATCCGATGCGGATAGTGCATGCACAAATCCAAGGCAAAAGGATTTCGCTCCGGTCGGTTCCATATTTTGTAGAGATACTCTTTATATTTTACATCATAGCGGGGATGAAAATCCGAGGGAACCAAGGTCGCCTCTTTCACGGCAATATCTTCCGGCAAATGGGCACACAGTGCCAAGGGGATCTTTTCAGTGGGGATTTTAGTCTCAAATGAGTCAGTTCCGCGGCGCGTAATCACGGCACAGAAATCATCGGCATGTACCCCGCTGTCGGTGCGGCTGCATCCGGTAATATCACAATCGCTTCCAAACAGCGCCTTGACCGCTTCATTGAGCTTTTGCTGTACGGTTAACGCATTGTTCTGTATCTGATATCCGCTGTATCTCGTGCCCCGATAGCACAAACGGATCATCAACTTCATACGTTCAACCTCCTCACATGGAATACCCAAACGGAATATAATTGCAGGCAAAAAGTCCGACGCAAAGCAAACACACGATACAAAGTCCCACAATGTCAATGGCACGGCATCGAAGTGCATGCAGTTTTGTGCGTCCGGCGCCTCCTCGATAGCAACGACATTCCATGGCCGTTGCCAATTCATCGGCGCGTCGGAAGGCTGACACAAAAAGCGGTACAAGAACCGGGATCAACGCTTTGGCTCGTTTGATCAAGCTTCCGCTTGCAAAATCTGCGCCCCGGGACTTTTGTGCGGCCATGATTTTTTCGGTTTCATCCACAAGCGTAGGAATAAAGCGTAAAGCAATCGTCATCATCATAGCAAAATCATGCACCGGCACACCGATTTTTTTCAAGGGGGACAAAAGACTTTCAATCGCATCCGTCAAAGCAATCGGCGTGGTGGTATATGTAATCAATACGCTGGCACCAATCACCAACGATACAATGCGAATCAGCATAAAAACGGCATTGTATATACCTTCCGCATAAATTTTGATAAATTTCCATTCCAACAGTAAGGTTTCCCCTTTTGTCCAAAAAACATTGATCAGCATGGTAAAAGCCATGATCACCAAAATCGGCCGTACCGATCGTAAAATAATCTTTAACGGGATCCGGCTCATCAGCATAAGCAACACCGTTGCCAACAGCAATCCCGCAAAGCTGATCACATTTTTGCACAAAAACGAAGCCACAATAAACAAAAGGGCCATAACAATCTTGATCCTCGGATCGGCCTTGTGCAAATAGGATTCCGCAGGATAATATTGTCCGAGTGTTATATTTTTCATTCCGATTTAATCCATTATTTTCTTATTTTTTCAAACAGTGCGCAAAGCTCTTGTTTCGCCGCTTCCAGCGTATACACATTGTCATTGACGTCCATTCCGCTTTGCTTGATAATTTGCATCATACGGGTAATTCCGGGTACATCCAAGCCGATTTGCGAAAGGTAAGCGGCCTTGGAAAAGATCTGGTCGCAATTTCCCTGCATGACCACTTTAGCATCTGACATGACGATCAGATCATCACAATACTTTGCCATATCCTCCATACTGTGACTCACAAGAATGACCGTAGCACCTGTTTTTTCTTGATAATTGCGTATTCCGGTCAGAATCTCTTTTTTTCCTCGCGGATCCAACCCGGCGGCCGGTTCATCCAAAACCAAAACCTCGGGAAGCATAGCCATAATGCCCGCAATGGCAGCTCTACGCTTTTGTCCACCCGACAAATCGAAAGGAGATTTTGCAAGAATTTCCGACGAAAGGCCCGTAAACACCGCAGCTTCGGTCACGCGCTTTGTGACTTCTTCGGTCGAGCACCCCATATTGATTGGGGCATAAGCAATATCTTTTTCTACGGTTTCTTCAAACAACTGATATTCCGGGTACTGCATAACCAAACCCACACGAAAGCGGATTTTGTAAATATCCTTTGGCTTTTCCCAAATATCCTTTCCGTCCAAAAGAATTTTTCCCTCATCCGGTTTTAAAAGCCCATTAAAAAGTTGCACTAATGTAGACTTTCCCGAACCGGTATGACCGATAATCCCGGTAATTATACCGGCGCCGATTTCCACGTTGACATGATCCAAGGCTTGAATCTCAAAGGGCGTACCCGCGGAATATACATAACTCACGTTTTGAAGGGACAGTTTCACTTCTTTCATTTTTCTGTTCCTCCTTGCTTTCCTATCATCTGAAAATACGCCTCTGCTATGGCTTTCGCGCACGCCTCAGGGGTAACGGCATCAGCCGACACCGGAAAGCCTTTTTGACGCATTTCCTTTGCAAGCGCCACACACGGAGGAATATCCAAGCCTACGGCTAAAAGTTCCTTTTCGCGGGCAAAAACCTGGGCCGGTGTGCCGTCCATCAAAAGCTCACCGTCATTAAAAACGAGAATCCGATCCGCCAGCGCCGCTTCTTCCATGTAATGTGTGATATTGATAATAGTAATATTTTCTTCCTGATTCAATTTGTGAATCGTCTGAACAACTTCCTTACGGCCAACCGGATCCAACATGGCGGTAGATTCGTCAAATATAATGCATTCCGGGTGCATGGCAAGCACACCGGCAATAGCAACTCTCTGCTTTTGTCCTCCCGACAAGCGGTGAGGCTCATGATGTATATACTCCGTCATCCCAACCGTTTGCAAGGATTCGTCCACGCGCTTGCGAATTTCCTGTGGAGGAACGCCCAAATTTTCCGGCCCGAATGCTACGTCTTCTTCCACAATCGTGGCTACCAATTGGTTGTCCGGGTTTTGAAACACCATCCCTATGCGACTTCGCAACCGATAAATATCGTCCTCCGTGATGTTTTCATCGGTAATGTCCCGGCCGTCAATGAATATTTTACCCGAAGTCGGCTCCAAAATAAAATTCAGAAGCTTGGCGAACGTGGATTTTCCCGATCCGTTGTGTCCCAGCACCGCCACATATTCACCTTTTTCAATGGTAAGCGAGACGTCCCGCACAGCGGGCGTTTCTTCTCCTATATTCCCGGTTTCATAAGTATAAGAAAGATGCTCGGTCTTGATAAATGATTCTGACATGATTTTTCCTGTAAAACCTTCACTTTACTGAATGAAATATCTTAAGATTTCATTGCTTTGATTTTTCGCTTTGGCTTGTATGCTTCTATTCCGCACTCCAGCGTGCGCTTGCGCCGCACGGCAAAAAGCCTCCCGTTTGAGACACTTTTAACCCAAGTTCGCCGCTCTCAGAATGTCCGCCGCGTTTCGATGTCACGTGAACATCCAAAATATACTTCATTGTCATGGGAGAAAGCCCCGTTGTATAAGAATTGATGAGGAAGAACAGCGGTCGTTCCGACAAAAGCTGTGCGGTCAATCGAACCAACTCGTCTACGCTTTCCTCGATTTTCCAAACCTCCCCCGAAGGGCCTCGTCCATAAGATGGCGGATCCATTAGGATTCCATCATAATGGTTATTTCTCCGAATTTCCCTTTCCACAAATTTTTTGCAATCATCAACAATATAGCGGATCGGCGCTTCAGACAGCCCGCTCAGTGCGGCGTTTTCTTTTGCTTGCGCCACCATTCCCTTTGCGGCATCCACATGGCACACCGATGCACCGGCTTTAGCCGTTGCCACAGTAGCTCCCCCGGTATAGGCAAATAGGTTGAGCACTTTAATCGGCCTTCCCGATTTTTGTATCAAATCCGAAAGCCAATCCCAATTGGCTGCTTGCTCCGGGAAAAGACCTGTATGCTTGAACCCCATCGGTTTAATCATGAAATGAAGGTCGCGGTATCCGATGCTCCACGTCTCCGGCAAAAGGCGTTTGCTCCAGCTTCCGCCACCCCCGGAACGATTGTATATGCCGTCCGCCTTTTTCCATGCCGGATGGCGCTTGACATTTTTCCAAATTACCTGAGGATCCGGCCGAATCAGAATATATTTTCCCCAACGCTCCAAACGCTCCCCATCCGAAGCGTCAAGCAATTCATAATCTTTCCAATTTTCAGAATACCACATGAAAAAATCCTCTGTTTTTTGCTTTCTTTGTTCTTGCGATTATTGGTTAAAATACTCCGCCAATCGGGAGCCGCCACTGTGCCCATGGCATATAGCGATAGCCAACGCATCGGCGGTATCATCGGGCTTCGGTGCAGAAGTCAGCCCCAGAAGAAGCGTGACCATGGAAATAACCTGCTTTTTGTCTGCTCGACCATAGCCAACAACGGCTTGTTTTACCTGGAGGGGGGTGTACTCGTAAATATCCAAACCTGCCTGTCTCCCGCACAGCAAAATTACGCCCCGTGCTTCACTGACACGAATGCCTGTTTTCTGATTGGTATTCCAAAAAAGCTCCTCAATGGCCATATGCTCCGGCTTGTACTTTTTGATTATCTCTCTCAATTCGCTGTACACAACGCAAAGGCGATCCTCCGTTGGCATACCCGCCGGCGTTTGAATGGAACCGTATCCAAGCACTTTGAATTTGTTTCCCGCATAGCTCAAAACACCCCAGCCAACGATGGCAATTCCGGGATCAATTCCAAGAATGATCATTTTCCCCCTTCGGCACGACAGACATTCGCGCCTTCGCAACCTATGATAAACATGATAAATCAGTTTATTATATCACATTCTTTATAATAAGTCAAATCATTTCTTATGGTTTATATAATTTATACGTTATTTACGGAAAAAGGATTTACAGTATAACTTTTTTGTGGTATAATTGTGTAATAATATACTCAGGAGCAAAGCGCGATGAAAATTGTAAAGTTGTCTGTTGGGGACATCGCGGAAATGAAAAAACCGCATCCCTGCGGAGGAAATCGCTTCCGTATTCTCCGCGTTGGCAGTGAGATTCGTGTCATATGCACACAATGTGGCAGAGATATGACACTTGACAGAGTAAAATTCGAAAAAGCTATAAAAAAGCTTGATAGGGAAAGTGAGGATCCAAATCAAAAATGACGGCAATATCGCAAAAGGAAAAATCCAAACAGCATTATTTCAAAGATCTCGTCCGGGGCATGCTTCCCGGCGGTGAAAATCTGACTTTCCGTGAAAGACTTCGCTATCTTTCTAATTGGAAGCGTTCTTATCTTTGGCTCTCTTTTGCCCTCCCGATCCTTATTATGTACCTCATCTATCTCGCCATGCAAATTCATCCCTTTGGCAACGGATCTGTGCTTGTCTTAGACCTCAATGCGCAATATGTCGGATTTTTTGAAGCGTTGCGCGAGTTTGTTCACGGAAATGCCAGCTTGCTTTACTCCTTTTCGCGCCAACTCGGCGGCGAATTTATGGGCATTTATGCTTACTATATCGCAAGCCCTCTTTCCTATATTGTAGCACTTTTTCCCCGCGAGGCCATTCAGGAAGCGCTGCTTTTTCTTTTGCTTTTGAAAACCGGACTTTGCGGACTTTCTGCCGGTTTTTACCTGCATAAAATTACAGATCCCGAAAAACGGCAGCCGTGTAACGTCATTATTTTTTCCGTCATGTATGCCCTTTGCTCCTATGCCATCGTTCAGCAAAGCAATACCATGTGGATTGATGCGCTGATTTGGCTACCCTTGCTCACCTACGGCATTGAAAGTCTGATTAAATATCGGAAGTTTAAGCTCTATGTAATCTCGCTGGCTCTCACGATTATGAGCAACTACTATATCGGTTACATGGTGTGTATCTACACGGCGCTTTATTTCGGTTACTATTACGTAGCACACTCGCAAAACGGCGCCAACAATCCGCTCGGAGAAAGCAAGCATTTTGTCAAAACATTGCTTCGCGCCATTGTATATTCCGTTCTTGCCGTAGGCATTTCGGCTGTCATCATTCTAACAGCGTACTATTCCCTTACATTCGGGAAAAGCACCTTTACCAATCCTTCCTGGAAAGTTGCACTGAAGTTTGACTTGATGGACTATCTGACGCAATTTCTTCCCGGCTCTTATTCCACCGTTCGGTGGCGCGGGTTGCCCTTCGTTTATTGCGGCACCCTCACGCTTTTCATGCTCCCTGTTTACTTTATTTCCGGCAAGATCAGCACACGGGAAAAGATTATGTCGGGGGTAATGATTTCTCTGTTCTCCCTTTGCTTTATGATTAACGTGGTAGACCTTGTTTGGCACGGATTTCAAGAGCCGAACTGGCTAAACCATCGGTACAGCTTTATGCTATCCTTTTTGATGATCGTTATGGCTTATAAGGGCCTTTGTGATGCCCCCAATATTAGCGGCAAAGTTCATCTGACAACCACAGCGTTTATTGTTCTGTTCCTCGTTGTGGCGCAAAAATACACCTTTTCCAGCTTCAACTCCGAAAAAGGAGCGCCCCTCAGCCCGTATCAAACCATCGCGTTTTCCCTTCTGTGTTTGGCCGTTTATCTGATTATGCTCGGAGTTCTGCGCAAAACACCAAAGCCTCAGAGCATGAGCATGGTTCTTGTGGTCATTGTTTGCCTTGAAATGTTTGCCAACGGACTTCAAAATGTGGTCGGGCTTAACAACGATGTTGCCTATGCTTCTTATTCGTCCTACAGCGACTTTATGAAAAATATCCGTCCGATTGTAGACAAAGTGCAGGCCATGGACACCTCCTTCTATCGGATGGAAAAAATGAACATTATCATTCCGCGCTCCAATGACAACATGGCGCTGAACATTCGCGGGCTGACAAGCTCCTCCTCCACCTTGAACCGTGAAACCATCCAATTGCTCTACCGCATGGGTTATATCAATGGAGGTCATAAAAATTATTACACGGGAGGCGGAAATCCCGTCAATGACTCCCTGCTCGGATTGCGATATATCATTATGTCTGACAACGGCGTAACCGGATACCTTACCGAAACCGGTATGGACAATTACCGAGATATGCTGACGCGAAATTATGTGCTGTACACAACCGAAAACGGATACAGCGCTTATTACAATCCGTACGCCCTGTCCCTTGCTTACGGAGTCAACAAGTCCACAACCGTTGACTTTTCCTTCAAAACAAAATCCGACAAGGAGGCTTATTTTACTCCTTATCATAAGCTCAACGCCATGGTATCCGCCATGCTCGGATCCGAAACGGAGCTTTTCAAAACGCTTGGAAAATACTCCGCCACGACCAACAATTGCAGCCTTGGAATTGCCGATCGCCACACCAGCTATTCTCCCAAGGACGGCGGATCCTCCGCTGAGGTTATCTATACGATTACAGCGCCCCGCGACGGTGATGTGTATTTTTACCTTCCCAGCCTGTACCCGCGCGAGGTTCAGTTGACTTTGAACGGAAACGATTTCGGCACCTTCTACGGAGCGAACACCGATCGTTCCATGTTGCTCGGATATTTCCGCAAAGGGGAAACCATTACGCTCAAAATGAAACTGAACGCCGATGTGCTTTATGTGAAAAACGACGTGGATTCCTTCTACTATTTGGACGACACGGCTTTCCGGGACGCCTTTGCCAAGCTCAGCGCTACCCAGCTGGTTTTGGATGATCAATATTCCGAGGATCATCTCACCGGCACGCTCCGCACCCTGACAAACGATCAGACGATTTTGACAACCATCCCTTATGATGAAGGCTGGATTGTCAAGGTAGATGGCAAAAAAGTTGATTATTACAAAACATTTGATTCTTTAATCACCTTTGACATTGGCGAGGAAGGCTCTCATTCGGTGGAATTTCTTTATCGTCCCAAGTGCTTTGTTTACGGCATGCTGATTTCGGGAGGATTTACCGTACTGTTCCTGCTTCTCATCCTTTTTGAAAAACCGATATACCGCTTTATTTATGCCAAACTGTATGACGAAGGAGAAGGCGAAGGTGAAGGTGAAAATATGGCAGACGGCGAAGAAATCGAAACGGGAGATGCCGGAGAAAGCCCTGCTACCGAGGCGAGTAGCGTGGCCGATCCGCCGAAGGAGGCAGCAGACAACACAGAAAATTGTACCGAAGCAGAAGCGTCTGACAGCGCCGATTCTTCCGTCAGTGCCTCCAACACGAAAGGAAAAAATTGACCTATGTTTTATTATATTTGCGGAAAGCTTGCTTATCTGGAACGAGAAGGTGATCGCGGCTTTGCCGTGCTTGATGCCGGCGGCATAGGCTATAAACTGACCGTCAGCGGTACCACCTATGATGCCATGCCGCCGCATCGCTCTGTTTCCTCCCCGCCCGAAGTCAAGCTTTACACTTATATGTCCGTGCGCGAGGATGACATCGAGTTGTTTGGCTTTTACACGACCGAAGAATTGTCAGCCTTCAAAATGTTGATTTCCGTTTCGGGTGTCGGCCCGAAGGTTGCGCTCGCAGTGCTTTCTCTGTTACCTCCGGAAAAATTTGCTTTGGCCGTATGCACCGACGACAAAAAAGCCATTTCCAAAGCCAGCGGTGTCGGCCCGAAAACAGCGGCAAGAATTATTTTGGAGCTTCACGACAAAATCATGAAGTCCTCCTTAGCTGCAGAAGCCACCGCCCCTCTATCGGCATCTTCGGGAATCGCTCAGCCCGGTGCCAATTCCAAGCTTTCCGAGGCGCAGGACGCACTTTCCGTGCTCGGATATAACCGTGCTCAAATTCAAACCGCTCTTTCCACGCTGGATGTTTCTTCCCTTTCGCTGGAAGAAATCATCAAGGCTGCTTTGAAAAAACTGATATAATTGACAGGGGAACCTAACAGCATATGAAAAAGAATTTAAATATGGAATCCGATGATTTTGACTTTGAAAATCGCATAGAAGAACGAATTGTGACAACCTCTTACTCACCGGATGATGCCGAAAACGAGCTTTCGCTCCGCCCAAGATCTTTGGATGACTATATTGGTCAGGAAAAGGTCAAGGAAAATCTGCGAATCTACATTCATGCTGCCAAAATGCGTGGTGAATCTTTGGATCACGTCTTGCTTTACGGCCCGCCCGGACTTGGAAAAACGACCTTGGCCAATATTATCTCCAACGAAATGGGTGTCAACATCAAAATCACATCCGGCCCGGCCATCGAAAAGCAAGGAGATCTGGCGGCACTTTTGACCAATCTCAATGAAGGAGATGTCCTTTTCATTGATGAAATTCATCGTCTTTCTCGTTCGGTTGAAGAAATTCTTTACCCGGCCATGGAAGACTATGCGTTGGATATAATTATCGGCAAAGGCCCTTCGGCGCGAAGCATTCGCATTGACCTTCCGCACTTTACTATGATCGGCGCCACCACGCGCGCCGGGCAGCTTACTACACCGTTGCGGGATCGTTTCGGCGTGCTTCTCAAGCTTGAGCTATATTCACCGGAAGAACTGACTACCATTGTAAAAAGAAATGCCGGCATTTTGAACATCGAAATGTCGGAAAACGGTGCCTATGAAATTGCCTCGCGTTCCCGCGGAACGCCTCGTATTGCCAATAGGCTTTTAAAACGAGTACGCGATTTTGCCCAAATTAAAGGGGACGGAATCATTGATACAGACATTGCATCGTATGCTCTCGACAAGCTGGAAATTGATGGGTTGGGACTTGACAACATTGACCGTCGCATGCTGAAAACCATTGTTGATATTTACGCAGGAGGCCCTGTAGGGCTGGACACCCTGGCGGCAACGATCGGCGAGGAAGCCATCACGCTGGAAGATGTCTATGAGCCGTACCTGCTTCAGATCGGTTTTTTATCCCGCACACCGCGCGGGCGATGTGTTACCCGGCTGGCTTATGAGCATCTCGGCCTCCAGCCACCGATGCAACATACATGCTCGGCTTCCGATCATCCGGCCGCTCAAATCGATATTTTTGAAGGCAATGATGACGAAAATTAAAAAATAAAAACAAAAAGCTAAAAGCAAATAACGCCCGTGTAAACGGGGATGCTACTCCTCTATTCGGCGGAAAAGCTCATGCGCAGAGTTATATCCAAGAAAGAAATCCCATGATAAGCCTTTTTAAGGTGTGATACAACATCTCTGGCGTTTGTGTTTGAGAAGGAACGCTCACCAAAAAGGCCGGTATTTTATATTCGTCAAAAAAATACTGATAGGCATTGAGCAAGCTTTCGTCGCCATCCTCGCCATAGGTACGGCGCGGATAACCGGTAATTTTCACAGCATTATTCACGGCAACACGGCATCGCTCCTGCGTTTCATATTTGCACGGGGCTGCAACAAAAGGGTCCCCGTTTTCCAGATTCATCACGCCGCATAGGGTAGAATCCATAGCAAAATAGCGGCAGATGGAGGCTGTTTCCGGTTCTGAACAGGCATCGTTCCCGGAAAAATCCGCACCCTTGGCTTCTTGCAACACTTCTCTGCGTTTTCGCTCTGCAAAACGATAGGGATAATTCAAGGGCAAGCTTACCCCTCGACCGTTGGCAGTCCATGATGAAAAATCCCGGCTGCCTTGATTCTGCTGAAGCAATCGGTCATAAAGAAGGTTTGTCTCATCCACCCCGGATAAAGCATAGGCGGTTCCGTCCGGATTGGGCATGGGAAGGATTCTCAAAGCGCGACGTTCCAGCAAGGCACCAAGGTTTTCTCCCCCAAACACTTGATTTTGCCGCAAAGCGTTGGAAAGCTCTTGGACAAATCGCAACAGCTGGGAAACGATGTCACCTTTTTTAGCTCGGTGAGGGCCGAGAATCAAAAGACTTTTTTTGCCGTGTCCGACGGAAAGCAATGGTAAAGAACGTCCAAAAATACTTTTCCCTATCAGTACCGAATGCCATCCGGGACATTCTTTTGGTTGTCCTTGGGTTTCCATGGCAAAAATTTGCTGCATCATTTCTTCATATAGCATGCGTTGTTTCCTCCTTATTCACACAGCCAATCACAACAGTGGCTCTGTCGTGATACACTCTTACTATTAAGCCGCCGCACGGCGGAATGGAGATTTCTATGAATATCCAAACCGAAACTTTTTTAGAAAAAGAAAAAAAGCTAAAAAAATATCTGCTGCGAGGGATTCTTTGGATTGCCTATCCCATTTATGCCCTGCAATCGCTGGCCATCTATCCGCTATACACCATATTAGAAAGTAACGTCGCGCTGGCTTCTGTTGCCCCTGTTTTCAAATATATTGGAATTTTGATGGATTTATTTGTCTTTTTCCTGTCCAATTCCATTATCATTTACGGGCTTTTGCGACTTTCGTTTTCGCGGATTCGATCCGTCTTTTGGTTGGTTTTGTGTCTTCCCCTATTCAAATACGCGCTCAAGCTGGCAATTTCTCCTCTGATCGACGGTATTCCAGGGCAGCTCCAATTCTGGATGGATCTTTATACCATTGCCCTTTCTGCCGCTTTGGAAATGCTGCAATTTCTTATAATCTTTTGGCTTACAAGCACGATCATCAAGCATTACAAGCTTCGGCTTTGCCAAGAAACAGGAAAAATGAAAGCAACTGTCAACATAGAAAATCTCATTCCTTTTCCAAGCACGCTCCGTTTGAAAAATCCCTTGTTGGGCTGTGCCTTCGGCACGGCGCTCATTGTAACAACGGTTCGCATTGTGATGCTGATAATCAGCGATCTAAACCATCACTGGATCATCACCGGGTTCAGCGGTTATCTCGTCTTTTTCGGATTCTATTTGCTGGAATTGCTTTTCGGATTTCTCGGCTATCTGCTGATGCTGATGATATTTATGCAGCTTGCATCCTTAGAAGCAAAAGAAACCAACAAATCCGTTTCATAAGAAACACAATTTGAGAAAATTCCAAGGGCGTCAAAAATTCACTTGAATTTTTGGCGCCCCTGCTTTTTTGCCCAAACGGCTTTTTACCCAAACAGTTTTCCAATTCGTTTTCCGTTCAAAACTGCTTCCACGGAATTGGGAAGCAGGTCAAAATCAGCCACAAGAGAATGTGGCTTTTTTTCGGGATCGTCCTGTAAGAGCGGAACAAAATACAGGTTTTTCCTTGATTGCAACGTCCCAATATTGGCCAAATTGGCAGAAAGCGCATCGTTGGTAGCCAGCGCAATCAAAACCGGGCGGTCGTTTCGCAAATGCGCTTTGGCGATCATGCAAACGGTTGTATCGGTAATGCCGCAGGCCAGCTTTGCCAAGGTATTGCCCGTACAAGGCGAAATAACCAGCAAATCCAGCCCCTTTCCCGGCCCATAAGGTTCTGCCATCGGTATGGTATGAACGATTTTATGCTGACAAATGGTTTCTACGGTTTTTCTAAACCTCTCGGCCTGCCCGAATCTTGTGTCGGTTTCATAAAGGATTTCGCTCATAAAGGGTTGTATTTCATATCCAAGCGCGCGAAGACGTTTCATCTGTTCTATAGATCGCTCCATCGTGCAGAAGGATCCGCACATGGCGTATCCCAGCATCATATTATTTCCTCCCTTTCCATTATTCTGAGAATCGCGTCGGCTAATGCTTTCCCTGCCGAAAAAGGCGCATATTTTCCCGGAAGGCCCCGCCCGTCAATAACGCGCAGATCACATTGTTGGGCGATGTCGGAATCAAACCCTCCCGGACGTGAAGCAAGCTCAATCAACACCGTGCCACTCGGCAGAGAAAGAAGCAGCTCCGGCGACAAAATCCGCTTCGGAACGGTATTGAAAATCACACGATAGCTTGCGGAAAATTGCTTTTGTTCTTCCCCCAAGAGCCTTTCGGCTTGATAGCCCAAAAGTTTCGCCTTTTCCAGCGCTTCTTCGCGTCTGGCAAACACAGTGACACGACTTCCGAGCGCTGAGAGCCGCCGGCTCAGGGCCGTTCCAATTCGGCCAAAGCCCAATACGGCACACGGGGCGAATAACAAGGTTTCTTCCAGCACATTCATAGCCAAAGAAACGGCCCCTTCTGCCGTAATCACGGCATTGGCAAGCAAAAAGCTCTCATCCGAAAAATAGTCAAAAATCCGAACGCCCAAAGCGGCAGCCACGTCTTTTTCATAAGAGGAAAACATGCCGCCAATCATGGGGATTTTCTTTTGCTTGGCTTGCTCCGCCAATTGATCAAACGGAAAAACGTCCTCTGCTTGG
Source organism: uncultured Eubacteriales bacterium (assembly GCA_934462825.1). Lineage (GTDB taxonomy): Bacteria > Bacillota > Clostridia > Oscillospirales > CAG-272 > CAKSIP01. The sequence continues at coordinate 19,440 of CAKSIP010000013.1, read as the reverse complement.
GCTACAGGCAAGGGCAACACAATCCCATCGGCATCATAAAGCGCCTTTTGCGGATTTTCATAAACTTTTACAAGGTGCGACGCGCTGTGCCATACATCGCCGGTTGCGCAAACGGCATAAGACGCGGCAAGCGTCTGCGCGGCATACCTCTGTCTACAGTCGCCACCGATAAAGCACAGCTTTAACCTCTTGGTTCTTGTTTCATCCGCTGTTTTTTCCGGTTCTTTTTTTCTTTTTCTCTCTATTCCCTGTTCCGATATATCCATACATATGTTCACGGCTTTCGTATAATCAAAAGCTTCCTTTCTTGCAAGTTTCATTCTTTCGGCCAATTGTTGTTGTGAGCCACAAACGGTCAAGAGGTAGGCGCAAGGACTTCACAGCAACAACTTCCCGTGAAAAATCGACGTGATTCTACTAAATAATTATGCGAAGGAGCGTCCGATTGCCACTGAAACTATAAAACTCCATACTTCGATGTGCCGCTGCACCGAAAAGAGCGGTGCAACAGCTTTCGCCGGTTACACCGCTCTCTCAAAGCGTTTTATCGTTTTTTCATAGGGCACATTGTTTAGTCGAACACGAAAAAGGAAACATATTCTTGCGTGTCTTCCGGTATAAAATCACACACCGTCACAGCCGCGATGGTTTCGGGCAACAGCAACGGTTCCGAGTAAATGACAGCGCTGAAATGATTGTCACCGAAAAAGGCCGGCGACGGCGATGTGCGAAAGTTCGGGCCGTGAGTTCCCAATATCAAAAAATCTGTCGGCTCCGGCAGTGTCGCCCCTTCGGCTTCATAGTAAGCAGAGGTCAAGTAGGTGAGGCGATCCTGATTTCCTTGCACGGTCAGTGCAAAAATGTCTTGCACCGAACGCTTGAGAAAGGGCGCCTTTTGCATTTCAATACAACACGCGTCGGTCAAAGAAATACTTTCTCCGCTTTTGTACATATAAAGCATCGTCCCGCTGTCGGACAGTTCTTCCACAATCCGATTGTATATACTTATATCACTTTCTTTGGCAGGCATCGGAAGGAAAATCTTGCGGATTCTATATCGCTCGTTCAACCGTTGCAAGGAATTGATATGGTAAGTATGATAATGCGTCAAGAGCAGCATGTCTATCTCGGTAGCGTTCATACTTCGCGCCTGCTCCACCGCTTTCATCAAATGCGCATATCCTCCGGTAGACATGTCGCAGACTGCCGCACTTCCTTGGTTCGTCATCACCAACATTTCACTTTTGCCGTTCTTCAGATAGCACACCTCACAAACATTCTGCGTGGAATACGTATAAACGGACAAGCAAACGGCAAAAGCGATTACAGCTGCCAGCGGAGGAATGAAAATAAGCCATTTCCTTTTCAAACGGATCAATATCAGAAAAGCCAAAACGGACAAAAGCGGAATGACAATATACGGCACAAAATCATAGTTCATCGAAAGAACAATGTTTCGCCACCGCGAAATGTTTTCCATCAAGGAGATCATGCCTAAGCAAAGAAAATTCAACCCCTTTGCGATAACGGCGGACAGCCACGGAAGCGGGCTTACCATCCAAAACACTATGCCAAGGAACATAATCCATGTTGCGACCGGGGCAAAAATCAAATTGCACAAGGGCGAAACCAGCGAGATTTCCTTAAAACAAATCCACTGAATGCCGCAGGTAGCCACAATAGCGGCCAGCGTTACCGACAAACTCAATAGAATTTTAACACCCCACCGAACATAAAACGGACGTTTGGCAATCTGCCATTTTGCCATAAGCTCCGAATGGACGGAAGAAACCAGCAAAATACCCAAAGTTGCCAAAAAGACATCCATAAGCCTATATCGCGGATAGAGCTCGGCGAAACGGCCACAATTAAAAACAAAGCAACCCATAACGCCGTAACATTATCGGAATCGGTACGAAACCAATAGGCCGCATAGACAAACAACACCATAATAACTGCACGAATCACGGCCAACGAAAATCCCGTAATAAACACATAAAGCACGGCCAAAATCGACAGGAAAACACAACGAACGGACTTTCCGACATACATTTTGCGAAGGAAAAAGTCAAAACATCCCACGAGAATCATAATGTGTAAGCCACTTAAGGCCAAAAGATGGGATATTCCGCAACGGCGAAAATCGCGGATGGTTTTCGTGGCAAGATTGTCACGGTTTCCGAGCAACAGCGCTCCCAAAAGCTCGCCGGTTTCTCTTTCCATCGCCGGATGATTGAAAAAGATGTTCTGCATTTTTTGATTGATGCCGGTGAAAAAGGAAAGAAAGGTAGATTTTTCTCTGCTCAAATGTTTGATCGTATTGGGATCGGAGCAAATCAATTGATAGCAAAAGCCTCTTGCAATCCAATACGATTCCGATTCGTCAAAATCCGTAAGCTCTACCTCGGCCGAAAAGCGATCTCCCTCCGAAAGATAGGTAAGGAAGCTGCTTTCCAATATGGCACGTCCCGATACTTTCTTCCCGTTGATATGGAGCATTTGGATATGTATTTTCTCTCCATAGGAATAGGAGTACTGAACTTCCGTTACACGGGCTTCGATTTGGCAGGCCTGATGATTTTGTCGAGCAATTGCCCCGCGTTTATGAAGGAAAAAGTCGGTGCTTCCGACCAAGGTTGCGACGGCCATCACAGAAAACAAAAGCACGGCGACAGCTCTTTTCGCCCAGGGAGAATCCTTTTTCTTATGTAGAATTTGTATGATGAAAAACAGCAAGAAAGCAACGAACAGTACAGCCAAGGCGGCAAACAAAGCAATTACACATCCTTGAGGCATACCGGCAGAAACCGCCAAAGCCAAAGCTATACAAGCAAAGCACATCAGAGAAAGCGGTCGATTTTTAAAAAGTTCCATTTGTTATTCTCTTTTCTGCATAAACTGATCTTATTGTACACCATACGAACGATTTTTGCAAGGATGAACCGCGAAAATCCCGCAAAAACATTTGAAACATTTGCCAATCCCTTGAAACAAAAAAACAGAGCATATCGGATGTATGCGACAGCATGTGTAAAATTTTGCTACGATGCTCTCGGATTTTTCCGATATGCTCATTTTTTTGACTTTCTCCGTGGATAAATTTCCTGCCTTATTTCGGAACGAGCGCAAAGAGATTTCTCGTTTATGCTCTCACGTCAAAGCGAAACTCTGTAATGTAATCATACGTCTGGCCGACGTCAAGCACACAATTGGTAAAGCCGGGATGGTTCATGCTGTCAGGCATTCGCTCTGTTTCCAGGCAAATCGCGTGATGCCGCCGCTGAGGCAACCCGCCCTTCAGCGGGTAGCAAGCATTGGTCATAAAGTTTGCTGTATACACATGCACGCAGGGTTGGTTCGTCAAAAGCTTCATTTCCCTGCCCGTTGCCGGACAATACAAGGTCGCTCTGTGCATCGGTGCTTTACTTTCCCCACCGGTAAAGTGGAAGCAATGGTCATAGCCACCGGCATAGTGCAGATCGCGGTTTTCAGCGAAGATCTCGCGTCCCAACGGCTTGGGAGAGGTGAAATCAAAGGGAGTTCCGGTCACGCAAATTTGACTGCCTGTCGGAATGAGTCCATCATCCGTTTCCAAATAGGTATTAGCATCCACCCACAGCTCATGATTATAGATCGGGCCGGACGCATAGCCACCCAAGTTGAAATAAGAATGGTTCGTCAGATTCAACACGGTTTTTTGATCCGAAACAGCTTGATAATGAAGCTGCAAGCCGTTGTTTTCCCCTAAGGTGTAGGTAACTGTTACGGACAGATTGCCGGGAAAGCCCTCCTCGCCATCCGGCGAAAAAAGCGAAAGGCGAAGTGTCGGTGTCGTTCCGTCCTCCACAATCTCGGACGTCCAAATTTTATGCACAAAATTATGCTGGCCGCCGTGCAAATGGTTTTTACCATTGTTGATCCGAAGATGGTATTCCTTGCCGTCAAGCGCAAAGTGCCCGCGAGCAATTCGATTAGCCCAGCGGCCGACAACTGCCCCCTGGCAACCATCTCCATGCTCATAGCTGGCAAGACTATCATATCCGCATACCACATCCGAAAAACATCCGTTGCGATCCGGGGCAAAAAGCTGGACGATAGCGGCTCCGTATTCCGAAATTTTCACTTTCATGCCGACCGCATTTTGCAACGTATAAAGATAAACCGGCCTTCCATCGGAAAGAGTGCCAAAAAGCTCTTTCGTTATTCCCATAACTCAGGCCTTGGTGGCGTAACCGTTGGGATTCATGCTCTGCCAACGATACAAGTCTTCGCACATTTCATCAATGCCGTTTTCTGCTTTCCAACCCAACACCTCAAGTGCCTTGGCGGGGTTCGCATAGCAGGAACCGACATCTCCCTCGCGTCTTCCGACGATTTTATACTTTACTGTCTGACCGGAAGCCTTTTCATAAGCTTTAACAATTTCGAGAACCGAATAGCCTTTTCCTGTTCCGATATTGATGTAATCGGCGCCTTTCATACGATTGGCGTAATCCAGCGCTTTCAGATGTGCCTTTGCAAGATCCACCACATGGATATAGTCACGGACACCGGTTCCATCAGGCGTATCATAATCGTTTCCGTAAACGGAGAGATACGGAAGAAGTCCGGCTCCAACCTTTGCCACATACGGAAGCAGGTTATTCGGGATCCCGTTCGGCGATTCGCCGATCAGCCCGCTCTTATGGGCGCCGATCGGATTGAAGTACCGCAAAAGCACAACGCTCCATTCCGGATCCGAGTTGCAAATATCTGTGAGGATTCGCTCGATCATCTTTTTCGTTTCCCCATACGGGTTCGTGGTAATGCCGAGCGGATGCTTTTCGTCAATCGGAACATATTGCGGCACGCCGTATACTGTAGCGGATGAACTGAACACCATCTTTTTTGCGCCGTATTTGCGGAGCAACATGCAAAGATTCAGGGTTCCGGTTACATTGTTAACGTAGTATTCAATCGGCTTGTGCACCGACTCACCTACCGCTTTCAGACCGGCAAAGTGAACGCAACTGTCGATTTTATTTTCCATAAACACCTTTTCAAGGGCGTCATAGTCCAGCAAATCAACCGGGTAAAACTTAAAATCCTTGCCCGTGATTTTGCGCACTCTATTCAAGGCTTCCTCGCAGCTGTTGATAAAGTTATCGACAATAACAATGTCCCGTCCCGCTTCCAACAGCTCTACCACAGTATGGGAACCGATAAATCCGGCGCCGCCGGTAATTAAAATGGCCATTTTACTCCTCTTTCTGCCGTTTTGTGCCTTGCTTTTACGGCACTTACGGCTTTTCATGCTTCCTTGAAATTAAAGAATTAAGATAAGAACTGAAACCGAAATTACAAGTATTTCTCGACGATTGCATTCATCTGATTCATTTTTTCTTCCATGTCTTGTACCAGCTTCATCTGATTTCTGGCACGGTCAAGATTGTGTTCCGGATAATGAATCCTAAAATACGTATCGCCATTCAGATAATCGCCCAAAAACCGCATGGACTGCTCCAGCGTCAAAATATAAGCGCCCATGGGAAGTGCCAAAACTTCTTCTTTCGTCAGCGAGTTTTCAAGGCCTTGAATAAAACCTTTGGTAAAGCCTTCAAACATTTCAAGCCGAACGAAAACCTTGGACAGATCCTTTTCGTCTTCTGCTGCGCTAGAAGCGCCAAAGCGAATGGCGTCGCCGAAGTCAGCCAAAACGGAGCCGGGCATGACGGTATCAAGGTCGATCACACATTTGCCCTCGCCCGTTACAGGATCCATCATGATATTGTTCAGTTTGGTATCATTGTGCGTAACACGCAGGGGGAATCTTCCGTCCGCAATTCCGTCCACAATAAAGCTACACTGACTTTTTCTGTCCAAAATGAAACGAATTTCATCACAAATCGAGGAGGCTCTCCCCGCTTTGTCCTCGCGCACTGCCGTTTCAAAATCGGCAAAGCGGCTGACGGTATTATGAAAATTCGGAATCGTTTCATACAACTGAGAAGCATCGAAATCTGCCAGCTGGCGCTGAAAATGGCCAAAGGCCTTTCCTACACGCTCCAAAAGCTCCGGCGAATCGGCGGATTGATAGCAATCGCCCTCAATGAAAACATAAGAACGCCAATAGTTTTTGTCGGCATCAATATAAGAATAGTGTCCGTCCTTGGTATAGACAATATTGATCGTTCCCTGTTCGGGATCTTTCCCTTCTTCTATCAGCTTGGATTTGATATGTTCGGTCACATGGATGATGTTTTCCATCACTTGATCGGGGTGCTTGAAGATCCCGGTATTGATGGATTGCAGCACATATTTATGCTTTTTTCCATTGGGTTCTTCGCATTTTACAAAATATGTCCCATTGATATGCCCTTTGTTGCAATCTTTAATGTCGGTAAGCGCGCCCGCGTAATTGAATTTGGAAATTACATTCTGAATCGATTCGTTTGCCACGACCGTTCCTCCTCAATTCCAAAGCGATTTCGGGTAAACGCCATCCTCAATCAGCTTGCCGATGCTGCTCTTGACATAGGCCTTATCTTCCTTATAGGTCACGCCGTACCACACGGAATGGCTGGAATACACCTTAATATCGCACTTTCCGTCGTCCATCATTTCCTTCACGGTCATCGGCAGGAAGCACTCACGCTTCAAGGGATCGCCTTCGGGATTTGCAAGGAATTTCCTAAAGCTCTTTTCAAGCTCACCAAAAATATCGGGAGTGAAGCCCCAGCAGTTCATGGAAACCAACGTATCATAAGGGATTCTCACCCAATTTTCGCCATCCAGGTAAGCCGCCATATCCCCGTCGTGCTTGATCTTGGTACGTTCCACGATTTGAGTCAGCATACCGTTGGCATCCGCTTCGCAAACGCCGCGAGAAACCGTTCCGTTTTTGGTCAATGTATTTCTCAGAATATAGCCAACCATGCAACCGTGACTTACGCCATTGGTTGTGTTGGCGGTTTTCAGATGCTCTGCGATAGTAAAGAACATATCTCTGCCGTAAAAATCATCCGCATTGATGACAGCAAAGTTTTCTTTTACAATATTGCGAGTGGAGAGGAGCGCATGCGTAGTTCCCCACGGCTTGGTTCTTCCCTCAGGCACAGAGAAGCCCTCCGGAATATCGTTCATGTCCTGGAATGCATATTCGACGTGAATTTTCTTTTCCACACGGGCGCCGATAGTGCTGCGAAAATCCTCATAATTTTCCTTTTTGATAATGAACACGACTTTATCGAAGCCTGCCATTATCGCATCATAGATGGAAAAATCAATAATAACCTCCCCATTGTCGGTCATAGGATCCAGCTGCTTAAGTCCGCCGTAACGAGAACCGAGGCCTGCCGCAAGAATTACAAGTGTCATGGCAAAAATCTCCTTATAATATATAATATCTTTTGAATTTTCATTATACACCATTTTTAAACTCTCGTAAAGTGCTTTCCCCAAATTCACATTTTTTTTACAATTGGAATCGGGCAAAAAACATACAATTTTCAAAAAAGCGAAAAAACATAATTTACGAGTGTTGACAAAGCGTTGCAAGTATGGTATGATAAATGTGTATCACATGATACAATTGTGTTCCCTTCAAAGCTTGCGAAAAGGAGATCTCATCCATTATGAATGTTACCAAAGATTTTCTGAAAAAGCTATCGGCCTGCCCTATATTTGCCAACGCATCGGCCGGCACTTTAAAGCTCGCACTATCCGGTGAGGATTGCGAAATTCGTGTTTTCAACAGCGGGAATATTTTGGTTGCTCCCGGACAAAAAGACGTAGCTTTGGCACTGATTTTGCGCGGAAAAGCAGAAGTGTTTTCTTCGGATCCCGGCAAAGATGTGTTGATTCACACGCTGTCGGCCGGCGATTGCTTCGGCGTGTCCGGACTGTTCAATCAGGAACCCGGTTTTTCCACCCGTGTAGTATCCAAAGGCGGAACACGCGTTCTTATGATTCCGCAAACAGCGCTGTCCGTTCTTTTGGAAAATGATAAAATTATCATGTACAACTACATCCGATTTATGGCGGAGCGGATCCGTTTTCTCAATGAAAAAATTCTGTATTACACAGCAGGTTCCACGGAACGCAGACTTGCACTGTATTTAACTTCGTTCAACAAAAAAACGCTCCGGCTGACAATTTCCATGACCGACCTTGCCAACATGCTGGATGTCGGACGCGCTTCCCTTTACCGCGCCTTTGACAAGCTCTCCGATGATGGTTATATCATACGAAGCGAAAAAATCATTTTGATTATGAATCGGGACGAGCTGCTCTCACATTATCAGTAATTCGCTTTAGCGCCAACAAAAAAACGCCGCTTTGCTTTTTGGCCGACTTCCGAACATCGGAAACGTCCACCCTTTCAAGCGAAGCGGTGTTTTTTAATTTTTGATTTTCTTTATTGGCGTTGTTTTTTTCTTACATTTGCTTTCTCATTCGTTCCAGCGCTCCCTTTTCCAAGCGAGAAACCTGCGCCTGTGATATTCCAATCTCCGTGGCGATCTCCATTTGCGTTTTGTTTTTATAATATCTCATATCAATGATTTTCCTCTCCCGGTCATTCAGTTTCCGCATGGCCTCGTGCAAGGCAATATTTTCAAGCCATTTTTCATCGCTGCTGCTTGTATCGCTAAGTTGATCCATCAGAAAAATGGAATCTCCATTGTCGCTGTAAACCGGTTCGTACAGTGAAACAGGATCCACAATCGCCTCCATAGCGTGCATCACGTTCTCCCGCTTCTCTCCCAAGCGTTCCGCAATTTCGCTGACGGTCGGTTCCTCCTCTTTTTCCCGCATCAACTGTTCCCGCGTCTGGAGTGCTTTATAAGCAAGGTCGCGCACCGACCGACTAATACGAATGGCATTATTATCCCGCAAATAGCGGCGAATTTCACCGATAATCATGGGAACTGCATAGGTGGAAAATTTCACGTCCAAATCAATATTGAAGTTATCCACCGCTTTCACAAGTCCAATACAGCCCACTTGAAACAGATCATCCATGTTTTCCTTTCGCCCGGTAAAGCGTTGAATAATGCTGAGCACCAATCGCAGATTCCCGTAAATCAATTCCTGCCGTGCCGCTTCATCTCCTTCTTTTGTTTTTTTTAAGAGTATTTTCTTTTCTTCATCGCTCAGCACTTTTAAAGTCGATGTGTTCACGCCGCAAATTTCAACTTTATTATAGTACATTCTTTCTCCGCCATATGCCGATTTTCATCGGGCAATTTTTTCAAATTTTCGCAGCTGTTTGCTGCGAGCCACAATGAAAGTATTGACGGAAGCCGAGGGAATTTATTCAGCTTTTGCCACTCCTGTATAGCAGAATCAAGTTCCTATTTTTACCATTGAAAAAAGGGAGCGTTAAAAACTCAAAATGAGTTTTTTAACGCTCCCTTTTAACATACCGAGTCTGTAAGCCGGGTTCTGTCGAGAACGGCCATCTATCTGCGCTGTTTGTCACCAAAACAGCTTCGGAGCCAAAGCTCCGTGCCACCCGGGGATATGTGTCGGGCCAACGATCCCCTTACGGTGTTGCTTCGGATAGGGTTTACAGCAACGGGCAGTTACCTGTCCGTTGAGTGAGCTCTTACCTCGCTTTTCCATCCTTACCGGCATTTCTGCTTAGGCGGTTTATTTCTGTTGCACTTTCCCGGGAGTCACCTCCGGCTGATGTTATCAGTTATCCTGCCCTATGAAGCCCGGACTTTCCTCACGGTAATACCTTTCGGCGCCATACCGCGCGGCCGTTTAACTCGGTCATGCTAATATTATATATCCTTTTTTTCCGCTTGTCAAGACCTTGTCAAACCATCGACCGGCAAAATGGATCGCGGATTACCATTACGCCACGTCGTTTTCGACAGTTTCCACACGTACTCTCGGAATCTTTGCAATGGGGAAAGCCAATATTGCTGTCAGAATAATTTCCGGAATCATATAGCAACCGTTGTAAACCAACGAATATACAAAAGCCAATGCTTTTCCGCTGATATTCTGAAGAATCCATTTGCTGACTGCCCAATCGGCTATGATGGTGTCGCCAAAGAACCATTCAGCCCATGCACCGTAAAAGATGAAGCCCGAAAGCATATGAAAAGCATAGCAAACGGCCAATGCCACAATGCTTCCAAGGCAGAGACTCAATCCTTTGTTCGAAATCTTTTTGCGGAAAATACCGCCGAGGCCGAGTGACATATAAGCCAAAATATAGTCCAAAAGACAAATGCAAAGCGCTATCCAAATGCCCTGATAGCTGTCATTGCCGGGAGTAAACAAGCCAGAAACCGTGCTATGTCCGAGAAACATCTGAATCACGGAGTAAACGCCGCCGGTAAAGAGTCCCCATTTAATTCCATACATGTAAGAAATCAGCACGATTGGGAGCATGGAAGCGATGGTAATACTGCCGCCAAACGGGAGATTCAAAAACGGGATCAAGCCGCACAGCAATGCAATGACAGTAGAAAGTGCCAGCATCATAGCTGTCACAATCATTCTGTGCAATTTGGGGTTGGTGAAAGTTTTTTCGTTTTTCATTTTGGTTTTACCTTTCTTTCTGCCCTAAGGCTAAAAAATAATAATAAAACACCGCACAGAGGCGTGCGGTGTTCATACAATATCCCTTGCGTTGCTTTTGACTTTTCACATGGGATACAGTTTGCTCTTCCTACGCCGGTATTATCCGTATCAGGTTAAAGGGTTTGAGTTGCCTCATCTCAGCCGACTTTTCAGCCAGCACCCCTGACAAGAGTATTCGGTTGTTTTACCGGCCTTTACCGGTATGTTTACTGTTTTTTGTAATTTTCGTAGTTATAATAAGGAACATCGGGATCCGGGTAGTAATAATTGGGAATCACGTTACGGATGCTAAAATCCAACCGAGCGATTTCCTCGGTATTGACCTGAATGTTATTGTAATACCCGGCAATTCTGGCGTTATAAAGATCATTTTTCAGATTGGTGATAAAATCATATACGCCATAAATTTCATCGTTAAAGTAATGTTTATAGTTTTCATCACTGTAAGCCCCTTTGCGCAAGTCCACTTTCATGATGATGTTATAGCTGAGATCCGATTCAAGGAACTTCACGTCCCCTACTTTCATACCGGAAAGAGCTTTAGTGATGGTATCCAAATAATCGGACGATGTTGTGGCATACTTTACGTTGGTTGCGTAATACATAATCCCGTTGCTCTTATCGGTCTTGGAATAATCAAAGCTTTCCTGGGCACGCAGAAGGTCAAATCCATTTTCGTCCTTGCCGACCGCCGTTTCGGTTAGCTGCATGGCTTTTTCACGCAAAGTGGCCAAGGTAGCATTGTCCAGCATCTCATACATTTCCCGTTGCGTGGCGCTATCAACCTTGATTTTACGTTCTCCATTCACGGTATCATAAGCCAAAGAGCCGTCCTCATTGCAATAAATCGGATTGTTGTGCTCGTCTCGTTTTTGCTTTCCGTTTTCATCCAAGGCCGGGATTTTTTTAGAATCGTAAAGCGGATTTCCGCTCTCCTTACTATAATAAATCTCGTTGCCGTCTTTATCGGTTTCATATATATAACGGAACTTCTGAATCAGAATTTGCTTACAGGCCACGTAATTTTCTTCAAAGTATGTGTCCTTGACGCCGTCTCCGATTTTACCCCCATCACTTCCGTACAGATAATCCAAAGCATATGCCGCTTTGGCCTGCATAAGAAGGTACTCTTTCAGCATGGTTATATTTACGCCATACGTGGAAAGAATCGAATTAAATTTGGTTTTAGAGCCGCCTCCGTCATACTCGATAAAGTCTGCTATAGCTGTTTCAATATTTTTTGTGTACGACTCCGGCATGGAAAAATCGCTTTTTGAAGCCTTTAGCTCATCAAACAGCGCCAAAGCGCACAGATAGTTTTTCGCTTTTTCCAAAACAGCCTCATCATACACTTGCGCATTGGTCTTTTGCGTGGCATATTCGACCGTCATACCCCAAAAATTTTCACTGTCATAGTTGCCGTATTTGGATTGGATTGCATACGCCATCGTGCCTTTTTGCTGTGTAAGCATGAGTTTATAAATATTGGAGGTAATTTCGTGCTTTCCAAGAGACAGAATGGTTTTCCCTTTTGCAGAACAGCCTGTCAAGGGGAAAGACAAAAACACAAAAGTCAGGCTCAGTGCCAGACACAGCACTGTCCGAAGCTTAATTTTTTTCATTTCTTCGCCATCGCCTCCTTTGTGCGCTCTCATTATACAACAAAATCTAGTTCTTGTCTACCCTTTTTGCGATTGGATTTCCATATATTTTTTAAATATTTTGTGAAGCGTGCGAAGCGTATTTTCATCTTTTTTCATACGGAAGCTCAAATATTGCCCGCCTGACATCACAATACGGAGGCGTCCCGGAAAGGCTTCCTCCACCTCCGACCAAACCTCAAAGTCAAATTCGCTAAGAGTCATGCGCACCTCGCCGCCCTCCTGCTTGACAATGCTGATTCCGCAGCAAATCGCCTCCGCACGCAACAAAGCGATGCTCAAAAGATTTTCCACCGGCTGTGGCAGATCTCCGTATCGGTCGGTCATCTCGTCCGCGATGTCGTTGACATCATCCTGATTTTCAATCAACGCCACCCGTTTATAAATGCTCATGCGCTGTGCGGGAAACGCCACATAGCTTTCGGGAATATAGGCGTTGAAGTCCAGTGTAACCGTACATTCTTTCTTCTCTGCAATTTTCTCCCCTTTTTCCTCTGTGACAGCCTCATTCAGGAGCTTGATGTACAGCTCATATCCGATGGCATCCAAATGTCCGTGCTGTTGTGCGCCGAGAATATCTCCGGCACCGCGAAGCTCCAAATCCCGCATGGCAATTTTAAATCCGGCTCCAAATTCTGCGTATTCCCGAATGGCTTCCAAGCGTTTTTGCGCGATTTCACTCAGGACACGATTTTTCGGATAGGTAAAATAGGTATAGGCACGGCGGGAGGATCGGCCAACGCGTCCGCGAAGCTGATGCAGTTGCGACAAGCCAAGGCGCTGTGCATTATCCACAATCAATGTGTTGGCGTTCGGCACATCAATGCCCGTTTCAATAATACTTGTGCAAACCAAAACGTCAATCTCGCCCATCAGCATATCGTTCCAAATATCCTCTAACCGCTCCTTTTCCATTTTTCCGTGAGCCACCGTGACTTTGGCTTCGGGAATTTCCGCCGAAATCCGTGCGGCGACCTCATTGATGGATTCCACCAGGTTGTGCAGATAAAAGACCTGCCCTCCACGGCGAAGCTCTCGACGTATAGCCTCGGTGATAATCAGATCATCCTCCTCCAAAACATAGGTTTGCACGGGGAGACGATCTCCGGGCGCCTCGTCAAGCACCGAAATGTCGCGGATGCCCCCCATCGCCATATTCAATGTACGCGGAATCGGAGTTGCCGTAAGCGTCAAGACATCTACGTTTTCAGAAATCTGTTTCAACTTTTCCTTTTGCGCTACGCCAAAGCGCTGTTCTTCATCAATAATGACAAGTCCGAGATCCTTGAACTCTACATCTTTAGAAACAAGTCGGTGGGTGCCGATAATAATGTCGGTTTCACCACGGCGCAGCTTACGCAAGGACTGCTGTTGCTGCTTGGCTGTACGAAAACGCGAGATCATATCAACCGACACGCCAAAGCTTCGCATCCGGCTGGTCGCGGTTTGAAAGTGTTGCAATGCCAAAATGGTCGTTGGCACAAGAATGGCTACTTGCTTGCCTCCCATAACCGCTTTATAAGCTGCCCGGAGTGCAACCTCCGTTTTTCCGAACCCAACATCGCCGCAAAGCAAGCGATCCATTGGTTTCGGAAGCATCATATCATTTTTAATATCTTCAATGGCCTCAAGCTGAGAATCGGTTTCATCATACTCAAAAGCCGCCTCAAAATCATGCTGAAAATCATCATCCGGCGGGAAAGCAATTCCCGGTTTGTGTGCGCGGGCCGCATAAAGAGCCAAAAGCTCCTTAGCCATCTCCTTCACAGCCGCTTTGGCACGTGATTTTGTCTTTCCCCACTCGGCACCGCCGAATTTGGAGAGCTTTACAAGGCCGTCGTCCGAATGTGCCCCGATGTATTTGGAAAGCAGATCCATTTTTTCGGTGGGAAGGTACAAGCGATCACTGCCGGCAAACCGAATGTTAATATAATCGCGCTTGACACCGCCCACGGCCAGATTTTCGATACCCATATATTGGCCGATACCGTAATTTTCATGCACCACATAATCCCCGATTTCCAAATCGGAATAAGACAAGATCGCCTGTGTGGCACTGTTTTTCTTCTTCACACGGCGTTTCAGCTTGTTGCTGACAGACAGCCCGCCGCTTCGCAATTCGGGCACCGTGGAAAGAATAACGGTTTTCGACGCCGCCAACTCGTACCCCTTACAAGTATAACCATAAAATATGGAAAGGCTGCTCTTTGGGATTTCATTCGGCGTGATCGCTTTTTCAATCACTTGATTCGGGAAGTCCGCCTCGGTGAGCATTTGAGACAGATTGGAGGCCGCCGTTTCATTTTCAGCAATGAGAATGATGCGGTACCCGTTGGTGCGGTAATGACCAAGATCCTCGCAAAGAAGGTGAAAATTCTCCACATACGGAACCATATGACGCGTCCGAAAATTGAACAGCCCGCTGAGCTTTTTCCCCGACATCCCCTGGGCCAAAGAATCTACATGAATCGTAACATTTCTGGCTGTAAACAAGTCGAAAGAGGAGCTTGGTTTGCAATAATCTGTATATTTTGATACAATTGTTCCGCTTTCCAGCAATTCCTCCACCGTTTTTCCGTTGTGCCATTCCGAAGATTTCAGCCGCTCATATACAGCTGCTGTACCCCGAATCAAAAGCAGTGTTTTGTCAGGAAAATAATCGAGAAGCGAGTTTCTTTCGGGATAAATGACGGTAATGTATTTATCCGAAAAATTCAAATCGGCCGATCCCTCACTCTGTATCAGAGCGTCAATCGTGGCAAGTTCTTCTTTCATTTCCTCCTTGGCACGTTCGTCCTTGGATTTTTTCAAATGTGCGGCGATGGCGCTTCGTATCGTTTCAATGTTTTCCGGTGTAGCCAAAACCTCGCGCGCCGGTGTAAATTCCACGAAAGAAAGATTGGTGTTCACGCGCTGGCTTTCTACATCAAAGGCGCCAATGCGGTCGATTTCATCCCCGAAAAGCTCGATTCGCACAGGAAAAGAGCCTCCGGCGCAAGCTTCCTCTGCTGCAGCACCCGATGCTCGGTATTTTACGTAAGGAGGATAAATATCAAGAATACCTCCTCGCACGGCAAATTGTCCTGCGCCATCCACCAGCTCGACGCGACTATAGCCGGCATCCGAAAGGCGGCGGAGCAACGCGGAAATTTCCTGTTCTTCTCCCACTTGCAGGCGGATCATTCTCTCAATCAGCTTTGCGGGAGGGATCGTATAGCCCAAGGCAGCATCCGGCGTGACGAGCACCACATCCATTTCCCCGGCTAACAGTTCCGAAAGCACTTTAAGCCTCTCATGCTCGTACTCATGGGAGGCGGTAATGTTATAAAAAGTATAATCTCGGGTGTTGTAAAAACCGCTTTTCAATCCGGCCCGGTTCAAAAGCTCGCAAAGGCGAACACATTCTTTTTCTTCCGGGCAGACCACCAAGGCGGGTTCCTTTCGATGGCGCTTCACGTCGCCAATCACTGAAACCGTCAGTGCGTCAGAAGCACCGTCACAAAGGCCTGTAACCAAGATGGGAAGCGGCTTTTGCAAAAATCCTGTTTTAATTGATGCAAAAAGCTGTTTATATTCGCTTTCTTCACGGATAAACCCGTAAAGAAGTCTATTGTTTATTTCCGCCATCTCACTTTACCCCGTTGCAAATCTGCATCGCTCCGTCCATATCTCCATTCAGAATTTTTTCAAGTCCCTGGGAAGCGGCGTCATAGGTCGAAGTGATTTTTTTCAATTCCTCCGAATTTAAATTGCCCAGCACCCAATCGGCCATGTCATAGTCGGGATGCGGCTTTTGCCCTACGCCAATGCGAAGCCGAGGAAAAGCGTCGGTGCCCAAAAGAAGGATGATGTTTTTTAATCCATTATGGCCTCCGTCGCTCCCTTTGCGTCTCACGCGCAACCGTCCGATGTCTAAGCTGGTGTCATCCGACACCACAATCACTTTTTCCGGCGGAATTTTATAAAATCGGGCGGCCTCAGCCACGGCCTGCCCGGAAAGATTCATAAACGTTTGCGGTTTGATAAGCAACACGCGTTTTCCACCGAAAACCATATCGCCGCACAGCGATTGAAAGCGGGAGCGCGTTACGCTAACCCCTTGCTTTTTGGCTAAATCGTCAAGAAAACGAAAGCCGGCATTATGCCGGGTATTTTCATATTTCGTGCCGGGATTTCCCAATCCCACCAGCAAAAATTCCGGAGACTTTCCTGATTCCGTTTTTTCAGCGTTCGATTGACCGATCGCTTTCAGAAGTTCAAAAATCGATGCCATGACAGGCTCCTTATCTCTCTTTCTCATTCTCATCATTTTATGTTTCTAATTATAGTGGATTTTTCCCTCTTTGTCAAATCTATTTTGTCAAAAATCCCGTGTTTTTGCAAAGTTAAAAAAAAATTTACCATTTTTCTTTCGTAGGCCTTTCATTTTCAGAAAAAATATGATATAATAATACGTCTGCACCGCAGAATATGCGATGTATGTTTTACCGCGCTTTCAAAATAATTATATAAAACGGAGGATTTACCCAATGGCAAAAAAGTATTGCTACCTGTTCACAGAGGGCAATGCGCAAATGCGCGAGCTTCTCGGTGGTAAAGGTGCCAACCTTGCGGAAATGACCAACATCGGTCTTCCCGTCCCTCAGGGCTTCACAATTTCAACAGAGGCCTGCACTCAATATTATGAGGACGGCAAACAGATCAATGACGGTATCATGGCTGAAATCATGGAATATATTGAAAAGATGGAGACGATTACCGGCAAAAAGTTCGGTGACCATGAAAATCCGCTTCTCGTGTCGGTTCGTTCCGGCGCTCGCGCTTCCATGCCCGGTATGATGGATACCATTCTGAACCTCGGCTTGAATGAAGACGTGGTTAAGGTATTGGCTGAAAAATCCGGCAATGCCCGTTGGGCCTGGGACTGCTACAGAAGATTCATTCAAATGTATTCCGACGTTGTTATGGAAGTCGGAAAGAAATACTTTGAACAGCTCATTGATAAAATGAAGGAAGAAAAAGGCGTTACCTATGATGTCGAGCTGACGGCTGACGATCTTAAGGAGCTTGCCACGCAGTTCAAAGCAGAATACAAAGCTAAGATCGGCCAGGACTTCCCCTCCGATCCCAAGGAACAGCTCATCGGCGCTGTAAAAGCCGTTTTCCGTTCTTGGGACAACCCCCGCGCCAATGTTTACAGACGCGACAATGACATTCCCTATTCTTGGGGTACTGCCGTCAACGTACAGATGATGGCTTTCGGTAACATGGGCGACGACTGTGGTACCGGTGTTGCCTTCACCCGTGACCCCGCTACCGGCGCAAACGGTCTGTTCGGTGAATTTTTGACCAACGCACAGGGCGAGGACGTCGTGGCCGGTGTTCGTACTCCTATGCATATTTCCGAAATGGAAACCAAGTTCCCCGAAGCTTTCAAGCAGTTTAAGGAAGTTTGCAAGACGCTGGAGAACCATTACCGCGATATGCAGGATATGGAATTCACCGTTGAGCACGGCAAGCTCTACATGCTTCAGACAAGAAACGGCAAGAGAACCGCTCAGGCTGCTCTCAAAATTGCTTGTGATCTCGTAGATGAAGGCATGAGAACCCCCGAAGAAGCTGTTCTTATGATTGATCCGAGAAACCTGGATACCCTGCTTCACCCGCAGTTCGATGCAAAGGCTTTGAAAGCAGCAACCCCCATCGGCAGAGGCCTTGGTGCTTCTCCCGGCGCTGCCTGCGGACAGGTTGTGTTCTCTGCCGAGGATGCAGAAGCGTGGAAAGCAGCCGGCAAGAAGGTTGTTCTTGTCCGTCTTGAAACCTCGCCGGAAGATATTACCGGTATGAAGGCTTCTCAGGGTATTCTCACCGTTCGCGGCGGTATGACCTCTCATGCAGCCGTTGTGGCTCGTGGTATGGGTACCTGCTGTGTTTCCGGTTGCGGCGACATCGCTATGGATGAAGAAAACAAAAAGTTCACTTTGGCCGGAAAGACCTTCCATGAAGGCGACTTTATCTCTATTGACGGCTCTACAGGTAACATTTATGAAGGCATCATCCCGACCGTTGATGCTTCTATCGCAGGTGAGTTTGGCAGAATCATGGGCTGGGCAGATCAGTTCAGAAAGCTCAAGGTTCGCACCAATGCCGACACACCTAAGGATGCTAAAAAAGCACGCGAGCTTGGCGCTGAAGGTATCGGTTTGTGCCGTACCGAGCATATGTTCTTTGAAACAGACAGAATCGCAGCTTTCCGTGAAATGATCTGCTCCGACACGGTAGAAGAGAGAGAGGCTGCTTTGGCCAAGATCCTTCCCTACCAGCAAGGCGACTTTGAGGCTCTTTATGAGTCTTTGGAAGGCAACCCTGTTTGCATTCGTTTCTTGGATCCTCCGCTTCATGAGTTTGTTCCCACGGAAGAATCGGATATTGCCGCTCTTGCTGCTACCCAAGGAAAAACGATAGAAGAAATCAAGACGCTCATCGCTTCTCTCCATGAGTTCAACCCCATGATGGGACACAGAGGATGCCGCTTGGCTGTTACCTACCCCGAAATCGCAGCTATGCAGACCAAGGCTATCATTCGCGCCGCCCTCAACGTAAAGAAGGCTCATCCCGCTTGGAATGTTAAACCCGAAATCAGGATCCCGCTGGTTGGTGAAAACAAAGAGCTGAAATATGTCAAGAACACTGTGGTTGCTACAGCAGACGCTGAAATCCAGGCTTCCGGCATGAATTTGGAATATGAAGTCGGAACCATGATTGAAATTCCGAGAGCCGCTCTCACAGCAGATGAAATTGCTAAGGAAGCAGACTTCTTCTGCTTCGGCACCAACGATTTGACACAGATGACCTACGGCTTCTCTCGTGACGATGCCGGCAAGTTCCTCGGTGCTTATTATGATGCCAAGATCTTTGAGAACGATCCGTTTGCAAAGCTCGATCAAGTCGGCGTCGGCAAGCTCATGAAGATGGCTATTCAGCTTGGAAGAAGCGCAAATCCGAACCTCCATATCGGCATTTGCGGCGAGCATGGCGGCGATCCGTCCTCGGTGGAATTCTGCCATGAAATCGGCCTTGACTATGTATCCTGCTCTCCTTTCAGAGTGCCGATTGCACGTCTGGCCGCTGCACAGGCAGCTATCAAAAGTAGGTAGGAGTTCTCTTTCCTTTGAATTACCGCTTGGTTTCAAGGAAGCAG
>CAKSIP010000012.1 GCA_934462825.1 uncultured Eubacteriales bacterium | reverse complement strand
AGTGCCAGAAAAACTCATCCTGAGTTTTTCTGGCACTCCCTTTAATACAGACGCGCGAAAAAGAGATCCAAGCCCTTTTTTATCCAATCTGATGGGTATCCATAAATTCAAGCACTTTTTCTACCGTAGGAATCGCGGTAGACGCACCTACGGCCATGATACAATGTGTCGCCACGGCATTGGCAAATTCGGCCGAGCGGCGCACATCCCAGCCCATGGCCTGACCGGCCAAAAAGCCTGCGCAGAAGCTATCCCCCGCGCCGGTGCTATCCACAGCCTTAAAAGCAGTATATGTAGGCAGAATGTACGGTTTTTCGCCGTCAAAGGACAACAAAGCGCCGTCCTTGCCCAATTTTATAATGACATTTTTCGGGCCGAGCGCATGCAGCTTGGCCGCCATCGCAAAAGGATCGGTTTCGCCGCTGAAACGGGTTGCCTCATCATAGCTCGGCATAAACACGTCAAGCTCCGGCAAAGCCTCCTGAATTTTGGGAAGCCACACATCATCAAAATCCCATGCGGTATCCAGCACCGTCATCTTGCCCTTTTCTCTTGCCTTCCTCAAAAAGCGGGCGCAGGGGGTTCCGTCAAACGAAGAAAGAAGTAAAGCTCCGGCCACAAACACAATATCGCACTCATCCAAAAGTGCATCGGAAATATCGGTATCGGTAAAGGCCGACGAAGAAGCGGGATTGTACAGAAAGCTTCTCTCGCCCGATTCGTGCAGGCACACCACGGAAACCGTTGTTTTCACACGATCCGAGGAAGCAATGCCTCTGACATCGGCGCCGTAATCGGAAAGCGTCTTTTTTACAAAATCCCCAAACATATCGTTTCCCACCAAGCAGGAGATCGCCACGGGAAGTCCGAGTTTGGCCAGATCGGCTACAGCGTTAGCTGCACAACCGCCCACATGAGAAGTAATATTTTCTACGGAGCGAAGCGTTCCGGGAGGCGGAACGGTGGAAGCGTGTTGAATAATAATATCAACTGTGACGCTCCCGACACAAAGGATCTTTTTCACATTTTGAAGATGACTCATACAGAGAACCCCTTTCCTGTTTTCAATGTTTCTCTTGATTTTTTCGTTTGTTATTTACTTTGTTATTTTCCTTTTTTCAAGCGGCTGTCGCGCAGAATCTCCGCTCTTTGCTTATCAGACAATTTCGGAGCCAAACGGCATAAAGGCAAGCTTTGCCAACTTAAAGCTCTGCTTTCCGAAGGGAATCCCGATGATCGTAATGCACCACAAAAGGCCCATCATCAATGCACCAAGGGCAAGCTCCCAGCCGAACAGAAGAATCCACAAAAGATTCAACAGAAATTTTCCGGTTTTTCCGCCGTAACGGATTTCATGACCAAACGGCCATAAGACAAAGCCTGCAATTTTGAAGCACTGCACGCCAAAGGGGATGCCGATAATCGTTATGCAAAGCAAAAGGCCGCACAAAGACCACGCGATTGCCATCCAAAATCCCTCTAAAACAAGCCAAAGAATATTGCCAATTGTTTTCATCATCGTTCTTCCTTTCGATTCTGTAATTCTGCCGTCAAAATCATTTCTTCATACGAATCAGTGTTTCCATGCCTGCCTTGACCGCATCGCAGAGCCTATGGATTTCTTCTTCTGTGTTATATTCGCACAGACTGATGCGCAAGGTGCAATCGGCTTCATGATCCGTCAATCCGAACGCCCTAAGCGTTGGGCTTACACGGCGCGCATGGGAGGAGCAGGCCGATCCGCTGGAAACGCAAATGCCCCGGTTCGACAGATAATGAAGCATGGTTTCGCTTTTTATATCGGGGAGGGTAGCGCTGACAATGTGCGGTGCCACCCGGCCTTCGGGCTGATTGATTTGCACGCCCAGCGCGGACAAATCGGCGATGGTCTTTTCCCGCAAGGCCCGCATGGTTTGCTCGGCGGCCGAAAAATTTTGCCTCGCGGCCGTTGCCGCGGCACCGAAGCCAGCAATTCCAACCATATTTTCCGTACCGGGACGATACCCGCTTTCCTGCTCGCCTCCGCACAAGAGCGGCAAAAGTTTTTTGCCGGTCAGCACCGGTGCGCTGACATACAAAGCGCCGGTTCCTTTGGGGCCGTGAATCTTATGCGCGCTCACCGTTAAAAGGTCGGCTCCAAGCTCCATCGGGGTAAATTTCACCTTCATATACCCCTGCACCGCGTCGCAATGCGTCACGGTGTCCCGGCAAGCCGCTTTTGCCATAGCAAAAGCGCGTGCTACGTCATACACAGCGCCCGTCTCGTTATTGACCAGCATCATAGTAACAAGGCAGGGCGGAATTTCCAAAGCCTTTTCATAGGCCGCAAAGTCCAGCACGCCTCCGCGCGTTGAAATTCGGATCACTTCAAATCCGTCGCTTTCCAACCGACGCAATGTGTTTTCTACCGAGGGATGCTCACTATCCGTGGAAAGAATCCGATTGGACAGGCGGCGCTTTTTTGCATATACGGTTCCGAAAATGGCGGTATTATTCGCCTCCGTGCCGCAGCTCACGAAAAAGATTTGTCCGTGCTCCCGTCCCGGATTTTTCACGCCCAGAGAGATACCGACCGCTTCCCGTGCGTCTACCAATATTTTATGTGCCGCCAGCCCGGCATTATGCAGGGAGGACGGGTTGGCATAATTTTCCACGGCCTTTTGCATAGCGCTTTTGGCCGGCTCACACAAAGCCGTTGTGGCACTGTTGTCAAGATAGATCATGTTATTTTCCAAGCCTCTCCGGGTTTCGCTCACAGAAACACAAAGTGATCGAGCATTTTTCCGACCTCGTCTGCGTGCGTATTGTACAGATCCTCCGTCGCCGTATAAGTGATCACATACATCATATTGCTATAAACCACAACCGTCTGCATGCACTGGTAGCGCACGCCGTCCAGTGTCATTTTATACACGTACTGCAAAGCGGCTTTGCCGGAAATCAAGCGGGAAATATTTTCCTCCACGATTTCAAAAGAAGAAAACACCGTGGCGGCGCGAGTGGTAAAATCTTTCCAATAATCGGCCGAGGAGGCAAATTGCCCGCCATATGCCATGACCGAAACATTGGAAGGATCGCCGACGCTGTAATAGGCACCGACAATCCCGTTGGAATTGGTTACCCAGCTTTGCGGCACATAAAAACAATACGGATCCTGTTTTCCGGCGACGTTTTTCATTCCGTCCGGCACCGAGTCATCCCGTTTGCACCCTGTAAAAAGGCACAAGCACCCGGCCAGCAAACCGAGCAAACAAAGAACGGAGATTATTTTTTTCATGATAAATCCATCGCTTCCGGCAAAGGAAGCGCCCTTTCCTTGATAGATTCCGAAAATTTTGAAAATGGGAAATGAAAGTCTTTTTTTCTGTTATGAATTGTGTTTTTTGTTTCGACCGGCGGCCGCCTGCAACCGACAAGCGAATGAGCCAACGAAACGTCAGATTTGGATTAAGCCGCTGTTCAGCATTTCCTGCGCGGCAGACAAGATACCGAGCTTGCCGCTTTGAAAGGTCAATCCGCCCTGGAAGAAGGCCGTATAGGGCGGGCGCAGGGGGCCATCGGCCGAAAGCTCAATCGAGGAGCCTTGCGTAAATCCTCCGGCGGCCATAATCACCTGATCCGAATATCCCGGCATATCCCACGGGATCGGAGTCACAAAGGCGTTGATGGGCGAGCCGGCCTGGATGCCTCGGCAAAAAGCGCACAAGCGATCCGCATTTTGTGTAATTACGGTTTGAATTATATCGGAACGCCGTTCGTTCCAGCGCGGTTCCACCGGCAAGGCAAGCCTTTCAAAAATATAGGCGGCAAAATGTGCGGTTTTGATAGCCTGCGCCGTGGTATGAGGCGCATAAAAAAGTCCTTTATAAAGGTTTTTATTCTGTCCGAGCGTAGCGCCGACTTCTCCGCCCGTGCCCGGCGATGTCAAGCGATACGAGGCAAGCTCGACGGCGCGGCGGCTTCCGGCCAGGTAGCCGCCCGATTCCGCCATGCCGCCTCCGGGATTTTTAATCAGAGAGCCAATGATCAAATCGGCACCGAACATCGTCGGCTCTATCGTTTCCACAAATTCTCCGTAGCAGTTGTCAATGACGACAAAGGTATCCGGCGACTGTTTTTTCACAAAGGCCACTGCCTCGCCGATCTGAGAAACCGTCAGTGTTTTTCGGTTCAGGTATCCCTTCGACCGTTGAATAAACACCACCTTTACTTTGCCCGGATTGTCACGAAGCACGCTTGCCATCGCCTCATAGTCAAATCCGGTTTCCGTCAATTCGGCCTGTTTATACTCCACGCCGAAGTCCTTTAGCGATCCGTTTCCGGGTTCTCCGGAAATTCCAATCACCTGCTCCAGCGTATCATAGGGCTTTCCCGCCACGGAAAACAAAATATCACCGGGACGAAGCAGGCCAAACAGGCCAATCGTCAGCGCTTGCGTTCCGTTGACGATGGAATGACGCACAAGAGCCGCCTCCGCGCCCATCACATCGGCCCAAATCAAGTCCAAGGTTTCCCGTCCCTTATCATCATAGCCATAACCGCTTGTGGATTCCATCATCGCGTCCGATACACGGTGGTCGCGGAAGGCAGTAAGAATTCGCTCGGTGTTTTCCAGCTCAATCCGATCCACATCCGCAAAAATATCGCGCAACGCATGTTCCGCTTCGTCGGACAGAGCCAGCAATTTTTCGTTCCACTTCATTTTTCTTGCTTATATCCCCTTATATTTTCCCGCTTATAATGTTTTGGCAAAGGCAACGGCCAGCGCAACGCAAGCCTCGGCGTCCGCCAGATCAATCACTTCCGCACCCGAATGGATATAGCGCGAAGGAATGGAAAGAGCGGCGGCGCGGCAACCGTTGCCCGCCATCTGCATGGAGCCGGCATCCGTTCCTCCGGCTCGCAAGATTTCATGCTGGTGACGAATCTGATTTTCTTTGGCGAGCTTTGTCAGGCGGGCAACCGTTTCGCCGTCGCAAATCACCGAGTTGTCTTTGAGTTTAATCGCGGCGCCATCGCCAACGGCGCAGGCCATGGGCTTTGCCCCCGGTATATCGCCGGTTCCCGTGACGTCAACGGCCAAAGCTACATCGGGCATAACCGAGAAGGCGGCCGGCTTGGAGCCGCGGCAACCAACCTCCTCCTGCACAGAAAAGACGAAATAAACATCATTTTCCAATTCGCAGTCTTTCAGCTGCTCGGCAATCCGAATCAGAACCGCGCACCCCACGCGATCGTCAAACGGGCGTCCGCAAACACGGGTTCCGCACAGCTTTTTGGCATACGGCTCCAGCACAAAAAAGTCGCCGATTTTCACTTTTCGTTCCGCTTCCTTTTTGTTGCGTGCGCCAATATCCACAAAGACCTTTTCGGCACCGAGTTCCGTAACCGGCGTTCCGGCGTCCGGGGCCAGCACGCCGCAAACACCGTTTTCGGAAACCACGGGAGCATAGGCTGCGGCAACAAAATGGATTCCGCCCACAGGAGCCACCCGGATATATCCGTTGTTTTCCACGAAAGTGACAATAAATCCGATCTCATCCATATGGGCGCAAAGTATCAGCTTCTTTTTTGTTTCCTCTTGGCCGTTGCCTTTTTTCAGCGCAATCAGGTTGCCGAGAGCATCGGTTCGGCAAGTATCGGTCAGCGGAGCAATATAGCCACGGATTTTTTCCATAATTTTCGTTTCCCGCCCGGAAACGGAGGGGCAACACATCAAATCCTTCAAAAGTGTATAAGTATTCATAATTTTTCCGATGCAGCTTGCCTTTGATTATGCCGGCAAAGCTTCATTCCCTTCTCTGTTTTTCGTTTTTTTATTCGTATTTCGATTTCGGTATCGGTTTCGTATGGATGGCTATTATCGGCAGAAAAGGCCCTCTTTCGCGCCTCCGTCGATCAAAACAGCCTGCAAAAGCGCCCGAATCGCTTCATAATCCTCCACAGAAGCCACGCAGCAAGCCGAATGGAGATACCGCGTCGGTGCGGAAATCGCCAAGCACGAAACGCCGACGCCGCTCTTATGGATATGTCCGGCATCGTTGCCTCCCGAAACGTACCGCTTGATCTGTGCCTTAATTTCGTGACGGCGCG
This sequence comes from uncultured Eubacteriales bacterium, assembly GCA_934462825.1. GTDB lineage: Bacteria > Bacillota > Clostridia > Oscillospirales > CAG-272 > CAKSIP01. The sequence goes on along the minus strand of CAKSIP010000012.1, from coordinate 32,646 downwards.
CCGTTTCCATCGCAAAATCGGCAAAAGACCGATCATAAACGGTGGAACGATCCATCAGAGAAATCACGCCGCCTTGTCCGACATCGGACACTCTTGCGTTTTCCGGGACGCCGGCAATATCAGCCACAGCGGTGGTTTCCAGCACAATGGCATAATCGGGAGCCAGCTTTTGCGCCGCGCACTGGGCGCCTGAATTTCCGATTTCTTCCCGCACGGTAAAGGCAAAGTACAAATCAAAAGGCAACTGTTGGCCCGATGTATACAAGGCGCGCAAAACTTCAATCATGGCGGCACAGCCGAACCGATCATCCAAGGCTTTGGACTTCATCATGCGATTGTTTTCCCCGAAAAGGACAAAGTCCGAATCAAAAGTGCCGTAATCACCCACGCCGATGTAAGCTTTCGCATCTGCGGCATCGACCGCGCCAATATCAATGTAAAGCTTGTCCGGGGGCAGGGCTTCCTTGCGTTCCTCCGGCGAAAGGGAGTGGATGGCCTTGGCATTGATCACGCCTTTGACCGTATGCGTTTCATTAAAAAGCACCACGCTGCGCCCGGCCAGCACCTTGGAATCAATGCCGCCGTCAAGAAGGAAAGATACATAGCCGTTTTCATCAATGTTGCGGACGATGAAGCCCACCTCATCCATATGGGCGGACACCATGACTTTTTTAGGCGCCGTAGCGTTATACCCTTCGCCTCCGCCCTTGCGAACACCGATGAGGTTGCCAACGCGATCCGGCAGGATAGCGTCGCAAAACGGTTCGATTTGTGTGCGAATAAAATCCGCGACCGGTGCTTCAAACCCGGTTGGGCCATAGATGCCGCAAAGCATCTGAATCAATTCTGTTCCCTTGTACTGCTTCATTTTTTGAACACCCCCGCAATCTCGTCGGATGTAATAAAGAGCCGAATACATTCGGTCATCGCCTCGGCATCGGCAAGGCTCAAAATTTCATTATATGTGTGCATATTCCGAAGCGGCAAGCCAATATCTACGGTAGGCACCCCCGCGCGGATCAAGTTCAAGCTGACCGTGTCGGTTCCGGTGCTTCGGGAAGCGACCTCTTTTTGCACCTTCACGTTGGCGTTTTCGGCCAAGGACATCAGCTTTTTTGTCAAAGGGCGATTGGTGATCGGGGCCAACGTAAAGGAAACGCCCCCGCCCAGCTTCGGCTCTTTAAGGGGATCGCCCGGCATCACCGCATGCGTCACGTCGGCCACCAAAGCGTAATCCGGATCAATGGCATAGGCCGCCGCATCAATGCCTCCGCAGGCCGCCGTTTCTTCAAAATTGGCAAACACCAAATAGACATCCCCGGCTAAATGTTCCCGCGGCGTTTCGGCCACGGCAACAGCCGCGCACGCTCCGCAGCTCTTGCAATCAAACCCCTTGCCGGAGATGCGGTCATTCAGCAAAGTCCGGTAAATCGGTCGGTAGCCAACCGGGGTTCCGATATGCACATATTTTTCAAGCTCGGCCTTATCGTAGCCGGTGTCGATAAACAGCTCTCCGATTTCCTTGAGCTTTTTTGCCTCCCCCGGACGCGTTAAATGAGGCGGCGTTGAGGTGACAACTCCGTAGATTTCTTTTTCACAGCCAAATTCGTCCTCGCCGTAAATCACCACTTCGGCGGCCTGCAAAATTCTCATATCCAATCCGCCCACGTTGACGACTGTGACAAATCCACCCTCGCGGACATCCGTCACCATCATACCGACTTCGTCAAAATGAGTGTCAATCAAAATCCGAGGGGCGTTTTCCTTTCCGCACCGACGGACGAAAACATGGTTTCCCACGGCATCGGTATAATTTTCATCAAAAATCCCGTCAAGCAATGCTTTCAGCTTATCCCCGCTTTTTCGCGTATATCCCGAAACAGACATCAAGCCGGAAAGCGCGACGATCATTTCCTTCAGTTCCATGATAATTCCTTCCTTTTTCCACTTTTCCACTTTTCCACTTTTCTACTCTTTAGCTCTCTGCTTTTTCATTTTTCATTTCTTAATCTCTTATCGCATCCGAATGATTTTAGAGCGATTGCACAATTTCCTTAAATTTTTCGCCCCGCTCCTCAAAATTGCGAAAAGCATCGAAGCTGGCGCACGCCGGCGAAAGGATCACGACATCGCCGGGACGCGTATCCCGGCAGGCGATCCGCACGGCTTTTTCAAAATCCGGCTCGACACAAAGAGCAAGACGCCCCGGCTCGTATGCCGGGCAAGCGTGCAAGGCCGACAAAATTTTTCCCGCGCATTCTCCGGTCAGCACCACTTGTTTCGCCCGGCGGCACAAAGTTTCGGCCAGTGGCTCAAAGGGCAGATTTTTGTCATACCCTCCGCAAATCACAATGGCTTTTTGCTCAAAGGAGGCCAGCGTCACCGCGGTTCGTGCCGGCGTAGAGTCGATAGAGCTATTGTAATAGCTCACGCCGTCTTTTTCCCGCACAAGTTCGATCCGATGCGCCACGCCGCCGAAGGAATGAGCCACCTGCGGCAAGGCACTCGGAAGAACAAACGCCCGCGTTGCCGCGAAAGCGGCCATATAATTGGCAACATTATGTCGGCCGCGGACTTTAATCTCCTCGGTACGCAAAACGGGGATTTCCGTTTCTCTGTCGCCTTCGGACAGAATTATCTGTCCCTCTCGCTCAAAAACAGCCAAGGCGCCAGCCGCTTCTTTCGGGACGACGGTTTCATAGGAATCCTTCGTCAGCGAAAAAAATGTCAAGTGCGGGACACATTCCGACGTTTGCGCCTTAGAGCGTGCGGCCGCCAAAAGTCCTGCCCGCAAGGATCCTTCATTGTCTGCATTGACGGTCAAGGCTCGGCAACCCGGGTGCTGAAAAATATTGTATTTGGCCTCGGTGTATTCTGCCATATCCGTATGCCAATTGAGATGATTGGGCGTAATGTTGGTAATCACGGCATGGGCGGGCGACCGGTGCATTGTTTGAAGCTGAAAGCTTGACAGCTCCACCACGGCAAAGTCTTTTTCCGTCATATGTCTCACTTCGGGCAAAAGCGGGCATCCGATGTTTCCCCCCACGTAGACGCGTCCCCGGTTGTCCTTGCGTCCCGCCTCCAACAGCTTGCCGATCAAGGTCGTGGTTGTCGTTTTTCCGTCGCTCCCCGTCACGGCGATTACGGTGGCGGGTGTCAAAGCCAAGAAAAGCTCCATTTCGGACGTAAGAATGGCGCCCTTTTGAACGGCGCGTTGTATATCGGGACTATCGGGGCGCAGACCGGGGGATCGGAAAATAACGGTTTGTTCCGGCGGGGTAAACGAATCCAGCGTTTCTAAGTAGTTGTCCCCGCAAATCAAAGTGGCGCCGCAAGCCAAAAGGGCGTCGCGTTGATCCAGCTGCTCCTCCGGCTTACGATCCCGCACGATAACCTTCGCTCCGTACATTTGCAAAAAGTCAAGCAACGGCCGATTGGAAATCCCAGCCCCCAAAACGGCGCAAAAGCCATTTTGAATCCGATCAAGAATTTTTTGTGTTTCTTCGTTTGGCACAGAAGCCCCCTTCCCCGTCGATTCTTTCGCCGGGCTTTTTCGATTCTTACGCATTACATTATATTATACAATATTTGCCTTGCTTGTGCAAGAGAATCCGTTCCTTTTTCGTATTTTTTTCAAAAAAGCCGGCTTCCCCCTTTTCAAAAGCGAAAAAATTTGGTATAATTAAAGGAGAATGTTGTAAGGCGGAGGGATTGTCATGCTTTTAAGCAAGGTAAAAGAATATTTCGCCGCGCGCGGCCTTTCCGAGCGTATTACGATTTTGGCCCCTTCGGACGATCCTTGTGTGTCTGCGGCGCAAATCCCGGCATGCAGGGAGGCGCAAATCGTACGCATCTTTACCCTTTCCTTTCCGTCCGCCGCTCCCATACGGATCCTAACCGGATTTGACAGGAAAGCGGACAGCGAAAAATGCAAAGCGCGCCTTTTCGGCGACAGTCCCTTGCAAGAACCGTTTACCATCGCAGAAAGCCCGGCCTTTTGTCCCTTCCCGATTGCCGGCAGAACGAATGACCGGATTTATTTGGATTCCTCTCTGCTGCGCTTTGAAACAGTTTATGTGCTTTTCAAGCAAGAGCAAGGCGAACCGAAAGAAGCGGCCGTAATCGCCCTGGCTCCCTTTGAATTGGAGCTTTATACGGGCGCTGTGGAATGGGCCGATGTATGTGTTCCGTCTTCCCGAGACGATGGGACAGGCAAGGAAGCGTTTCCTACGAAAATACGATAAAGGGGGATCCCATGGCAACAAAGAAAAGTGTCGAAAAGACATCGCAATATGACAATCAAAGCATCAAAGCCCTGAAAGGAGCCGACCGGGTTCGCAAACGCCCCGGCGTAATCTTCGGCTCGGACGGTCTTGAAGGCTGTGAACATTCTTTTTTTGAAATTCTTTCCAACGCGGTAGACGAAGCCCGTGAGGGGCATGGCGATGTTATCACCGTCACGGCGTTCAACGACCACTCCATCGAGGTGGACGACCACGGACGTGGCGTGCCGCTCGGTTTCAACCAAGCGGAGGGCCGCTGGAATTGGGATTTGATTTACTGCGAGCTTTATGCGGGCGGCAAATATGACAACAACGCCGGAAACTCGGCCTATGAATATTCGTTGGGGTTGAACGGGCTTGGCGCCTGCGCCACTCAATATAGCTCCGAATATATGGAGGTTCGCTCCTTTGACGGCACCCATGTGCATTCCATCTGCTTTAAAAAGGGCGAGCCTGTCACGGAGCTGCAAACGCAAGAGCTGACCAAAAACGAACGCCGCACCGGAACCGTGATCCGCTGGCGCCCTGATCTGGAGGTCTTTACCGACATCAACATTCCTCATGACTTTTTCGTTGACGTCCTGCACCGGCAATCGGTCGTCAATCCGGGGATTCGCTTTGTGTTGAAGCTGCAACAACCGGACAACGCCTTCGCCGAGCAAGATTTTCTCTATGAAAACGGCATTTCCGATTATATTTCCGAGCTGTGCGGAGGTTCTTCTTTAACTGAGCCGGTGCTTTGGCATCTGGAAACTCAAGGACGCGACCGCGGCGACAAAGATGAGTACAAGCTGAAAGCCGACATCTCGTTTTGCATTTCCAACACGGTCAGCCAATTGGAATACTACCACAACTCCAGCTATCTGGAATACGGCGGTTCTCCCGACAAGGCGGTCAAAAGCGCCTTTGTGTACTCGCTGGACAAGTATTTGAAGGCCAACGGCAAATACAACAAAACCGAAGCGAAAATTTCTTTTCAGGATATTGCCGACTGCTTAGTGCTTGTCATCAACAGCTTTTCCACCATGACCTCCTATGAAAATCAAACCAAGAAGTCCATTACAAACTCTTTCATTGCCGACGCGCTCAACGAATTTCTCCGAAAAAATCTTGACATCTATTTGATTGAAAATCCCACGGCCGCTGAGGTTTTCGCCAACCAGGTTCTGATCAACAAACGCAGCCGCGAGTCGGCCGAAAGCGCCCGCTTGAACATCAAGAAGAAATTAACCGGCAACATGGACATTGCCAATCGCGTGGAAAAATTCGTCAACTGCCGTTCCAAGGATCCCGAAAAACGGGAGGTTTATATTGTGGAAGGCGATTCGGCACTAACCTCCTGTAAGCTCGGACGCGATGCCGAATTTCAAGCGATTATCCCGGTGCGCGGAAAAACGCTGAACTGCCTGAAAAGCAGCTATGAAAAGATTTTCAAAAATGAAATCATTGTGGATCTTCTCAAGGTTATCGGATGCGGAGTGGAAATTTCCGGCAAGGTGAAGGGAGATTTGGTGGCTTTTGATCTGAACGCGTTGCGCTGGTCGAAAATCATTATCTGTACGGATGCCGATGAGGACGGATTTCAGATTCGCACGTTGCTTTTGACGATGTTTTATCGCCTTTTGCCGACGCTCATCCGTGAACAAAAAATTTTCATTGCGGAATCTCCGCTGTTTGAAATTACAGCCAAGGACAAGGTTTACTTTGCCTACAACGAATTTGAAAAAGCCGAGATTTTGAAAAAGCTGGGTAACACCAAATACACACTGCAACGCTCCAAGGGCTTGGGCGAAAACGAACCGGAAATGATGTGGCAAACCACGATGAACCCCGCTACACGCCGGCTCATCTCCGTTTCGCCGTCCGATGCCGAGCACACGGCGCGAATGTTTGATGTTCTGTTGGGAGATGATTTGCCCGCGCGCAAAGCGTTTATCGTTGAGCACGGAAGCGAATACATCAAAGACGCTGACATCTGAACCCCAAAAGGGGGAGTAAAAACTCATTCTGAGTTTTTACTCCCCCTTTTGACATAGAATCTACACGGAAAGAAAAACGACAGCCGCCATGGCAATGGTCACTCCGATCCACTGCCTGCGCGTCGGATGGTTTTTGAACACCAGCAAATCGGCCAGCAAAATCGTCACCATCGTTGTCACACTGTTGATCGGATAAAAAATCGTGCTGCTGAAAAATTGCAGTGCCGCCAAGCTCAGCACGTTATGCAGACCGAGTATGGCGCCAATGCAACCGACGCCGAGCGTCAGCTTTTTATCGGGGCGCAGCTCTCCGCCGTCTTTCTTTCGGAACCAAAAGTAAAAAAGAAAGCAAAACAAGGCAGCGAAAAAGTACCCGGTCACAATCAAAAGATTCCGCTCCTCCGCGTACGCCGAGTGAGAGAAAATGACTTGGAGTGCCGATCCGAAGCCGGCGCCGGCAAAGGCAGTAAGGGCAAGAAGAAGCCACGGCCAATTGAATTTTCCGTCCGCTTCTTTTTTTCCCGGAATCAAAATGAAAGCCGGCACAAGCAACACCGATCCCACCGCCTTCCAAACGGAAAACGGATCGCTGAACAAAATCACGCCAAACAAGACGGGAATCACGATGTTAAAATTGTTGATCACAGCCGTCATCGACACGGAGCCACGGCGAAAGGCCGCCGTATAGGCCACTTGAAAAACCGTGGCAAAAGCGCCAAAGCCGAGGCCGTAAAGCACGGTGGGCCATGACGGCACCGCTCGCACAAATAACGCGCCCATAATGATCACGATGGCCGTAAAAATCATCCCGTTCAGCAAAAGCACATCGGACATCTTTTGGGTTCTTTCTTTAGAAAAAACGCCTTGCAATGTCACTTTTGCGGCAGCCAACACAGGCAGAATCAGAAAAAGCAAATACTGCATGATGCTTTATTTCGTCACGTCAAGTAACGATTCCCTTTCTTCAAAAAGACTTACATCTCAAAGGTATCTTTATAATACAAGTAATAAACCGGCCAGGAAACTATGATAAACCCATATTGTACGGCATTTAGGCAAGAGAGCGCATAGGAAACGAGCACATGCGACGGGATCAGAGAGGCGAGAAGGGCCGATATGATAGTCGAAACAAACAGAACCACCAAACGAAACGCCTCGGCCGCGATCACGCGCTTGGGCTTGGCCAACAGTGTGGCGTAGCAATCCTTTCCAACGGTTTGAGGTGAAAAAAGCGTTTCTTCCGAAAAGATGCCTTCAAAAAACAGCTTCACAAGGTAGAAGTTCAAGGCAAGGCCGAGAACAAAGACGACAACCGTCAAAAGCCATCCAAGGATGCCGAGCAAGCCCTTCGCAGCAGCCAAAGCGGAAACGGCGCCGTTCAGGCAGTTATAGACAAAGCGCAGGCCTACGTACAAAAAACAGTATCGGTAGCAAGCCGTTTTGGAAAACACGGACAGTCCTGTACTGAACCGATAATCCTTCATCACAATGCCACGCATCAATCCGTACACCAACGGGGCTTCGATCACGAGAGAAAAAAGTGTGAGCAGATAGGAGCCGAAGGGATTCTTAAAAAAGGACACCGTTAATTTCAAAGCGCTGACGGCAAGCGTCAAGCAGAAAAAGAGCAAGGCATATTTAGCCGCAAACTTCTTCAACCGTTTTCCGGACATCACCGCATCAATTACTTCATTCATTTGCATACAAAATCTCGCTTTCCGCCGTCTTGGCGACTGTTTTATTCACAAAATACCGTACCTACGCTCCATCCGGGCAGATTCGACACTTTGACAAGATATTCGATTTCATGATAACGCCCTTCCCGTGTGGTAAAGGACAGGTTTTCCACTTTTTCTTCCCCGCTTTGGAAGCCAAAACGGTCTGTTTTCGGGCGCCGGATCATCAAGGTCGTCTCGCCCGAATCGCCGGGGGTAACATTGATAAGGGACACGGTGCACACGCGATCCTCATCATTGACGCGAGGCAACACCACCGCTTTTTGCGGATCCAAAAGCAACGCTTTCAGCGACTGCCCCTCCGAAGCCCAATCCATAGCGGCAAAAATCTGGTTGCGACGGCCGAGACTCATCCGAAAAGTAAACGGCGAATTGCCAAATATCGCCCATCGTCCGCCCCTATCGGTTATCGTAGCAAAAGCGGCAAACCCAAAGGGGGCCTCCTGATTTTCCGGGAAATCGGGTTGGCGCAGCCGATGGCTTCCAAGGTACCGCGAAATCGGCATAAACAAGGAATCGCTTCCCTTTTTCGGCAAAAAGGCAATACCGCTTGCATAATAATAGCTCTCCGACCAAAGAGGAACATGGATACCCTCGTTTATAACGCAGGGGAGAAACTCCTCATTCAGCGTAGAGGTGTCCACCGAAGCGCACCGGACGCCGAACCGATCAAATCCCCTTTGGATCAGGTGAAGCACAGCTTCCCCCTCCGCCAGCACCGGCAGGCCGAGCAAATCTTCCACGTCGGCATCGGTCAACGCAGCCGCGTTTTCTTTTGTCAGATAATACACGCGTTTCCGATCCCCGCTGCGGTAAGCCAGCGGGATTCCGAGCGTGGGATAAAGATCTTGATTTTTATAGAAATCGTACGAATCGTTGCGATAAGCAAAATCCTCTTCCGTATCGGCCATAGGGCGAAGATACGCATTTTTCGACACAAAAAGCTCCGCCCCGGAGGAGGTGCTTTTCGCATTGCATGCGGACAGGCGATGCCAATAATCGCTGTGCTTGGAGAAAAGCGACAGCTCTTTTTTATGATATGAGATCGGCTCATGCTGGCGACTAAGCATGGCGTAGCTCATCGCCGTAGCGCCATAGGCAAAGTACGTATCCGTTTCAAAGGCTATCCCGGCCGCCGATTTGCTGTAGGCCACATCGGGGATGCACTCGATCTCCGGCCGAATATCATCGACAATTTCATGCGGCATAGAGGCGCACTGCCATTCCAGGCATCTTGCTTTGACGAGAAATTCCAACGGGTTATTGTCTGCATAAGCACCGGCCCCCGGACGAAATCCGACGGTATGGCCGGATGCGTCATACATAGCGCGGAACAAATGACCGTAGCCATAGCCGGAATAGCTCCCGTTTGGCCCGTTTTGCAGTCCCATGGTTGTTTCCGGGGAGGCCTCTTTTATGGCAGATGTCAACGCATAGGTGAACTGATAAAGGCCCTGCCGAATCCACTCGGCCCATTCGGCCCGAACCCGAACATCTCCGCGATTGATTTCATGCACAAGAGCCTCTCGGCTGTAGGAATGACCGTATTTTTGATTGAAACGGTCGATACAATGATCGCAGAAGCAACCCAAGCGCACCGGTTTATGGCCGGTAGCGCGCAAATCATCGTCCACCCACACGCGCTCCGGCTTTAAAAGGGACACATAGGGTTTCACCATGCGACAATTATAATCAATAAAGGTTTTATCCCACCAGCAAAAGCTGTAAGGCGAGGAGGTGCCGTCGGGGGCGGTCAGGTTATCAAGGGTGAGGCTATCGTTGACAAGGCCCGAGCAATCCACACTTTTCGTAACAAAAGCACCGTGCCCGATGGTATTATTCACCTGCATTGACACGCGGATCCCGGCATTACGGAAAGCCACCGCCAAGCGGGCGCACTCCGCGGCGTATTGGGCATGAGCCTCTAACGTCGGGTACCCAAGAGCGGTTGAAAACCAAACCTCATGGCAAGAATCCGGTTCGGACAGGATTGCATCAATCAGACTGTTTACATAAGCGTCGTTTCCCTTGGGCGTTTGCGCAGAAAAATTTTTCAATCTTTGTGTAAGCATGAGCTTCTCCTTTTTCCTTACAACGATTTTCATGGTTTTTCCGAAAAGCACTTGAAGGTATTTGTTATCATATCACAAACAATCATAAAAATCAATACGCGATGAAAAAAAGCCTGAAGCAAAAAATCAGAGCCACCCGGCCTTTGCCGAGTGGCTCTTTGTACGTGGCGGAGAGAAAGAGATTCGAACTCTTGTTGGGGTATTAGCCCAAACACGATTTCCAGTCGTGCGCCTTAGACCAGCTCAGCCATCTCTCCGTGCAACGACTTATATATTTTATCACACCGAATACAAAAAATCAAGTACTTTTTTCATTTTTTTCAACTTTTTTATTTTTCTCTTTTCTTTTTCGCATTTGAAATGAAGAATACACAAGTCGGGAAAAGCGCATTATATCTGCGCTTTGGCAATTCGTTTCCGCATCTTTCTCAAATCCTTCAGCATTTTTATGGTATCACGTACCATATGCACCTTGGAATCGACGGAATGATTCAACATTTTCACCGGCATTTCAACGATTTTCATACCGAACTTCGTGGCCCAAAGGATCGCCTCAAAATCGAAGGCGAAGCCGTTCACTTCACAGCGGGGGAAAATTTTCTGCACGGCGTCACGGCGAAAAGCCTTGCAACCGCATTGAGAATCGGAAAGGCGGAAGCCTCCCTCTATGCAAAGCACGCGAATATACGTTTTCGAAGCCAGCTTTCGGAACGCAGAGTAGCCCGCATATCCGTCCCGCGTGAGATTCCGGGAACCAATCAGCACCTCGGCGTCGGCATCCTTTTGCAAAGTATCATAAGCGCGTCCGATCACCTCCACGCCATAAGCCAAGTCGGCATCGGTAAACATGACAATATCCCCCTTAGCCTCCAGGAACGCCGTCCGCACGGCATGGCCTTTACCGTAGTTATCGGAAAAGCCTGTCACACGCACGTTCGGCAGCTTCAGCGAACGCACAATATCGCCGCATCCGTCCCGGCTTCCGTCATCCGAAAACAGCACTTCATAGTTGTCTTCTCCGAATTTTTGGCGCATATAGGCGTCCAGCGCCCGTGCCGTTTTTTCAATCACGGCGCTTTCATTGTACATCGGAACGCAAACTGATATTTTAATACTCATAGTTCAATAACCCCATTTTCTAAAAGTATGTAGCCGAAACCGTTTAAAGAGGCTTGCGAAATACGTCTATATCAAATTCCGCTTCCGTCACAAGTACATCGGGAAGTGCCAGCTTGTTCGCGTCCTCTTTGGAGGTACGGTAAAAATAGGGTGTCATGGAAAAGAGATTGTAGCGATCGGCCACGTTTTCCAGCCGAAGCTCATAGCGCAAGGTCTGATGCGATATTCTTTCCATGTGCCGAGGCAAATCCCGCCGTGGTTCGTTTTTATACGGCGTATCGTATATGGTTTTTTTCATGCTATACAAATGGTTTTCCCCTGCACCGGCCACAAGCAAAATCCCGCCCGGACGCAGCACGCGGCAAAATTCGTTTTCGGCACAGGGCGCAAACAGGTTCATCACAGCCGGAACGCCGGCATCCCGAACCGGAAGCGCATAAAGTCCCGCCACGGCGTAGGCCGCACGCAGATTTTGCGCGGTAGCGTTGGAAGCGGCTTTCTCTACAGCCGCGCGGGAAAGATCAAAGCCAAGGCAGGAAAAACCGGCGGTTTGAGCCACGCGGTTCGTGTAATACCCTTCTCCGCAACCGGCATCCACCACCATTCCCTCAGACAAAACGTGCGCCAAGGTATGGCAGACGGCTTCGGCAAAGGGACGATAATATTCTTTTTCCAAAAAGGCCGTCCGCGCCCGCACGGCCTCCGCCGAATCGCCGCCCGACGGGCGGCCGGGGCAAAGGTTGACATAGCCTTTCCGGGCGATGTCAAAGCAATGCGTTTTTCCCCCGGTACACAAAAGGCTTTTTCCGGGTTCCGAAAGGCGAAGGGAGGCACCGCACACCGGGCATTGCAGCGCCGCGAGCACCTCAGTGCTGGATATCGACAAGTACCGCATGCAAGCACCATCTTCCGCCGAAATAGGAAACGCAGGTAGAAAGGGTAATCACGCTCTCATTTCCCGTAAAGGTAAAATTCTTACTGGGGTGCATGGAAAGCGCCTGCTGATTGCGGCAATATTCAGCAAAAGCCGCTTGGGACGGGAAAGCTACCTTATTATACGGATCCTGCGTTGCCGTTTTGCGGAAAGCAAACGGCTCATAGGTCAGGATTCCCTCCTCCGTAATGATCCGTATAGAACAGTTTTTGAAATTTTCCTCGTCTTTATACTTGATAAGATTGTGAAACTTCGTTTCATCGGCCAAATTGTGGCCATACAGAATGGTATTGAAATTCTCCAAAAATTTTTCACTGTTCCGAAAATCCGCAAAGATCTCGCCGCAATCGTTGACGGTGCCGTCAATCAGATGCTCCAGATAATAAGTATTATCGTCGCTTTGCAAAATCGGGTAACTAATATTCAAGCCGTCAATCTCTATGTAGCCGATAAAATCCGGGTATTTTTCCTTGGTTGTCCGAATCAATTCCAAGCATTGCAAAAAATACTCACTATACTTTGGAGGTTTAGTTTCGGAAGGATCTTTATTAGTCTCCGTCCCCGTCGTAGTATTCACAATGGGGGTAGTTGGCTTAATGTTCGGTTCCGAAGGGCGCGTAATTCCCTCAAGCCCCTTGATAACATCCTCTGTGCTTTTGCGTGCTTTTATTTTTTCGATGCCGGTGATAACAAGGCGAACGGCACAGTAGACAAAGACGCAGGCAAAAATCACGATCAATATGCGCCGCAGAATCTCTTTTTTGGGAATTTTCTTTTTTCCTCCGTCGGGCATCTTGGCCGCCGCTTCTCCTGCCACGTTGGCAGAGGCTTCCGTCACCGGAGTTGCTTCTGTGTCACACGCATCGGAGCTTCTATTCTCTTTTGCAATACATTCCTCATGCAAATTTTCTTTCATAACCATTCTCAGCTTTCCACGAATTAAGGCTATTATATAAGAATCATTCCTGTTTTGCAAGACCGAAAATCGTTTTTTTACACATTATTCATTTTTGAAAAGTGCGATTTTTCGTCTTTTTTTACAAGAATCAGGGTGTCGGATCCACGACAACCAGCTCAAACCAAAAGGTGCTGCCCTTTCCGATGGTACTCTCCACGCCATAGGCCGATTCATGCTTTTCCATGATTTTTCGCACAATGGAAAGGCCAAGGCCGCTACCGACCGTGGCGCGACGATGGTTTTCATTCACTTTATAATAGCGCTCCCAAATCATCGGCAGTTTGCTTTTTTCAATTCCCGCTCCGTGATCCGTCACCGAAATTCGCACCTTGCGCAGGCCCGATGCCGTGGTAAAGCAACGCTGCTCCACCCCCACAAAGTGATCCTCGCCGCAATAATTGATGGCATTATTGATCAGATTATAGATGACTTGCAGGATCATGCGATTGTCAGCATACACCGACACGTCGCCGTCAGCGACAAAGTGAATATCAAAGCCTTGCATCGCATTCATTTTTTCATAGCGCCCGATAACGGCTCGCACGCTTTCCGTCAGGTTAAACACCTCCGGGGCAAAGTGACCGGTATCGCTTTCCAGCTTGGAAATATCGAGCAAATCGTTGACAAGCTCGGAAAGGCGCGTGGTTTCATCAATAAGAATCTGAATATTCTGCGGTGTATTTTCCCCGGGGATGTCACGCATAATTTCTCCGTACCCTTTGATCATCGTCAACGGCGTTCGCAAATCATGCGATATATTGGCAATCAGCTCTTTTTGCAAGCGGTCGTTTTTCCCCAATTCGGAAGCCGCATAATTCAGCGTATCCGAAAGCTCATTGATCTCCCGATAGCCGCGCTCCGAAAAATTCACATTGTAATTTCCCTCCGCCAGCTGCTTGGCCTCCGCCGTAATGCGTTTCAACGGCTTTGAAACGAGCGTGGAAAGAATAAAGCTAAAGGCGGACACGCCGACGACCAAAAGAATGATGATATAGGCAAACTGTGCGCCAAAGGTCTTACGGGCGGCGGCTAACGGCGTGACGATGGCGTTTAAAAGCACCATATATTCGTTCCCGTGCTCGTCCGAAAACACCCGCGCACTCACGGCGCCGATGGCAAAGTTATCGGGATTGTTGACAAAACCGCCTTCGGCGGAGTCGATACGGTCATCGGTCGGATGATAGGTATTGATCCCGAAATTGCCCTCATAGCTTCCGCCGTTTCTCACAGCGCTGTTGTAAATGTCCTTCAGTGTTTTTTCCGGCAAATGTTCGATGGTATTGTTTGCAAACACAATGGCGGAGTACCGCTCGGTCAGCGTTGTAAGCGTCTCTTTGGAAACGGAAAACACGCGAATACAGATATTATATTTTTCCGCGCCGGTTGCAATCTTTTTCTCAATGTTTTCGTCCGAAATATGATTTACAATCAGATTGGCCATGGTTTTCATTTCCCGGCGCTTGACGTTGCCGTAAACGGAATCGGAAATCAACACCTGCACAATCCACGCCATACATCCGGCCACCAGCGTAAAGCCGGCCAGGCAGCACAAAATTTGCAGCGTCATGCTCATGCACGGCTTTTTTTTAGGCGTTTTCATTGATTTCTTCGCCGCGGTTTTGCCAAGGGCTTCCGATCCTACCCCGATTTCGCTCCCATGGTTGCGCGCTTTCCTTTCACCCTTCAAAGCGATAGCCAACTCCTCTCACTGTAACAATACAGGAGGCATAGCGTCCCAAGCTGCGCCGCAAGAGCTTGACATGGGTATCCAACGTCCTTGCGTCCCCGTAATAATCATAGCCCCACACCTCGCTGATCAGCTTTTCTCTGGTCAGCGCGATGTTGTGATTTTCCGCCATGTAGAACAGCAAATCGTATTCCTTCGGCGACATATTGATTTTCTCCCCGTCAATATACACAATACGGGCTGTAAAATCAATTTTCAAGCCGCCGCCGTCAAATTCCTGCACGGTGTTGGTTTTCGTCGGTGCCGCCGCCACGCCTGTTTTTCCGGCTCGTTTCATCACGGCTTCGACACGCATCATCAATTCCTTGGGCGAGAAAGGCTTTACCACATAGTCATCAATACCAAGGCTAAAGCCGTTAATTTTATCGTATTCCTCGCCCCGCGCCGAAAGCATGATGATCGGAACCTGGGAAACCTTGCGAATTTCACGGCAGGCCGAAAAGCCATCAAGCTCCGGCATCATAATGTCCATGATTACAAGATCATACGCATTTTGCCGGCACAGATGCACAGCCTCCATCCCGTCGCCTGCTTCTGTGACCGTATGTCCTTCAAACTCGGCATATTTTCGGATAATGGAACGGATTCTGGATTCGTCGTCAACCACAAGGATATTATACATAAAACTGTCCTTTCCCGCCACCGACGGTTTTTATTTGAAATTCTTCCTATCTATTTTTCAACTTTTCAACTTTTCAACTTTACGTATTGGAAGGCAGCGATTCAATCAAGCGCACCTCGTAGGTGTACACCTTGGAGCCGCGCATGGAAGGACGCGCCACCTGAAGCTTGACCGTATCTCCGATCTTATATTTTGCCAAAAGGCTGATCAGGCTGTTCATTGTTGTAATCCGATTGTCATCAATCGCGTAAATCACATCGTTCTGCTTCAATTCCGAATTGTCGTCCACCGAAGTTACGATCACATACGTGGAGGTTTCTCCGATCAAAGAGGTCGTATAGGTATATTCCGACACCGAGCAAGGCAGAGCCGCACGGCCCGAAACATAGCCTTCTTTCAGCAAATCCTCGATAATTTCAAACACATAATCCATCGGGATGGCAAAGCCGATGCCCTCACGTCCGTTGGCCTTAGCGTTGACGATTCCCACAAGCTCGCCGGCCGTATTGAACATACCGCCGCCCGAATTGCCGGGGTTGATGGCCGCGCTGATTTGCAGAAGGTTCATCTCCATGCCTTCCACATCCACACTGCGATTCAAGGCGCTGACAATGCCGTCTGTCATGCTGCCTCCGAGTTGTCCGAGCGGATTACCGATCACCACAATGTGATCGCCCACGGCCAAAGACGCGCTGGAACCGAGTTGAGCGCAACTCAGTTCTTTTTCCGAGCAAATTTCCAGAACGGCAATGTCCGAAATGGCATCGGAGCCAATGACACGACCGGTAAATTCGCTTTCATCTTTCAGCCGGACGCGGATTGTTTCCGCACCGTTGATCACGTGATAATTGGTCACGACATAGTAGTATTCCGTTTCTTCCTGTGCTCTGGCAAAAATTACGCCACTGCCGGCACCGCTCTCCACGTACTGCCCATAAATCGCGTTGTATTTGACGGAGCTGGTTGTGATCTCCACAACGCTGTCGGAAACGAGCGCGTAAATCTGCGATTCACTCATGCCGGGCGTACCGATTTGTCCCGGAATGCGCTGCGTCGGATCGGGATCGTTTTTCTGAATGATCACATTGCCGCGTGCGCCTCCCTCTCCGGACACATTCTCGCTCGGATGAATTGTATCGGAGGATTCGCTCTGCTTAAAAATATAGCCTTGGTCATACAAATAGGCAATCAGCGCAGAAGTGCCGAAGCTTGACATAACCATACAAATAACAATCAAAACAGCAAGTGCGGCCACCTTGCGTCCTTTTTTGTTCTTTTTGGGTGGCTGTTGCACATAGCAAACGCCGCCATCCTTGGAAAATTCTCTCTTGTATTCTCCATACCCTTCTTCGGGTGTGCTTTTTGTCGAAGTACTCTCAGAATGTTCCTCACTTATACCTGTAAAATTACCGGTGGTCTGTTGGTTCATGCCGGTATTCTCATTTTCAGTAAAGCTACTCACAATTCATACCTTCCTTTGTTTTGGTTTGATTTACGGACTTCATTCTTTTACCGCAACAATAGTATAAACGGCGAATGTGAAGATTTGTTGACGATTCAAAAAAAACTCTTTGAAAATCTCAGGAAAAGAAACGCCAAAACCGTTTTTTGCCGCCGAATTGATGTTTTCTCTTGTTTTCATTCGTTTTTTTTGATATACTATACTTATTATAACGCATTTTACGAAAGGATGCAAGATGTCTGCGCTATACGATCAAATTTCTTTTCTTCTTTCGGAGCAAGGACTGTCCTGCTTTGCTCCCGTTCCGCTTTCTGCATGCAAAATTTTTCGCCCCTACCTTTTAGAGCGCGCGCAAATTTCGCCGGAAGGAACGGCGGTCATGATAGCCGTGCCCTATATTGTCCGGGACAGCGTTCCCGGCAATTTGTCCGAGTATGCCAAAAGCCGGGACTACCATTTGTTTTTTGCCGAATTGTTTGCCTCGATTCTCCCCGCTTTGCAAAAGGATTTCCCCGACTATCGGTTTGCCGGCTTTACCGACCATTCGCCGCTGGATGAAATCCATGCGGCCGCACGAGCCGGTCTTGGCCGGATCGGCGATCATGGACTGCTGATCACAGAGCCTTATGCCTCTTTTGTGTTTTTGGGGGAAATCATTACGGACGCCCCCATTCCCTGCACGCCTTCGGAAATCCGTTTCTGTGAAAAGTGCGGTCTTTGCCGCCGTTGCTGCCCCACCGGCTGTGACAAAACCGGATGCCTGTCGGCGGTCACGCAAAAGAAAGGCGAGCTGACGCCCAAGGAAATTGCGCTGATTGCAAGCAACGGCAGTGTATGGGGCTGTGACCTTTGTCAAAAGGTTTGTCCGCATGCAAAAAAAGTGTACGAGAGCGGATCCGTGTACACGGAGATCCCCTTTTTCAAAGAAAAGAGAACGCCCTTCCTCACCCGCACGCTTATCGAAAGCATGAGCGACAAGGAATTTTCGGAAAGAGCGTTTGCTTGGCGCGGACGACAGCCCCTGCTTCGCAATTTGAAAATTCTCGGATTGGATCAAGATACATAAGCGCAGCCACTCCGTCATGCCATCGAAACCGCCAGCGGGACGGTGGCTTTGCCGCCCTGCGGCTTGCCGATTTGCACGGCGTCCCCGTGCGTTTTCGACCGCCCCCAAAGAATCGAAAAACAGAGAAAGGAATGGGAAAGAAAAATGCTTCGTTTGATATACGGTCATGCCGGAAGCGGAAAAACGCACCGGATTCTTTCGCTTTTGCGCCGGGACGCCAAGGCCGGAACACGTTTTTATCTCATTGTGCCCGAACAACAAACCGTACAGTGCGAAAGAATGCTGCTGGAGCTTCTCCCCCCCGGCGCGCAGTTGCGGGGCGAGGTGCTGAATTTTTCCCGCTTGGCCAATCTGGTCTTTCGTCACTATGGCGGCTTGTCCTATAATTATGCCGACACGGGATGCCGGGCGCTGATTCTTTGGAAAAATCTGCGGGAGCTGGCTCCGATGCTTCATGAATACGCCCGGTCTGCCGAAGGCAACAACTTGCCTTCCTTTACCAAAGAAATGATGGCGGCGATGGGCGAGCTAAAAGCCTACTGCATTTCTCCCGAAGCGCTGGAAAAAGCCGCCGAAGCCCTTCCGGGCGGCGAAAGCGAAGAGAAAGAGCAAAGCCTTTTGAAAAACAAGCTCTCCGATCTTTCGCTGATTCTCTCGGCCTACACCCACTCGCTGGCCGAAAGCTACTCCGATGTGTCGGACGACCTTTCCCGGTTGGCCGAAATTCTGTCGCAAAAGGGACACAATTTCTTTGCCGACGCGCATGTTTACATAGATTCATTTACCAGCTTTACCCGTCAGGAATACCGCGTTATAGAGCAAATTTTGTCCTCGGCCGCCGAAGTCTCGGTAGCGCTGACGCTGGACTCCATTGCCTCCACGGCCATTCATTATGAAAGCACGGTGGACACCGCGCTTCGCTTGCGGCGCATGGCGCATCGGCTCTCGCTTCCCGTTTCCGAGGAGCCTGTCACGTACACCGAGCATACTCCCATTGACATTTTGCGGGAAGACCTCTGGCGGCCGGAACGGATGGGCTATTCCCTTTCCGGCGACGATCAAGAGGCCATTCGCCTTCTCTGCTGTCGGGATCCTTATGAAGAATGTGAAGCGGCTGCCATTACGGCCGCGCAGCTGATGCGCGAGGGCTTTCGGTGCAGGGATATTGCCATCATTGCCAGAGATATTTCGTCTTATCGCGGCATCATTGACGTTGTCCTTGAAAAAGCCAACGTGCCTTTTTTCCTGTCGGAAAACACCGAAATTCTCACCAAAGCCTCCGTTCGCCTGCTTCTTTCCGCTTTGCGCATTCGCATATACGGGTGGAAAAGCGAGGACGTGCTGGCTTACTTAAAAACCGGACTTTGCGGAGTCGATGCCTCGGACGTGGATCTTTTGGAATGTTATTGCATCGTATGGGAGCCGCGGAGCGCCGACTACACCTCACCCTATCCCTTTGTCAAAAATCCCGACGGCTACGCCAGCCGAATAACAGAACGCGGCCAAGAAACGCTGAACCGGATTAACGCGCTGAAAGATCAGTTTGTCCCTCCCTTGCTCCGCTTTTTTGCTCAGCTGGAGGATGCAAAAAGCATTGCCGACATGTGCCGCGCCGTTTGGAATTTTCTGGAGGAAGGCAAGGTAGCGGAAACGCTGCAGGCGCAGGCACAAAAGGAATATGCGGCCGGGCATCGCAAGGAATCCGCCGAGTCGCTTCAGGTCTATAACGCGGTGATTCACACGCTGGAGAGCCTGGCTTTTGCATTATCCGACACCGACAAGCCCTCCATCCGTGAGTTTTATGATGCCATCAAGCTTGTTTTTGACCACACGACCATCGGCACCATTCCGACGGCGCAGGATGCGGTCACGGTCGGCTCCGCCTCGATGCTTCGCACGGCCAATCCCCGCGCGGTCATCCTTCTCGGCCTGAACGAAGGAGAATTTCCCCAAAATGTCAAAGAAAAAGGCGTTTTCTCCGACAGCGACAAAAAAATTTTAGCGCCTTTGGGCATTTCTCTGTCCGGCGATACCGCGGCGCGGGCCTCGGACGAGCTGTTTTACGTGTATCGCGCCTTTTGCGCCCCTCGTGAGAGACTTATTCTGCTGTATCACACGGCCAGCGCCACCGGCGAAAAGGCCGTTCCCTCTATCGCCATGACTCGTATACAAAAGCTGTTCCCGGAGGTTCGTCACGATGTCTTTTCTTCTCTCCCCACCTCCTCGTTTTTCCTGACGCCGGCGTTAGCCGCCGAGAACCTTAATCGGCTCCCCAACGCCGCCGACCGAAAGGAGCTTTCACAAATGCTCCGACAGGCCGGCTATCCGCTACGAGCGGACGGCGAAGCGGTCAACCTTTGTCAACAGCTCTCGGAGAAAACGATTGCGCAACTATACGGCTCCCAGCTTCGGCTGAGCCAAACCGCAATTCATGATTTTCTCGCCTGCCGCTTCCAATATCTTTGCAAGCGCATCCTCGGCTTACAGGACTTTTCGCCCGCTGTTTTTGATTTTGACGACTTCGGCACCTACATTCACTACGTGTTTGAACGATACCTGTCGCAGGCCATGGAGGCCGGGCAGCTTGGAACGGAGCCGGAGCTTGCGCAGGTAGAACAGGCGGTCGCGGACTATGCGCAGGAGTATCTGAAAACGCACTTTCCGGGTGGCGAAGCCGACACACCACGCCTCTCTTTCCGCTTTGCCCGCATGCGAAAAACGGCCGCGCTCATCGCGCTCAACATGGCCAAAGAATTTGCTTTCAGCGACTTTCGTCCGGTGTTTTTTGAGCTTCCCATCGGACGTCCCGGAGAGCGCGTCACCATCCAGCCCATGATTTTCCCCTGCCCGGACGGACGGCGAGTGATGCTGTCAGGCGTGATCGACCGGGTGGACGCGCTCCGCGTCGGAAAGGACGTATATTTGCGTGTCGTGGACTACAAATCCGGCAGCAAGCAGTTTTCCGAAAGGGACATTGCGCGCGGTCATGACATTCAGCTTCCCATTTATCTTTTCACGCTCTGCAAAGACAACCAAATCGCTCTGAAAAAAGCGCTCGGCTGTCCGCCGGACGGCGCATTGCGTCCGGCCAGTGCGCTTTATCTTTCGGGGCGCATCGACAAGATTCCCGATCCATCCCCCGACGTTGACGTTCGGGCAGAAGCCGAAAAAGCCATTGTGCGAAACGGATTCCTTTTGGATGACGAAGAAGTTTTGCGGCAAATGAACCACCTGCTGGCGCCCGAAATTTTGTGTGGAGTCAAGCTGGAAAAAGGACGTCTGAAAGGGGGCGCGCTCCGCTCGCCCGAACAAATGAAGGCCATGGAAACGATGCTGAGCGAAACCATTGTAGCCATCGAATCCGAGATCGTCAGCGGACGCATGACGGCCCTCCCCGAAGCCTGCGGTTCTTACGGGAACTGCATCGGGTGCCCGATGCAAGCGGTATGCCGCATGGCGCCGAAATACAAGTAATACGGAAAGGAGACGAACCCATGCCATTAACGAAGGCTCAAGAAAAGGCCGTTACTACGCAAGGCAAAACCCTGCTGATTTCAGCCGCCGCCGGATCCGGCAAGACCTCTGTGCTGATTCAAAGAATCCTTCAAGCGCTGACAAATCCGGAAGCGCCTGCCGACATTACAAAAATGCTGATCGTCACCTTTACCCGTGCGGCAGCGTCCGAATTGCGCTCCCGTCTTTCCGGCGCCCTTTCGGCCGCTTTGGCCGAAAATCCCAACGACCGCCATTTGTTCCGACAGCTGGCCGCGCTCGGCAGTGCGCGAATTTCCACCATTGACGCGTTTTACGCGGATGTGGTGCGCAATCACACGCAGCTTCTTGGGATTCCCGCCTCCCTTCGACTGGCCGACGCCAACGACCTGCAGGCATTGGCCGCTCGTGTGATGAACGAAAGCATTGACCTCGGCTATGCCGGTCGCCTCGGCATCCCCGCGGAGGATTTTGCGCAAACCACGGAGCTTTTGTCGGATATGCGCAACGACGAGGGGCTTTTTGAAGTCTTTTTGGCACTATATGAAAAGCTTCTCTCTCATCCCAAGGGGCTTTCTTTGCTTTCTTTATGGGAAAAAGAATATGAAGCTTACGAAACCGCCGACTTCTTTTCCACAGCCAACGGTCGGATCGTAGCCGATTATCTCATATCGCTTTTTGAATCCTACCTGCGATTCTATGAAAAAGCGGAGGAATATGCAGAACACGATGAGGCTTTTACCAAGGCCTATCTGCCGGCACTGGCCGATGACAAGAGCTTTTTGGAAACGCTGATCCGATCCATTCGGGAAAGCGGGTATGCCGCGACAAGAGCCCTCCTCCGCGCCCACGCTTTCCCTGCCCTCAACCGAATGCCCAAGGGCATGGGAAAGACGCCCGAAATCGAGCGCTTCAAGGCCATCCGAAACACGGTAAAGGAGCAAATCAACAAAAAGCTGATTCCCACCTATTTTGCCGTCGGGTACGAAGAAGCCGAAATCCGGGCATACGCGCAAAAATCTGCGCGCCATTGCCGCGTTTTGCGCTTGCTTTTGGAAAAATTCGACGCCCTCTTTGCCGAAGAAAAGCTGGCGGCCGGCATCTGCTCCTTCAACGACATCAAATTATGGTGTCGGCGCTTGCTGGTCACCCCCGAAGGCAACGGCACCGAGCTGGCGCGGCGGATTTCCGAGGACTTTGACAGCATTTTCATTGACGAATACCAGGACGTGGATGCCGTTCAGGATGCCATTTTCCGTGCCATTGCCAAACCGGGCAGCCGTTTTATGGTGGGCGATATTAAGCAGAGCATCTATCGGTTTCGCGGGGCCGAGCCGACGCTGTTTTCCGAATACCGTCACCGCTTTGCTCCCATTGACGCCGATTCCTCTCAGCTTCCGGGCGAAAACGAATGCACCATTTTTATGTCGGAAAACTTCCGCTGCGACCGGAATGTGATCCGTTTTACCAATGCGGTTTGCTCGTATCTGTTTCAAACCGGCAGTCCCGGCATCCATTATAACGCCAAGGACGACCTGGTATTTTCCAAATCCGTTCCCGATGGGTACACCGGGGAAAAAGTCAAGGTGGTTTTAATCAACCGCAAGGCTGAAAGCACCGATGCTTTGGAGGAGGACGCGCCGCAGGCAGACGATGCGAACGCAGACCTTGGCAAGCCTTCGGAAGCCAAAGAGCTTTCCGGCGAGGACAAATCGACGTCGCTTCATCCCGAAGCGATGTACATTGCCGCCGAAATCCAACGGTTGCTTCATTTTGAAAAAAAGGCTGACGGCACCGCCATACAGCCGAGCGACATTGCCGTAATCACCCGAAAAAACGCTGCTCTTGTGGGAATCGGAGAAGCACTCAAGGCCTACGGTATTCCCTTTTCGGGGGAAACCGGAACGCCGCTCTTTGATCATCCCGACGTTGCTCTGACGCTGTCCCTTTTGCATGCCATTGACAACCCGCGCAAAGATATTTCGCTGACAGCGATTCTGCTTTCTCCCCTGTTCGGCTTTTCGGCCAATGAGCTGATTCTGTTGCGCGGCAACCGGGAAGCCGACAAGAAATGTTCGCTTTACGATGCGATTGTCCGTTTTGTCGGCCATACCGCATCGGCGGAGGAAGCAAATGATCTTGCGCTTGAAGCCACCGCCTCCCCCGTGCTACTTGAAAAATGCCGCCATTTGTTGCAAACTTTGGAGCAGCTTCGGGATACGGCCCGCGCGCTGCCTGCGCATCAGGTCGTTTGGGCGGCCTATGCCCATTTCGGTCTGCTCTCCGGCGGCGGTGACGCCTCCTCCCACGCGGCACTGACACGTTTTTATGAATGTGCCCGGAGCTATGAAGGCGATTCGTTTAAGGGGCTTTATGCCTTTCTGCGTTACGCGGACAACATGAAGAAAAATGAGAAAAATGCGCCCATCATTCCGTCCGACAAAGGAGAAAACGGTGTGAAATTGATGACAATTCACGCGTCCAAAGGGCTGGAATTTCCCGTTTGCTTCCTTTCAGCCCAGGCCACCAACTTTTCCGACGATGACGCGCAAAAGCCCATTCTTTACGATCCAAAGCTGGGAATCTCCATGATTCTATCCGATGATACGGGCTTTGGTGTTATCACGCCGCTGTATCATCGCGCCGTGGCCAAAAGCATTTCGGAAGCCGCGGCTGAGGAAGAAATGCGGGTTTTGTATGTCGCCCTTACCCGCGCCAGAGAACGGCTATATATCACGGCCAATCCCCCCTTCGGCATCGAAAAGCTGAAAAAGGATGCTGGGTTGATCCGGGAATACGGCGGTCGCGCCCTCTTGAACGATGCGAAAAACGCAATCACATGGATCATGGCGGCTCTTGGTTTCCCGGAGATGGAAAACGCCTCGGATTTCCACACCGTGCAGATTCTTTCGACGGATGCCATTTTGCAGTCGATGAAAGACAGCGTGCCGGAAAAATCCGTTGCTGCCCTGTCGGAAGCCTCGGACAGTGCCTCGCTGTCACAAGAACAATGGATGCAAACCATCCGCCAAAATTTTGCCTACCGTTATCCCCACCATGCGGCCACACGACTTCCCGCCAAGCTCTCGGTTTCCAAGCTGACGCCCGATGTGCTTGACCGTGACCGCGAACAGAGCGAAGCCGAAACGATCGACGCTTCTTTGGACATTGTGCTTCCCAAGCTGATGGACGCGCCGGCCTTTCTGCGCTCCGACAACGCCGATACGCTTCCGGTCAGTGCCGCCCAAAAAGGCACCGATACCCACACCTTTCTTCAGTTCTGCGACTTTGACCGTGCAAGCAAGGTTGCGCCCTCCGAGGAATTGGAACGGCTGATTGCCGAGGGCTTTCTGCCGGAAAGCGCACGACGCACCGTCAACCTCGCCTGGCTTTCTGCGTTTTTTGCCGGCGCACTCTTTGCCCGCATCCGACGGGCACGCAAGGTTTTTCGGGAACAGCGCTTCAACATCTTCCTGCCGGCCGCTCTTTTTACCGAAAGCCCGGACTTTGCGGCGCAAATTCAAGAGGAACGTGTATTGGTACAAGGCGTTATGGATATTTTCTTTGAAGACGAGTACGGGCGATTGGTTCTCTGCGATTATAAAACCGACCATCTGACCAAAGCCGAGCTGGCGTCCCCCGTCTTAGCCGAGCAAAGGCTCGCCGCAACACATCGCCGCCAGCTTTCCTATTACGCCGCGGCGTTACGGGAGCTGTACGGACGCACGCCGGATGAAATTCGGCTTTATTCCCTTCCGCTCGGAAACGATTTTCTCGTGGAACCGGAGCTTCTTTTCGGCGGCAAGCCCTTGTAAAAAAACATTTTCGGGGAAATAAAAAAATACTCTTGCATAAAGGGAACAAATCTGTTATAATAATACTGTATCGTAGCTTCGGGCTGCGAAACAAGGCCATACTAGCCGGGGATTTAGCGGAGCCCTGCACCTGAAATCCGCTACAGCAGGGGTGAATCCCTCATCTGAGGGCCGATCTTTTACGGTCTGAGCCGTATTCTGCTGTGTTGACGAGTGGGTCTTGCGCAATTGGGAACTGTGAACCATGTCAGGTGGGGAACCAAGCAGCATTAAGCGGTCAACCTGATGTGCCGTGAGGGCGCCTGCTCTGAGCAGGAGGTACGGAAATCGCGTAGGGGTGACGTTCGATTTTGAGGTGTATGGTCTTGTTTTGCAGCCCGAATTTTATTTTGACTTAAAAAGTCCGAAAATTTCGTCGAAAGGGTGTGTCTTATGCATCAGGCTTTATATCGGAAATGGCGTCCGGCCGTCTTTGATGACGTAGTGGGACAGGAACATATCACTTCGGTTCTCCGATATGAGGTGGAAAAAGGCACCTTCAATCATGCCTATCTGTTCTGCGGCTCCCGCGGCACGGGAAAAACAACCTGCGCCAAGATTTTGGCCAAAGCCGTCAACTGTGAAAACCCTGTCAACGGAAGCCCCTGCGGCACATGCGCATCTTGCAAAAGCATTGAATCGGGGGCGGCCACCGATGTCCTTGAAATGGACGCCGCTTCCAACAACGGCGTAGAAAACATCCGCGACATCCGGGATGAGGTTGTTTACACCCCTTCCATGCTTAAATACCGCGTTTACATTGTCGATGAAGTCCATATGCTTTCGGGCAGTGCCTTCAATGCGTTGCTTAAAACGCTGGAGGAGCCGCCCGAGCACGTGATCTTTATTCTTGCTACGACCGAGCTGCAAAAGCTTCCCGCCACGATCATATCCCGTTGTCAACGGTTTGATTTTCGACGGATTACCGTTCCGATTCTCACCGAACGGCTCATGAAAATCTCGCAGGCGGAAGGATTTCAGACCGATCCGGCGGCCGCCCGCCTGATTGCGCGGCTGGCACAAGGCGGCATGCGCGACGCCATCAGCCTTTTGGATCTTTGCTCGGGAAACCATCGAAGCATCACGGTGGAATTGGTGGAGGAATGTGCCGGCATTACCGGTCGGGACACGATGATTCGCACGGTGGACGCCATTGTGGACAAAAATTACAACGTCATTTTTGACACCATTGATCACGTCGTTTCTTCCTCCAAGGATCTGTCGGTATTTTGGCAGGACTTGCTCTCGATTTATCGGGATCTTTTGGTTATGAAAACCACGTCCAAGGCCTCCAAGTATTTGGATCTCACGGAGGTGGAGGCCGAAGCGCTCGCTTCGTTAGCCGCCCGTTTTTCCAAGGAAACACTGATCTCGCATTGCAAAATGCTGGACAGTGCTTTCTACAATATGCAAAAAAGCAACGCCTCCAAGCGCACCGTCGCCGAAATCGCTTTGGTTCGCATGTGCGACGAATCGCTCAATCCCTCGTATGACGCTTTATTGTCCCGACTTTCTCAGGCCGAGGATGCGATAAAACGGCTTTCTCTGTCGCTTTCGGCTTCCTCCCATTCGGTTGCGGCCAATTGGACGGGAAGTGATGAAGGTTCTTTCCCGCCTGCGACTGAGGGCCAAAAGGAAGCAAGCCGACCGGACGCAAGCGCGCCGGTTCTGCCCAATGCAACAGAAAAAGCGAAAAGCGCCCCCAACGCCGCGCTTTCCGCGGCCGAATCGAAAGGCTCTCTTGAAAATGCGCCCCTCACGCCCTCCTCCGCTTCCGAAGCAAGCGCAAGCCGCCCGACACTGCGCCCGCTTCGCTGTAAAATGGAGGTGGCGGAAAAGCTGGCGGCCACGGACATTCCGGCGGCTTCCTTCTTGAAAAGCGCCCATGTGTTTGAAACGGCCGAAGGAAAAATTCTCATTCGACTTTCCAATGATTTTGCTGTCACCATGCTCTCGCGGCCGCAAACCCGCAACGCGCTTCGGGCCGCTTTGATTTCTTGTCTTTCCCGCGAAATTCCCGACAAAAACATTTGCATAGAACGCTCCTGTGCCGAGGATGAAGACAAATACGACATTTTAGACACGCTGACCGAAGAATAATGCCATGATTTTTTCGCTAAGAAACAAGGATAATAAACATATAATATTGCCGCCACAAGGACGGCTCGACAAATCCACAGAAAGGAAAAGGAACACAAGACGATGAAAGCAAGAGTACCCAAAGGAATGGGCGCACCGCAAAATATGAGCGCCATGATCAAACAGGCGCAAAAAATGCAGGAGGACATGGAAGCCAAGCAGGCAGAACTTGACGCCTGTGAATATGACGTATCGGCCGGCGGAGGCATGGTGCAAGTCAAAATCAACGGAAAAAGAGAAATTCTCGCCCTCCAAATCAACCCTGAAATCGTAGATCCCGATGACACCGAAACCCTGGCTGACATTGTCATTGCCGCTGTCAACGAGGCAATCAAACGCGTGGATGAAACCAACAGTCGTGAAATGGCCGATATTACCGGAAACATCGGATTGCCCGGCATGTTCTGATCTCTATGGCCGATTACATCGAATCTCTGCAAACGCTGGCGGATCACTTTGCCGCCATGCCCGGCGTGGGAAAGAAATCCGCCCTGCGCATGGCTTATTCCATTTTGGAATTATCCCACGAGAACGCGGCGGACTTTGCCCGCGCCATCCTTGACGCCAAGGAAAAAATTCATCTCTGCCCCGTTTGCCAAAATCTGACCGATCGGACGCTTTGCCCGATTTGCGAGGATCTCGGCCGCGACAAAAGCGTAATTTGTGTAGTGGAGGATGCACGGGATGTGGCCTCCATCGAAAAAGTGCGCGAATACCGGGGCGTATATCATGTGCTTCATGGCGTCATTTCTCCCATGAACAATATCACGCCGGACAAAATCAAAATTGCGGAATTGCTGGCTCGTTTGGGCGATGGCGAAGTGCACGAGGTGATCGTGGCCACCAACCCAACGGTGGAGGGAGAGGCCACCGCCATGTATCTGGCGCGACTCATTAAGCCCCTGGGAATCAAGGTTTCCCGCCTTGCCTATGGCATGCCGGTCGGCGGCAATTTGGAATACGCCGACGAGGTCACGCTGTATCGTGCGTTGGATGGCCGCCGTGACGTTGAATAAGCAAGGCGCCGCATCCGCTTCCCTCTGTCATCCGCTCTTTCCATACACATCAAGGGCACCCTACAATCCGAACGAATTGCAGGGTGCCCTTTTGACTTATACCACGCCGTGTGGCGGCATTGCAGGAGGCCGGGATTTTATTTTCCGCAAATCTGAAGAACCGAGGAGAGCAGCAATGCGCAATCGCCCCTCGTCATGGGACGCTCCGGTGAGATGCCTTGCTCCGAAAGATCGAGGATGCCTACGGTCTTAAGCGTCAAAACCGCTTCCTGCGCCCAAACCGGAATGCCCTCTTGTTCCGAGAAGCCGGCATAAGCGCCCAGCATTTCCGACGATTTTCCATTGGCTTTCAACAGCTGGTTTACGATCATGGCCGCCTCGGCCGTGCTGATAGAGCGAGACGGATAGAAGCAGCTGCGTTCTCCTTCCTTTGCTTCGGCAATCACGCCCGACAGATACCCTTTCTCCTGTGCCATGCAGACATATCCTTTGGCATCGGCGGAAATTTGAGCATCGTCGGAAAACCCGGTTTGCTGTACGGAGGGAACGTCAAGTCCCACGGATTTCATGGCCATTACCAAAAAGTCCTCTCGACTCACCGTCTGACCGGGCGCAAACAGAAGCTGGTTGCCGGCGCCGGACGGACTCATCACGCCCTTTTCAATCACGGTAAGTGCGGCGGCATGCGCGCGATTGCCTCCCATATCCGACAGAACACTTTTCAGTGTTACCTTTTCCACATGCAGTGAAACCGTAGCCGCGGCCGAATAATTGCCGTAGGCATCATACGCGACATAGGTAAAGCCGTCTTTTCCCGTGTAGTCAAAGCTCGGCGTGTATTTGTAGGTTCCTTTCGCGGCGTTCGTCAATTGCAAATATCCGTGTTCGGGGTACGACACCACTTCAAAGGTAATGGCGTCGCCGTCTATATCGTAGCCGGAAAGCGATCCGTACACGCTCACGTTCCGATAGGTGGTTACATCGGTTGCCAACGTGCTGTTCCACGCGACGGTCGGACAGTAATTGGCTTCCTTTCTCATAAACAGAGAGCAACTGAAATCGTACCCTTGACCGGTCGTAAAGAAAAATTGGTTTTGGAAAACGCCTTTTTCTTTTTCCACATAGGACAGCTTATGCAGGTTTTCCCTGGAAACCGTCTGTCCGGCCGTCACGGCCGCACTTCCGAGCATCAAAGAGCCAAGGGCAGGATCGGGCAAAGAGACTACGGTGATGTAATCCAGGCGGCTTTGGTTCAGCGCCCGCTCAAAATCCTCCGGCGCAAAATGCAGCTCCTGCCCCGTCAGCGCACTTTTCGCCATACCACACTGCCGGGCAAGAATCTGCAAGCCCTCCGAAACAATCGCTTTTTCCTTTACCTCTCCCTCTATGCGCGTCCCTGCCCAAATGCCAACCGCTGTCATCAGGGTCAGCAGAAATGCGATGGAAAACAAAGTCAGTTTTTTCATAACACTTTCATCCTTTCTCCCGGAACATCCACCGGGATTCCGCTTCTGCTACAATCTATAAACACTGACGGGAAAATATGCCTTTGCGAATCATTTTTTTGAAGAAATCGCAAGATTGGCCCGTTCAAAAGCCGTGACAAGCCCCCAAAAAGCTCTTGCGCACCGGGGTATTTCATGGTATCATATAAGAAATTCAGTTTGATTTTGCTAAATGTCCGAGGGAAAGGATATACTATGCTTATACGGATTCAAGCCGGCGACGCTTACTGCGATCATACCATTCTTTTTGTTTTGAAGCGCTTATCGCTTTCCACCAAAATGATCCGTTTTTTGAAATACCGAGAAAACGGCATCCTTGTCAATCAAGAACGAGTCACGGTGCGAAAAGTCCTTCATGACGGCGACGTGCTGTTTCTCGGAACGGAAGATACGGTGTCCTCGGAAAGTGCCACGCCGGCGCCCCTGCCGCTGCCGATTGTGCTGGAAAACGAGTCGATGGTCATCGTCAACAAGCCGCCGCACATGCCCACGCACCCCTCGCATGGGCACCACGACGACACCGTGGCCAATGCGCTGGCTTATTATTATGCTTCGCAAAACATTCCTTTCGTTTTTCGCCCGATTCATCGGCTGGACAAAAACACCAGCGGTCTTGTGCTGGTAGCACGCAATAAAATGGCCGCCGCTCGGTTGACACAGGCCATGACGAAGGGACAAATCCGCAAAAGCTACCTCGCCCTTTTGCGAGGCAAGCTGCCGGAACCGACTGTGACAGAAACCCATTTCGGCCTCTGTCTCGGCAAAATTGACACCTATCTGTGCCGCACCGACCATAGTGTAATTTTGCGCCGCGTATGCGCGTCCGATGCGTCGGGCGCCGAGCGCGCCATCACGCTGTATCAGATTCTGCGCGTCTGCGATGCCTGCACCTTGGTGGAGGTTTTTCCGCTCACCGGACGCACTCATCAAATCCGGGTTCACTTTGCCCATCTCGGACATCCTTTGTTAGCGGACGATCTGTATGGCTCGCCGGATCCGGCCATAAACCGACACGCGCTGCACGCCAAAACGCTGGACATTACTTTGCCCGAAACGACTTTTCACGCGGAGGCTCCTCTGCCCGACGATATGAAAAAAGCCATTGATTTTTATTTTGGCCCGACCGATGCGAGGTAAAATTCCTGACTTTTTGTAAAAGCTCGCCACAAAACAAGAAAAGAGGTTGTTTCTATGACGCAAAATCAGCCCGATCCTGTTGCCGCTCCGGCCGAAACGGAGGCAAAATATGCACGCTATGAAAAAATCCCGAAGATCGTTTATGTCTTCGGCGGTTTGTTTGCGCTCAGCCTGTTGATCTATCTTGTAGCCCGCCTTTCTCCCGGCTTTGCCGATTTTTACAATCGCTATCCCGGCGCCTTTTTTCGGGCGATGCTTGCCTATGCCACCTATATTTTTCCGTTTTCTTTGGCAGAAGCTTTCATAATTCTTTCCCCTGCTCTCATAGTTTTACTTGTTGTCTTGGCTATACGGCGCTATTGCCGCACACGCAAGGCCACGCTGGCTTATATGGTCACGATCCTGTCCTGCGCCTCCCTTTTATTCTCCCTGTTTGTGCTTGGCTTCGGGTGCGGCTATCACGGATCGTCTTTAGACAAAAAAATGAATTTAGACAAGCAGCCGGTCAGCATGGAGGAGCTTTATGATACGGCCAACATCCTTGTGGAAAAGATCAATGCCGAGGCGCGGGCTGTGTCCTTTTCGAAGCAAGGCTTTTCCACCATGCCCTATTCCCGTCAAAAAATGAACCGGATTCTCATGGACGCTTATGATTCGGTTTGCAAAGAATACCGTTTTATTCAAAGCCTGCACAGCAAGGTCAAGCCGATTCTGCTCAGCGAGTGGATGTCTTACACACACATCACCGGGGTCTACGCTTACTTTACGGGCGAGGCGAACATTAACATCAACTTTCCCGACTACACCCTTCCCTTTACCGCCGCCCACGAGCTGGCGCATCAGCGCGGAATTGCACGGGAGGATGAAGCCAATTTTGTAGCGTTTTTAGTATGTATCGCTTCCGACGATCCGTATATCCGTTACAGCGGCTATCTGAATCTATATGAGTATATTGCATCCCCTCTCAGCGCCGACGCCGAAAAATATCGGGACATCTATTTTCGTCTCGATGAAGCCGTGCGGGGGGAAATGCGCGCCTACAGCGCTTTTTTTGAAAAATATCGCCACTCCGTTTCGGGCAAGGTCAGCGAGGCGGTCAACAACACTTACTTGAAATCCCAAGGCACTGTCGGCACGCGCAGCTACGGTCTTGTGGTCGATTTAGCGGTTGCCTATTACAAGGAGCAGGAAAAGCAAAGCCGGACGGCGCTCCTTGTCCGGTGAACCTCTCTTGGAACCTTTTGCCGAAAGACACCATAAAATGAGGATGTAAGTCTTTTGGCTTTGTGCCCCTTCTTGAAATTATTTCAGAAAATTTCCCAATACTCTTTTTTTCGGAAGCAGTTTGTGATATAATACTCATGGGCTTCTATGGCATCGTCTTTTTCCCCTCATTTTCCGAAAGAAGCCTGCCACGCCATCCTCGCTTTCAGGCTTTCCGATGGCTGAAAATTCTTGATTTCATATTTTTATATGGTTGATATAATTCCGGCCTGTCTTTTCAAAAGTCGGAAACGTCCCC
>CAKSIP010000011.1 GCA_934462825.1 uncultured Eubacteriales bacterium | reverse complement strand
CGCATGGAATATAAACGCAGGCAACTGACCGCCAACGGAGCGGATGTGTTTGCGGCCAGCATCCAAACGCTGAAAGCCGCCAAGCAAAAGGAAGAAGCCAAGAACGATTGGATGGCCGAGATTGCAAAAAAACAGCAAGCTTTAAAATTAAAGAAAAATAAAAAATAACATACATAAGCAGGAAGGTAAAACATGGATAGAGATAATTGGAATATCAAAGACGAAGTCGAGGGCGACACACTTTTCGGCGCTTCCCCCTTTGACGATGATGACGATTTGGATATTATCGTCCCGGAGGAAACGGCCGCAGGAAAGTCGAAAGGCGAGAAGGCTTCCGACAAGAAAGGGCATGATTCCCCCGGAAAAGGAAAGGACGGCTCTTTGTTTGACGACGCCATGGAAGAAAGCGACTATGATCTTTTGGATTTTGACGACGGCGATTTAGACGTTCCGTCGGAGGATCTTTTGAATGCCGAAATGGCCGACATTGAAAACGAGGTCGAGCAGTTTGGACACGGCGATAATATGGAGCGGATTTTGGAGCAAGAAGGACTTGCTATTGACGATCCGGTTCGTATGTATCTGAAAGAAATCGGTAAGGTTCCGCTTTTGACAGCCAAACGCGAAAGAGAATTGGCCGAAAGAATGGCCGCCGGCGATGAAAGTGCTAAGGATGAATTGATTGAAGCCAACCTGCGTTTGGTTGTCAGCATTGCGAAACGATATGTCGGTAAGGGCATGTTCTTTTTGGATTTGATTCAAGAGGGAAATCTCGGCTTAATGAAAGCTGTCGATAAATTCGACTATACCAAAGGCTATAAATTTTCCACGTACGCCACATGGTGGATTCGCCAGGCCATTACCAGAGCCATTGCCGATCAGGCACGTACCATTCGTATCCCGGTTCATATGGTGGAAACCATTCATAAGGTGTCCCGCTATTCGCGCCAAATGCTGCAAGAGCTTGGAAGGGAACCGAGTGCCGATGAAATCGGCGAAAAAATGGGAATGTCCGCGGACAAGGTGCGGGAAATCATGAAAATTGCCCAGGATCCTGTCTCGCTTGAAACACCTATCGGGGAAGAAGAAGATAGCCACCTTGGCGATTTTATTCCCGATGAGGATACACCGGCCCCCGCGGACGCGGCGGCGGCCAGCATTCTGAGAGAAGCGCTGGAACGTCAGCTTCATACGCTGACGCCCCGGGAAGAGCATGTAATCAAGCTTCGCTTCGGCCTTTATGATGGTCGAACGCGAACCTTGGAGGAAGTCGGAAAGGAATTTGATATTACGCGGGAACGGATTCGTCAGATCGAAGCCAAAGCGTTGCGTAAATTGCGCCATCCGAGCCGCGCCAGACACCTGAGAAGCTTTTTGGATTGATTGGATTGTGGCAACATTTACAAAAATACTCAAAAAAATATGTAAAATGTGCCACATAAAATCTACGGATGCGTAAAAACAATCGCCTAACATTTGGTGATATTGCTTATGACATATTAAGAAGTCATAACAATGTGAAAATCGGGCAGCTGTGAGAAAGAAACTCATCGTTGACAATTGCCCCAAAAAAAGATAAAATATAGGTATCACAGTAATTGATCTGGAGGAACACAGAACCATGAAAACCAAATTCACATGCTTTCTTCTCGGTGTGCTGATGGCATTTTCCACGGTGCTGACCGGTTGTGCAAAAAAGGAAAGCTCAACCGAGGACATCGCCGGTGCGTCCGCACGAGACACGAAAACACTTGTTGTTTACTTGATGGCCGAAAAAGAGGTGCCTACGGCTACCGAAATCGCCATTGAAGAAGCAATCAACAAGTTGACAAAATCGAAATATAAGACACAGCTCGACCTTCGCTATTATACAGCAGAGGAGTATTATACCAAGCTGGAAGCTACCATTAAAGCTAAGAAAAAAGAGCTGAAGGAAATTGAAAAGAAGAAAAACCAGCAGAAAAAATATCAGAAGTGGCTGAAGGAATCCTGCCGCGTGGCCGGCATCAGCTATATCCCCGAAACCACGAAGGCTCCCAACACCGAGGCTACACCGGAGCCGACCGTGGTAAACCAGGAGTACGGTATTATTGAATATTGGTATCCCGAAGCAAGAGAAAACCAGGTGGACATTTTCTACCTCGGCGGCTACGATAAATATAATGAATACCTTGACAACGAGTGGCTGGCGTATTTGAAAGAGGAAGTCAATACTTCTTCCAAAAAGCTGACCGAGCATATTGGCGCTATTTATATGGATAACGTCCAGGCAGACGGTATGTACTGTATTCCCAATAACGCGCTCGTCGGCGAATACACATGGATGCTGCTGGATAAAACTCTGATGGAAAAATACTTTTTCTCGGAGAGCAGCATCAGCGAATCGCTTGCCAACGAAAACCTTTACAATTTCCTTTACGACGTTTATAAGTTTGAACGGGATGATTCGGGCAATTTGACAACCCTTCCGATCAAAGGCTCGTTGGAACCTACGAATGTTTATTATTGGACATTGGATGAAGAAACGCTTTCTCTTACCAATCAACGTTCCGTTTTGGGTAATGTTTACGGTCGAAATGCGAAAAAAGGCGATCCGATTGCCGCATTGAATATCTTTGCAGTGAGCGGATATACCAGCCAGGTTCGTATGATCAAGAGATTTGAAATGGACGGCTTCTTCGGAACATCGGCCGATCAGGACAAACCTTTTGCCATGACAGTGGTAAAAGGCGGTTATGACGTTTACACAGCCAATAAAGATAAATATTATGTGAAAATGCTGGCTTGCCCGAGAGCCGATTACGACGATCTGTACAAGCATATGCTCTGCGTTAACGATTTGGAAAACAACGTGGCCAGAAGCATGGAAATCATCACGTACCTCAATACCGATGCCACCGTTCGGAACCTTTTGCAGTACGGCATTGAAGGGGAAAACTATTACGTAGATGATTCGGGCGTGCTCCACAGATATAATGACACCTATATGATGGATGTCAACAAAACAGGTAACGTATTTATGGCACATCCCGAAGAAGGAAAGCCCTCCAATTATTGGAAAGCCGGCGTTCAGCAAAACGAAGATGCACGTGTGCTTCCCGTTGTCGGATTCAAGCTTGAGGCAGATGCCGCTGTGGATACTAAGCATCTGCAAGCCGCACAAAATCTGGCCGATGCTTATTTCGCAAGAATGGATGCTTGCAAAACATTGGAAGAGCTTGATGAATTTTTCGCCGCCGCAAAAAGCGAGCTGGCGGCCAACCCGGATGTAAAATTCAGCATCAATACGAGCGATTCGGGCGAGAACGAACAGTCCGTTTCCAAGTTCTATTGGGATTGGCTGGTCGCAAATGGATACGTCAAATTGACGTAACCTCTTGGAATATCATATCATTTGAGCAAATGTGGTACCCCTGTTCTTCGGGGGTTCCACATTTGTTACATACAGCATGAAACAATAAGGAATTTTTATATGCCATTGGATTGTATTTTGTGGGATTTTAACGGGACTGTTCTGGACGATGTTCAGATCGGCATTGACAGTATCAATGCGTTGTTGCAACGGCGTAATTTGCCGCTTTTAGAGGGGCGGGACGCCTATTGCGCCAACTTTGGATTTCCAATTGAAAAATGGTATAGACACCTTGGCTTTGACTTTGAAAAAGAAAGCTTTGAAGCTTTGGCTGTGGAATGGGTGCGTGAATACGAAAGTCGTGAAAATCAAATTTCCATGGTGCCCGGTGTTCAGGATGTGCTGGCGTTTTTTAACGAAAAAAAGATACCTCAGATTATTATATCCGCATCGGAATCGAAAATGCTGCGCCGTCAGCTGAAAGCTTTGAATATGGAAGCTTATTTTAGCCAGATCTTGGGCTCGGATAACATATATGCCACCGGAAAAACCGGATCGGCCGTTTTTTGGAGAAAAAACCATCCTAACGCACGGGCGCTGTTTATCGGGGATACCGATCACGATTATGAAGCGGCTTCGGCCATCGGCGCGGCTTGTGCTTTGGTGGCGGCCGGCCACCAATCGTATGAAAGATTGATGCGCTTTTCCGCTCATGCGGATGTTTATCATGATATGAAGGATTTTTACCAAGCCCTTCTCAAAGTCCAAGCGAATTTTATATAAATCAAAAAATTCAGGAAGGTCAATCAAATGAAAAAATATTTATGTATAGGTCTTGCTTTGATTTTTGCACTTCTGCCTTTTTTTGCTTCTTGCAATCCTGCGGAAAAACCGGAGGGAAGCAGCAGTGCTTCTTCTACCAACTCTGAAAGCGCTCCGGCGCCGACAGGCACACCTACATCGGAGCCTACATCTACCTCCACACCCACACCCACGCCTACGCAGGAACCTACTCCAACCCCAACGCCCACTCCTGCGTCTGCCGCATTGAAGCTTTGCGGAGAGGATATTTCCAAATATAAAATTATTTATCCCGTTGCCAACGCGTCCGGCGAAAAAGAGCAGGCAGAGGCCATTGCCGCTTTTGTGCTTGCAAAGTATAATGTAACATTGCCGGTGGAAGCGGATTCCGCCGCTGCCACTCCTTGCGAAATTTTGTTGGGAAAAGACAATGCCCATGTAACCAATGACGTAAAAGAGAAGTCAGAAGCAATCAAAGGCTTCTGCAATACCCCCTCCCATGCTACGATCGTGAGCGCAGGTACCACCGTGTGGCTCGTGTTCTCCAACCGGATTTGTGCCACCATGGCAGGCACGGCTCTTATGATAGATATGGAGCCGCAAGCCGCAACAACCATCCATTTGGATTATTCTTCCGCCAATTCCATGAAAGTTATGAGCATCAAAAAGAACCCGGACGCTGAAGTGCTTCGTGTTATGTCCTATAACGTGCAGACCGGCACCCCGGATCCCATCCGGGCACAGCAAATGCTGAATAATATTTTGGATTTTGATGCAGATATTGTCGGCACACAGGAAGTCAACGCCAAGTGGTTGGCCATATTCCGAGAAAAAGGCATCCTTGATACCTATACCTATGTCGGAGAGCCAAGATACGGCAACAAGCTCGATGCTTCCAATGGAAATGAATACAGCGGAATCCTTTTCAAAACGGATAAGTTCAATTTGATCGACACCAAAACCTGGTGGCTCACCGATACTCCCGAAAAGCCTTCAAAAATCGAACAATCCGATTATATTCGCGTGATGACCTATGCGGTTCTGGAAAGAAAAACAGACGGAAAACGGTTTGTGCATGTCAATACCCATTTGGATTATAACCCCAAAGGCAATCCCGAACAGACGAAGATCCTTTTGCAGTTGACACAACGGATTATGGATCAACATGGCAAGCTTCCGGTATTTTTTACCGGCGACTTCAATGAAACCGCCAAAAGCCAGGGATATGCCAGCATGCTTCAAGCGGGCAATTCGGACAGCAGTAAAATTGCAACATACACAACGGAAAAAGATACGTTTTCCGGCGGTAGCATCATTGATTTTTGCTTTGTGTCCAACAATGATTTCGTCGTTGATACCTATGACGTCGGATTCGGTAAAAAAGGTTCGGATCATTATCCCGTTTATGTGGAAATGTACTTGAACAGCTGATGGATCTGCGTTTGCCGGACTTCGCTTTAGCGATGACAGCGGCCTTTGAATAAAAAGCCCGTTTCGACGAAAGTCAATTCAAAGAACAAAGGGAGTGTTAAACAACTCGGAACGAGTTGTTTAACACTCCCTTTTAAGGTAGAGGTGCAGAAGCAGGGAGCTTTTGCACCTCTGAAATTTATTTTACATGGAAAGTCTTGCTTCCAATGCGTTCAGCTCGTCGTACATCGTTTCAGGGACTCTGTCGCCAACAAGGGCATAGAACTCCCGAATGTTCTTGATGTCTTCCAGCCAAGCGTCTTTGTCAACGGAAAGCAACTCTTTGATGGTGTCAATCGTGAGATCAAGACCTTCGATGTTGAGATCTTCCGGCTTCGGAACATAGCCGATGGCCGTCATATCGGCACCGACCTTGCCCTCGCAACGGTCAAGAATCCACATAACAACGCGCATATTGTCCCCGAATCCGGGCCAAATGAAGTTGCCGTTTTCGTCGGTTCTGAACCAGTTAACGTGGAAGATCTTGGGAGCATGCGGAATTTTAACTCCCATTTCCAGCCAATGTGCCCAATAGTCACCCATGTTATAGCCAACGAAAGGACGCATAGCCATCGGATCACGACGTACTACGCCGACAGCACCCGATGCGGCCGCTGTGGTTTCGGAAGCCATAATGGAGCCGATGAAGGCACCATTCTGCCAGCTTGTGGATTGGTAAACCAGAGGCGCGGTTTTTGCCCGACGTCCGCCGAAGATAATTGCGCTGATCGGAACACCGGCAGGATTGTAAAATTCTTTCGACAGGCAAGGGCAGTTTTCTGCTTTTGCTGTGAAGCGGCTGTTCGGGTTGGCGCCGCAGGTAGACTTGTCAGCCTTGTTGTACTTGGTGCAATCCCACGGATTTCCTTTCCAATCAATGGCAAAGCCGGGTGTAGGAGGATCGTTGTTAAGACCTTCCCACCAAACGGTGTTGTTGCGCAGGTCATGGCAAACGTTGGTGAAAATCGCATCTTTCATCGCGGTGTGCAGAGCATTGGGGTTGGACTTTTCGTTTGTACCGGGAGCCACGCCAAAGAATCCGTTTTCAGGGTTGACGGCCCACAGACGTCCGTCCTCACCGACTCTCAGCCAAGCAATGTCGTCGCCAACGCACCAAGCCTTATAGCCCTTCTTCTTGTAATATTCCGGAGGAACCAGCATAGCAAGGTTGGTTTTGCCGCAAGCCGAGGGGAAGGCTGCACATACATATTTTGTTTCGCCGGTGGGATTTTCAATGCCGAGAATCAGCATATGTTCAGCCATCCAGCCTTCTTTGCGTCCGAGGTAGGAAGCGATGCGGAGGGCAAAGCACTTTTTGCCGAGAAGCACGTTTCCGCCGTATCCTGAGTTGACAGACCAAATGGTGTTGTCTTCCGGGAAGTGGCAAATATACCGATTGTTTTCATCCAATTGCGCTTTGGAGTGCAGACCCTTGATAAAGTCTGCGCTGTCGCCGAGAGCGGTAAGAACATTGTTGCCGACGCGTGTCATGATCAACATGTTGAGAACCACATAAATGGAGTCGGTCAGCTCGATGCCGTATTTTGCAAAGGGAGATCCGACAATGCTCATGGAGTAGGGAATTACATACATCGTTCTGCCCTTCATGGAGCCTTTGTAAAGCTTGGAAAGGGTAGCATAGCATTCCTTGGGATCCATCCAGTTGTTGATGTTGCCGGCATCCTCTTTCTTTGAGGTACAAATAAAGGTTCTGCCTTCCACACGTGCTACATCGTTGACCGCGGTTCTGTGAAGATAGCAATGGGGGAGCAGCTCGTCATTCAGCTTGTAAAGCTCTCCGGTCGCACAAGCTTCTTTGCGCAACTCTTCGGCTTGCTCTTCGCTTCCGTCGATCCACACGATCTGATCGGGCTGTGTCATGGCAGCCATTTCTTTCACCCAATCAAGTACGTACTTGTTGTTTGTCATTTGAATACTCCTTTTCATTTATAATTTATAATAAATTTTCCACCAAATAATATTGTACCTTTTTTGACTATATTTTTCAATAGCTTTTTTGAAAGTTACATATTGTTAATACTCAGATTGTGAATTTTGCAAAAATAAAGTGGGTATTTTATCATAAAATCCATTCTAAATCAACAAAGCGCCAAGCGCGTCTTTGGCCGCCGCTTGGTGATTTTGACTTTTCCGAGCGGGGGATTTACTTTGCCGGAAAAACTGTTGACAAAAAAATGC
This sequence comes from uncultured Eubacteriales bacterium, assembly GCA_934462825.1. Taxonomy (GTDB): domain Bacteria; phylum Bacillota; class Clostridia; order Oscillospirales; family CAG-272; genus CAKSIP01. Next base: position 30,930 of record CAKSIP010000011.1, on the reverse strand, counting down.
GGGAATGATATAATTGATGAGAAATGAAACGGAAAGAGGCGCTTATGGAAAACGGGAAAAAGGTTTTGCTGGCTGTCGATGGAAACAGCATTTTGAATCGTGCCTATTACGGAGTCCGACCGCTTACCACACAAACAGGACTTTATACGCACGCAGTGTATGGTATGATTACCATGTTGCAAAAGCAGATTGAAACGGTTTCGCCCAGCCAATGCGTGATTGCCTTTGACCTGAAAGCACCCACGTTTCGCCATAAGATGTATGACGGATATAAGGCGAACCGAAAGGGAATGCCGCCGGAGCTGGCTATGCAGCTCCCCTACGCCAAGGCATGCGCCCGCGCGATGGGATTTACCCTGATTGAAAAAGAGGGCTTTGAAGCCGATGATATTCTCGGCACAGTGGCGGCAAAGGCTTCGGAAAATGAGCAGGTTTATATTTTTACAGGGGATCGGGACTCTTTGCAATTGATTGGCGACCATGTTTCGATCCTGCTGGCGGGAACCGGCGAAACGGTTGTCTATGACAGGGCAAAATTTTTTGAGAAATACGGCATCCGTGTCGAACAATTTGTGGATTTAAAGGCTCTGATGGGAGATTCCTCCGATAATATTCCGGGTGTTCCCGGTATCGGAGAGAAAACCGCGATCAAGCTGATTTCGGAATTTGGATCGCTGGATGCTTTGTATGAAAATTATAAAGACGCGACCTTGTCGCCTTCGATTAAGACGAAGCTTGAAGCCGGAAAGGAGAGCGCTTTTCTCTCGCAAAAGCTGGCGCGCATTTTTTGTCAGGTGGACTTGGGTGTGGATCTTTCGGAAATTTCCTATCAGGGAAATCATGCATCCGAATTGTTGCCGCTTTTCACCGAGCTTGAATTTTCTGCCTTGATTCAAAAAATGCACCTTGCCGAAGAACAAGCCGTACCGACCGACGCAAAACGTCAGGTCAAGACCTCCCGGCTCCCCAAAGACGGATTGGATAAGGTGGAGGGAAATGTGTTCCTCTATTCCACACCATCCGGCCTTGAAATCCTTGTGGAAAATGTGGGGGAGGTGTGGCTTTGCGAAAACACGAGCAAGGCCGAGGCCTTGGGCGCGCTGATGCAAAACGAGATCCATCTTGTCACCTATGATTGCAAGGCATTTTACAAAGAATTGGCCGCTTTGAAAATAGAACGAAAAAACGATTGCGCTTTCGATGTTATGCTGGGAGCCTATGTGCTGAACCCATCGGGTAGCTTTGACTTGCCGAGATTGGTTACGCAATATCTTAATGAAGCATTCGACAGCACCGTTCCGGGCGTTTCTTATGTCAAATCACTGTATGAAGGGATTCTTCCCGTTTTGGAGGAACGCAACCAACATCGGTTAATGTTTGATATTGAAATGCCGCTGGCCCATGTGCTGGCGGATATGGAGCTTTCCGGCTTCCGAATCGATACGGAAGGGCTGGCCCATTATGGGGAACAGCTTGCCCAATTGGAGCGCGCCGCTGAGGAGCGGATCTATTATTTTGCCGGAGGGGATTTTAATATCAACTCCCCCAAGCAGTTAGGCGAAATTCTTTTTGAAAGGCTTGGCCTGCCGAATAAAGGCAAAAAAACGAAAACCGGATATTCGACCAATGCAGAAACCTTGGAAAAGCTTCGCCCATATCATCCGATCATTGAGGAAATTTTGGAATACCGGCAGTTTGCCAAGCTCAGGAGCACCTATGTAGACGGCCTGCTTAAAGCAGCGGATGCAGACGGACGTGTGCATACCAATTTTAAGCAAACCGGAACGGCTACGGGCCGGCTTTCTTCTACGGAACCGAACCTTCAAAACATTCCGATCCGTACCGCACTCGGCCGTGACCTGCGTCGCTATTTTTTGCCGCGAAACTCCGAATATGTCCTTTTGGATGCCGATTATTCCCAAATTGAACTGAGACTTTTAGCCGATATTTCAGGCGACAAAAATATGATCAAGGCCTTTCTCGGCGGCGTGGATATTCATGCTTCTACGGCGGCGGCCGTTTTCGGCGTTCCGATAGAAGCGGTCACGCCGGAGCAACGCAAACGCGCCAAGGCAGTCAATTTTGGAATCGTGTACGGGATTAGCGCCTTTTCGCTGGCACAAGATCTGGGAATCAGCCGTGCCGCGGCGAATGCGTATATTGAAAATTATATGGCCAATTATCCGGGAGTCAGCCAATACTTGAAGGATATTGTGGCTTCGGCCCATGAAACCGGATTTGTTTCGACAGCCTTTGGCCGGCGGCGCTATATTCCGGAGCTTTCCGGGCAAAATAAGGTGCTTAAGGCGTTTGGCGAACGCGTAGCTATGAATAGCCCGATTCAAGGAACGGCGGCCGATATTATTAAAATTGCCATGATTCATGTGTCTGAGCGGTTGCAACGAGAAAACCTTGACGCTCGGTTGATCCTTCAGGTGCACGACGAATTGCTGATTGAATGTGCCAAGACCTGCGCCGACCAAGCCGCTTGCTTGTTGCGCGAGGAAATGGAGCATGCCGTGACCTTGAAAGTGCCTTTGGTAGCGGAAGTAACGATGGGAGAAACCTGGTATAACAACTAATAATATATATGTAAAGGAGAAAAACATGTACAATTTTCCTATTGGCGTTATGTTGGAATCATTTCGTAAGGCAACCCCCGACGCATTGAAAAGTGCTGCTGCCATCGGTGCGAAAGGAATACAGATGTATGCAACGAAGGGAGAGCATGCACCGGAAAACATGAGCAAGGCACAGCGCCGTGAGCTTTTGGACATGGTGAAATCGGAAGGCCTTGTGTTTTCGGCACTTTGCGGAGATCTCGGCAAGGGCTTTGGCCATGCCGATCTCAACGATTCCTTGATTGAAAAATCCAAGAGAATTGTGGAGCTGGCAAAGGATCTGGAAACGGATATTGTCACAACCCATATCGGCGTAGTTCCAGGCGATCCCAATCATGAGAGATATAAGATTATGCAGAGCGCTTGTTATGAGCTGAGCCGCTTTGCCGACAGTATGGGCGCGCATTTTGCCGTGGAAACCGGCCCGGAAACCTCGGCAGTGCTGAAAGGATTTTTGGATTCCTTGCACTCTACCGGTGTGGGGGTCAACTTGGATCCGGCGAATCTCGTTATGGTGACCGGAGATGATCCCGTAAAAGCCGTACACAATCTCAAGGATTACATTGTTCATACCCATGCCAAAGACGGCATTAAGCTGGCGGACGGAAACCCGGAGTATCTGTACGGAGTGACGCATCCGGCGCCGGCTGAATATAAGGGCGTAGAATTTTACCGGGAAGTCCCGCTCGGAACCGGTAGCGTGGATTTCAAAAACTACCTTAAAGCGTTGGAGGAAATCGGATTTTGCGGATTTTTGACGATTGAGAGAGAATGTGGCGAAAATCCGTCGGCCGACATTGCAACAGCGGCCAGTTATCTCCGGCGCGTGATTGCTGAAAACTGAACGGATATTAAAACGACAAAGCAAGATCCGCCTCAAAATTTCTTAGAAATTTTGAGGCGGATCTTGCTTTATAAAACATCTTCTTTTTCCGTTTTGGGGACGAGGACACGCAAAGCTTCATACACACTTTTGACGGGAATCAATTGGATATTGCCATCAAGGTGCAGCCGATCGGAGTTGCGCTCCGGAATGACAGCCTGCGTAAAGCCAAGGCGAGCCGCTTCATTGACACGCCGTTCCAGCTCGGAAACGGCGCGGCATTCTCCCGCCAAGCCCAATTCTCCAAAGGCCACCAGGTTGTCGGGAACAATCTTATCTGTCAGGGAAGAAATCAGAGCCAGCGCGGTAGCCATGTCGGCCGCCGGCTCATCAATGGTAATGCCCCCGATAACGTTCATATATACGTCGTTGGAGGAAAAACGCAAGCCAAGCCGCTTTTCAAGAACAGCCAGCACCAGACACATCCGGTTGTAGTCCATGCCGTTGGTGGTGCGTCGCGGTGCAGGGAACGAGGTGGGGGAAACTAATGCTTGAATTTCCGCGATCAGCGGTCGCGTTCCTTCAATAATACACACCGCGCAGTTTCCTGAGATGTTTTTGGGGCGGTCGGCTAATAGCATTTCCGAAGGGTTCGGAATTTGCAGAAGCCCGCGCTCCGTCATTTCAAACACACCGATTTCATTGGTAGAACCAAATCGGTTTTTTATGGCCCGGATGATGCGGTAAGCCTGTCGCCTGTCGCCTTCAAAATACAGCACCGCATCGACCATATGTTCAAGAACCTTTGGCCCGGCAATGCTACCTTCTTTGTTGACATGTCCTACCATAATGACAGAAATCCCTTCGCATTTCGCTTTGTTGATCAACATCATGGCACATTCTTTGACTTGTGTAACACTGCCGGGGGAGGAGGCCGTGGCCTCGCTGAACATGGTTTGAATGGAATCCACAATGAGAATTTCCGGCGCAATGCGGTCGATCTCTTTGAGAATTTTTTCCGTGTTGTTTTCCGTCAGGATAAAGAGGTTTTCGCCGCTGACCTTGAGGCGGTTGGCTCGCAGCTTAATTTGACTGCCCGATTCTTCTCCCGAAATATAAAGCACACGCCGTGATTGGCCAATGCTGTCGGAGATTTGCAACAAAAGCGTCGATTTTCCAATCCCCGGTTCGCCGGATAAAAGGACGACCGAACCGCTGACAAGGCCGCCGCCGAGCACCCGATCCAGCTCTGACAAACCTGTTTCCGCGCGAATGTAATCGGAAAGCTCCAATTGAGAGAAATTGGTTGCCTTGGACTCTTTGGGAAGCGCGTGCGCGGTGTGCTTGAGGCTTTTATCCTCTTTTTCGGGGGAAAGATCAATCACATCTTCCACAAAGGAATTCCAGGCGCCGCAGGAGGGGCATTTTCCCATCCATTTCGGGGTGGTGTAATTGCATTCCGAACAAATATATACGGTTTTCAATCCTTTCATTTTGCACATCCGTCCTTTTCTTACAGCCTTTTTTGTCTACATTATACCATAAAAAAGGAGAAAGGACAATGGTTTTGCCAAAAGGCAAAGAAAAGTTCAGCGAGTCCGGCACACGCTGGGTTTCGTCTTGTACAAATTCCAGCAGGGAAGCCAGAATGGTTCCCGATAATTGCTTGCGATACGCGGCCGTGTTCAATTTATCTCGTTCTTCCGGGTTGGAAAGAAACCCACATTCAATCAAAACGCCGGTGTTTTCCATCCGATCCAAAAGATAAATGTTGTGTCCGGCCGCCTTGGGCTTTCGGTTGTTTTGCGGCATGAGCCATGTTTTGGCATTATTTTGTATGATTTGAGCCAATTTTTCTCCGTTTTTAGCATTGCGAGCATAGTAAACCTGAAGCCCCCGATATTGCGTTTCGGGAAAGGCGTTCATGTGAATACTGACAAAAATCGCATCGGGGTCCTGCTTTGCTATTTTGAGTCGGTTGGCAAGGTCTTGCGACTTTTTCTGTCCGTGAAAATCGGATTGTTTGTCATAAAGCAGTTGATCGTCCTTGCGTGTCATTCGGACTTGATAGCCGAACAGCAGAAGCATGTCATTCAAATCTTTGGCAATTTGCAGATTCAAATCTTTTTCAGGAGCGCCGCCATACGTGCAAGCCCCGCCGTCTTCGCCTCCGTGACCGGGATCCAAAATGACGCTTTTAAGGGTAGGAAAGGACGGCGTCGATGCCGGCGCAACGGAGCGCGGGAGCTTCATGCCGCCGAAATAGGCAAAAGTGCTTCCGATCAGGCAAAAAGCCAAAAGAAATCCGATCCATGAGGCGGAATTGTGTTGAGAGTGCAGAGGAATCACCTTCTTTTGAGATGGATTGTATTTGATTCTATGCAAAAGAGCAAAAAAATAAAACCGCCTTTTCTTCGTTCCGAGGAATCGCAGAAAAGCGTACGGTTTTATTGATATGTATCGGATTTGGATCGACGTTGCCCGTCGGGCAGGGAATTGGCTTTGTATATAAACTGCTTTTTATCGTTGATCTATGTTTTATATTTTTGCGTTCTTTTCAAGATAAGCGGCTACATCGCCCACTGTGGACAGTGTGGGAATGTCCTCGTCCTTGATTTCCACTTTGAAAGTGTCCTCGCAAAGCATCACCAAGTCCGCCAACTCAATCGAATTGATGCCGAGATCGGTAGACAAATTCGCGTCCGGCGTGATAGCAGATTCATCAATTTGAAGCTCATCCATTAAAAGAGATTTCAATTTTTCAAACATTTCTTTTTCTCCCCGTTGATTTTGGTTATAGTAAATATTTGTTATTTTCAAACATACAAACTATTATACCACTCTATTTCCTGCTTGTCAACAAAAATTTTCAATAACGCAAGGAAACCGGTGTAAAGCTGCCGGTTGCGACCGTTGTCGCTCTGCCATCGTCCTTGGAAGGTCGAATCCGTGCAGAAATGTGCAGCCGAAAAAAGCTTGCCAAGGAAGCGGATCGCCGTCCATGGCTTCCCATGCAGACCGGCAGAGTAAGGATCTGTCCGAAAAACGTATTGCAAAGCGCGTTAAATGCGCCCAAACAGCAACTTTTGTCCTTTTTGTGGCTATTTTTGACTTGAAGAATGTGAAATGATGTCTTATAATACAGTATAAAGAATATTCTTTCTTGAAAGGAAAATCAAAATGGGACTCAAAAAAGTAGCGATTATCGGTTACGGTGGTATGGGCGGATGGCATGCTCGTCATATTCAGGCAGGGGGCGCTGTCGAATTGGCAGGCATTTATGATATTTCCCCTGAAAGATGCCAAAAGGCAGAAGAACGCAATATTCATGTTTACGCCTCTCTGGAAGAACTGTTGGCGGATCCTTCTGTGGAGCTTGTTACGATTGCAACTCTCAACCATTTGCATAAAGCGTTGGCTATTCAAGCCATGGCGGCCGGAAAAAATGTAATTTCCGAAAAGCCCGTCACACTTTCCTCCGCCGATTTGCAGGAAATGATTGACGCATCGCAGAAATATCATAAAATTTTTACCGTTCATCAGAATCGCCGTTGGGATGCAGACTTTCTTATGATGAAGGAGGTTTACAACAGCGAAAAGCTCGGCGATGTGTTCGGGATTCAATCCATCGTTCATGGATCGCGCGGTATTCCGGGAGATTGGAGAAAATTCAAGGAATACGGCGGCGGAATGATTTTGGATTGGGGCGTTCATCTGATTGACCAGATGCTCTGTATTACCGGAGATTTGAAAATCAAGTCCGTGTATTGCCGCTGTGACCATATTACCAACACCGAGGTTGACGATGGCTTCAAGATGGATCTTTATTATGAAAACGGCTTGACCGGACGGATTGAAGTCGGAACCAGCAATTTTATCAATATGCCGCGCTACTATATGACAGGGACAAACGGCTCTGCTATGGTAAACGATTGGAACGATAATTGTCGCGTCGTTTCCTGTACCAATTGGAACGCCGGCGATGCTATTCCTGTGGTAACGGCGGCCGGATTGACAAAAACGATGGCGCCGAGAACGGAAGATACGATAGCGGAATCTACGATCGAAAGACCGAATCCGGATGTTCACGATTTTTATCGGAACATTGTCAAGGCTATTGATGGGCAAGAAAAGCAGATCGTTACGCACGAGCAGATGATGCGCGTTATGAAAGTGATGGAAGCGGCTTTTGCCTCGGACGCCGCGGGCAAACCGATTGCTTTTGAGGAATAATCCCATGCGCACATCACCCGATACTTTTCCATATGTGTTGGATGAGACATTTTATTCAATGAGAGCCACCGAGATGGCACCGGCACTGCTGGGTAAGCTTTTGTGCCGACGCTATCTTTCGCCGGAAGGCGTGGAAACGATATTTCGGCATCGGATTACGGAAACCGAATGTTATTTTGGAGAATCGGACACGGCCTGTCACGCTTCCCACGGAAAAACCGCGCGCAATCGGATTATGTATGAAGCCGGTGGCGTTGCTTACATTTATTTATGTTATGGCATCCATTCTTTGCTGAATGTAGTAAGCGGGGAAAAGGATTTTCCCGAAGCGGTTTTGATTCGCGGGGTGGAGGGATATAACGGCCCCGGAAAATTGACGCGGGGGATGAAGATTGATGGCTCCCTCAATGGCACATCCTTGCTTTCCGCCGATTGCCTTTGGATAGAGGACGATGGATGCGTTCCTGCGTATCAGACGGCTCGTAGAGTGGGAATTGACTACGCCTCGGAGCCCTATAAAAGCATCCCGTGGCGATATATATTGAAAAACAACTAAAAAGCAAAGGCAAAGAAGCGGAATTTTTGGTTCCGCTTTTTTGCTTTCGCTCTTGAATTTATACCAAAACTATGCTAAAATTGAAATATCAAATATAAAGGTGGTTTATTTATCAATGGAAACACTGAAAAAGTATGCCAAACGATATTTTATCGACGCCATGGGATCCATGGCTTTAGGTCTGTTTGCTTCTCTGTTAATCGGCACAATCTTTACGGCAATCGGAAAAATTCCCAAGCTTGAATTTTTTGCACAAATCGGAGCCTTTGCGCAAGCAATGGCGGGGCCGGCCATGGCGGCCGCTATCGCCTATTCGTTGAAAGCGCATCCGCTTGTCATTTTTTCGGCGGCGGCTGTGGGAAATGCGGCCAATACGCTCGGGAAAGCCGGCGGCCCGCTGGCGGTGTTTATCATTGCCATTATCGCCGTTGAGTGCGGACGCCTGGTATCGAAAAAAACAAAAATTGACATCCTTGTTACACCGTTTGTTACGATTCTTGTCGGGTGCGGACTTTCCATCTTGATCGCACCGAGCATCGGAACCTTTGTCGGATATATCAGTGATTTTATCGGTTGGGCTGCCTTGCAGGCAACCTTTGTCACCGGATTGATCGTTTCGGTCGTTATCGGTATGGTTTTGACTCTTCCGATTTCGAGTGCCGCGATTTGCGCCGGCCTTGTGCTGACCGGAAGCGCCGTGGCGCAGGGAAGCTCGGAAGGATTGGCAATTGCCGGAGGCGCGGCGGTGGCAGGCTGTTGCGCCCAAATGATCGGCTTTGCCGTGATGAGCTTTAAGGAAAATAAATGGAGCGGCTTGGTTTCGCAGGGACTCGGTACCAGCATGCTGCAAATGCCGAACATTGTCAAAAACCCCGCCATATGGATTCCGGCCACATTGGCTTCTGCCGTAACAGGCCCGCTTGCCACCTGCGTGTTTCGACTTCGTATGTATGGCGCCGCCATCAATTCCGGCATGGGAACCTGTGGCTTGCTTGGCCCGGTAGGAATCATTCTCGGCTGGTTTGATCCGGCCAACGGATACCCCGATAAGGTGGGCGCCCTCGATTGGATCGGTTTGATTCTGATTTGCTTTGTTCTTCCCGCGGTTCTTTCCCTCATCTTTTATTATGCTGTGAAAAAACTCGGATGGGTGAAAGACGGCGATATGACGTTGAATCTGGATTGATAAATCGAAAGTCACGGAAAAATCCGTTGAGAAAAAAATAAGAATAATGAAATGACTTTAGCAGAGTGTCCGTAAAACAGGAATCCATCAAAAATTACGAATTACGGCAACGGTCAGATATCGTTCGGTGAACGAGCCTGTCACCTTATATGTTTTCATCAAGAACGAAAAAGCTGTTTCCCTCTACGAAAGGCTTGGCTTTGTTATTGTGGAAACGATTAAAGATAGCAGGTATATAATGAAAAGAGATAATAGAAAATACTACGCCGCATATGAGGAACGCTACAAAACTGCCCACGCAAACGGTGTTAGTTGGTTAAGTAAGGTAAGTACACCTATTGTGATGGAAGTAATCGACAAGTATAAAATCAATCGACAGCATCGTATGCTGGAAATCGGATGTGGGGAAGGCAGAGATTCCAAAACAGTATTGGAACATGGCTTTCCGTTAATGGCAACCGACATTTCTAAAGAAGCCGTCACATATTGCAAACAGCAGCTGCCCCGTTACTCAAACCATTTCAGCGTCTTGGACTGCTTGTCTGACCGGCTGGAAGAAACGTTTGATTTTATCTTCTCTATTGCCGTCGTCCATATGCTGGTGGTTGACGAGGACAGAGACGGATTTTATCAGTTTATACGCAACCACCTGAACGCAAACGGAATTGCTCTGATCTGTGCCATGGGAAATGGAGAAATTGAGATACAAAGCGATATTTCTACCGCATACACATTGCAGGAAAGAAATCACGAATCAGGCAAGATGATGGTTGCAGGGACATCGTGCAGAATGGTATCTTGGAATACATTGGAGAGCGAACTGACCCGAAACGGCCTAACAATTGTTGAGAAAGGAATCACAAGCTCACTCCCCGATTTTAATAGCTTGATGTATGTGGTTGTCAAAGCATCCAATTCCTAACTTAAAAATCATACTTTTTCTGCAAAAATAATATTTTACTGTCTTACAAGCACTGCATTTTACCCGTCACTGTTTTTTGTTGTCAGTGACGGGTATTGATTTTTTTTTGAATTTTTTTGATTTTTTTTTCAAAAAGGTGTTGACAAAGGAGAAAAAGCCGTGTATAATAATGACACTTTAGCAAAGTAAAACGCTAAAGCGCTAAACTTTGCCTTGAAAAAGATGAAAAATATTATGAAATGAAGGAGAGCAAACCAATGAAAAAAATGATTGCAATGATTCTTGCCGTAGTCATGCTGGCAGCCACCGCCGCCGCATTCACTTCTTGCAAGAAACAGGAGGAAGAAAAAGTTACGGTAATTATGGGGTTTGATGCCGCTTATCCTCCCTTTACCTATGAAGAAAACGGCAAGTACGTCGGCTTTGACGTGGAGTTCGCCCAAAAGGTTTTTGAAAAGCTGGGATATGAACTGAAATTCAAGGCGATTGATTGGGATGCAAAGGATTCCGCTTTGAAAACCGGTGATATTGATTGCATCTGGAGCGGATTTACGTATGAGGGCAGAGAAAACGATTATGCGTGGACAGCCAGATACCTCGACAACACGATTGTGGTTTTAACCAAAAAATCCGCCAACATTACAAGCCTCAGCGACCTTGCCGGTAAAAATGTGGCCGTTCAGTCCGATTCTTCCGGTGAAACCGCTCTGAAGTCTGAAGAAAAGAAAGCCTTGGTGGCATCCTTTAACGGTGGTAAATATAATTTGGAAGCCGATTATACCGTTGCCTTCACGAAGCTGAAAGCCGGCGCGTATGATGCCCTTGTTGTGGACGTTGGCGTAGCAAATTACCTGAAGAAAATGGGATCGGCGGCCGACGGCGAGTTTGTAACGCTTTCGGAGACGATTTCTAAGGAAACATACGGGGTTGGTTTCAGAACCTCGGACAAGGAGCTTTGCAAAAAGGTATCCGATGCCATGGAAAGCGTAGCGAAGGATAAAGCTTTCATTCAGTCCTTGTGCGACAAGTATGACGTTAGCTACGAAGCATTTACGCTCGGAAAATAAATTTTAAGAGTAAAACATGAGAAGCAGAGGGATGCTGAAAAATCTTTCGGGATTTTTCGGCATCCCACCGGCTTGTTCTCGGCGGTTGTTTCTCATGCCTGAGGAGTTTTACATGTCTTTTTTTGAAATATTGAAAGCCTTACAGAGCGGTGTCTGGTATTCCGTTCAAATCTTTTTTCTGACGTTGATACTGTCGTTGCCTCTTGGCTTGCTGATTTGTGTATGCCGGATGACAAAATTCAAGCCGGTTTCCTGGCTCTTTCGCCTGTATATATCCATTATGCGCGGAACACCGCTGATGCTGCAGCTTTTCGTTGTATATTTCGGCCCGTATTATGTTTCCGCCAGCCTTGCCAAGCTCGGATGGATCAAATCGCCGATTTTGCTCAAAAACCTCGGAGAAAATTGGCTGATGGTTGCCGTAATTATCGGCTTTGCTTTGAACTATGCGGCCTATTTTGCCGAAATTTTTCGGAGCGGGATTGCCTCCATGTCGCAGGGACAGTACGAGGCGGCGAAAGTCCTTGGCATGAGCCGCACACAAACCTTTTTTATTGTAATTCTTCCTCAAGTGATTCGCAACGTGCTTCCGTCCTTGACCAATGAGATCATAACTTTAGTGAAAGACACCTCTCTTGCTTTTGCTATCGGACAGGTTGAAATGTTTACTGTGGCGAAACGTCTGGCATCTTCGGAGGTCAGCATGGTGCCGTACCTATGCGCTGCACTGCTTTATTATGTGTTCAATCTTGTTGTCGCATTTATTATGGAACGCCTGGAAAAGCAGTTCAGCAAGTACGCCATTAAGTAACAGCGGGGGAGAAAGGAGCTTGATTTTATGGCATTGCTTGAAGTAAAAAACATAAGTAAAAAATTCGGAAATTCGGAAGTATTAAAGGACATCCATTTTTCTGCGGAAAAGGGAACGATTACCGCGATCATCGGCTCTTCCGGCAGTGGAAAAACGACCTTGTTGCGCTGTATCAACTTTCTTGAAATGGCCGACAGCGGAACCATTTTGGTCAACGGAGAAACGGTCTTTGACGCAAGCAGTACGCAAAAACTCACCCGGCGTGAAAAAAATGAGCGACAGTTGAAATTCGGCTTGGTTTTCCAGCAATTCAATTTGTTTCCTCAGTATACCGTGACAAAAAATCTGACGATAGCCGCAGAGCTGCAAGCCAAAGCCGACGTGAAAAAAGGCAAGAACTCCAAAGCGGAGTTAAAGGAAAAATATCGTGCCATATCGGAAAAAGCCGATCTTTTGTTGAAAAAAGTCGGCCTGTATGAAAAAAGAAACGCATATCCCAGCGCCCTTTCCGGGGGGCAGTGCCAAAGAGTGGCTATCGCGCGGGCGCTGATGCTGGAGCCGACCATTCTTTGCTTTGACGAGCCGACCAGCGCGCTGGATCCTGAGCTGACGGGCGAGGTGCTAAAGGTTGTCAAGGCGCTGAAATCCGATGAAAGAACCATGATTATTGTAACACATGAGATGGAATTTGCTCATAACGTGGCCGATCGTGTCATTTTTATGGCCGATGGAATTATTGAAGAAGAAGGAAGCCCGGCCGATATTTTTGAAAATCCGCAAAGCCCGAAAACCAAGGCGTTTTTGCGCTCCTCCGATGCAATGAGCGAATAAACGGAGAGGGAACCATTGTTTCTGTAACACGATCGGAAAAATCCGGCGCGCTTCTTGCACCAAGAGCGGGAATCGCTTCTTATTATACGATTTATACGATCCTTTATAACTTGAAGGATTTGTCGGCCATAAGGTATAACGGGTGACATTTCGGCATATGGTTTTTTCAGAGGTGATGAAACGTGAAATTAACCGAAATCCTGAAAAAATCCGCGACTGTAATTCTAACAGTCCTTTTTGTCCTCGGCTCTGGCATGCTCGCTTTGCCTGCGTATGCCGAAAAAGGCAATTCCACCGCGCCGCAGGCCAAAGCCCCGGCGGATGCCCAATACCCGGATTTGGCTTTGACCTGTAAAAGCGCTGTTTTGATGGAGGCCTCGACCGGGCAGATTCTTTATGCCAAAAACATGGAGGAGGCTTTGCCGCCGGCTTCTGTGACGAAGATTATGACGCTGCTTTTGGTTATGGAAGCCATTGATGATGGTCATCTGAACTATACGGACATGGTCACGGCCTCCGCCCATGCGGCTTCTATGGGAGGCTCGCAGATCTTTTTGAAGGAAGGCGAAAGCATGACCGTGGAGGATTTGCTGAAAAGTGTGGTCATTTGTTCGGCCAACGATGCGGCTGTGGCTTTGGCCGAACGGGTTTCGGGGAGCGAGGCAAGCTTTGTGGCGGCTATGAATCAACGCGCTTCCGAATTGGGCATGAAAAACACTCACTTTGAAAATACAAACGGCTTGGATGATACCGTCACTAATCACGTAACGTCCGCCTACGACATTGCTCTGATGTCGCGCGCCTTGCTGTCGCACAGAAAAATTTTGGAATACAGCTCCATTTGGATGGATACCATTCGCAACGGGAGCTTCGGCTTGACCAATACCAACCGACTTGTCCGTTTTTATCCCGGAGCGACCGGATTAAAAACCGGCTCCACAGCCAAAGCGAAGTTTTGCATCAGCGCAACCGCTTGTCGGGACGGGATGGACTTGATTTGTGTGATTATGGCCGCGGATACACGAGATATTCGGAATCAAGAGGCAAAGCTTTTGTTGGATTACGGCTATGCCAATTATGAATTATATCGTTGCGGGCACGCTTCCACCGGCTCTGTGACGGTTTTCGGCGGCGAAAAATCCCAATGCGAAACCGAACACGGAGATTTTTCGGTCGTTGTGAAAAAAGGAGAGGGGAAGCGGATTCAAGCCCGCGTGGATCTGCCGGAAAATGTTTCCGCACCCTTGCATCAGGGGCAGGTTGTCGGAAGGGTTTGCTTTACCTTGGATAAAGAACCCATAGGCCAGACGGATATTTTTTGTACGGAAAATGTGGAAAAAATCGGATTCTGGACTTTGTTTACCGGGATGCTGCGCCATTTTTTGTTTTGTTGACTCTCATAAATCATAAATCCGCCAATGGCGAAAGGATTTTGAAATAAACACATATTGTTGCCTGAAACATCGAAAACTAATAAAAAAATTGTATTTTATTTTATAAAACCCCTTGCAAATGGTCGCAAAAAGAGATAAAATATGAGATAATGTTTTATTATGTGTAGGTGAATAGAATGGCAGTAAAAGTAAGCAATCAATATGTACAGCAATTTGTAAGCGATGAGGAACTTTTGGCGTATCAGCCGATGGTAAACACGGTGGATCGCATGCTTCGGGAGCGAAGCGGCGCCGGCGGTCATATGACCGATTGGGTGGCATTGCCCGAAAACTACGACAAAAAAGAAGTGGCCGACATCCTTGCATGTGCCGACGAAATTCGTAAAAAATGCGATGCCTTTGTCATCATCGGTATCGGCGGCTCTTATTTGGGGGCACGCGCCGTGATTGAAATGATTCGCTTCAATTTTTACAACGATTGCGCGAAAAACAGCCCCAAGATTTATTTTCTCGGCTGTGATTTGAGCGCCGAGCATCTGAACCATGTGCTGGCGGCTTGTGAAGGGAAGGACGTCTGCGTAAACGTGATTTCCAAATCCGGCACAACGACCGAGCCGGCGCTGGCTTTCCGTATTTTCCGCGAGCTTTTGGAAAAGAAATACGGCAAAGAAGAAGCGAAAACACGGATTTTCGCCACCACGGATCGCACCAAAGGAATCTTGAAAAATTTGGCGGATCGAGAAGGCTATCGGACTTTTGTTGTGCCTGACGGAATCGGCGGACGCTACTCGGTTCTCTCGGCCGTAGGACTGCTTCCGATTGCCGTGGCGGGGATTGACGTGAAGGCGTTGCTGGATGGCGCCCATGCGGCTATGAAGGACTTGTCCGACAGCGATCTGACGAAAAATGATTGCTATCGCTATGCGGTGCTTCGCAATATTTTGTTCCAAAAGGGAAAAAATATCGAAATTCTTGTCGGATATGAGCCTTGCCAGCAAATGTTCAATGAATGGTGGAAGCAGCTTTTCGGCGAGAGCGAGGGCAAAAACCAAACCGGCATTTTCCCGGCCTCCGTCATTTGCTCGACAGACCTGCATTCGCTGGGACAGTATATTCAGCAGGGACGCAGGGATCTGTTTGAAACGGTTCTCTTCATTCAAAAAACGGGCGAAAGCTGTGTGGTTCCGTACGATCCCGAAAATGAGGATGGTATGAATTTTGTGGCGGGCGTTGAATTGGAAGAAATCAATCATAAAGCCATGCTGGCCACCCTTTTGGCGCATAATGACGGCGGAGTTCCCAATATTTTGCTTGAAATCCCGGATAAATCGGCCTTTAGTGTAGGTTATTTGATTTATTTCTTTGAGCTTGCCTGCGCCATTTCCGGCTATTTGCTGGGGATCAATCCCTTCGATCAGCCCGGCGTGGAAGCTTATAAGAAAAATATGTTTGCTTTGCTTGGCAAACCGGGTTATGAAGCGCAAAAGGCGGAAATCGAAAAACGTCTGAAAATGTAAATCATTTTTCTTGAAAAATAGAATAAAAAGAACAAAAAGCTATTGCATTTTCCGGGGAAATATTGTATAATATGAATACAGACAAGGAGCATTCCGAATCTGAAAAAACCTCGGAGGAATAAAATGATGTTGAAACTTATGATTGGTGTCAAAGGCACCGGAAAAACCAAAACACTCATAGAAATGGTCAATACTGCGGTTTCCACCTCTCACGGTGCTGTTGTTTGTATAGAAAAAGGCGACAAGTTGCGCTATGACATTAAATATCAGGCACGTTTGATCAACACAGAAGACTTTTTGGTGGCAGATGCGCAGTCGTTGTTTGGCTTTGTAGCGGGAATTTTGGCAAGCAATCATGACGTGACAGATTTGTTCATTGATTCCGCGCTGAAAATCTGTAATGATGATATTCCGGCATTTGAAAAATTGCTTGGGGAGCTGGATGCACTTGTGACTAAAACAGGCACGCATCTTTTCATAACCTCCTCTATGCCCGCGGACGTGGCATCCGACGTCGTTAAAAAGTACATCTGATTTACAGCGGATTTCATAATTTTTTTCCGAATGCAAAGCTTGGCATTAACTTTGCATTCGGATTTTTTGTAAAAAAGCAGGCGCATCGGCCGCCGCTTGGAATGAAAAAGAATTGAAGAAAGACTTGAGGAACGATTCTATGAAAAACATTGCAGGAAACATGACCATGCTGTTCGATTTTTACGAATTGACCATGGGAAACGGGTACTTTGCCTGTGGCATGAAGGATACCGTAACGTATTTTGATGTATTTTACCGTGACAATCCCGATGGCGGCGGCTATGCCATTGCAGCGGGCCTTGAGCAGATTGTGGATTATATCAACGATCTCCACTTTACCGAGGAAAACATTGCGTTTTTGCGCTCCAAAAATTGTTTTTCCGAGGAATTCCTTTCGTATCTGAAGGACTTTCGTTTTCATGGCGATATGTGGGCTGTGCCGGAGGGTACCGTAGTTTTTCCGAACGAACCGCTGATTACCGTGCGCGCCAAGGCTATTGAAGCGCAGTTTATTGAAACGTATCTTTTGATGGAGCTGAATCATCAATCGCTGATTGCCACGAAAGCCTCCCGCATTACGCGCGCCGCGCAGGGAAGGGCGGTCAGTGAATTTGGCTCTCGCCGTGCGCAGGGAGCCAATGCGGCCATTTACGGAGCGCGTGCCGCCTATATCGGAGGCTGCGCCTCTACGGCTTGCGCCATTTCGGACGAGCTTTTCGGCGTTCCTGCCACCGGAACCATGGCACATTCTTGGGTGCAGATGTTCCCGGATGAATATACCGCATTCAAAACCTATTGCGAAATTTATCCTGAAAGCGTAACGCTTTTGGTGGATACGTATAATGTTTTGAAAAGCGGCGTGCCGAATGCCATCAAAGCCTTCAACGATGTGCTGCGCCCGCGCGGAATCACCAAATGCGGCATACGGCTCGATTCCGGTGATATTACGTATTTGTCGAAAAAAGCAAGAAAAATGCTGGATGCCGCCGGATGGCCGGAATGTAAAATTTTTGCCTCCAATTCGCTGGATGAATATCTGATACGCGATCTGATTTTGCAAGGCGCTTGCATCGATGCCTTTGGCGTCGGCGAACGCTTGATTACCTCCAAAAGTCAGCCGGTTTTTGGCGCTGTTTATAAGCTGGCAGCCGTAGAGGATGCCGAGGGACATCTGATCCCGAAAATCAAGCTTAGTGAAAACGTGGGGAAGATTACAACGCCGCATTTCAAAAAGATTTACCGTTTGCGCGGTAGGGAAAGCGGAAAAGCCGAGGCCGATCTGATTTGCGTGCATGACGAAAACATTGATTTTTCCAAACCGATTGAACTGTTCGATCCGGAATATACCTGGAAGCGCAAGGAGTTTGTCGATTACACAGCGACGGAATTGCAAGTCCCGATTTTCCGGAGCGGAAAACAGGTTTATCAATTGCCTTCTTTGAATGAAATCAAGCGTCATTGCTGCGAGGAATTGGATGGCATGTGGGATGAAATTCTCCGCTTTGAAAATCCGCATAACTACTATGTCGATCTTTCGGAACGGCTGTGGAACGTGAAGAACGACCTTCTTAAGTCAAAGAAAAACGGTTAATTGTATCAAGCGATACAAAAACCGTCGATTCTAAGGATTGCGTAAAGCTTCCTCGAAAGAGCCGAAAAAACGAAAGGCCGCCATGACGGTATCTCAGTTGCCGGCAAGCCTTGCATAATCGGAGACGGACTATAAATTGAAGGAGCGGCTGAGAAAGGGCTTTCGCCTTCCTATGCCGCTCCTTGGTTTTTTCAAAAAATCATTTCAAAAAATGAGAACGATAAATTTCCAGCATTTCATCATACGAGATCACATAAGGGCTGTTGGTGTAATTTTTTGCATCGCACACCAAATGAATCATTTTATGAATCTCGCTTTCCGAGAACGAAAAATCTACATTCGCTAATTCCGTAAGACCGGTTGCCAGCGCTTCGGCGTCCACGGAAATCCGCGCTGTAAGCTCATCCAGCCGCCGCCGTCCTTGCTCTGTCTTCCGGTTGTATCGGATAAAATCGCCTTCAAATACCGCACAGGCGCGTCCGTGCGGAATTCCATGCAGCATCGTTAAACTGTAGCCAAGGGGATGCGGGAATCCGGTTCCGGTGATGCTGATGGCAATGCCGGCGGCGCAGGAGGCACAGAGAAGCTGTGCGTGCATGTCCGGTGTGTATTCTTCGGGGTTGTCCCGAATCACCGGCCAAATTTTTTCAGCGGCATAGAGCGCCATCATGCCGGATATTTCCGTGGAACGGGGCGAAAGATAAGACTCCATCGCGTGGGCAAAGGCATCCAGCGCTGTGCTGAGTGTCTGCACGGCAGAAAGGGAGTACGTGTAGGTCGGATCCAAAAAGGCAGCCTTGGGCCAGGAATCCGGCGCAGAAAAAGAGCGCTTTCTTTCGCCGTCCGGGAGCGACATCACGCTGAAGGGGTTGACCTCACTTCCGGTGCCCGATGTCGTTGGGACGGCAAGAATCGGCAGGGAACGGTTCACTCTTTTTTCGTCGGCAAACAAATCTTCCATCATAATTTGCTGATTGGCGGCAAAAGCGGCAATGGCTTTGGCCGCATCCAGGGCGGAGCCGCCGCCGATTCCGATGACAAAATCCGCGCCTGTGTCGGCCGCCAAATGCCCGCCTTCAAAACAGGTGGAAAGACAGGGATTGGCTTCAATCTTGTCAAACAAATGATAGGGGATGCCGTTCTTTTCCAAAACGGCGAGGACGTCCGCCAAGGCACCGCTTTTCGCCGCGCCGCTTTGGCCGGTTACAATAAATGCGGTTTGTCCAAGCTGAAATAAATCGGCATGCTGCTGTATACATCCGACGCCGGAAATGATTCGTACCGGCAAATTGAAACTGAAATCCATCAACGTGTTCCTCCATGCCCTTTGCTGTTTCTTTTCGCCTTGCCGTGGCACAGCCGGTGCGCGACGGCGACAAAAGACGAAAGACGAAAAACGAAAAACGAAAGAGGGAAAAGCAAAGGCTTTTTTATTTTTAAAATATTATATCATGCCGGATAAGGAAAATCAATCGTTTCTTGTCGGAATTTCCCGGAGAACGAAAAAAATTCCGGCTTGCAAGCCATTAAAAAAGTAAAAAATAATAAAGAAACAATAAAATTATAAAATATATTTTTATAGAAATGTTGAAAAAAGAAAGAAAGTATGATATGATTATAATATTAGTAATGCGTTGTAAGCGGATGCGTTGCTTGGCATCCCCATTTTTCTATCGAAATCAAAGGAGTCTGCACCCATGCCTGAACTTATTGTGGAGATACGCAAAACCATGACAGAGTTTTTTTCCAGCGTATCGGATTATATTGCAAATATGTCGCCATGGCAGATCATCGTCAATGTCCTTGATATTTTGGTCATGTCTCTCTTGTTTTTTGCCGTTTATAAATTTATCAGCAAAAGACGCGCAGGGAAGCTGGCCATCGGTCTTGTGTTAATTTTTGCGGTTTGGGGCTTGAGTACCTTGGTCGGCGCCCGTGGACTGAATTTTATTTTGTCTAACTTCTATCAGGTCGGTATGTTGGCTATTATCGTCGTTTTCCAGCCTGAATTGCGTGCCGCGTTGGAAAAAGTGGGCGGCAACCCCATCGTGACGGGCATTAAAAACATCGCCACGGAATCCCGCGATGAAGCGGAAATCAAGGCGGCGACTGAGGCTTTGGTAACAGCTATGTGCGACCTTTCCAAAACGAAAACCGGCGCGCTGGTAGTCATTGAAAATACCACAAAGCTCGGAGATTATATCCAATCCGGTAAAATTGTTGATGCGAAAATTACAACGCCGTTGCTGAAAAACATTTTCTTCAATAAAGCCCCTTTGCATGACGGTGCAGTGATTATCCGGGATCTGCGAATTTATGCGGCCGGCTGTTTCCTTCCGCTGGCTTCCCGCGACGATATGGTGGGCAATCTCGGTTCCCGTCACCGGGCCGCTGTCGGCGTCAGCGAGAACAGCGATGCTTTGGTTATTGTGGTTTCAGAGGAAACCGGTACCATTTCCGTGGCTTATCAAGGGGAGCTGAGCCGTCAGTATTCGCACGACAAATTGTATGAGGTGGTTCAATCCTTTTTCATGGCGCAAAACATTAAACCGCATTTGAAAAAAACCAAAAAAATCAGAAAAGCCGAAAGCACAACGGAGCCGGTGGAAACCGAAAAATAAGCGACGCAGCGGAGTGAAAAGGCGCTTGCATTTAAGCGACAAAAAAGCCGGCGGCCTGCGTGCCGCATATATTACGCATATTACGCAAAAGAAGGAACTTTCGCGGAGCGAAAGTCATGGTGTGAATATGAATCAGAATCAGAATCAAATCGCTCCTACGGACGGAAGCACGGAAAAAAAGCAGATACGCAAAAGAAGGATTCTTGATATTATCGCTTTTGTGCTGTGCTTTGGCGTTGCCTTTGGCGTTTGGGCTTACGTGCTGCAAACGGAAAACGGGAATTATGAGCATACTTTTTCCAAAGTGGTTGTCGTTCTTGAGGGGACGGAGGATTTGAAAGAAAGGCATAATTTGTCTTTGATTAGCGGGTACGATACAGAAGTCAGTATTACCGTGAAAGGGCCTCGCAGTGAGATTATGAAATGTACCGCGGAGGATATTTTTGCTCACGTGACGCTGGATTCGATTACAAAAGCGGGACGGCATATGCTGGATGTTTCCGTCGATAATCTGCCGGGAAGCATCAAGCTGGAATCGGTGTCGCCTTCCAAAATCGGCGTTTTTGCCGATGAAAATGCCGAAAAAAACATAGACATCAGCGTTAAATTGCTTTATAATGTTTCCAATGAGCTGACCATCGGTGAGCCGGAGCCGGAAATTACTTCGGTGCTTGTGTCCGGCCCGAAAACGGTGTTGGATACAATACAGAGCGCGCAAATCAAATGCGACCTTGGGACGGTGACAGCCAGCGTAAATGTTAAAGCGGCTATTACCCTTTGTGATGCGGATGGAAACGAAGTCAAAAATCCGTATGTCAGAACCGATGTCAGCGAAACGACGGTAAAGGTCAAAGTGACAGCAGAAAAAACGGTGCCCCTGCAAGCGTCCTATACGGCCGATGATACGGATCGTTATAAATACCAAATTGAATTTATGCCGGAAACCGTCAAAGTAGTGGGAGAACCGAAAAAAATCGCGGAAATGGAATCGGTGGAGGTTACCATCGGGAAAATCACCAATTCAGCCGGCGGCTCAGTGACAACCGAAAACAATCTTTTGTTGCCGGAAAATGTAAAGCTGGTCGATCAGGATCTCAAAACCGTGAAATATAAAGTGACCAAAACCCTCATTGAGGAGAGCTCGGAATCGTGAGAGTCCTTTTACAAAATATAATTCTCCCCTTTTGGGTAGAGGATGAGGAAATTCTTGCATCAGCCGTTGATAAAATGAGGCGTTCGGGTTTGGATCCCCGAACGCTTCATTTTCGACTTTATAAAAAGTCTTGGGATGCAAGAAAAAGAAATGAGATTAAGGTTGTTTGCTCGGTGCTGGTCGAATTGCCGGATACATTGGGCGCACAGCCTTCGGTACAAAAAGCACTTTTGAAGGCAGGGGCCGTGTCGGTGAACGAAGCGCCTCTCAGCATTGCCTTTGGCAAGGACAAAATGTATGGCCGACCGATGGTGGTCGGTATGGGGCCGGCCGGTCTGTTCTGTGCTTTGCTTTTGGCGGAGAACGGCTACGCTCCGATCTTGATAGATCGAGGCGAAAGCGTGGAAAACCGAGTGGCCGATGTGAATGCTTTTTATCAGAACGGCGTGTTGGATGCTGATTCCAATATTCAGTTTGGCGCCGGAGGCGCGGGAACCTTTTCCGACGGAAAACTGATTACACGAATCAACGATGAAAAATGCAATTACGTTTTGACACGCTTGCATGAGTTCGGCGCCCCCGATGAAATTTTGACGAAAGCAAAACCTCATATCGGAACCGACCGATTGCGTGGCGTTGTCAAAGCGATTTTGACGAGGATCGAGCAGCTGGGCGGCCGCGTGCTTTACCGTTGCCGCATGGAGCACTATCAAAAAAATACAGACGGAGGTCTTTCCGTAAAAACGTCTCAAGGGGATTTCTCGTGTGGCACCATGGTGTTGGCCATCGGCCACAGCGCACGTGATACAGTGCAAACGCTTGTTATGCAAAAGGAAACGATCCTACCCAAGCCTTTTTCCGTCGGCGTGCGGATTGAGCATCGGAAGGAAGACATCGACCGTGCCCTGTATGGCAGTTTCGCAGGCCATCCTAAATTGGGCGCAGGAGAATATAATCTGTCTGATACAAAAAGCGGCCGTGGCGTGTATACTTTCTGTATGTGTCCCGGTGGCGAAGTTGTGGCAGCGGCTTCCGAAGCGGGAGGCGTGGTTGTCAACGGTATGAGTTGCTTCGCCCGCGACGGCGTAAATTCCAATGCAGCCATTGCCGTATCGGTTCGTTGCGAGGACTATGGATGCTCTGTGGAAAAGGCGATTCAATTTCAGCGATCGCTGGAACAGGCGGCATTCCGTGCCGGCGGTAATAACTATCATGCACCGGTTCAAACCGTGGGCGATTTTACCGAAGGGCGCTTGACTACCGAGCCAAAGCGGATCCTTCCCAGCTATATGGGAGGAAATCGGTATCAATTGGCGCGAATCGACACCCTTTTGCCGCCCTTTGTGACCGAGGAGCTTCGGCGTGGGATTGCCTCTTTCGGCCGTCGAATCGAAGGCTTTGACGCGCCGGATGCTGTGCTGACGGGCGTGGAAACCCGCACATCCTCGCCGATTCGGATTCTTCGGAACGCCGATACCCTGAACAGCGTGGCGTCCGATTTGGTTTACCCCTGTGGGGAAGGTGCCGGTTATGCCGGCGGAATTACCAGCGCGGCTGTGGACGGAATCGGAACGGCCTTGGCTATCATGCGAAGATATGCTCCTTGTGTCGATTGAAAAGCGGAGCAGCAGAAGAAGACAGAAAAAGCAAAAAGCAAATTGGAAAAAATCAATCCATTTTGATATTTTGATATATAGAACGGGCTTTCGGGCAGATGACGAGGTTGGTTCGCAATGGAAAAAGGAAGAAACAATCATGGAAAGTAAGAAGAAAACAAAGGTATGGTCGATACTTTACCCCAAAGATAGTGGTGATATAGCAAGAGATGAAGCGGTTAAGCAAGTCTCTGAGCAATTGGGGGTATCCGAGCTTTGTGCCAAGCTTCTGTATAATCGCGGCTATAAAACCCCTCAAGAAGCCAAGCAATTTCTCGATAACGAAACCTCATCCCTCTATGATCCGTTTTTGATGACGGACATTGATAAAGCGATCGACCGGATTCGACAAGCGATAGAGCAGCATGAGAAGATCGTGATTTATGGAGACTACGACGTGGACGGCGTTACCGCGGTCAGTACGTTGTATTTGTTCCTGTCCGAAAAGGGCGCCGATATAGAATATTACATACCGCGCCGCAACGGAGAAGGGTATGGCGTTTCTTGCGCCGCCATTGATCGGCTTAAGGCGCAGGGCGCCGAGTTGATTGTTACAGTGGATACCGGCATTACCGCCAACGAGGAAGTAGAATATGCCCGGAGCAAAGGCATTGACATGGTGATTACCGATCATCATGAATGCCGCCCGGAGCTTCCGAACGCATGCGCCGTCGTAAATCCTCACCGCCCGGATTGTCAATATCCGTTTAAGGAATTGGCCGGGGTTGGTGTGGTTTTCAAATTGATTTGCGCTTATGAAAGCGTGCTTTGCCGCGAGCAGGGGATTCCTGAAATTGAAGGCGTGCGAAAAGTTTTTCGTGAATACGCCGACCTTACGGCTATCGGAACGATTGCCGATGTTATGCCTATCGTGGGCGAAAACCGTTTGATTGTTGCCCTTGGCTTGCGTAGAATCGCAGAAACCGGGCGACTCGGACTTGCGGCATTGATTGAAGCCGCCAATGAAAAATCGGGAGGAAATGTTCGACCGGCGGCAAATAGCGGCACTGCCGCTCGCCCACAGCCGAAAAAGCGGAAGATTACATCGAGCTTTATCGGATATGGCTTAGCGCCCAAAATCAACGCGGCCGGGCGTATCAGCAATGCTTCCAAAGCGGTGGAATTGCTTTTGGCGGATTCACCGGAAAAGGCGGCGGCCATGGCAGAGGAACTGTGCGAGATCAATCGCCAAAGACAGGTGGAAGAAAACCGGATTGCCGAACAGGCCTATAAAAAAATCGAGCAAACCCATGACTTTGACAATGATAAAGTGATTATCATTGATGATGATAATTGGAATCAGGGTATTATCGGAATTGTAGCGTCGCGGATCACGGAGCGCTACGGCCTTCCGTCCATTTTGATTTCCTTTGACGGAGCTACCCGCGGCTATCCAAGCCCGGATGATAGCGGCAAAGGATCGGGGCGAAGCGTGAAAGGCATGAATTTGGTAAATGCCATGAACTATTGTGAGGATTTGCTGTGCAAATACGGCGGTCACGAATTGGCGGCCGGCTTGACCATTGAACGGGGAAATATTGAAGCGTTTCGACGTAAGATCAACGAGTATGCCAATCAGTACCTTGGAGAAAATCCGATTGTCGTGCAGGTAGAGGCGGACTGCGAAATCAATATGAGCGATATTACCATAAAGCAGGTCATGGAGCTGTATCGTCTTGAGCCGTTTGGCGTTGCCAATCCGATCCCTGCCTTTGTTTTGCGGGATGCAACAATTGTGAAAATCATACCGATTGGAGCCGGAAAGCATACAAAGCTGATTTTAAGCAAAGACGGTGTTGTGCTGAATGCCGTTTATTTCGGAATGGCACCGGTCAGGCTCTCACTGCTGGAAGGCGATGAAGTGGATGTTGTCTTCAATATGGACATCAATGAGTTTCAGGGCGTAAAAACCGTCCAAATGATCGTGCAGGACCTCCGCACCTCCGAATCCTGGCAGCAAAAACGAGAGATGGCTCATGAAAGATATGAGCAGATCAAAGCAGGCGGAGCCTTTGATATGGAAGAAAATTTTATTCCGACGCGGGAGGACTTTGTTGCTGTTTACACCGTGATCCGACGCGAATTTCGTCTGGGACATGATGCCATGTCGTCCGATGTGATGCTGTCCCTTCTGAATCGGGGCGACCGATCTTCCATCAATTACGTGAAGCTGAAATTTATTATAAGAATCCTTCATGAGTTGAAAATATGCGGCGTGGAAATTACCGAGGACGATCACTATAAGTTCGACGTGTATTTCAGTGCCTCTAAAACCAATATAGAGAAATCCTCCATTTTGAAAATGCTTCGGAGTCAGTGCAGAAATCGGAGTTGATTCAACCTGCGGCCTATCAATATACTCCGTATGAAGCAGGAAAGAGGAACCGAGAAACATCGAAAGGAGTCGTATGAGCGCAGAAATCAATCGACAAGATGTGACGATCAAGCGGTTGCTGAATATTTTGGCAGCAACCGGAAAAAAGTATGATACCGATAAAATTATCCGTGCATACGAATACGCTAAAAACTTGCATGACGGGCAGTTCCGCAACAGCGGCGAGCCTTATATTTCGCATCCGGTAGCCGTGGCGGAAATTGTTGCAGGCCTGGAATTGGATACCGATTCCATTTGCGCGGCTTTGCTTCATGACACGGTGGAGGATTGCTCGGACAAAACCAATCTCAAAGAGATTGAAAAGCAGTTCGGGCCGGAAGTGGCTTTGCTGGTAGACGGGGTAACTAAAATTGTATTTATGCAGGTGGAGGATAAGGAAGAAGCACATATCGAAAACCTCCGTAAGATGCTTCTGGCCATGTCCAAGGACATCCGTGTTATCTTTATAAAACTGTGCGACCGCCTGCATAATATGCGTACCCTGAGCGCAAAGCCCGCCAATAAACAACGCATTACGGCGCTGGAAACCATGCAGGTGTATGCTCCGCTGGCCCATCGCCTCGGTATGCAAAAAATCAAGCAAGAGCTGGAAAATCTCGGCTTGAAATATTTGGATCCGATTGGCTATGAAGAAGTGCGGAACGACATTGAAAAGAAGTACGGCCAAAACCGCGACTTTATTGAAAAGGTTCGCGCGCAGGTGGACGAAAAACTGCGGGAAAATGATATTCATTTCACCCTGGAAGGGCGCATCAAATCCGTGTACAGTATCTATAAAAAGATGTACACGCAAAACAAAAGCTTTGATGAAATCTACGATTTTTACGCCTTGCGCGTGATTGTGGATACCGAGCTGGAGTGCTATACAGCTCTTGGCTTGATTCATGAAATGTTCAATTCCATGCCCGGCCGATTCAAGGACTATATTTCCACGCCGAAGCCGAATATGTATCGCTCCTTGCACACCACCGTTATCGGGCGGGATGGTATTCCGTTTGAGGTGCAGATTCGTACTTGGGAAATGCATCATATTGCCGAATACGGTGTGGCCGCGCACTGGAAATACAAATCCGGCGAGCGCTCTAAAGAGGAAATCGACAAGAAGCTGGAATGGATTGCCAAGCTGATTGAAACCGAGGACGGCACCCGAGATCCCGACGAGTTCATGAATGCGATCAAAACGGATATATTTCACGACGAAACCTTTGTGTTTACTCCGAAAGGCGACGTAATTGCCTTGCCGCAGGGCGCAACCGTGATTGATTTTGCCTATGCCATCCATTCGGCCGTGGGAAATAAAATGATCGGCGCCAAAATCAACGGTATGATTGTTCCGATTGACCGTGTCCCGCAAAACGGGGAAATTGTGGAAATTCTGACGTCTTCCTCCTCAAAAGGCCCCAGCCGCGATTGGCTGAAGATCGTGAAAACCAGCGAAGCGCGGACAAAAATCCGGCAATGGTTCAAGAAAGAAAAACGCGCAGATAATATCGCCGTCGGAAAAAATGCGATAGATGCCGAATTTCGTCACTACGCCTATGCCTGCACCGAAGCGCAGCGCAATGAAATTGTTTCCAATGTGGCGGCGCGTAGCGGCTTTAACTCGATTGATGATTTGTATAATACCATCGGATATGGCGGATTGCCCGTGTCAAAAATCGCCTTGAAGCTTAAGGATGAATTTGACCGAGTGGTGAAGCCTGACATAGAGGAACCCGCTATTACAGACGTCAATCAGGTTAAAACCGTTGACAAGCCGAAAAATATCAAGTCCAACAGCGGCATTGTGGTGGACGGAGAATACGGATGCCTTGTGAAGTTTGCAAAATGTTGCAATCCGTTGCCCGGAGACAGCGTTATCGGCTTTGTGACGAAGGGATACGGCATTTCCATTCATAAGAGCGATTGCCCCAATGTGATTATGGGAATGAAAAACCTGGAAAATGCCGACCGATGGCTGGAGGCTCATTGGGAGTTGCCTGCGGCCGGAACCAGAGATAGCGTTTATGAAGCGTTAGTGCAGATTTACGCCTACAATACCATCACATTGATTGCCGATATTACCGCCGCTTTGGCCGATATGCGGGTTTCCATTTTGCAGATCAACTCGCAAAAATACGGCAGTGATAAAATTATTATCAATCTGAAAATCAGCTGTAAGAATATCGAACATTATAAATCCATCGTGTCTCGGTTGAAGGACTTGAATGGAATTGAAAGCGTGACACGCGGCTTTTCCAAATAAACGCCGATACGGATCGGTATATAAGTGGCAAAGAACAGAAAAGAAGGAGATAGGACTTTATGAAAGCAGTTTTGCAACGGGTAAAAAAAGCATCGGTTTCCATTGAAGGAGCTGTCTGTGGGGAAATCGGACAGGGCCTTATGATTCTGCTCGGCGTGGGCGCCGGCGATACGGAGCAGGACGCTGAAATCATGGCGTCAAAAATTGCCAAGCTCCGAATCTTTTCCGATGAGGACAGAAAAATGAATTTGTCCATTCGGGATGTGGAAGGCGAGGCTCTGATCGTATCCAATTTTACGCTGTATGCAAATTGCGAAAAAGGAAATCGCCCGGATTTTTTGGCTTCAGCCCCTCCGGCCGAAGCAAACGCCCTTTACGAGACGTTTGTCCGGCAAATGAAAAGGGAAGTGCGCCATGTTGCTACGGGTGAATTTGGGGCCGATATGGAGGTTTCCATCCTCAATGACGGCCCGGTGACGATTCTTTTGGATAGCCATATGTGGCTAAAGAAAAAGCAATAATGCAATAATACAGAAAATCAATTCATCAGATGTGGAGAATTTAGCATGCAAATCAATATCAAGGGTGAGGTCAATCGGTACTATGTGCAGACGCTTTGCATGATTTTTTACCCCGGCGCCGGTTTTTCGGGGAATGATGCCGAGGACGGAACGCCGTGCCTGAATTTGGAACTGCGCGCCACAGATCACGGATATGAAGCCACCGCTACGGCCATCAGAGCCGAGCGGACATTGACGGAAACAAGAAGCTGCGATTTTAATGAAATCCGATCCGCGGAGCGCACGAAAAAGATTGCTGTCGGTGCGGCTGTGGTGGCGGTTTTGGGCGCAATGGAGTCGTATAAGCCCTCTTGGGGTATTTTGACCGGCGTGCGTCCTTCCAAAGTCGCAACGGAATACTTAAATATGGGCTTTAGCAAGGCCAAAGTGAAAAAAATACTTACTTCCGAGTACCTTGTGATTCCCAAAAAGGCGGCATTGGCTACGGAAGTAGCAGTGTGCGAGAAAAAAATCATAGGTACGCCGGACGAAAAAGATTGCAGTGTTTACATTTCAATTCCTTTTTGCCCTTCGCGGTGTAGCTATTGTTCTTTTGTGTCGTATTCCTCCAAACGACTTCTTTCCTTGATTCCCGACTATTTGGAGCGCTTGATTTGTGATGTGAAAGCCAATTTTGCGCTGATTCGCCGCCTTGGTTTGCATGTCAAATCGGTGTATATCGGCGGAGGCACCCCTACCATTCTTGATGAAAAACAGCTGTATACCTTGTTGGAAACGATAGGCCGGGAAACCGATGTTTCGGCTTTGGAGGAATTTACGCTGGAAGCCGGACGCCCCGACACAATTACCGCCGAGAAACTGCGCATTGCCTATGAGCATGGCGTTACCAGAATCAGTGTGAACCCCCAATCCCTTTGCGAAAAGGTTTTGGAACGGATCGGTCGCCATCATACCGCCGAAGATTTTTTGAGAGCGTATGATATTGCGGCGCATTCCGGTATAAAATATATCAATACGGATTTGATTGTCGGATTGCCGGAGGATAATTTCAAAACATTTTCTTCCACGTTTGATCAGATTGTGGCCTTGGATCCGGCGAATATTACAGTACATACCTTTTGCGTAAAAAAATCCGCCGAGCTTTTGCGCAACGGTTGCGATGTGTTTTCCATGCGCGGCGGCGACGCCGGCAAGTGCGTAGATTACGTGCAAATTAAAGCGGCTCAGGCCGGATATATGCCTTATTATATGTACCGGCAGAAGAAAACAGTGGGCAACTTTGAAAATGTCGGCTTTGCCAAGGACGGAGCAGAGGGAATTTATAATATCCATATGATGGAGGAAACGCACAGCATTTTTGCGGTTGGCGCAGGTGCGGTCACCAAGCTTGTCAATCATCAGGCCAAAAGCGGGCATGCCAACGCAAACGAAACAGCGGCAACAGAGGACGGAGAAAACACCCGTCGAGAAAATAAAATCATCCGTTTGTTTAATCAGAAATATCCCTATGAATATCTTTCCGAAAATAAAAGCGGAGAGATTTTGGCAAAGATCGAAGCATTTTATTGTCGGCAGGGCATGATGGAGTCGTGAGACGCGCTTGCTTTGCCCCTGCATTTAATATCAAGCGAAAAGGAGGATAACGGAACATGAAAAACAATGACTTGCAAGAGCCAAACCATTTCATCAGCGAATGGGAAAAAAAAGAATTTGTGCATGCAGCAGAGGCCGATTTTGAAATCCGGCTTCGCGCGGTTGCTTCTGATATTTGCGCCGATTCGACCGTGCGTCTGATCGCACTTTCCGGCCCTACTTGCTCCGGCAAGACTACGGCGGCCAATCTGTTGATTGAAGAATTGAAGCAGTTTGGGAAAAATGTTCATGTTGTATCCATCGACGATTTCTATTATAATAAAGACTATCTTCGGGAACGCGCCGAAATGGATCCAACCATTGATATGGACTACGATTCGATTGATACGATTGATTTTAACGCCTTGATACAATGCGTGGCTGCCATCTTTTCCGAGAAAAAAACGTATGTCGATGTACCGATATTTGATTTTGTGTCCGGCAAGCGTACCGGGTATCGCTCGGTAACATCTACCGAACGGGACGTGTTTATTTTTGAGGGGATCCAGGCATTATACCCTGAGATTTCCGCCGAATTTGAAAAATACTCAAGCGTGAGTGTCCATATATGCGCGGAAAGCGGTATTTTGGTGGCAGATACCCACTTTGAGCCGAACGAGAT
>CAKSIP010000010.1 GCA_934462825.1 uncultured Eubacteriales bacterium | reverse complement strand
GGTTGCTTTGTCGATTTTCAGCTTGTTTCCTGCGCCGTTAACGGCTTCAATTGTAATACCGTCATCATCATCGGTTTCACTGATTGTTGCATACGAGTATATGGGAAGGTCGGAGCGATTGGAAACCTTGACCTTCTGGGTGGTATTTGCAAGTGTGGCGCCAGCAACATCATACTTCATTGTGTTGACGTTCCATGTGATTGTGCCGCCAATAAGCAGATCCGTAGGCGTAAATATAATATCAGCCGCATATTTGTGCGTGATGTCCGACACCTTTACGTTCAGATCTACTCCGGGTGCTGATTCTGTCGTGAAATTCTCCGGCAGAACTCCGGTTGTGCTGTCGATCACGCCGGCCGCGCTTACGGACACGGCAAGCACCGTGGCAAGCATTGCAACGGTAAGAAGAATGGCAAAAAATTTTTTCATTTTGTTTGCTCCTTTCAAAAGCTTTTATATTTTTTTATTTTATTTATATATAAACCGCACTCTGCGGGTTATAGTTATATCGGTAAAATTATTCGTTGGTGCGCGATATTGTCACTGTCACGCCGCCGACAACCGTAAACTGATCCGATTCTGCCAGCTGCGGAACGCCCGAAAGCCTGATATAGCACGTTTGGCGTTGCGCCGTGCCGAGGGCGGCGATGTTCCCTGCCGTTGCCGCGGAAAGCTCCCGCTTGATGCCTGTGATGATGGTGCCGGTATCGGCATTGGTGTCATAAAAGTTTGCCTTGATGCCCGTGGTGCTGTCGCCGATGGCGGAATGAAGAAAGTCGATTCTGACGTTGGGCGCGTAATATACGGCGCGGTTGGAGCGGTTGATCACCGTCACGCAGTTGTTGCCGCCGTCAAAGCCTGTCCAGCGCGATTCGTCGGCCAACTCCTTATACGTCATGGTGTTCGGGTTCCACTGCGATTTGGAATAAGAGAAATACATGGCGCCAAACTCGATGTCCACGGCGTAGATCGACTGCTCCTCGCCTGTGTTTTCCGTTCGGGCGTACACATGGTCGCCGTGCGTGTCATAAACTATGTTTCCGTCGATCGTGGTCGGAGGCGAATGATAATCCACCGTGCCGGGGGGACCTACAGGAACGGTACTGTCCACGGGATAGAATTTATCCCAATGATGACCGGGCTTTTTCTTAAAGATCGCTTGGTCCAGCTTATAGCTGATCTGACCGAAAACGTTCTGCGTGGAAGCGGTTTCGTAGTTATGAGCCGACGCGCCGGAGAGGGTTATGCCTTTCAGCGTGATTTTATCCGCCTTGTAGCCGATTGTGATGTCGTTATAGAAAATTGCGGCGGTCGCCGACAGGTCGTCTCCGCTTATGACGTTATTGAGAAAGATCCTTCCGGGGTTTTCCACGGGGTGCGTGGTGGTTCCCGTCCAGCCCGTATTATATTCGGCCGAGCTGACGTAAGTCAGGGGGTGTTCAATGCGGTTGACCGTGACGGTGCGCTTGGATATTGTAAACTGCGTTTCCGACGTCGCATTATAGCTGACGGCGGCGATTCTTGCGGAAACCTTGTACGTGCCGGCGTCCTTCGGCGCGGCGCCGATGGGCGTCCACGCGGTGCCGTCCTGTCTGTAATAGGTATATTCCACAGAGTTCAGCTCCGCTTCGGTGGGGATATATTCTTCGTTTGTTTCTTCGGAATAGAGCCGAACAATCGACGGCTTGACCGCCATGCCGTCGTAAATTTTGTCCAGCGGATTCAACTCGATTTTGTATTCCGCTTTTTTCACAATGGTGATTTTATACACCACAGAGTGGAGTGTTTCGGCCTTTCCGTCTACCGTTACGGTATCGGTCTTTTTCAGGCGTATCACCTTTTCCGTCAGATCCGTCATGTCAATTGTGGCGGTCACGATGCCGGTGGCGGAATCCACGTCCAAGTGGGCGCCGGAAAGCTCCTCAAGGGACACCAATGTGGTGTCATTGGGGGCAAACTTGGCGTAAAGATATGCCGTATTGTCGGTGCTTTCGATATACACCCGATAGGCAAACACATTTTCCATGAATTTGTCGCCGATCAGACCGTTTCGGCCGTCGTCATGGAGCGCGTCGCGGTAGATGTCAAGGTCGGTGAACATTTCGGAAACGGCATCCGCCTTGATATTCAGCTTGCCGGGATAGGCGATCTCGCCGGACAGGACTCCCTGCTCCTGCGCCCCGATGGTGATGACAACATAACCCACCGTCGGCAGCGTGGCCTCACCCTCGTAGCCGTACAGAGCGTCTGTGGGGATTTTCAAGGCGTAAATGCCGCCGTGCTCCTCCGGGTTTGGCAGTGTCAGCGCAATCGAGCGGAAGTGCGCGGGCGAGATAATTTCGCCGATTTTCACCGAGCCTTCATCCACATAGAGCGTGAGCATCAGCTCTTCTATTTTGGTTTCCAGAGCCGAAAGAGAATCAAGGGAAACATCCGCGGCGTTTTCGATTGTGCCGTCCGCTCCGGCCTTTTTGAGCCATTTGTTATCGGGTGCTTCGGGGCAGTAATAGTAAATTTCGCCCGCACTGCCGTTTGCCGGCTGTGTGACATATTTCACATACTGATAGGTTTTATCGCCGATGGCAACGTCAAAGCGCTGCGCCTCAAAAAGCTCAAACGGTCTTTCCGTGTGCGAGGTAAGCTCGGGGAATCGGCCGAGAAAGGCGTAGCTGTCCGAGTCGATGTTGACCGTGGGGAGCGTTTCATGGTTTACGCCGTTTTCGGTCACGGAATAATGGCCGAAGCCCGACGCGATAATTTTCGCCGCAGATGAGACATGGATGGAGTTCGAGTGCATATTCGTATTGTTTCCGGCGCCGATGGCCGCCGCCGCGTCGGTTCCGCTGTAGCCGGCTGTTCCCTTCGGGTTGAACTTATCCGGGTAGCCCGATCTTGCGGTGATCTCTCCGCCGTTCAATTGTATCGTAAGCCCGGAGGTATCTTGGCGTGTTTGATTAGCGGAAACCTCGTCCGTCGTTCCTATACCCGGACAGTTTACACCGCCCGTGGCTTGGATGGTACCGCCGTTGATGTCGATGGAATACGAATCCGTATATTTTGTTGTCCAATTGTTTTGCAGCGAATCGCCGTCGCCGATGCCGGGCGCCCATCGGCCGCCGTAAGCTACGACGTTGCCGCCGTTGATGGTGATGGATGTCGATGTGGCCGCGCCGTTCAGACCGCCGCCGATACCCGCCGCCTGATGTCCGCCGTGGGCGTTGATGTTTCCGCCGTTGATGATGATGGTGCCGGGCGTTCCCGCGGTATAGTACTGAGACGCACTCGTGGTCGTGTTCCATGCCGCTCCGCCGCCGATGCCGGCGCCGCCGGAAAGGTCGGTCTGAGCACCGCTCGGCCAGCCGTAGCCTACTCTGTCGTTTTCGTAAAGATTCGTGTTCGGTACGTTGTTGGAGTTGTCAGTTTCCACATAGAAGGCGCCGTGTACGTTGAGCGTACCGCCGCTCTGCGCTATCGTCAGCGTGGAGCCGGAGTCCACCTGGATGCCTGCAAATCCACCGCCGGACTGCCGTTTCGTATAAGAATTCGTGGCGCTTACGGTACAGCCGTTGGTTCCCGCATAAAAGTTATTCACCCCGCGGAAGGCAACCGTTGCGCTTGCATTGTTGGTCAGCAAAAGCGGACAGGTCTGCGCGGTATAGGTTCCGTCATTTTTTACCCAGCCGAGCTTCTGCGAAACGTCATAAAGGTTTTGAACTGTCCTATTTGTATCCGATGCGTAGCGTCTGTCCATCGTGACGCTTTCAAAGATGATATTGACATTGGTCGCGCCGGACACGGTGACGGAAAAGACGCCGTTTTTGATCAGCACGTTCTTGTCGCTGTAGCTTGCGTCCAGCAGCACTGCGCCGCTTGAAAATTCCTCATAGTCAGGATCGGCCGCCGAAACCGAAAAAGGGGAAACGACAAAGATTGTTGCCAGCATGGCTATCACAAGCAAAAGTGAAATCGACCTTTGCATGTCGGATGGTTTTCGATGTTTATCGTTGACCGTCAATCTTTATCGCCCCCTTTCTGTTGGATTTTGCAGGATAGGATTCAGCGTGTTTTTTATCTGTCTACAATATGAATGGTTGTCATGGCCTGCGCGTTGACGATGGCCTTTTCGTTGGTTTTCGGATCGTATGCGTCGATCATCATGATCATCTCGTAGTCGCCGACCTTCAGCGTCTCTCCGTTCGGGAGAGGCGAAAGCTTGCAGTAGCCGAGCTTATAGCCGATCTGAAGTCTTTGCGAGCTGTACAGCACGGTATAGCTCTTTTCGGGGTTGTAGCCCTCGGCGCTCAGTTCCTTTTTCGTCCGCACCTTGCAGGCGACAAGATCGTAGCCGGCCTTGGTCAGCTCCGCATCGCTGATACAGAGCCGTATCACAACGTCCTGTGTGCTTCGGTGCGGGTTTACATAGTCCATCTGTCCCACCATGGTGGTTGCGCTGACATAGACCTCGTGATTCAGCTCCAGGCTGATGCGGTTGCTTCCCGCCGGGGGCGGATCCTCCGGCTGGTTCGGCTTTGGCACCGGCACCTGGTTCGGATCAATAATCTCCGGCCGGAACGGAACATTGCCGGTCAGTTTCTTCACAAGAATCACGGAACCAACGGTGAGCAGGGCAAGCAACACAGCCAAGCTCGGAATCAGCCACGGCAGAAGCGGCACGGGAGGTGCGATTTTACCGCCGACGTAGCAGTTGCGGATGGTGCCGGAGTTTTTGCCGCAGAAGCCGCCCGAACACATGCCCGGCGACATGGCAAGTCTGACCTGGCAGTTTTCAAAGCTGCCGCCCATGATGCTGCCCGCCATTCCTCCGACGGTTACGCCGCCTTTTCCCTTCAACATGTAATCCAGGGCGAGATTGGCCACCTTCGCATTTTTGGTACAGCCGAAAAAGCCTCCGTATTCGCCGCCGCGGCAGTCGATGGTGAAGTTGCTGACGGTTTTTCCGTTTCCGTCGAAAATGCCGGCAAACGGATAGCTCTCGTCGCCGATCGGGCGGAGGCGTGCGCCTTTCATATTGATGTCGTCCGCCAGCTGATAATGCGCTCCGAGGGCGTTTTTGTCGCCCGAATTGACGGTTTCGATCATCTGTTTCAGATCGTCCGCCGTTTGAATCACAATGATGTTTTCTTCTTCGGCGGAAAGACTGCACATATTGGCAGCGAGGTCAGGAACAAATTTTCCGTTTTTCGCCGATTCGTTTTTCCAGACGGAGGCAAGCCCCAGCCTTTGATGGATTTCCTCTGTCGGAGTTTCCGACGAGATATACAGCTCCGGGTTGCCGAAAATATATTCGTCCGTGCCGTCCTTTCCGATTTTATGGGCGCTTTTCCCGGCGATATATCCGCAGGCCGTGATCGTGCCGCCGTTTCGGACGTAGAAGCCTTTGGCGTACTTGCCTTTGACACATTTTACGGACGACGAATTTGTGATTTTTGCGTTGTTTTCGTACACAAAACCGGCGCCGCCGTTTCTGGCCAAAAAGGAAATATCGGCCACGCATCCTTCCACCGAGCCGTTATTTACAGCGAGAAACGAGCCGGTTTTTCCGTTTTGTCTGTATCTGTCCATTCTGTATTCATCCTTTCGTTTTGTTCCGGTGCTAATCCGCTTTCACGGAGCTATGTCCCATTCGGACGGATGCCGTCCTCCTGTTCTGATGAATCCGAACGCCGCCTCGGCTTCCCTATGGGATGCCGGGCTGTTTTTTTCCGTTTCATCTCCTTTGCTTTACGATGATGCCTTTTTGGGAGTTTCATGGAGGCTCAAAAAAAGTTCGATCACTGTACTGTCTGCCAAAATATTTGTCGGCGGGTAGATACAATCGAACCGATATAAGTTTAATGTCTGAAAATTTTGTTTGACGCTGTCGTTTCACAATTTTTTCTGACGCTTCGACGAAGTCCGCTTGCATTTCGTGATTCTTGGCGAAATTGTGAACTGTTTTTTTTTTTTTTTTGAATGACTCTTAATAAAGCATAATTATTTTATAACAATCCTCCGTGTTTGTCAAGGGGTATAACAAATAAAGTTGTGAATATTCGTATAATTATTTTTGTATTTTATATACAAAAGGGGTTTTTATGACAAAATGAGGCGTTTTTTCATCGTTTTGCAAGTCAAAAGCAAGATTGATTCATGATTATTTTGCAAAAAAAGGGAGTGCCGAAACACTCATTCTGAGCATTTCGGCACTCTCTACGACGTTAATCTCGGCGGCTTGTGTTTGATATTACATTATGATTTATTATGCTTTTGAAAATGCGCTTTGAGCTTTTCAAAGGTTGTATCGCTGAGATAGTGTTCAATCCGGCAGGCATCTTCCGCCGCGGTTGGCTCATCCACCCCAAGCTCCACGAGGAGCTTTGTAAGAATGGTATGGCGCTCGTAGATCTTTTGGGCTTTCTTTTGCCCCGCTTCGGTGAGGACAATATACCCCGACGGATCCATGGCAATCATACCGTCTTTCTTCAGTAGCCCCATCGCGCGGCTGACCGACGGCTTGGAATATCCCATATACTCCCCCACGTCAATGCTCCGCACGGCGGAGGATTTTTTCGACAGTATATAAATCGTTTCCAGATACATTTCTCCTGATTCCAGCATGGTTCGGTTCCTTCCTTTTCCTATTAGTTAGCAATAGCATACCACAAATGCAACAAAAATGCAATGCTTTTCGGATGACAATGACAAAAATCAAAAAAAATTCAAAAAAAGTCTTGACAAATTAGCGGATGCTAACTATAATATAAATCGGTTAGGAATTGCTAACCGATTTTTTCGGAAACGAGGTTAGCGCAAGCGAACTTGTTTAAAAGGAAGGAGGAAAAATGATGCCTCTGAATTTAGCGGACATCGGCGTTCCGCAAATTGTAAAAAAGCTCGGAGGAAGTCCCGAGGTGAAAAAGCATCTGGAAAATCTGGGGTTTAACGTCGGCGGAGAGGTCAGTCTTGTCAATATTCTCGGCGGAAACGTCATTGTCAAGGTCAAGGAATCCCGCGTGGCGCTCAGCGATGAATTGGCAAGAAAAATTATGGTGTAATCAATTTATAAGGAGGTATACAGCAGTGAACACACTCAGAGATGTCAAGGTGGGGGCAAGCGCCAAGGTCGTAAAGCTCCACGGTGAGGGGGCCGTCAAGCGCCGAATCATGGATATGGGCATCACAAAGGGTACCGAGGTCAAGGTGCGCAAGGTGGCGCCGCTCGGCGATCCGATTGAAGTGACCGTGCGAAACTACGAGCTTTCGATCCGCAAGGCGGATGCGGAAATGATCGAGGTTGAGTAATCCCTTTTCAGCATTTTTGACGAAAACGGTTCCCTATTATTTTTTCAGGCGACGGTTAGCTTTGACTAACCGCTCAAAGTGCCAAACCGCCAAAAAAGGCGGGCACAGAAAGGAAGATCTTCATGGAATGTAAAATCGCCCTTGCAGGCAACCCGAACAGCGGGAAAACCACTCTATTCAACGCATTGACCGGCTCCAATCAGTTTGTGGGCAACTGGCCCGGCGTTACGGTTGAAAAAAAAGAAGGTAAACTCAAAAAACACGATGGTATTATCATCACAGACCTGCCCGGTATCTACTCGCTTTCCCCCTACACGCTGGAGGAAGTGGTGGCCAGAAACTATTTGATCGGAGAGCGTCCGAACGCCATTCTCAACATCGTGGATGGTACCAATCTTGAAAGAAACCTTTATCTCACCACTCAGCTGACCGAGCTTGGGATTCCGGTCGTCGTTGCCATCAACATGATGGATATTGTCCGCAAAAACGGAGATACGATCGACATTTCGCAGCTTTCCAAGCGGCTCGGATGCAAGGTGGTGGAAATTTCCGCGCTGAAAGAAAGCGGTGTGATGGAAGCGGCAGAGGCTGCTATTGAAGCGGCCAAGAACGGCAAGACCGTTCCGATGCACACCTTTTCCGGCCCCGTTGAGCATGCCATTGCCCACATCGAAGAAGCGGCTTTGCACGATCTCCCCGAAGAACGGCAAAGATGGTATGCCATCAAGGTATTTGAACGCGATGACAAGGTGCTTCAATCGCTGAACATTCCCAAGGAAACGCTCGCACACATTGAGCAGGACATTCAGGCGGCGGAGGCAGAGCTGGAGGATGATGCGGAAAGCATCATCACCAACGAGCGGTACATCTACATAGCCGAAGTGATCAAGGCCTGCTACAAAAAGAAAAAGGTCGGCCATCTTTCGACCTCTGACAAAATTGACAAGGTCGTAACCAACCGTTGGCTCGGTCTGCCCATTTTTGCGGCCGTTATGTTTTTGGTTTATTGGATCGCCATGGTCGCGGTCGGCGCCCCTCTGACCGACTTTACCAACGACAACATCTTCGGGGACGGATTTCACTTCTTCAACGACGGCGGATATGCAGAAATTGCAGAAAAATACAGTCAGGCGTCTGCGATTTCCGAGGGCTATGATGCCTATGTGAAAAAGAACGGCATGGCGCCGACCGACTCCTTTACCTACACGATAACCGATGAAGAAACGCTGAAGGTCACCGAGAAAACGGCCACTCTGGCCGACTATGCCGAGGCGCAAAAAACGCTAAAGGAAATCGGAGATGAGCCTGATCCTGCGGACTACGGTCTATGGGTGCCCGGCATTCCCGTTCTCGTGGAGAAAGGGCTGGATGCGCTCCATGCGGCCGATTGGATTAAAGGCTTGGTTTTGGACGGCATCGTGGCCGGCGTCGGCGCCGTTTTGGGCTTTGTGCCTCAGATGCTGGTGCTGTTTCTGATGCTGGCCTTCCTGGAGGCTTGCGGCTACATGGCCCGTATCGCCTTTGTTCTGGACCGTGTGTTCCGCAAGTTCGGGCTTTCGGGCAAGTCCTTTATCCCCATGCTGATCGGCGTTGGCTGCGGCGTTCCCGGCATTATGGCCAGCCGCACGATTGAAAATGAACGCGATCGTCGCATGACCATCATGACAACCACTTTCATTCCCTGCGGCGCCAAGGTTCCCTTTATTGCCATGATTGCCGGCGCCATTTTCGGCGGCTCTGCCTGGGTGGCCACCAGCGCGTACTTTATCGGTATGGCGGCCATCGTTGTTTCGGGCATCATGCTGAAAAAGACAAAAATGTTCGCCGGAGAGCCGGCACCGTTTGTGATGGAGCTTCCGGCTTACCACTGGCCGACGCTGAAAAATGTGCTCCGTTCTATGTGGGAGCGCGGCTGGTCGTTTATTAAGAAGGCCGGCACGATTATCCTCCTGTCCACCATTGTCGTTTGGTTCACATCCTACTTCGGATTCACGTCCGACGGCTTCCGTATGCTCACGGAGGAGGAATTGGATCTGTCTATTCTCGCCAAGGTCGGCAACGCCATCGCTTGGATTTTTGCACCGCTCGGCTGGGGCAATTGGCAGGCGGCTGTGGCATCCATTACGGGGCTTGTGGCGAAGGAAAACATTGTCGGCACGATGGGCATCCTTTACGGCGGCGGCAGCGAAACGGTATGGCAGGCGCTCAGCCACGCTTTTACGGCCGTTTCGGGCTATTCCTTCCTTGTGTTCAATCTGCTTTGCGCGCCTTGCTTTGCCGCTATCGGCGCGATCAAGAGAGAGATGAACAACGCAAAATGGACATGGTTTGCCATCGGGTATCAGTGCGCCTTTGCCTATGTGATTGCCTTGATGATCAACCAATTCGGCGGGGCCTTTACCGGCCATCTGAACATCATCGGTTTGATTGTCTCCATTGCGATCCTTGCTTTTATGATCTACATGCTTGTACGTCCGTACAAGGAAGCAACGGTTCTGACGAAAAAAGTTTAAGTTTATTTCAGGAGGTTTGATTGGCATGCTTACTTGGATTTCGGAAAACATCGGTTCCCTGCTCATCTGTTCGGTTCTTGTGCTTATCGTGGTCGGCATCATCGTCAAGTTTATCAAGGACAGACGAAAAGGAAAATCTTCCTGCGGATGCAACTGCTCCCATTGTGCTATGGCCGGGACATGTCATAAGGGTGCTTTGCCGGAAGATCCAAAAGCCGAAAAAACGCATCACGAATAAATCGCGCAATCGTATTTTAAGATAATTTTTCAAAAGGGGGGCTGAAAATTCCGGCGGAATTTTCAGCCCCCCCTTTTGAAACCGGGAAAACGCCATGCCCGGCATGGATCGGCATGAAAACAAAAAAGCCATTCAAAAATTTCAACCGAAATTTTGAATGACTTTTTGGAGCTGGTAATCAGAATCGAACTGATGACCTCGTCATTACCAATGACGTGCTCTACCGACTGAGCCATACCAGCATTTTTCCTGACGACTTTGTCATTATAACAAATTTCGTCCTGCTTGTCAATAGTTTTTTGCATTTTTATTTTTATTTTTTGCTTGACAAAAGGAACTTTCTATGATATTCTAATGTCAATAAAAGCAATGACGGGGAGTAGTACGCAAAAATCGCCTTTCAGAGAGCAAACGGACGGTGAAAGTTTGCAAGGCAGAGTTGCGGAAGTCGCCTCCGAGCTGCAAAAGTGAATGTCAAAAAGTCCGATGCTTCCAACAGATGCGCCTACCTTTGCATAGCTTTTGCCGTAGCCCACGTTATCGGACAAGAAAGTGCAAAGCGTCTGTTCTCCTCGATAGGGCCGCTTTCGTTTCTTGCAAGGTGTATGCCCTTTTGCGGCATAAAATCAGGTGGTACCGCGTATTCCACGTCCTGATAAACAGGATGTGGTTTTTTTGTTTTCCCTCCCCTGCACCCGCCATTCTTTTTACGGCTTACGGCTTTTATTTTTTGTTATTCAAATATTCACGATAAAACACGGAGGTTTTTC
This sequence comes from uncultured Eubacteriales bacterium, assembly GCA_934462825.1. Classification (GTDB taxonomy): domain Bacteria; phylum Bacillota; class Clostridia; order Oscillospirales; family CAG-272; genus CAKSIP01. Next base: position 28,984 of record CAKSIP010000010.1, on the reverse strand, counting down.
TCAATGAATCATCAAAACGAGTTGCCAAAGACCTATTCCCCAACGGAGTTTGAGGAACGGATCTATCAAAATTGGTGTGAAAAGGGCTATTTTACCCCGGATCCCAAAGACGAACGCCCCCCCTTCTCGGTGGTAATCCCTCCCCCCAATGTCACCGGGCAGCTTCACATGGGACATGCCCTGGACGAAACCTTGCAGGACATTCTTGTTCGCTACAAAAGAATGCAGGGATTTAGTACACTTTGGGTTCCCGGTACCGACCACGCCGGCATTGCCACGCAAATCAAAGTGGAAGAACAGCTTCGCGTCAAAGAAGGCTTGACACGCTATGACCTTGGGCGAGACAAATTCCTCGAAAGAGTGTGGGATTGGAAAAACCAATTCGGCAACAGAATTATCAACCAGCTCAAAAAGCTCGGTGCCTCTTGCGATTGGACACGGGAACGCTTCACCATGGACGAAGGGTGCTCCAAGGCTGTGCGCGAGGTTTTTGTCAACCTCTACAACAAAGGGCTGATCTACCGCGGCAACCGCATCATCAATTGGTGCCCGCACTGTATCACGGCTCTTTCCGACGCGGAAGTAGAATATTCCGAGCAGGCCGGCTCCTTCTGGCACATCAAATATCCGATCAAGGGCGAGGACGGCTATGTGGAAATCGCCACGACACGGCCGGAAACCATGTTTGGTGACACGGCCGTGGCTGTCAACCCGAACGACGAAAAGAACAAGCATCTGATCGGAAAAACGCTGATTCTGCCCATCATAGGCCGTGAAATCCCCGTGATTGCCGACGAATATGTAGAAATCGGATTCGGCACCGGATGCGTAAAGATCACGCCGGCGCACGACCCCAATGATTTTCTTGTCGGGCAGCGTCACGGGCTGGAACAGATCCGTGTCATGAACGATGATGCCACCATGAACCAATTTGCCGGAAAATACTGCGGAATGGATCGGTATGCCTGCCGCAAAGCGCTTGTGAAAGATCTGGATGAAATGGGTTATTTAATCAAGGTGGTTCCCCATGTACACAATGTCGGCACCTGCTACCGTTGCAAAACCACCGTGGAGCCGATTATTTCCAATCAGTGGTTCGTGAAAATGGAGCCTTTGGCCGCCCCCGCTCTGGAGGTTGTCAAAAACGGACAGGTGCAGTTCAAGCCGGAACGGTTTTCCAAGATCTACACCAATTGGATGGAAAATGTTCACGATTGGTGCATTTCCCGTCAGCTGTGGTGGGGACACCGCATTCCCGCCTTCTACTGCGATACGTGCGGGGAAATCACGGTTTCCAAGGAAGATATTACGGTCTGCCCGAAATGCGGCGCCAAGGTGCGCCAGGAAAACGATGTGCTTGACACCTGGTTTTCGTCGGCGCTTTGGCCCTTCTCCACGATGGGGTGGCCGGAAAAGACCGCCGACCTGGAAAAATACTATCCTACCAGCGTGCTTGTAACCGGGTATGACATCATCTTCTTCTGGGTGGCGCGCATGGTATTTTCCGCCATGGAGCACACCGGAGAGCCGCCCTTCTCCACCGTTTTCATTCACGGTCTTGTGCGCGACGCGCAGGGACGAAAAATGTCGAAGTCCCTTGGAAACGGCATCGATCCCCTGCAAATCATTGACAAATACGGCGCCGATGCCTTGCGCTTTGCGCTGGCAACCGGAAATTCGCCCGGAAATGATATGCGTTTCTCCGACGAAAAAATCGAATCCGCCCGCAATTTTGCCAACAAGCTGTGGAACGCGTCCCGCTTCGTCCGCATGAATCTGTCCATTGATACGATTTCGCTGCCCGACAAAGAAAAGCTGGCACTGCAGGATCGGTGGATCCTTGACAAGTGCAACCGTCTGACCAAGGAGGTCTGCACGGCGATCGACAATTATGAAATCGGCGTGGCGCTTGCGTCCATTTACGATTTCACTTGGGACGTATTCTGCGATTGGTATATTGAATTGGCGAAGGCGCGTCTGTCCGACAAGGAAAACGAAAGCAACCTCGTCGCGCAAAACGTCATTGCCTATGTTCTGACGCAGATCCTCAAGCTCCTGCATCCCTTTATGCCCTTCATCACGGAGGAAATCTTCCAATCGCTTCCTCACGAAGACGAAAGCATCATGATCAGTCGCTATCCGACCTTTGATTCTTCCCTTTGCTTCACCGAGGAAAGCGATCAAATGGAGCGTGTAATCTCGGCCATCAAAGCCATTCGCGCACGCCGCAATGAAATGAACGTGCCGCCTTCCCGCAAAGCCAAGCTGTTCATCGCCACGACCTATCTCGATTCCTTCAACCGGGATACGGCGGTATTCTTCCAACGTCTGGCCTCGGCCTCGGACGTCTGTGTGGCAGAGTCCTTTGACGAAGCCACGGTGTCGCATGACGATTCCGTTCAGATCATTACCGATTCCGCCACGATATTCCTGCCGCTGTCCGATCTCGTTGACACCGAAAAGGAACGCACCCGGCTGAACGGCGAAAAGGCCAAGCTGATAATGGAAATTGATCGCATTGAAAAGAAACTTTCCAACGAAGGATTTGTTTCCAAGGCACCTGCCGCCGTGGTCGAAGGCGAGAAAAACAAGCTCAGCCGCTACCGCGAAAATCTGTGCGGGGTAGAATCTGCTTTGGCCAAGTTAAAATAACTCCGCCAAGCTGCACGGAAGATGAGGCTTCCCTTTTTTACGGGCAGGCAGCAAAACGTGCATGAGCAAAAATATTAAATTTCAAAGGGGAGTGTTGAAAAACTCAGGATGAGTTTTTCAACACTCCCCTTTTTGCGCATAGCAACGGGAAAGCCCCTGCCGCCGGGCAAACGCCGGCGGCGGGGACTTGAAACATTGATGTTGATTCACGAAAGGACACTTATGTTAGTTTTTTTCGGCCTCTGCGTTTTCTGCGGGAGCCGCCTCGTCGGCTGTCGAAGCTTCCGGCTTATCTTTTCCAAGGTAGGCCGGCAGTTGCATGCCTGCCATATCAAACAGCTCGTTCATCGGAGGAATGGATTTCATCAAACCGGACACAAAGCCGGCTGTGGCATTTTTTCCGTCCTCGCTCTTAGCGCCGTTATCCCAAACCGTTACCTTGTCAATTTTCAGGTTTTTCACGGCGTCCACTTGGATTCGTGTCAGCTCTTCCAGCTTATCAGCTACCATCAAGCGGATGGCATCATTGGCCTCGCCGCCGGCCGCCTTCACAATTTCAGCCAAGCCTTCTGCCTGCTTGGTCAGCATTTCACGCACACCGTTTGCCTCTGCCTGCATTTTCAGCAAAATGGCATCGGCCTGACCGCGTGCCTGACGACGAATCTGCTCGGCTTCCGCCTCGGCCTGAAGCTCCATCTCCTTCTTGCGGATTTCCGCTTTGACGATAATATCGGCTTCCAGCTTAGCCTTTTCCAAAGAAGCGCGCGCCTGCTCGGCCGCTTGCTGAGCCGCATACGACTCCTCCAGCGCCTTAGCCGCTTGAATATTTTCGGCCGCGGTTGCCTTTTTCAGCGACTCTGCCTGTCTTTCTCGTCTTGTAGCCTCGGATTCCGCCACGCGGATTTTGGCTTCGTTTTCACCTTGAATTGCCTCCGAATTGGACTGCGACACGCTGACTCTTTGCTCCATTTCGGCACGCGCGGCACCGATAGAACCGTCTCTGTCGGCCTGTGCCACGGAAATTTTGGCATCATTGATTGCTTTCGCAGCGGCTTCTTTACCCAAAGCCGCAATATATCCGCTTTCATCACTAATGTCGGTCACGTTGACGTTGATCAGGCGCAAACCAATCTTTTTCAGCTCGGTTTCCACGTTGCCGGAAACGGCATCCAAAAATTTATCACGGTCTGTATTGATTTCCTCAATTTCCATGGTGGCAATGACAAGACGCAATTGGCCGAAAATAATATCCTTCGCCAATTCTTGAATTTCCACCAATTTCAATCCGAGCAAACGCTCTGCCGCATTCTGCATAACGCCCGGCTCCGTGGAAATACCAACGGTAAAGCGCGACGGCACATCCACACGAATGTTTTGGCGCGAAAGTGCGTTAGTCAAATCCACGCTGATGGAAAGCGGCGTTAAATCCAGGTATTCATACGATTGAAACACCGGCCAAACGAATGACGCACCGCCGTGTACGCATTTGGCCGACCGTGCCGTGCCGTCGGAATTATGGCTCACCTTACCGTAAATAACCATAATTTTATCCGATGGACACTTTTTGTAACGGGAAATCACCACAAGGAAAACCGTAAAAAGCAAGATCGCAAGGATCACAACCAAAATTACAATGGAAGGATCCAAGGTGCCGTTCGTGTTGGCTAAAGCCAAAGAAAAATTTTTCATTTTTTCCCCTTTCTATTTTCTATTTTGTTTATTTTTTTTGGTTTCTAAAAAACGCTGTCGCTTTTATTCGGAAGCCTCCGTCGGCTTTGCAATCGGTTCGACAAGAAGCACATTGGATTCATTTACGGAAACGACGCGCACGTAGGAGCCTGTCGTCAAGACATGATCGGCCATGGTTATAGCGGAAAATTCCGAATATTTCCCTTGCACGGTCAGGGTAATCTTGCCCCCTGCCATTCCGTTGGGTTTTATCGGAATGTAAACCTGCCCCACTTTTCCCACCGCGTTTCCGATGTCAAGGTTGCCGGAGGATTGCAGCTTGGAAATCGCGCGCATAATGTAGGCCATGCCTACCAGCGTCAAAAATCCGCACAAAAGCGCAAGAAACACCGCCAAGATGGTCGGCATAGACGTTCCGAGAAAGATCACCCCTGTCCAGCCGAGAATACAAAGCATGGCCACAATGCCACGAATGGAGAAAAGGGTTAATCCGTCACCGCCATGATCGCCATCGCCGTCTATGTCGCCTTCTGTCCCATCCGAGTCAAAATCTCCGTCGCCGTCCGCATCGGAACCCCCGCCGAGGCCGAACAAAAGCATCAAGGTCTGTATCAGCAGGATCACGCTCGCCGCAATACCCACCAACGCAAAAATCTGCTGCGATAAGTCAAGTCCCATCCACCACGCTATCATAAGTATCTTCCTTTCTTCATTTCTTCATTTCTTCATTTCTTCATTTGAATTTCCATATCAAAGTGTTCGCTCATTTTCCGATCAAATCCGAAATTTTGTCATCGGCGTATTTTTTCAAAATCGAAGCGTAATAAGAAACGATGATAATTTCCAGCGCGTTGTTAAGTCTTTTGGAAGCGCCCGAAACCTTTTCCTCGTAGTCCTTCGTTTCTTCCTTAATACACGCTTTCAGCGTGTCCATCGAATACTCGCCTTCTGTATGCATCAGCTTATCCAAAATCCGACAAATATAGTCATACAACTTGGAGTCGCATATAATATCGTCGCCGCGATCATCCACGCTGCCGTTGATATACCGGATCAAAAAAGCAATCCGATCCAGCTGCATACAATTTCTCAGCATATTGATGATAAGAATATGCGCCACCTGATCAATATTATAACGCTTCAGACGCGAATTTTCACACCAACCGCGTTTAACCCAATTCTGCAATGTCGAGCCGTCAATGCCGGAAATCTCCTTGATGCCGGACAGCATAATGCCGTCGGAAATGTAAAAGATTTTTGTTAAAAACTCAAGCCCCGTTACATTTCCCATCGAGCTTCGTTCCAATATCGTACCCGGAATCAGCCTGTCATTGATCTGAAGATTCATCTCGCTCTTTCCCCCTTTCTAACATTTACATGATGATTATATCACAAGTTCGCGTGACTGTCAATAGCGTTCGCGCATTTTTTCTACAAAAAATACATGAACGCCGCCCTCTTATCATAGGATAAAACCACAGCACTTCTAAAAGCCACCGGAGCCTTGGGAAAAACCGAAGGCCGAAGGCCGAAGGCTGAAAGCTGAAAGCTGAGCAAGCAAAAATATGGAAGAAAGGCACAAAGGCACAAGCATGAACATTTCGTTTTCGCCCTCTCTGCTGTTTATGGCATTGGCGTTGATGGGAACCGGAAATTTTCAGCGAATTTTGATTCCTCTGCTGGCCGCCACCCTGCATGAAGCCGGACACTTTTGCGCGGCCTTTCTGCTGAAAATTCCGTTAAAACACATAAAATTGAATCTTTTCGGGGCTATCATTGATGCGGATACCTCCTGCACCTCCTACGGAAAGGAAGCCCTTCTCTGCCTGGCCGGCCCTTTGAGCAATCTGCTCTCGGCCCTGCTCCTTCTCGGATTACAAGCCAAAGGCCTCGCCCCTCTCTCAGGCGAAAGTACCGACACTTTTATTGTTTCTTCGCTGGCGCTTGCTTTTTTGAATCTTCTGCCGGCGGAAAGCTTCGACGGAGGGAAAATTCTGGCCTGTTTTTTGCTTTCCGTGGCTTCGCCTCATTTGGCTACTTATGTTTCAGAGCTTTGTTCTTTTTTGAGCGTTTTTCTTCTTTGGGCACTTTCTGTATATTTCATCCTGCGAACCGGTTCTTATTTGTCACTTTTTGTGTTCTCCGGCGCCATGTTTGCCAAAATATTCCTATTTGAAAAGCGTTCCGGCGGTTTATGAGGATTTCAGAGTTTTTTTGAGAATATCGGAAATAAACCGTGTTTTTTTCAAAAAAAACGCGTTTTTTGACGGTTAAATCCGAATAATTAAAAAAAATGGCGTTTTTTTCGATTTTTTTTGAAAAACTATTGCATTTGCCATCCATTTCTGTTAGAATATAGCTTGCAATTTTCCGAGCAATGCCCCCAAGGACATTCCCCTGAAAATTGTTTATATTTTTGCACTTAAAGGAGTATTTATGCAGAATGGAAAAAAACAAGCTCATCGAGTTAAAAGGCGTATCCAAATCGTTTGACGGAGAGACGATCCTCCACGCAATCGATCTGTACATTCGTGATAAGGAATTTATCACCCTTTTAGGCCCTTCAGGCTGTGGTAAAACCACCACTCTCCGAATCCTCGGCGGATTCGAGACGCCGGACGCAGGATCCGTTTATCTGGAAGGAAAATGTATCAACGATCTTCCCTCTTATAAACGCCCCATTAACACTGTGTTCCAGCGTTATGCGCTGTTCCCTCATCTGAATGTTTTTGAAAACATCGCTTTCGGGCTGAGACTTCAAAAGCTATCCAATGAGGAAATTTCCAAACGAGTCAAGGAAATGCTTGTTCTCGTCAATCTTCGCGGTTTTGAACGCAGACACATCACCACGCTTTCCGGCGGTCAGCAGCAACGCGTTGCCATCGCACGCGCGCTTGTAAACAATCCCAAGATTCTTTTGCTGGACGAGCCGTTAGGTGCTCTGGATCTCAAGCTCCGAAAAGATATGCAAAATGAACTGAAAAACATTCATGAAAAAACCGGAATCACATTTGTCTATGTCACGCACGATCAAGAAGAAGCGCTTTCCATGTCGGACACCGTTGTTGTCATGGCAAACGGCTCGATTCAGCAGATCGGTACGCCCACCGATATTTATAACGAACCCAAAAACGCCTTCGTAGCGGACTTTATCGGAGAATCCAATATTCTTGACGGGATTATGTTATGCGATCGCAAAGCAAAATTTGCCGGTCACATCTTTGATTGCGTGGACAGCGGATTTGAAAAATCGGAGCATGTAGACATCGTGGTGCGGCCGGAGGACGTGGACGTGGTGCCGGTTGAAAAAGGCATGCTGTCCGGTACAGTTTCTTCCGTCACCTTCAAAGGGGTTCACTATGAGATTATTGTAGATGTCGGCGGGTTCAAGTGGATGATTCAAACCACCGACTATGTGGCTCCCGATGAAACCATCGGACTCTACATCGAACCGGATGCGATTCATGTCATGAAAAAGTCGGAATTTTCCGGCATGTACGGAGATTATTCCACTTATTCCGAAGAAATGGATCATCTTTCGGATGTGATTGAGGAGGAGTAAGGCATTGAAGCAAAAATCTTTACTTGGGCGCGCCGCCGCCGCTCCGCATATCGTTTGGGCCTTTCTCTTTATTTTAGCGCCCATATGTTTTGTCATTTATTATGCCTTTACCGACCGTAACGGCTCCTTTACCTTGTCCAATTTTTCCGAGTTTTCGATTTACCTGCCGGTATTGCTTCTTTCCTTGATGCTGGCTCTGATTGCAACCACAATCTGTCTGATTATCGGATTTCCCGTTGCCTTTGCCATTTCACGCACCAAGCCCACCACGCAAAAAATTCTGATTATGATGCTGATGCTCCCCATGTGGATCAACTTCATCATTCGTACCGATTCCATCGCCATTTTAATTGAGAAAAACGGTGTGATCAATTCCCTTTTGAAAAACATCGGCCTTTCTTTGGAGATGATGGACACGGAGGGCGCGGTCATCCTCGGCATGGTATATGATTTCCTGCCCTACATGATTCTTCCGATCTACACGGTTATGACCAAGATTGACAAAAGCATGATCGAGGCCTCGGCCGATCTCGGCTGCTCCGGGTTTTACACCACGACGCGTGTCATTATGCCCATGAGCTTTTCCGGCATTTGCTCCGGCATTACCATGGTTTTCGTTCCGTGCGTCAGCACCTTCTACATCTCTCAGCGATTGGGAGGCACCAATACTTATCTCATAGGAGACGAAATTGAAGCAAAATTTATGTCTCTCACGCAAAACTACAACGCCGGCGCCATGCTTTCCTGTGTACTTATGGTGCTGATTTTGCTCAGCACGCTGATCATGAATCACTATTCCGACAGTGAGGATGATATGACAAAAGGGGGTGTGTTAATGTGAAAACCAAACGCTACAATATATACACCACGCTTGCCTTCATTCTGCTTTATGCGCCCTTGCTGGTTATGATTCTTTTTTCCTTCAACGCCACCGAAAGCACCGGCGTGTTCTCCCATTTTTCCTTAAAGTGGTATCAAAGTCTGTTTCGTGATGAGGACGGCTCCATTCGTTCCGCGCTCATTTATTCCCTTACGCTGGCGATCTCCTCATCCTTGATTGCCACCTTGATCGGAACGGCCGCCGCTCTCGGATTGAGCAAATTCAAGCGCAAGCCTGTCAAGCGTGCGATTATGACGGTAACCAACATCCCCATGGTCAATCCCGACATTGTAACTGCCGTTTCTCTCGTCCTTCTTTTTTCCGCCATGCTGACCATTTTCGGCTTGCGGATCAACGATTTTACGTCCCTTTTGATTGCCCACATTACCTTTAACCTGCCCTACGTGGTGCTTTCCGTCATGCCAAAAATCCGTCAGATGGATCATTCCTTAACCGAAGCGGCCATGGATCTCGGCTGTACGCCCGCCAAAGCCTTTTTCAAAGCGGAGCTGCCGCAAATTCTGCCCGGCATTTTTTCCGGCATGATCATGGCGTTCACCATGTCTTTTGACGATTTCGTGATCAGCCACTTCACGTCCGGTCTGATTGAAACGCTCCCTCTCAAAATTTATTCGATGACGGGCAAGGGTTCCGTTACCCCCGATATGTATGCGCTTTCCACTTTTATGATGCTGGCCATTTTGTGCCTTCTCATTCTGTCCAATCTGATACAGACGCGGGATGAAAGAAGAAATGCGCGAGCCATGAAAGCGCTGCGTCGCGCCCAACAACAAAAAAGCACACAAAAGGAGGCCCTGGCCAAATGAAAAAAGTAAGATGGATCTGTTTGCTTCTTATGATTTCTCTGCTCTGCGCCGCCTCGGCCCTGCTTCTTTCTTCTTGCCAAAAGCAAGATGTCGTTGTGCTGAATGTGTACAATTGGGGCGAATATATTTCGGACGGAGCCGATGACACAATGAACGTCAATGCCGAATTTGAAAAATATTTCAACGAGAATTTATCAGAAAAATACGGCTACAAGGTTCGGGTAAACTACACCACCTATTCCTCCAACGAAGAAATGTACGCCAAGCTGAAAAACACCGACACGCCCTACGATGTGCTGATTCCGTCGGATTATTTGGTGGCCTTGCTGATCCGAGAAGGCATGCTTCACAAGCTCAATTTCGATAACATTCCCAATTTTTCGTACATTGATCGCGCCTATATCGACGGAAACTACTATGACGTAACCAATGAATATTCCATTCCCTACACGATGGGAAAGGTCGGCCTGATCTACAACACGAAATACATTGAAGATGAAATCGACAGCTGGAGCGCTTTGTGGAATGAAAAATACAAGGAGGCCGGTATTCTGCAATTCAACAACTCGCGGGATGCTTTCGGTACCGCGCAGTTCCTGCTCGGCATCAATGTAAATTCCACCGATAAGAGCGATTGGGATCGCGCGGCTGCCAAATTGGCCGAGCAAAAGCCTTTGATTCAAAAATATGTTATGGATGAAGTATTCAACAAAATGGAATCGGGCAACGCTTCTTTGGCTCCCTACTATGCCGGCGATTTCTTCACCATGTATGCTTCCAATGAGGATCTTGCGTTTGCTTATCCGAAAGAAGGCTCCAATGTTTTCTGCGACGCCATGTGTATTCCGACTTGCTCCCAAAACAAAGAGCTGGCGGAACTTTACATCAATTTTCTTTTGGAACCGGAAGTAGCGATTGCCAATGCGGAATACATTTGCTATGCTTCGCCGCACACGGGCGTTTTTAACGATCCCGATTATATTGCCTACATGAATGAGGAAGTTCACCCCGATGCGTATGACATTCTTTACAACGATTTTGAAAAAGATTTCAAAAATCAGGGCTTTGCCGCATTGGACACGGAAATGCAGGAGCATCTCAACGCACTTTGGGATGAGTTGAAAATTTCCAGCGAAACCTCAACCTATGTCTATGTTCTTTCCGCTACGATTCTTGCTGTTCTGCTTTTCAGCATTGCTTTTTATATCATCCGCAAAAAGCGGAGAGAAATGACGTATTGATTTTTTAGTCCAAAGAGGCTGCTAAAAAACTCATTTTGAGTTTTTTAGCAGCCCCTTTTCTTATATAAGAGCGGCAATTCGCTTTGCCACCGTTTGAGCGTCGATGCCGGCGCTTGCATACATACTCTTGCCCTTTTCCGCACCGATAAAGGTATCGTCCACGCCCAAAATTTCCATTGGCACGTTGGTAAGACCTCCCACCCGCCGCAGAGCATCCGACAGCAGCATGCCCATGCCGCCGTTTCGGATTTCTTCCTCCAAAAACAAAATGCAACGGACATGAGGCGGAAGAACGGCCTTGACTTGTACAGCCAATTGGTCGTAGGGCTTCAGATATTCCAAAAGAACCACACCCGCTGTAATGCCCTGTTCTTTCAATAAATCAACCGCTTTTAACGCTTCTCCGGCAATTTTTCCGGCCACCACAATCACAGCATCCACCTTGTCCCAAGGTGAAAAATTGCACAACACCGTGGGAGCTTCCGGCGTCTCTCTCTGATAAAAGGTTCGGAGAATGCGCTCATCCTCGGAAAAATTCCCGTAGCGCACCGCTGCCGGCTTACCCGAAGCCAGCGCCGCCCTCAAGGCGCGCCGCAAGGCCGAAACCGTTATCGGCGTATAAATTTGCATCCCCGGAATTTCCGACAAAAAGGAAACGTCAAAAATGCCATGATGCGTCACACCGTCCTTCGCGTTCAAGCCGCTACGGTCGATACACAAGAGAACAGGCAAAGCTTGCAGAGCCACGTCGTGCAAAATATTGTCATAGGCTCTCTGCAAAAAGGTGGAATAAACGGCAACGACCGGTTTCATTCCGGCGGCCGCCAGGCCGGCGCCGAAGGTCACGGCATGTTCTTCGGCAATGCCGACATCGAAAAACCGATCCCGATGATGCTCACGAAATTCGCACAATCCGGTTCCGTCGCACATCGCCGCCGTGACGGCGCAAATTTTATGATCCGCATTGGCCAATTCGGTCAAAATATGGCCGAATGCATCGGTCAGTGTTGGCTCCTCATGGGCATAGCCCTCCTTCGGTATGCCATGATATTTATCCGGATATTTCTCAGCCGGCGCATACCCCTTGCCCTTTTTGGTTTTCAGGTGAATCACAACGCTTTGATTCAGCTTTTTGGCCTCGGCAAGAATGGCCGCTACCGTCTCATAATCGTTTCCGTCTGCCGGGCCGAGATAGTACAAGCCGAGATCCTCAAAATAGTTGCTGCCATACATAATATTCTTAAAAGCCTTTTTCACGCGAAGCGTAGCACGGAACATCGGCTTTCCGATGAGCGGGATCTTTTTCATGATACTTCCCGTCACCTTTTTGGCTTTGAAGTAACCGGGGCGTGTGCGAATTTTAGAAAGATTTTTTGCAAAAAGTCCGATGTTTTTGGAAATCGACATTTCGTTTTCATTCAAAATTATGATCAAACGAAGGTTCTTTTTACAGTTATTCAGCGCCTCATGAATCATTCCGCCGGTAAATGCACCATCCCCTACAACGGCAACAGTATAGGCATCGCTTCCGTTCAACGCGTCCGCCTCGGCAAATCCGAGAGCGGCGGACAAAGAGGTGGAGCTGTGTCCGGCGCCGAAGCAATCGTATTCACTTTCGGAGCGAAGCGTAAAGCCCGAGATTCCTCCGGGTTGCCGTAACGTAGAAAATCGCTCTTGGCGGCCGGTCAGAATTTTATGCACGTAGCTTTGGTGGCCGACGTCCCAAATGATATGATCCTTGGGGGCATCGAAGACTCTGTGCAACGCCAAGGAAAGCTCCACCACGCCCAAGTTGGAAGCCAAATGCCCGCCTGTCCGGCTGACATTTTCAATCAAAAAGCTGCGCAACTCTTCCGCCAAGGCAGGCATTGCTTCTGCCGGGAGCTTTTTTAAGTCCGTAGGAGAAGAAATCTGATGCAGATAAAAATAGGCGGAGGAGCTTTTGTCCTTATAATCTATATCCATATCCTGATTCTTCATCATTTCGTTTCACCGACTTCCCGTGTTTTTCTTTGATTCGACAATTCTTTTTCTATGATTTTATTATTATATCACAAAAAGCGCCCAAACGCAATTCTTTTCTGAAAATACGCGCAAACGTCCGCGCAAGGCGCCCGTGGAGACAAGGGCAAACCGCAAAAACGAACCATTGCCCCTACCGTTCCAAGCGGCCGCCGGACGCGGATCGGGTTTTGGGAAAGCCCTCCGAACAAGGGCGTGACGAAAGAAAAAACAGCCGAATTTGTCCGATATGGAAAAGGGGCAGTTAAAAAACTCGCTCTGAGTTTTTGAACTGCCCTTAGGAGGTTACGCCATCCTTAAACAACCGCCCGCTTACGGCTCCGGCGGCCGATCCTCGGATGTGTTTTTTGCTGCATCATCGGAGCCTTCCGACGCCGTTTTCGGCTCCTTGTCCTCTTTTTCGTTTTCTTTGGTTGCTTCTTGGCTTTTTTTCTTTTTGCGGAAATGCACCAGCACAATCGGAGTGGCAATCAAGGCTCCCAGCAAGAGCAGGCATTCAACGATCAACAGATAAAACCGATTGCGTGAATGGCTCGGATACAATCCTGCCTCGCCGGCCTTGGCTTCCTTAAACTGTGCTTCATAAACAACATCCGCACGCACCACTGTAATTTCGGGCGACCATCCTACAAAATTATAAACGATGGTGTCACTTCCCTTACGAATCGGATCAGCCGGCACCTTCACTGTATCACCGTAGTTGTACACTGCGCTGGCAATCACGGTATCGCCCACTTTGAATGACACCGTAAATCGACGGAAGGACACCACGGACGACACCGAAACCGGTTCGTCCGGCATAACAAACCAACCGTCCGGGGAAACGGGAAACGTCTTTCCGCTAACTAACCCCTTCACGTAGTACGCGGACACTTCATATTCCTCGCCGCAAAGCACCTCGATATGCACGTTTTGACCGGCGTAAGCCTGCCGGACGGAAGGCTGTAACAGTGCATTTTCGCAAGGCTCCGCCTGAACGCTATATTCCCGATACAGCCAAACCGCGGACGAATGCGACAGGCGCACGGTGATCCATCCTTGTCGGATTTCAAAGGCGATTTCCTCTCGGTTTGATTTTTCCGAATCTTCGGAAAGATAGGTGTGCAACGATTCCCTATCCGCGTCTTGGGCGTCCCATTGTAATACAGCACCGTAGGGCAAGGTGACCTTTTTTCCTTCGCAATCCAAAAACTCAACCATGCAGGCGTGCCAAGCGCCCTCCGTGGCAGGAGGATTCTGCACGGTAATTTCACACAGTCCCGCTTCCAAGGCCTGCTCCAATGCCGTATCGTTCAGAATTATGCGGGTAGTATTGTAAACAAGAACCAGCTGTTTGCCGCGCGTCACGGCCATTGGCACGGCGTTGCCCACTTTAAGTGTATTCCCCGGCGCGACAATTTCATATGCGCTTTCCTGTTCCGACACGTGCACAGCCTCGCCCTTTTCATCGACCGCAAAGGGAGAAACCGAAAATTTTGCCTCATACGATACATCGGCGGTGACCGGTGCCGGCTCTTGGTTCCACCCGGAGAACGTATAAATCCAAAGCGAATCTGATACCGGTTCCGTACTATACCGGAACGAAGGCGTCGCCCCATAGGCGTAATTTTCTTTATAAACGCGATCCCGGTAGTGCCATGTGACCGTATATTCCCGCGCTTTTTCTTTATACAGCGCCGTATATTCCGCATCGCCCGTAACCGGAACAATATTGGCCGACCATCCGAGGAAAACATAGCTTGTGTCTTTGCTCGGCTCGATCACCAAAGAGCCTTTGTAGCGGGGCGTTTGCCCGTAGTCATAGGCTTCCGTCACGGATTGATCCCCAACATGCCACGTCACCGTATAGCGGTTCACGGTCGTTTCATACGAAGCATAATAAATCGTATTCGGCTCTGTAATTTCCGTGGCCGTTGCGGGGTTTCCGCTTTCATCCATCCACCCGGAAAAACGATAAGAATACTGAGCGCTCGGCGTTTTTTCGGGCGTTTTTTCGGGGAAAGTCACCCTGTGTCCCCGTCCCTCGACCTCATACTCCGAAAAAACGGTCTTGCGGTCGGAATCCAGAAAAGTCACCACGTGCCGATTCAAAAGCGGCACTTTGCGTGTCACAGCGGTATGCAGCGTGATCATAGCGCCGTCGGGCACTTCGCGCTCGGCAAGCCGATTTTCCGAAATGGCTTCGATAAGGGCAAACTCCTCCGGGGTAAAGCTGACGGGATCCGGCTCTCCGTAGCCGGGATCCTCCACCACCGTCGGCTTTTGCGGCTCGGCCACAGGTTGCGGCTTTGGCGGTTCGCTGACTTCCTTCGGCTCCACCGGTTCGGGAACATACGTGGGCATGACAGGAGGCTCCACCTTTATGGGCTTTATCGGCTGAGGCACTTCATCGGGCCAAGCACCGGATTCTCTGGGATCGGCATCACCGGTGTCGGGAATGAGTTGTACCTCGTCCAGCAAATCGGTATAGCTGTAGTAAAGGTATTCCTTTTTTTCCATGTCATACAAGCCGCGGATCTTCCAGCCTTCATAGCGGTTCTGCTCATCGTCCAGCGCCGTACTGATCACGTAAAGATGCGCCAAAAACTCCATGAACCGATCCAGCTTGCCATAATTGCTCAAAGTGCCGACCACGGCGGGATTCTGATACAACGAATGCAAGCTACTGTACAAAAGAATGAAATTGTCCCGGATTTCCTCATAATGTGCTTTATAGTATTCCAATTTCCGGGCATTGCTTCCCTGATTTTTATATTCCGAAAGCAGTTTTTTGAGCATTTCGGTGCTTTCCGCGGCATGATTGATGTCCCGCTCGTCGCACTTACCGACTGTTACAAGCTCCGATTTCCGTTCCACCACCGTTTTCACGGTGTCGCCGTTCAGCGTGGCATACATGATGTGCTCATTCTTTCCTTTGACAAAAAGGCTTTCCATCACAGCAAGCTTTTTTGTCACTGCGTTAAGGCGAATCAGGTAGGCTTCGTATGCTTGGTAGTCTTTTTCATATTGCGCATTTTCGGTCAGATAGCGCTTATATGCCGCCAAATTGCTATCATAGGCGGCCAAGGCGGCCTCATAGGCCTCCCGGGCAGCTTTTCGCTCCTGATACTGTGCATAAGCTGCAAGATATTCGGTATATTCTGCATATTTGCGGTCGTACTTTGCCTTTTCCGTTTGATAGAGATTCCAACGAATCAGGTCGTTTTCATACGTCTCCATCGCAGAAAGATAGTCGCGGTACGCCGTATATTTGGCCAAGGCTTCTTCATACTCCGCCTTTGTCCGGCAAAGTTCCTCTCCCTGACGGTAGACATAATTCAAATAGATCTCCGTCTCGGCGACCGGAAGCGCCACCCGACAGGAATATCCCAGCTCCACCGTCGGAGATTCCCCGGAAAAGTCTCCCTCCGCAAGGCCTAAGACGGAACCGATATAAACATCCCCATCCTCATCCGATTTCTCCAAGGGCACCTTCCGTCCCAAAATGGCGGCGTACTGCGGAATCCATTGCATACTAACGCCGTCGGCCGTTTGATACTCATACGTTTTCGCTCGGACATAAAGCGTACTATCCCGAAATTCTGTCGTCAAGGATTGACTCGGAATCGCGTCATGATACGAAAATGCCACGGGAAGCTTCGCATCAATCCATGCCGCTTCGAGCGTCGAGGGGGCCTTCCCGATCAGGGCGGAAATCAGCTCCGACGGCTTCCATTGAACAGGATCCGACTGTCCCACGGCGGAATAGTCAAGTGCCGTCAGGGCGGAGCTTGGCTTTCTCTCTGCCTTGGGGAGCGTCAACACCGGCTCCGGGGCCGCCGCGTGAATACGGAAGCTGCCCGACGGCAGCGCCAGCAAGACGCACAAGCCCACAAGGAGAAGTCGAAAAAGCCCTTGCCCTATTTTGGCTCTATGGGCGTTTTTTCTTTCTTTCATTTTATTTTTCCGTTTTCACTTTTCACTGCCGGAACCCCTGTCACCGTAAGAGCCGCTCTTGCTTCCAGCTCGGCATGGTTCCGAACAAAATCCGCCGTGACAAGCGGTTGTGGGCGAACAATGGTTTTGGGCGTTTCGTATCCGACCTCGTAAAGAATCGGGCCGGTATATCCCACGTCATCCAACGCATCCATCACAGCCGGCCAATCAATCACGCCTTCCCCGGGCAGCCAATGCTTTTCATCCAGGCCATCATAATCGGACACATGGAGCGTCACGATTTTAGAGCCAAGGGCGCGAATAAAGTCCTGCGGCTTTTGCCCTCCCAGCAAATGATTGGTATCAAAGCATATACGCAATCTTTCATCGGCAGAAAGCAGACAGGCCATTTCCTCGGCCGAGCGGCCAAGGCAGGTTCTCGGCAAATCTTCCACAGCCAGCGTAGCGCCATACGTCGCCGCAAAATCGCACAGCTCGGCAAGGCCTGCCAAGGCTCCCTCCATTCGTTTCGGGCGTTCCGCATCCGAGATCGGTTCGCCGCTGGCATGAATTACCATGATGCGAATACCGGCGTAACCGGCCGCACGGTCGATCAGCAGCTTCATATAGTCGATGGTCGTTTTCCGCACAAAAGCGTCCGTAGAGGAAATATCATTCATGCAAAAGGGAGAAAAGGGCAGGTGGAACGACCAAAGTGCAATTTCCCTCTCTTTGGCTGCCTGCACAACCTTGGGCCACGGAATCAAAGGATATTGGGAATCCCGGCAGGAAACCTCAATGGCCTCTATGCCGCAGGCTTTGAGTTTATCAAAATGTTCTGTGGAAAAATCATCGACAGACAGCGCCGTTTTTCTTTTCCTATCCATACTTTCTTTCATCAATTCAAAATCTCCTTTTTTCAGCATTGATTTTTATCCAAGAACGCTCGCCGCACCGCCGCTCTTATCGGAAAACGCTCCCATCCGCACACAGCACTTGCTTTCGCAGAATGGAATACGTTTCCTCCAGCAGGGACGCCGGCGGCAAAATCTCATATTTTCGCAAAGCCGCGATCAAAAGCTCGGGGTTGAGCGATTCACTGCCGGCCGACAACGTCGTTTCGATATGAATTTCTCTTGTGCTTTCGTCAAATTTTGCAGAAAAGGCCGAAATCAAGGCGGTAATATCCAACGATTTCTCGCCGGATTTCGTCCGCTTGGTCATAAGAATGGGGGATGTCGTAAAAAAGCGCTCTGCTTTCTCGGCCAAAGCCGCATCGGCGCCCACTGTAGAAAGCCGAATTTCATATTTTGCATAGGCAATATCCGAAAACTTGGTGGTTGGCTCATACACGTCCAAAATTCGCATTTCGTCCGTCAGTTCCTCATTCAGCAAGGCCTGCGCGTCCGGACAGCTCATATCTCTATCAAATTTCACATCAAGAAATTCGCAAACGCTCTGCACACCCACCGGGAGCGGGAGAGCAAACACCATTTTGGGATGCGGATTGAAGCCCTGGGTGTACCAAAGCGGAAGTCCGGCTCGAATCAGCGCGCGAGCGAACAAGCGTTGCAAATCCAAATGCGAAATATATTGCAGGCTCCCGGTTTTGGAAAAACAAATGCGAATATTTCTCGGCACCGGCAACATCGGAAGCGCGTATTTGATGTAGCAGTTCGCTTCCGTATTTTGATTTATTTTAATCCGTTTGACAGATTCGGACACCATGTGCGTTCCCCTCCCAATTTATTGGCTCCGCAAGCGGAGCAGGCTTCTTTACAGCACTTTGTGGTTTTACCTTCATAGGCTTTTTGATTTTCTCGCAGGAAAAATTCTTTATTCACCCCGCAATCAATCACATCCCAGGGGAACACTTCCTCTTTTTTCGCGCGACGATTGGCGTAAAACGCCACGTCGATGCCGCTGCGTTCAAAAACGCTCATCCATTTATCAAAATCAAAATACTCTGTCCAGGCATCGAATCGAAAGCCCTCCCGGCAAGCCAGCTCCAGCGCTTTGCCCATACGGCGGTCGCCTTTGGCCAAAATGGCCTCCACGAAGGACACGCGGGCATCATGGTGCATAAACTTGATTTTTCGATTGGTAATCTTCGACGCAAGGTATTTTTGCTTTTTCTCCATTTCCTCCATGGTGTCCTGCGGCTCCCATTGAAACGGGGTAAAGGGCTTGGGGACGAAGCAGGAAACACTCACTGTGACCTGCGGCGCCTTACCGCGACTGTGATTGGGGTTTTGATAAAACGCATCGAGCACTTTTTCGGCCAGCAAGGCAATGCCGTTCAAGTCCTCATAGGTTTCGGTCGGAAGGCCCATCATAAAATAGAGCTTCACCGAGGTTTTCCCTGCGTCAAAAGCCACGTTGACGGCTCGCAGCAAATCCTCCTCCAACACATTTTTATTGATCACATCGCGCAAGCGTTGTGTGCCCGCTTCGGGGGCAAAGGTCAAGGAAGAGGATCGCACCGATTTGACTTTGTCCATCAGTTCCTTCGTAAAGCTGTCCACGCGGAGGGACGGAAGCGACAGGTTAATCATATTTTGATCCGACCATCCGATGAGTGAATCCGTCAGCTCCGGCAATCGGGAATAATCGCTGATGGAAAGTGAGGAAAGAGAGATTTCATCGTATCCCGTTGACTCATAAAGGCATTTCGCCTGCCGGCAAAGCACCTCCGGCGTTTTTTCCCGCACCGGGCGATAAATCATGCCGGCCTGACAGAATCGGCACCCGCGAATACAGCCGCGATAGACCTCCAGCATAATTCGCTCCTGCACGGCCTCAATATTCGGCACCACAACCTTTTCGGGATAAAACGCCTTATCCATATCTTTCATAATGGCTTTCGTCACACGGGGCGGGACATCTTCATAAATCGGCTGATATGCCTTTACCGTGCCGTCCTCGTGATAGGTAACGTCGTACAAAGAAGGCACATAAATCCCCTGTCCGAGGCGGGCCGCCGCATGGAGAAACGCCTTTCTTGTATAGGTTCCCTCGGCCTTCATGCGAATGTAAAGCTTTGTAAATTCCACCAACGATTCCTCGCCTTCTCCGATCGAGAAGCAATCGAAGAAATCCGCCACCGGTTCGGGGTTATAGGAGCAAGGGCCTCCTCCGATAATGATAGGATCCTCCTCGCCGCGCTCCGAGGCGCGCAACGGAATTTTGGCCAAGGCCAGCATATTCAACACATTCGTATAGCACATTTCATATTGAAGGGTAAAGCCGACAATATCAAACATCCCCAGCGGATCTCCGCTTTCATGCGCCGTCAGCGGCAGGTCGTAGGCCTGCATCTGATCCTGCATATCCGGCCACGGCGTATAGGCGCGCTCGCACCAAATATCCGGCTCCCGATTTAAAGCGCCATATAAAATCTGAATACCGAGATTGGACAATCCGATTTCATAGGAATCCGGAAAGCAAAATGCAAACCTTGCTTTGACTGTTTTTTTATCTTTCAATATCTGCCCAAATTCTCCTCCCGAATAGCGGCCGGGTTTGGAAACCGATTTGAGAATACTGCTCATTGTTTCATTCATGCTTGTTTTTTCTCCTAAAGATCATGGCCTTGCCCGCGACCGGAACGGTCGAAGCGGCCCAATAGTTTAGCGTATGCAAAAGCGGAGATGCATCACCTATGCTTGCTGAATTTCAGGAACGAGTAGGCGAGCGTCGGCAGCGTCCATGCCGCTTGATAAATGGCCATCTGCACAGCGTTGAACTGATCCAACAGTCCGAACAGAGCAAACGACACAGCCACAAGGGCGCCGACCACGGTTGAGATCACACGGATGTACCGATCCGCTTTATAATATTTCTTTATATCCAAAGCGGCCATCAGCGGGTAGGCCAACTCGGTGGCGCGCCCGATGGCGCAAAGAGAACTGTCGGAGCGCGTTTTATACGACGTCAGATCTGCTTCGGATGTGGCAAACGATTTAATTGTATAAATTTTATACTGCATCCGCGGGCAACGCCGCGCGACAATATCGCTGTTGATTGCCGGATTTTTGGTACGAATCCCCACCGCGATTCCCCTATTGCCCAGCAGATTGACTGCTTTGACAAAATCGGGTGCCGGGCGGTACTGCAAGTAATAACGCGCCGCCAATTCCCCGTCAATCGCAATGTAAAGGATTTCGTTATCCTCGCTGACATCTCTCTCGTCCTCGGAAGTCAACAGCTCCACGCCGTGCAATTCCAAGAAACGCGCACTGCCCGCCAGCATTTCGGAGCCGTCCACGAAAGCGGAAATTCCATTATCAAACACCCCGTGAATTTCTGCCGGTGCTCCTTCCGGTTTAACACCGGCGGCCTCGACCATACGCGCAAGCGGGCCGCCGATGGCAGAAAACATCAAGCTCGTTTTCGCAAGGACTTCGGAAAGGCGACGGTTGCCGGCCGGCTTGAGATCAATGTGCGTGGTTTTCAGCGACGGGAAAAGGTCTTCTTCGTCGAAGGTAACAAAGCGTGTGCCTTCGTACTCATCCATCGCGCCCTGTCCTATCACGGCGCCCTTATCGCCAAGGCCGCGCCGTGCGGCCCAGAACAAAGGAAAGCTGTACGCGACAGTAACGCCGACGGGCAAGGCAAAGTCAATCAGCGTAACGAACACCGCCGCCGATTTCGCCACGTCTCGGGTAAAGAGCAGGGCCATGGCAAAGGCCACAACGGAAAAGCAGCTTACAACAAGAAGCAACGGGCTCAGGTAGCGGGAATCGGCCGGGCGTTTGGCATTTCGTTCAAAATAGTTTTCATGAAAATCGGTCATGTAAGCACGAAGCGCCGGTGCCGGCTCTCCCAGCGTTTCCGTGCCGGCTTCATCGGGCAAAAAGGCATATTGCCGCGCCCCCTCCGTCGAAAGGACGGAAAAGGTTTTTTCTTCGCGCAAAAGAGAAAAATATTCATATGTCACGGCGGCGAAAACGGAAAGACCTCCCATGAAATTGTAAAGGAGAAATTCGTTCGGGGCCGTCGCCACAAGAATGACCGTGTACACGATATTGCTCAAAAGCACCACCGCGCTGACGGAATAAGGCGTTGCTCTGAGGCAACAGAGGTCGGAAAAGCCCACCGCGAGAGGCTTTACAGAGGCACCAAGGCAGATGACCAGCAGCTGCAAGGAAATCATGCAGTGAGAAACCGGATAGTCATACGGATTGAACAACCCCGGAAGTGCCACGCCCGAAAAAGTCAAAATCTCATAAATCAACAGCAGCAAGGTTGCCACGCCGGTAATAGCCCAGCGAACACGAATATGCTTTTTTTCTCTCTGATAGCCGGAGCGTATTTCGTTTTTTTGATTGGTGTAAACAAATTCGCCCCCGCCGTAGTCATAGCCGACGTCGTCCGAATAATCGTTTTCACGCTTTTTCTTCGTCTTGGTATCAGAACCGTTTTTAGTCGCCGAAGTCAGGCGTTCTTTCCGGTAGCCGAGATTTTTCAGAAGCAATCGGTCGGTTTCGTCGATCACAGGGCTTGCCTCGGCATCCGTTTCGCTTTCCTGCTCAAAAAGTTCGGTTTCTTCCAAGGAGGGTGCAGGCGCTTCTTCAGTTTTCCGAGCCGCATCCGACGCTTTGGCGGCATGTGCCATAGCTTCGTTTTCAAAATACTGTTTCCAATTTATTTTTTCCTCGGCGGTTTCGGCCGCTACTGTAGTCTCAGTTGGCTCGGCGGAATCGGTTTTCCACGCCTCGGTGTTTGGCTCCTCATCCAGGGACGCCTCGTTCGCTTCAAGCGCGGCCTGCGGCTCCGCCTCTTGCGGCAACGCTTCTTCCGCGGATTTTTCCGCGGAAAAATCTTCCGATTCTTTTGCCGATGGTTCTGTGGCATATCGAACCGCATCCTCGGTTTCTTCTTCAAAGGGTTCCTCCATGGAATCCTCGGTTGCATCCTCCAAGGGTTCTTCCACGGAATCCGCCATGGGTTCCTCCGCGGGTTCTGCGGTAGATTCCTTGGCGGCAGAAACGTCTTCCCTTCGGTTCAGGTCATAATCCGGTGTGATTTCCGAATTTATGCAAGAATCGGTTCCTTCGGAGGCCGTCGCACGTCCTAAATCGTTCAAATCGCAGAAAGTATAGCGGCTTTTTGCCGTTTTTGACACATCGGACGCCGATGCTTCATCGGAAGGGCTTTCTTGCGGTGCGTTGCGCTGCGGCGAGTTCTCCCTAATCGGATTTTGCTCAGCGGAGTGATCCTTTCTTGCGCTTTCCTCCAAAGACAAGGCATCGTCCAGCGAATAATAGCGAAACGATGCGTTCGTCCGATCCTCGGTATCTGCCTCTTCACGGAGCGCCGGGGCATTTTCTTCCGAACCGACGGTTGGTTTTTCCTCATGGTCGGCTTCATCCGAAACGTCATAAGCGTCCACCGTTTCATCGTTTGGGGTGTCGGCCAAAGCTTCCTCCGAAGCAAAGGTGCCCTCGGACGAATCCTCGGCCTCGGCCGCATCGGTATACCAAGGCTCCTCATCCTCTAAATCAATATCATCGGCATCCTCCGCTTCCCTTTCTTCTGGATCGGAAGCCGACAGACCTGTCTTCTTCAAAGGAGCGTCTTCCGTCGATGGTTCCGTAGGAATCGACACTTCTCCCGAAGTCTCCGAAAGCGGAATTTCCGTCGGATCTTCCGCATACCACGGCACATCATCCTCAAGATCAAGGTCTTCCGTCCCCGTCCCCATCGCCGCCGTCTCGTCCCCGGCATTGTCCTCCTTATCGGAGGCCTCATCCTCAGCGAAGTCGTTTTCTTCGTCGGCATGACGAGGATTCTCTTTCTCGTTTTCGTCTCTTTTTTCGTTCTTTTCCGATTCCTCTGCTCTTTTTTTAGAGGCACTGCTGGCGTTTACGTCAACCGATTCCCGCAATAACCGAAGGATTTCGGCAATATCCTGGGGCTGATGCTCCCCGGAACCATTTTTTCTATCTTGTCCCTGCTCTGCCATGAGGTTCCTCCTTCATTTTTTCATCATTGATTTCTTTTTACGATTTTACCGTTCCCGTTGCCGTTGCCGTTGCCTCTGACGATGATTTGGCAAGCGCACGCTCCACCTGACATTTTTTTGCCTGGCAAAGAAGCACGGCGGCGGCGGTTGAAACATTAAAAGAATTGACTTTCCCGTACATGGGAATGGAAACCGTTGCATCACAGCGTTCCTTCACAAGCTTGGAAACGCCATCGCCCTCACTGCCAAAGACGAGGGCACAGGGGCCGGAAAAATCGGTGCGATAGCAATTTTCGCCCCCTGCTTCCGCCGCATAAACCCAAACGCCTTTTTCCTTGAGCGCTTCCACGGTAGCGGCAATATTGGTGACCTTGGCAATGGCCAAATGTTCAATCGCGCCGGCCGAAGCCTTGGAAACCAACGGCGTCAAGCCGGAAGCGCGTCGCTTGGGGATGATCAGGCCATGTGCGCCAACGCCCTCGGCACAGCGAATCAAGCTCCCGAGGTTGTAGGGATCGGTGATTCCGTCGGAAATCACAAGCAACGGTGCCTCGCCCCGTTCCTCGGCAATTTTCAGAATGTCCTCGACGGTGCAATACTCCTTTTCGGCCGCCATGGCGACAACGCCCTGATGGGGTGCGAAGCCCGAAAGCATGTCCAGCTTCTGCTTTTCCACCTCGATGACGGGAATCCCGCGCGCCATCGCCTCGGCCGTAATCACGACGATGGAGCCTTCGCGCTCCCCACGTCTGACCAAGAGCTTGTCTATCGGGCGGCCGGAGCGAAGCAGCTCTCGAACGGCATTTCGTCCGATTACCAAGCCTTCCAGCAGGGTGTTCTCGGCGTTTTTGTCGGCGAAAGTTGTTTCTCTCCGGCGCGCATTGCGTTCTTTATTGTTTTCACAATTGTTTTCACGCTCTCGATTTTTATATGTATTTTGGATCGGCTTGTCCCATTTTCCGTTTTCGTTAAAACCCATATTCGCATTCCTCGTTATTAGATAGATATATAAATTCACTTTATTATAACATAAAATTCAACTTATGTATAGATTGCAAAGCAAATTTTACAATGAAATTTCCGACAGCTTTCCCGTTTCCTCCGAAAAAAAGGCAAAAATCCATTCTTTTTTTAGGAAAACGGTTGCAAAAGGCGTCAAATTATGATACGCTATGAAATGGATTCTATGGTCATTCTGAGAAATTAAGAAATTATGAGAAAAAGGATAGATGCCATGATAGAGGTTATTTGCTATGAAAAAAGCCATCGCACATGGATAAAAGAAAAATTGGATGGCTTTACGAGGACGCACGATTGCCTGTTCCATTTTTGTCAGCCGGAAGATCTGCCTTCGCAGTTGCGGTGCGACTTCCCTATCATTCACGGCGTTTTGGCGGATGCGACGGAGCACCGTGATGCCGTTATAATCATGCTAAAACAGCTTAAGCAGGATTTTCCCCGCTTACCTATCGCCGTTTTTACGGTGCGGTCGCCGGATCCGGCCGATTCCGAAGCGGCCTTTCCTTACGCCGACCATCAGCAAGTTTTTCCTTGCAGTGCCCACAGCCTGGAAGCCTTTTTAGCAAAGCTGATACCGACGGTACCGATTATGCCCGGCGGCTTGTTCGTTTCCCAGCCGCTGCAGCTGCTTGGGTACCCGTTGCAGCTGACGCACATGGAAAAGCGCCTGCTTTTCCTTTTGGCTTGCTATCCGAACCAAGTGATACCGTCGGAACAAATTGCCGCACTGCTTTCCATTGATGCCGCTTCCCTGCCTGTTTTGGTTTGCCGAATCAACCGAAAGGCACTCGCGGTTTCGGCGCGCAAGCTGATTTTGCAAAAGCGCCGGTACGGATATTTTTTCAATTCGGATCTGTAATCTGCTTTTTCACGCTTCTGTGGATATACTGCAAAAAGGGGGAGTTAAAAAACTCAAAATGAGTTTTTTAACTCCCCCAACGACGTTAGTCTCGGTCGCGGCCGGATAGGTTTGCGTTATCACGATTTTCGGAAATTGTCTTTGGATTAGAGTCATTTAGGGATTAAGGCGTTGCATCCTGACGGCTTACTTGCAGGGGAGTTTGCGTCTTTGCAAGGATCCCGCCGCTCAGCGCGTCTATACGGTATGTCCATTGCGTCCGGCCGTCGTTGAACACAAAGTAGTAGTAGTACGGCGTTTTGATCCCGCCATCGACAAGCCCTTCGTCGGTAAAAACGATTTTGTTTATGTCAGTGCAGCCGGAGTCTGTCAATGCGGTTTTCCTTGCTATTTCCATGTAAATGTAGCGCCGGCTATAGAAGATCTCGCCCGTCCTTGCGTCAATGTGGTAGATATATTGATACTTCAATGTGTAAAATTCCAGCACCCAGTAGGGGCGACCGGGAACAGGGTTCGGCTCCTCTTTGGTAAAGACCACCCTCTCCGACTCGGAAACATTAGCATCCTGTAACGCTATGTCTTTCGCTTTTTGCAAGGACACGAACAGAGTTTCCACTTTTTTATCAAGAATTATTCCGAGCACCGCATTGATGCGGTAGGCCCACTGCGTCTGTCCGTCATTGAACACAAAATAGTAGTACGGCGTTTTGATTCCGCCATCGACAAGCCCTTCATCGGTAAAAACGATTCTGTTTGGGTTAGGGCAACCGGAGTCTGTCAATGCGGTTTTCCTTGCGATTTCCATGTAAATGTAGCGCCGGCTATAGAGGATTTCGCCCGTCTTTGCATCAATCTTGTAGACGTACTGATACTTCGCCGTGTAAAATTCCAGCACCCAGCAGGGGCGGCCTTGATTGCGGTTTAGCTCCTCCTTGGTAAAGACCACTCTTTCCGACTCGGAGATATAGGCATCGGCCAGCGCGATCTCCTTCGCCTTTTGCAACGGCACGAACAGCGATTCTTCATTCTTTTCAAGAATGCCTCCGGACACTGCGTTTATGCGATATGTCCACTGCGTCCGGTCGTCGTTGAACACAAAGTAGTAGTACGGAGTTTTGATGCCGCCATCGACAAGCTCCTCTGTGGTAAATACGAGCTTCGCATCCGGGGAGTAGCCGGCATCCGTCACGGCAATGTCCTTGGCTCTCGGCAGGGCAATATAGCGACGGTTGTAAAGGATCTCTTTCGTATTGGCGTCGATCTTGTAGCTGTACTGATACTTTTCTGTGTAAAATTCCAGAATCCAGCAAGGGCAGCCTTGATTGCGGTTTAGCTCCTCCTTGGTAAAGACCACCTTCTCCGATTCGTGGATATTGGCATCGGCCAACGCGATCTCTTTGGCCTCTTGCAGCGTCACGAACAGCGATTCCATCTGCTTTTCGAGAACGATTCCGAGGACTGCATCTATGCGGTACGTCCACTGCGTCCGGCCGTCGTTAAACACGAAGTAGTAGTACGGCGTTTTGATCCCGCCGCTGACAAGCTTTTCTTCCGTGAAGACAACCTTTTCTTGACAGCCCGCATCGTTCAGGGCGATCCTTTTGGCTTCCCGTATGTCGATATGGTAGTCAAAATAGATGATTTCGCCCGTCTTTGCATCGATCTTGTAGCTGTACTGATACGAGGACGTGTAAAATTCCAGCACCCAGCAGGGGCGGCCCTGATTGCGGCTCAGTTCCTCTTTGGTGAAAATCACTTTCTCGGCAAGATCGGGATCAGCAAGACCGGCATCTTTCAGGGCAATGGCTCTTGCTTCTTCCAAGGATATAAACAGCGTCACTTCATTTTTGTCGAGTATATCGCCGTTGATTGCGTTGATACTGTAAGTCCATTGCGTATGGGTGTCGTGAAATACAAGACGATAGTAAGGATATTTGTTGCCTTCATCAATCAGTCTTGCCTCGGTAAAGGTAACTCTTGTCGTACAGCCGGCGTCGTTCAAGGCAATGGATTTCGCCTTCAAAATGCCTATGTACTTTGTGTCGATAACCACGGAGTCGATCTCTTTCTGCAGGCCTACCAGCTCATCCAGCGGCAGCTTGGCAAGAGCTTCTTCTGCCAAACCACTGTTTCCCACCGCGTCACCGACGAGCTTCGCCTTTCCCTGCGAAATGCCGTATTTTTCCGCAAGGGCTGTCGTGTCGGCGTTATCCGATTCGGACACATAAACCAAGGTATGCACGGAGGTTTCTTTTTCAAGCACCTGACGCACATCCTCCGCCACGGCCTCTTTGAGCTTTTCATTTTCGTTTAATCGCTTGTCAAAGGAAATCAAAACCGTGTCGTTTCTTTCCATATATCCGCCGATTTTATAGGCGGCCAGCGTGAGGGATATGGCATTTTTCAGGCTTTCGCCCTTCAGAGAGGCTTCGCCGAGCACTTTTTTTGCGTCGTCGTTCAGAAAACGCACAGACTTGACGTTGCCGTTTTTGGTGATCGTGTACTCCACGCCGGGGTTGATTTCCATCGTTACTTTCCCCGCTTCTCTGTTGCCGAGTGCGATGGGGGCAACAACACCGATGCCAAGCACCAAAATGAGGCACGCCGCCAGCGCAGCGATCCATTGCGGACGAAGCTTTTTACGGGGAACCTGTGCTTGCGGGTTGGCTTCCGTGATCAATCGGTCGTCAATCTGGCCGATTGCGTTCAACAATTTTTCTCTTTTCATAAGGAAACACCCTCCTTTTCAAGTTGTTTTTTCAGTTCGTTGCGCATGCGAAATAATAAAACCTTCACATTGCTTTCGCTCATTTCATAAGAAGCCGCGATGTCCTGTATGGAGCATAGGTACCAATACCGGCGGATAAAAATATTCCGTTTCTTTGGAGAATGAGCATACAAAAAGCGATTGATGACGGACACAATTAAACCTTCTTCCGCGGCTTGTTCGACGTCCGTGCGGTCGGGAATACAGTTTTCCAGCTCGGACAAGGCGATTTCAACCTGGCCGGAGCCTCGTTTGGCGACGGAATTGCGTTTATAGCGGTTGAGTGCGAGATTGCGAGTGATTCTTCCGAGATAGGCGGCCAAATGATTCGGTTTTTGCGGCGGAATGCTATTCCACGCACCCAAATATGTATCGTTTACACATTCCTCCGCATCCAAGTGGTTGAACAGAATGTTGTAAGCGATGGCGTGACAATAATTTCCGTATTTTTCCGCCGTGGCGGATATTGCATTTTCTTGTCTCTCAAAAAACAAAGCGATAATTTCATGGTCATTCATAGTTTCTTCCTTTCTTCGCGCAACGCCCTTCACCTATATAGACAACAAAAATTTCGTTGCGTTAC
>CAKSIP010000009.1 GCA_934462825.1 uncultured Eubacteriales bacterium | reverse complement strand
CGCTTGCGAATGTCATGACGCACGATAATCTTCGGGAAGGAATCACCGGTCAGCGCGAAAGGCTTATTCTCGGTGATTCCCTTTTCCGCTGTTTCCAATGCGTAGGCGGACTGAATGTAGGTCTTCTTGCCGCCGGAGGTTGCAACGAAGTCAATTTCCCGTGCAACCGGAGTGATCTTTCCTTTGGCATTTTTCTCATTGCCATAGACGATACCGATGTCAACGGAGCATTCACGGATCATCAGCTCATTGAAAAGGATGTTCTCCATGATGTGCGTCATTTCCTGCTGACGGAAGCCGATACGGGCATTTCTCAGTCCGATGTCCTCACAGTAGTATTTGTTGGGATAGTCAAAATAGCTTTTGCCCTTGATATCCCAGCGTTTGCATTCGGTAAAGAGAAAGGAATCCGACAAGGAATCCATATAGGCTTTCACGGTGTTCAGGGCAACGACATTTTCTCCACTGCGTTTCTGTACGGTGTTGATAGTGGCTGCAACCTTCGTTGGATTGGTCAGAGAGCCGATAGACGAACACAGCAGATCAAGAAGCGCAGACAGTACATCCACACGTTTGATCTTTTTCCGTTCCACAATGTCTTTCAGATAAACCTCGGAAAACAGCGATTTCAGATAAGCCATCTTTGCGGCGTCTGTGGGACGGGAAAGAATCAGCGGCATACCGCCGTAGAAAGCAAACTCGTCAAAAGCGTCCTGCTTATCTCCGCCGACAGCCGAGTAGTATTCGGCAAAAGAAAGCGGATGCACACGGATCTCATCGCTCCGTCCTCGAAATTCAGTCAGTATGTCCGAGGACAGCATTTTGGAGTTGCTGCCGGTCACATAAATGTCCAAGTTGGACAAAGACTTCAAATCGTTGAGCGCGTCGTAGAAGGTAATCTTCTTTCCGTCCGGATTGTAGGGATTCGGAACCTCGTCGGACATCTGAATCTCGTCTACAAAGAGATAATATTGGTCTGCGCTGTGTTCTACGATCTCACGGACATGAGCCGCAAGCTCCAACGGATTGCGATAGCGAATATCACGGGTCAAGTCCAGCTCAAAGGACAGAATGTGATTTTCGGCAACGCCTTCGCTGAGAAGGTAGCTTTTGAACAGATTGCGAAGCAGGTAGGACTTGCCGCATCTGCGGATGCCGGTGATTACTTTTACCTGACCATCCCACATAAAGGAGATGATTTTTTTCAAATAGCGATCTCTTTTTATTTCCATAACAGCCTCCGTTGAAAACTTGCTTGTATTATCCTACTACTTTTCAATGGATATTATACTCCAACGCGAGAGAAAAATCAACGGTCTTACTGAAAAGTTTACAAATAAACCCGACAACATTTCAACAAAGCAAGGAACGGAAGTACCTCAAACCCTGTGCATGGACGGCAGAACCCCTCTTTGCCTTGCAAACGGCCCGATTGGCGAAAAATGTTCTTGCAAAGGGCGGGCTTCGGCCTTTTTCGTCAAGACGAGCCGTTTTTTTTCGCCCAAACAAGCCGATTTGCTTCGATGACGGAAAATTCGTTGACAAACGGAAAAAAGCATGTTATACTAATAAAATCAATGAAAAAGTAAGCTTCTCACCGCCGCTTTCCGAGGGTGAGAAGGCGGAAAGGACGGAGAAAAAGAAATGGATGTAGAAAGCAGAAAGAAATATTCCGTGGAAACCCGATGCGTGCAGGGAGGCTATACGCCCGGAAACGGAGAGCCGCGAGAGGTTCCGATTTATCAAAGCACCACCTTCAAGTATGAAACCAGCGAAGACATGGGACGCCTGTTTGATCTGGAAACCAGCGGGTATTTTTACTCCCGCCTGCAAAACCCAACCTGCGACATTGTGGCGCAAAAGATTTGCGAGCTGGAAGGGGGAAGCGCCGCCATGCTTTTGTCCTCCGGCCAGGCCGCCTCGTTTTTCAGCGTGTTTAATTTGGCGGGCAACGGCGACCATGTGGTGTGTTCCTCGGCCGTCTACGGCGGAACCTACAACCTGTTTGCCGTGACCATGAAGCGCATGGGCGTTTCGTTTACCTTTATTTCGCCCGATTGCTCCGAGGAGGAGCTGAACGCGGCCTTCCGCCCGAACACGAAGGCGGTGTTCGGCGAAACCATATCCAACCCCTCGCTGCAGGTGCTGGATATTGAAAAGTTTGCCAGGGCGGCGCACGCGCATGGCGTTCCGCTGATCGTGGACAATACCTTTGCCACGCCGGTGAACTGCCGCCCGATAGAATGGGGCGCGGATATTGTTACCCATTCCACCACCAAATATATGGACGGTCACGCTTCCTGCGTCGGCGGGTGCATCGTGGATGCCGGCCGGTTTGATTGGAAGGCGCAGGCCAATAAATTCCCCGGCCTTTGCACGCCGGATGAAAGCTATCACGGGGTGGTGTATGCCGATCGTTTCGGCAAGGAGGGCGCTTACATTACCAAAGCAACGGCGCAATTGATGCGTGATTTCGGCGCGGTGCAATCGCCGCAGAGCGCGTACCTTTTGAATTTGGGGCTGGAAAGCCTGCACGTTCGTATGGAGCGTCACTGCGCCAACGCCTTGCGCGTGGCGGAAGCGCTGAAAAAGCACCCCAAGATTGCCTGGGTTCGCTACCCCGGCCTGGAAGGCGACGCCTACTATGACCTGGCGCAGAAGTATATGCCGAGGGGCACCTGCGGCGTGGTTAGCTTCGGCGTGCGCGGCGGACGCAAGGCGGCCGAGAGCTTTATGCGC
The DNA here is from genome assembly GCA_934462825.1 of uncultured Eubacteriales bacterium. Classification (GTDB taxonomy): domain Bacteria; phylum Bacillota; class Clostridia; order Oscillospirales; family CAG-272; genus CAKSIP01. The sequence goes on along the minus strand of CAKSIP010000009.1, from coordinate 40,200 downwards.
GGATTAAAAATCGCGGCAATTGAAACGCACGTGGCCGACGCACGTACCTGCTGTTTGCACCCGGCCAGCTCCACGCACCGCCAGATGACCGATGACGAGCTGGTGGCCTGCGGCGTGTCCCCCGACCTTGTGCGGTTCTCCTGCGGAATCGAAAAGGCCGAGGATCTGATCGCCGACATCGAAAACGCGCTGGCTTCCGTTTGACGGCGCGGGGCGAAAGCCCCCTCGCTAACCGGGGAGCCGGCAAGGCCCCGCGGAACGAAAGCAACCGAAAGCCAACCGCCGACCGAAACCCAAAAACAAGAAAGTAAGGGAGGGAACGATCTTGCCGATTAAAATACCCAACGAGCTTCCGGCCGTACGAGTGCTGGAAGAGGAAAATATCTTTGTGATGACCGAGCGACGCGCTATGACGCAGGACATTCGACCGCTCAAAATTCTCTTGTTGAATCTCATGCCCAATAAAATTGACACGGAAACGCAGTTTTCGCGCTTGCTGGGAAATACGCCGCTCCAGGTCGAGCTGTCGCTGATCCATACCAAATCGCACAAGTCGAAAAACACCAGCGCCGAGCATCTTCTTTCCTTTTATAAATGCTTTGACGACGTGCGGGGCAACAACTACGACGGGATGATCATTACCGGCGCCCCGGTGGAAAAGCTGGATTTCCCGGATGTGGAATATTGGCAGGAGCTTTGCACCATTATGGAGTGGAGCAAAACGCACGTTCACAGCACGCTTCACATTTGCTGGGGCGCGCAGGCGGGGCTTTATTACCACTTCGGGATCGAAAAGGAGCTTTTGCCCGAAAAGCTGTCGGGCTTGTTTCGCCATCATCTGGACAAAAAGAATGCGATTTTGTTCCGCGGCTTTGACGACACCTTTTTTGTCCCTCATTCCCGCTATACGGGCGTTCGGCGGCAGGCGATCCTTGCCTGTCCCGCCTTGAAGCTGTTGGCTTCCTCCGATCGGGCGGGCGTGTATGCCGTTGCCACCGAAGGGGGGCGGCAGGTCTTTATCACCGGACACCCCGAATATGATCCGCTAACCCTGAAAAAAGAGTATGAGCGGGACGTGGCGGCGGGACTGAACCCGCGCGTGCCCGAAAACTATTTTGAAAACGACGATCCCACCATGCCGGTGTACGTTCGCTGGCGCGCGCATGCCAATTTGCTTTACAGCAATTGGCTCAACTACTTCGTTTACCAGACGACACCCTACGATATTGGCAAAATTTCGGACTAAAACGGCGAAAATTTGTGCAATGCGACAAAAAATCCGGGAGACGCTTGACAAAAAGCACCGCCCGGATTATAATGATTACAGTTTTCAAAAGGAAAAGAATAGGTAAAGGAAAACAAAAAGGCTGTGACGAAGACGGACAGCCGATTGAATCGACAGAGAACCGGCGTTTGGTGTGAGCCGGTGGTTCAACGGTCAGTTCCCATCACTTCCGAGCCGGAAGTCCGAGCGGATGATGCAAACCGCCAGGGTTTCCCGTGATTGCTGCGTAAAGGCATAAGGTTTGTCTGAACCTGAGGGGTACGGAAGCTTCCGTGCAATTTGAGTGGTACCGCGGATAAGAGATTATTCGTCTCAAAGAAAGATTCTGAAAAGATTTTTTCTTTGAGGCGATTTTTGTTTTTTTCGGCTCAAAGAAAAGAAAAAGAAAAAGAAAAAGAAAAAGAAAAGGAAAACGTACAATTCAAAAAGGAGTCGCCGGCCAAAAGCGCGCGGCGGAATGGAGAAAAATGATGCAAGTAAAAACGGCGGATAACAAACTGATTGAGATCGCACTGCGCATCCGGGAAATGCGAGAGATCATCGGCCTTTCCGAGGAGGAAATGGCGGTCCGTACCGACACCACCCCGGAGGAATACCGGGTTTACGAATCGGGCACGGTGGATTTCCCCTTTACCTTTTTGCACAAATGCGCCATGGTGTTCGGCATTGAGCTGACCGACCTGTTGGAGGGGCACAGCCCCCGCCTGCGTTCCTACACGTTGACGCGTCGGGGCGACGGCCAGCTGACCGCGAAAGAAAAGGGGATCAACATTACCAACCTGGCCCCGCTTTTCCTAAAAAAAATTGCCGAGCCGTATCGCGTCAAATACGAATATTCGGAGGAGCAGCAAAACAAGCCCATTCACCTGACCACGCACAGCGGACAGGAGTTTGACCTGGTGCTTTCCGGCAAGCTGAAGGTGCAGATCGGAAATCACATTGAATATATGGAGGAAGGCGACAGCATTTACTACGATTCCTCCACCCCGCACGGGATGATCGCCGTGGACGGGCAGGACTGCGAGTTCTGCGCGGTGGTGCTACCCGGAGAAAAGCAGACGGAAACGGAAACCCGCGACACCATTCTGTCGGCGGCCTCCACCGAGGAATTGGTGTGCGCTCCCTTTATTGATGCGAAAGAGGGGGAGGATCATACGCTCAAATCCATCTCCTTCCGCAACGCCGACGCCTTCAACTTTGCCTTTGATGTGGTGGACGCCGTGGCCGATAAATATCCCGATAAGCTGGCGATGGTGCATTTGGATCACAACAAAAAGGAAACGCGGTTCACCTTCCGCGACATCAAGCTCGCCTCCGCGCGCGCGGCCAATTATTTTAAGGCCTTGGGTATTCAGCGCGGCGACCGCGTGATGCTGGTGCTCAAGCGGCATTATCAGTTCTGGTTTGCGATCCTCGGCTTGCATAAGCTCGGCGCCGTCGCCATTCCGGCCACGGCCTTGCTGCAAGCGCCGGATTATGTTTACCGCTTCAATGCGGCCGGCGTCAGCGCGATCGTGTGCGCCGACGACGAGAACATTTTGCACCAGGTCGAGCTGGCCGAGAAAGATTCCCCCACCCTGAAGCTGAAAATTGTGGCCGGCGGCCGGCGAGAGGGCTGGCACGACTACGACGAGGAATCCAGCCTTTATACCCGAAAGTTTGAGAGAACCCCGGATGCGCCGGCCGGCGACGATCCGATGCTGATGTTCTTTACCTCGGGCACGACAGGCTATCCGAAGATTGCCGCACACAGCTATAAGTACCCGCTCGGTCATTACGTGACCGCCAAATATTGGCACGGCGTGGACCGGGACGGGTTGCATCTGACCGTTTCGGATACCGGCTGGGGCAAGGCCCTTTGGGGTAAGCTCTATGGGCAGTGGATGTGCGAGGGCGCGGTGTTTGTGTATGACTTTGATCGTTTCAGCGCCGGCGATCTTTTGCCCATGTTCAAGCAGTATCATATCACCACGTTCTGCGCGCCGCCCACCATTTACCGCATGATGATCAAGCAGGATCTGACCGGCTATGATTTCAGCTCGGTCAAGCGTGCCACCATTGCAGGCGAGGCGCTGAACCCGGAGGTTTACTATCAGTTTGAAAAGGCCACGGGGCTTCGGTTGATGGAAGGCTTCGGACAAACGGAAACCACGCTTTCCATTGCCAACCTGATCGGCTGCCCGAACAAGGTCGGCTCCATGGGAAAGGCGGTGCCGCTGTATGATGTGGAAATCCTGACGCCGGAGGGAAAACCGGTGGATATGGGTGAAAACGGTGAAATTTGCATCCGCGTCAAGGACGAAAAGGAAAAGCCCTGCGGTCTGTTCCTCGGCTACTACGGTCAACCCGATAAAACCGCCGAGGTGCTGCACGACGGATATTATCACACGGGCGATGTGGCTTGGCGGGACGAGGACGGGTACTTCTTCTATGTGGGGCGTGTGGACGACGTCATTAAATCGTCCGGCTACCGGATCGGCCCGTTTGAAATCGAAAGCGTGATTATGGAACTGCCTTACGTTTTGGAATGCGGTGTTTCGGCCGCGCCGGACGAAGTGCGCGGGCAGGTGGTCAAGGCGAGCATTGTGCTGGTGAACGGCAAGGAGCCTTCGGACGCACTGAAAAAAGAGATCCAGGAGTACGTCAAGGCCAAAACCGCGCCCTACAAGTACCCTCGCATTGTGGAGTTCCGCAAGGAGTTGCCTAAGACCATCAGCGGAAAGATTCAGCGGAATTTGCTGTGATGCGCAAAAATAAAAATACAAAAAATGAAAAAAAGCACTTGACAAAGTAAAAAAGATATGATATGATAATCCAATCAAAGCTGTGACGAAGAACCGAAAGAACATCAGTTCCGTACAGAGAGCAGACGGTGGGTGAGAGTCTGCGGAATTGTCCGACGGTGTAGCTTCTGAGCTGAAAGGAAGAAAGCCGCAAGGCCGTAGAACCTTTTCGTGTATGCTACGTTAGTGCATAGGATCTGTTTGGATCCAAAGAGAGGCAAAACGCTTGTTTTGCAATTTGAGTGGTACCGCGGGTGTGAATTTTATGCTCGTCTCAAAGATTATCATATCTTTGGGGCGGGCTTTTGTTTTCTCCCCAAAGGCGGCCGGATCAAGGCCGATTCCGAGAAAAGGGGAGTGGATTCAAAATGCAAACCAAAACCAACACCATGACGGAGCTGGACGAACGGATTACGGAGATCGCGGGGCGGATTCGTGCGCTTCGTGAGATTATGGGCTTTTCCGAGGCCCGCATGGCGGCGCTGTCCGGCGTGAGCGAGGAGGAATATTTGCGCTGCGAGGCCGGTGAGGAAAACCTTACCTTTGCCTTTATTTACAAGTGCGCCCAGGCCTTCGGCATTGACGTGACCGAGCTGATGACGGGCGACACGCCGCGCCTGCGCTCCTATACCGTGACAAGAAAAGGCATGGGAAGCCTTGTAGACCATGCCCATGGGATGACTTATTTCAGCTTGGCCTCCGGCTTTCGGGACAGAATCTCGGAGCCGCTGTTTGTGGAATGTAAATACGATTCGGCCGCGGAAAGCCAACCCATTGAGCTGACAACGCACCGCGGGCAGGAGTGCGACATTGTGATTTCGGGAACGCTTCGGGTTCAGATCGGAGAACACATTGAAGAACTTCACGCGGGGGATTGCGCCTACTACAACAGCGAAACGCCCCACGGCATGGTGGCCGTAGGAGGACGGGATTGCTGCTTTTATGCCATTGTTCTGACGCCCGGCAGTGAAGCCTCGGCCGATGCGATCATCGGCGTGAGCGCGCCCCGCCTGCCGGCGGTCAGCGCTCCGAAGGCGCCGCACCGATCCTTTGCGTATGAAAAATTTATCGAGGACGCGGTGGACGCCAACGGAACGCCGACGTTCATCCGGTTTCAAAACGAGGATTCGTTCAATTTTGCCTTTGACATCGTGGATGTGGTGGGCAAGGAGCGCCCCGATAAAACGGCGATGGTGTATCTGTCGGAGGATATGCGCGAGGAAAAACGCTTCACGTTTGGGGATATGCGGCATGAATCGGCGCGTGCGGCCAACTATTTCCGTGCGCTCGGCATCAAAAAAGGAGATCGCGTGATGCTGGTGCTTCGCCGGCATTATCCGTTCTGGTTTGCCATTTTGGGGCTGAATAAAATCGGTGCCATTGCCATCCCCGCCACCACACAGCTTTTGACGCATGACTTTGAATATCGATTTGAAGCCGCCGGCGTCTGTGCGATCCTGTGCAGTGGGACGGGAGATATTGCCAATCAGGTGGACGCCGCCCGGAACAAGCCCGCGCTCCGCATCCTCGTCAACGGCGAAGGGGAACGAGAGGGCTGGCATTCCTTTGACGAGGAATACCGCATGTACAGCAGCCATTACGAGCGCAAGAGCGATGCGCCGGCGGGCGACGATCCCATGCTGGCCTTCTTCACCTCGGGAACCACAGGGTACCCCAAGCTGGCTGTGCACAACTATAAATATGCGCTTGGACACTATCATACCGCCAAATATTGGCATTGCGTGGACCCCGACGGCCTGCATCTGACCATTTCGGACACCGGCTGGGCTAAAGCCATGTGGGGCAAGCTGTACGGTCAGTGGCTTTGCGAGGCGGCCACCTTCGTCTATGACTTTGACCGCTTTGACGCGGCAAAGATCCTGCCGCTGTTTGCCAAATACCATATTACCACCTTCTGCGCGCCCCCGACGATGTATCGGATGCTGATCAAGCAGGATCTTTCCCAATACGACTTTTCTTCTCTCAAGCATGCGACCACGGCCGGCGAAGCGCTGAACCCTGAGGTGTTCCGCCGCTTCAAAGAAATCACCGGCCTTTCGATCATGGACGGCTTTGGCCAATCGGAAAGCACCTGCATGATTGCCAACTTGGTCGGCCAGAGACATAAGCTCGGCTCGATGGGACGGCCCTGCCCGATTTATGACATCGCTCTGCTGGATTCCGACGGAAAGCCGGTGAAGGATGGCGAAAGCGGGGAAATCTGTGTAAGTTTGGCCAACGGGCGCCCGTGCGGATTGTTCCTCGGCTACTACGGCAACCCGGACAAAACCGCCGAGGTGATGCACGACGGATATTATCACACAGGGGACGTGGCCTGGCGGGATGAGGACGGATTTTATTGGTACGTTGGCCGCGCGGACGATGTGATTAAATCCTCCGGGTATCGGATCGGCCCGTTTGAAATCGAAAGCGTGATTATGGAATTGCCTTACGTTTTGGAATGCGGCGTTTCGGCCGCGCCGGACGAGGTGCGGGGGCAGGTCGTCAAAGCCAGCGTGGTGCTGGTGAAGGGAACCGAGCCGACCGAGCTTTTGAAAAAGGAAATCCAAAATTATGTCAAGCAACATACGGCGCCGTACAAATATCCGCGCATTGTGGAATTTCGTGACGAGCTGCCGAAAACCGTCAGCGGAAAAATCATACGGAATCAGTTGTAAAAACGGTTCCCGGAAAGAAAGGAGAAGGCTCTTTTCCAAAGCCGATGGAAAATCATGAAATACAAACGAGTTACGCTGTTTGTCGGCCACTACGGAAGTGGAAAAACCAATCTGGCGGTGTCGTATGCCTTTGCTTTGCGGTCGCTCGGACACAAGGTTACGGTGGCCGATATGGATATTGTCAACCCTTACTTTCGCACAAAGGACAGTGAGGCAGAGCTTCGGGCGGCCGGCATCGGCTTGATTTCCTCGGACTTTGCCAATTCCAACGTGGATTTGCCGGCGCTCCCCTCCGAGCTTTACGGTGTGATGGAGGATCGGACGCATCTGGCCGTGCTGGATGTGGGGGGCGACGACCGGGGCGCCTACGCGCTGGGACGTTTTACCCCGATGATCCGGGAGGAAAACAATTATGAGGTGCTTTTCGTGGCCAATCAGTATCGCCCGTTGACGAAAACGCCGCAGGAGGCGCTGGCGGTGATGCGGGAAATCGAAGAAGCCGGCGGCCTTGCCGTGACAGCCCTTGTCAACAATTCGAATTTGGGCGTGCTGACAAAGCCGGACACCGTTCGCGCCTCGCAGGCCTATATCGCAGAGCTGGCGGCGCTGTCGGGGCTTCCCGTCAAATTCACCTCGGCCGTGCGCCCGGTGGCCGAAGCGCTCGGCGGACTTGAAAACGGATATTTCCCGCTGGATTTGCAAAAAAAATATTATGAAGCCTAATCAAAATCAAGGATAAGGAGAACAACGATGGCAAAGGTAAGATTTGAAACGGATCGCTGTAAGGGCTGCGGCCTTTGCGTGGAGGCGTGTCCCAAGCATCTTTTGGTGCTGGCGCAGGATAAGCTCAATAAAAAGGGACATGCGCCCGCGGAAATGACCGATATGACAAAATGTATCGGATGCGCATTTTGCGCAACGATGTGCCCCGATTGTGTAATAACGGTAGAAAGGTGAGGTAGAAGCCATGGCAGAAAAAGTATTGATGAAGGGGAACGAAGCCATCGCAGAGGCCGCCATTATGGCCGGCTGTCGCCATTATTTCGGCTACCCCATTACCCCTCAAACCGAGGTGGCGGCCTATATGGCGAAAAAAATGCCGAAAATCGGCGGAGTGTTTTTGCAGGCGGAGAGCGAGATCGCGGCCATTAACATGGTTTACGGCGTGTCGGCGGCCGGCTTGCGCGTGATGACGTCCTCCTCCAGCCCCGGAATTTCGCTGAAAAGCGAGGGACTTTCTTACTTAGCCGGATCGGATCTGCCCGCTCTGGTGGTGAATGTGCAGAGAGGCGGACCCGGACTCGGAGGGATCCAGCCCTCGCAATCCGACTATTTTCAGGCAACGCGCGGCTGTGGTCACGGCGATTTCCGTATGATCGTGCTTGCGCCGGCCTCCGTGCAGGAAATGGCCTCGCTGACCGTTCACGGATTTGATTTGGCGGACAAATACCGCATGACTTCTATGATTCTGGCCGACGGCACGATGGGACAGATGATGGAGCCGGTTTGCCTGGATGAGTTTGCCGTCAAGCATTATGACAAGCCCTGGGCAACCAACGGAACGCAAATGAAGCGCAAGCACAATATCGTCAATTCGCTTTCCCTGGTGCCGGAGGAATTGGAGCAGTTGAACTTTGAAAGATACGAAAGATATGCGCAGGTGGAGGCCGAGGAAACGCTGTATGAAGAATATTTGACGGAGGACGCCGATCTTTGCGTGGTGGCCTTCGGCATAGCGGCCCGCGTTTCCAAAAACGCCGTCAATGCCGCCCGTGCGGAGGGCATCAAGGTGGGACTTTTCCGGCCGATTACGCTGTGGCCGTTCCCCAAGACGGCCATGAACCGCTTGGCCGATCACGTCAAAGCGTTTGTCTCCGTGGAGCTTTCCATGGGGCAGATGATCGAGGATGTGCGGCTGGCCATCGAGTGCCGCCGCCCTGTCACCCTTTGTCATCGTGTGGGCGGGATGATCCCCTCGGCCGAGCAAGTCTTGGCCGCCATTCGTGACGCAGCCAAAGGAGGTGTTTAATCATGGTAGTTTTTGAAAGACCGCATGCGTTGACCGATGTGTCTACGCACTATTGTCCCGGCTGTACGCACGGGATTATTCACCGCCTCGTGGCCGAGGCGATTGATGCGCTGGGAATCGAGGGAAGAACGGTGGGCGTGGCGCCCGTCGGTTGCTCGGTTATGGCGTACAATTATTTCAACTGTGATATGGTGGAAGCGGCCCACGGGCGTGCCCCCGCCGTAGCCACCGGACTGAAACGCGCCATTCCCGAAAACATTGTGTTTACTTATCAAGGGGACGGCGACCTTGCCTCCATCGGCATGGCCGAAACGGTTCACTCGGCGGCGCGCAACGAAAACATTACCGTGATTTTTGTGAATAACGCAATCTACGGCATGACGGGCGGCCAAATGGCCCCCACGTCCCTGCCGGGGCAGGTCACGCAGACCTCGCCGTACGGCCGCGATGTGGCGCTTTGCGGCTATCCGGTTAAAATTTGCGAGATGCTTTCGCAGCTGGATGGCCCCGAATATATTGAACGCGTGGCGGTCAACAACGTGAAAAACGTCAAAAACGCCAAAAAGGCGATTGAAAAGGCCTTCCGCAACCAAGTGGAAAACAAAGGCTTTTCCCTGATCGAAGTGGTGTCCTCCTGCCCGACCAATTGGGGCAAGACGCCGTCGGCCGCATTGAAATGGGTGGAGGAAAAGATGATCCCCTACTACCCGCTCGGCGTGTATAAGGACAGAAGCGCCGACGAAAAGGCACAAGAAAAGGAGGAAAACGCATGAGTACCACGGTCAGCATTATTTTAGCCGGCTTCGGCGGACAGGGAATCTTGTTTGCCGGCAAGCTGCTTGCTTATAAGGGCTTGCTTGAGGACAAAAAGCTCAGCTGGTTGCCCTCCTATGGCCCGGAAATGCGCGGCGGCACGGCCAATTGCAGCGTCATCCTTTCGGATGAGGATGTCGGCTCCCCCATTGTTTCAAATCCGGATTGCCTGATGGCCATGAATTTGCCTTCGCTGGATAAGTTTGAAAAGAGTGTGCGTCCCGGCGGACAGATCTTTGTGGATTCCTCCTTGGTGGATCGCAAGGTGGAGAGGAGCGACGTGCAGGCTTACTATGTGCCCGCCACGACGCTCGCCCGTGAAATGGGCTACCCGACCTTGGCTAACATGATTTTGCTCGGCAAAATGATGAAGGAATGTGACGCGATTGGCTTTGACCACGCCAAAGAGGCGCTGGAAAAGGTGGTTTCCGCCAAGCATCGGGATATGCTGCAGGCCAATTTGGCCGCCTTGCAGTGCGGCTATGAGGCCTGACGATTTTCAAGTAAAAAACAAAAAAACAAAGAACAAAGAACAAAGAAGAAAGAACAAAGAAGAAAGAACAAAGAAGAAAGAACAAAGAAGAAAGAACAAAGAAGAAAGAACAAAGAAGAAAGAGAGGAGAATTTCATGATTCCCGTAAAATTTGTAAAAACGACTTGCCCGAAAGAAAAGCCCGATGAAAACGCGCTCGGCTTCGGAAAAGTCTTTACTGATCATATGTTTATGATGGACTACACCAAAGCGAAGGGCTGGCATGACGCCCGCATCGTTCCCTTTGGGCCGATTGAGCTTCACCCCGCCGCCACGGTTCTGCATTACGGCGCGGAGATTTTCGAGGGCCTTAAGGCGTACCGCACGGCTTCGGGCGAGGTGCAGCTGTTCCGTCCGCTGGAAAACATGAAACGCCTGAACAACTCGGCCGAGCGCCTTTGCCTGCCGACCATTCCGGCCGAAGAAAATCTGCAGCTTCTCAAAACCTTTGTCAAAACCGAGAAGGATTGGGTTCCGCATGCGGAGGGAACCTCCCTGTATCTGCGGCCGTTTCTGTTCGGCAACGATCCGTTCCTCGGCGTACACGGCGTGGATCACGCAACGTATATGATCATTGCCTCCCCCAGCGGAAGCTACTATAAAGAGGGGCTGAATCCGGTCAGCATCATGATTGAATCGGAGGACGTGCGCGCGGTGCGCGGCGGAACCGGCTATGCCAAGTGCGGCGGCAACTATGCGGCCAGCAACCGTGCCGGCGACAAGGCCGAAAAGAAGGGCTATTCGCAGGTGCTTTGGCTGGACGGCGTGGAGCGGAAGTATATTGAGGAAGTCGGCGCGATGAACGTGATGTTCAAGATCGCCGGTGAAATCGTGACGCCGGCCTTGACCGGATCCATTCTGCCCGGCGTGACGCGCAAATCCTGCATCGAAATGCTGAAACGCAAGGGATTCCGCGTCAGCGAGAGACTTCTGAGCGTGGATGAGCTGCGCGATGCCATGGAAAACGGCACGCTGGAGGAAGCCTTCGGGTGCGGCACCGCCGCTGTGGTGTCCCCGATCGGCAAGCTCTCGTATCTCGGAAAAGAATATGAAATCAACGGAGGCAAAATCGGCCCTGTCACGCAGGATTTGTACGATTCGCTGACCGGGATTCAGTGGGGCAAGCTTGAGGACACCTACGGCTGGATCGAAAAGGTGGATTGACGCGCCCCGATTGCCACGGAAAAAACGTATGGAAAGGGAAATTCCCAATGAAAAAAACAATCATCCTTGATACAACGCTCTCTCACACGTCGGAGTTGGCCGGCAATGTTCCGTTCCGCAATCTGGTGGAAACGGTGCGCTTGCTGGACGTGGCCGGCGTGGACGTGATTGAATTTCCGGAATTTACGGGGGATAAAACGGCGGAAATCCTGATGAAATCCGCCGCCGCCGTTACACAAACGGCTACGCTCAGCGTGCGGGTTCCGCTGGCCGAACCGACGTTGGCGGAAGCCTGCCGGGAAGCTTTGCAAAAGGCGCCCGCCTTTCGGCTCAGCGTGGCCGCGCCGATTTCGGCGGCGCAGATGGAATACCGATTCCATAAAAAGCCCGAAAAGCTGATTGCTATGATTTCGGCCGCCGTGGAGCACTGCCGGGCGCAGTGCTCCAAGGTGGAATTTGCGGCGCAGGACGTTTTCGGCGGGGAATTTGACGTGCTGAAGGCCGAGCTGGAGGCCGCCATTGCCGCCGGGGCTACGGAGATCACGCTCTGCGAGCCGACCGGCACTCGCTTGCCGTCGGAGGTGGCGGACTTGGTGACTCGCGTTCGGAGCGAAGTGGCCGGCGCGGCGGAGGTGTCTCTCTTTGTGGATTGCTCGGACGCCTGCCGTTTCGCTATGGCGTCGGCTATGGCGGCCCTGGAGGCCGGGGCCGACGGCGTGAAAACCTCGGTGACGGCCGGGGCCATTCCGCTGGCCGATTTGTGCGAGGTGGCCCGCTTGCGCGGGGACGCGCTCGGTTTTTCCATCGGCTTGAATGTCATGGTGCTGAAAAAAACCGCCAACAAAATCTCATGGATGTTAGGAGAATCCAAGGACGCGCCCGACAAGGCGGCGCCCTTGACGGCAAGAGAGCCGAAAGAAAAGCTGTCGGACAAAACCGACATTGAAACGGTCAAAAAGCAGACGGAACGGCTGGGCTATGCGCTTTCCCACGAGGATTTGGCCAAGGTCTATGAGGAAATTCGCCGCATTTCGGCGAAAAAGGAAATCGGGGACAAAGAGCTGGAGGCCATTATCGCCACCACCGCGCTTCAGGTGCCGCCGGCCTATCGTTTGGTGAGCTATCTGATCAATTGCGGCAATGTGATTCCGTCGCTGGCGCATGTTCGCCTGGAAAAGAACGGCCGCACGCTGGACGGCGTTTGTCAGGGCGACGGCCCGATTGACGCGGCGTTTAAGGCGGTGGAACAGATTATCGGACACCACTATGAGTTGGACGATTTTCAGATCCAATCGGTGACCGAGGGACGCGAGGCGGTCGGCTCGGCGCTGGTCAAGCTTCGTTCCGAAGGGAGGCTTTGTTCGGGGCAGGGCGTTTCGACCGATATTATCGGTGCGAGCCTGCGCGCCTACATCAGCGCTCTCAACAAAATTATTTACGAGGAGGAATAAGCCGTGAAATTATCCTTTTCCGACAGAAAATGGACGGCGTATTCTTTTGACGAGCTTTTGCGCGCGGTGCAGGGCACCGGCGTGACGGGCATTGAGCTTTACAGCGTGCGCACCAGCGCGTTCGGAAAGCGGCTGGACGAGGCCGGCGTCAAGGCGTTGCGCCACCAGCTGCGAAGCGCGGGCATCTGCCCGGTTTGCATGGATTCCGCTTCGGATGCCGACGCGATTTTTGAGGCGGAGTACAACATCGGGCTTGCCAAGGTGCTGGGCGTTCCCTTTGTCCGGCTTCAGACCTCCGACAAGAGCTTTGAGGAAACGGAGGCCTATGTCAGGCAGCTGCTTCCCGCCGCGGAGGCGGCCGGGGTGGTGCTGTTGATTGAAACAGTGGGCGTTTTTGCCGATACCGCTCGTCTTCGGGAGCTTCTCAACCGCTTTGCCAGCGATTTTCTGGCGGCGCTTTGGGACATTCAGTACCCCTATATGCTTTGCGGAGAAACGCCGGAAACTACCGTTTGCAATCTCGGTGCGTATATTCGTCACGTGCATTGCAAGGATTCGGTCAAAAACGACGACGGCATTGCCTACTGCCTTGTCGGGGAGGGGGCGTTGCCGATCCCCGATGTCATGCGCGGCCTTTCTTCTTTGAACTATGACGGCTATCTTTCGCTGGAATGGGATCCCGCGTGGATCCCGGAGGTGGACAGCGTCGATGTGATTCTGACGCATTTCGCCTCCTGCATGAGCCGCTACGGAAACACGGCGCGCGCTTTGCCGCATTTGTATGAGAACCGTGCCCATACGGGAAAGTTTTTGTGGCGCAAGGACGCGTTGATCCGTCGCACCTTCCCGGAGGTGCTGGACGCCGTGGCCGATGAATTTCCGGATCAGTATGCTTTCCGCTACACCACGCTGGACTACACCCGAACCTATGCGGAATTTCGCGCGGATGTAGACGATTTTGCGCGGGCGTTGATCGCCCTTGGCGTCGGACAGGGAAGCCATGTGGCCGTTTGGGCCACAAATCTGCCGCAGTGGTACATTGCTTTTTGGGCGACCACCAAAATCGGCGCGGTGCTGGTTTCGATGAACACCGCCTATAAAATTCACGAGGCCGAATATTTGCTTCGGCAGTCCGACACCTATACGCTGATCTTGGAGAAAGGCTATCGGGATTCGGATTACGACGCCATTATCCACGAGCTTTGCCCGGAGCTGGATCAAACGCCGTCCGGGGAACCGCTTCACAGCAAGCGCCTGCCGTTTTTGCGCCATGTGATTACGATTGGCTTTCGCCGGAGCGGTTGCCTGACGTGGGAGGAAGCGTCGGCGCGCTCGGTGCAGGTTCCGATGGAGGAATTGCGGCGCAGAGCGGCGGCGGTGACGGTGGATGACGTGTGCAATATGCAATATACGTCGGGTACAACCGGCTTTCCCAAGGGCGTCATGCTGACGCATTATAATGTCGTGAACAACGGCAAGTGCATCGGCGACCGCATGGATCTTTCCACGGCCGACCGCATGATGATTCAGGTTCCCATGTTTCACTGCTTCGGCATGGTGCTGGCGATGACGGCCGCGATGACGCATGGCGCAACCTTGTGTCCGTTGCCGTATTTTTCCCCGCGACCGGCGCTGGCTTGTATTCATTCCGAGCATATCACGGCTTTTCACGGCGTTCCGACGATGTTTATTGCTCTGATGGCACACCCCGATTTCGCCAAGACGGACTTTTCCTATATGCGCACCGGCATTATGGCGGGAAGCCCCTGCCCGATTTCCGTTATGCGCGACGTGGTGGAAAAGATGCATATGAGCGAAATTACGATTGTTTACGGTCAGACGGAGGCTTCGCCCGGCTGTACCATGAGCAGTACCGACGATCCGCTGGAAGTCCGCGTGGGAACGGTGGGGCGGCCTCTGCCCGAAATCGAGTGCAAAATTGTAAGTCCCGAAACGGGCGAGGAATTGCCCGACGGGGAAACGGGCGAGTTTGTCGCGCGCGGATATAATATAATGAAGGGTTACTACAAAATGCCCGGAGCGACCGCGCAGGCGATTGATCGGGACGGCTGGCTTCACACCGGCGACCTCGCTTGTCGCAATCCCGACGGAAACTTTCGGATTACCGGCCGCTTGAAGGATATGATCATTCGCGGCGGGGAAAACATTTACCCGAAAGAAATCGAAGAATTTATCTATACGCATCCGCAGGTAAAGGATGTGCAGGTGATCGGGGTGCCGGACGAGCAGTATGGCGAGGAAATTATGGCCTGCATTATTCTCAAGGAAGGCAGTACGCTTTCGGAGGAGGCTATGCGGACGTATATCCTTGACCACATGGCGCGCCATAAGGTGCCGAAATACATTCGGTTTGTCGAGGCGTTTCCCATGAACGTAGCGGGGAAGATCCTCAAGTATAAAATGCGGGAGGATGCGATCCGCGAATTGGGACTGCAAAAGGCCGACAGCATCGTTACGGCCTAAAGAAAAAGCGAAAAAATCCCTATCTTGTTTTTCAATCTTTTTGCGGCAAAACGGCGGCACTTTGCCGCCGAGACAATGTCGTCGGGGGAGTTAAAAAGCTCATTTTTGCGTTTTTTAACTCCTCCTTTTTTTCTTTTTTAAAAAAAACTTAAATTTTGCAAATAAATTTATATAAAACGCTTGACAAATTACATAAATAGGTATATAATATTAAGCGTCAGGAAAAAATAAGCGCATCAAAGCGTCCGGGAAAGTGCCGGACACCTTGCAAGCGATTTTGCCAACCGCGCGGATTTTTCCGACCAAAGACGGAACGGATGGATAAAGAAAGGGGATTTGGGAAATGAAAAAAAGTGTTTATTCCTTGGTGCTCAGCGACGACGTGGTGGCGAAAATCGACCGCATGGCGTATAGTCGCGGAACCAACCGCTCCAATATGATCAATCAGATCTTAGCCGAGGCCGTGTCCTATGTCACGCCCGAAAAGCGGATCCGGGAGATCTTCGGACGCATTGAAGAAGCCTTGAACGGGGCGGAAAGCTTCCGGTTTACCGTGCGCCCCTCCGACACCATGCTTTCGCTCAATTCCGCCCTGACCTATCGCTATAATCCCACCGTGAAATACAGCGTGGAGCTGTACCGGGGGACCGGTGGCAGTATCGGGGAGCTTCGCGTGGCCACGAGAACGCAAAGCGATGCGTTGATTCTGGCCATGCTGCAATTTTACAAGCTGTGGATGAAGGTGGAGCAGAGCCGCATCGGCGCCTGCGAATACGCGGTGGAGGACGGCAAGTTTGCCCGAAAGCTTTGTCCGAGATCGCTGACCGGCGAACAGCCCGACAGTGATCCGACGGCGCTTGGCAATCGGATTGCCGAGTACATTCGCGTTTTTGACGCGGCCATGAAGGCGTTCTTCTACAATCTGAATACCCCGGCACAGGCGGTGGCCGAGGTGGAAAAAATTTATGACCACTATCTGTCCGATGTCGGGCAGACGGTCTGACCGCTTTTCTGTCAAATCTGTCAAATCGAAAAAAACAAAAGAGTAAGATATAAGGAACATAAAAGGGGGAATGATTATGAATCTTCAGAAATTTACCCAAAAAAGTCTGGAGGCACTGCAATCGGCACGCACCATGGCGGCTGAGGCCGGCAATTCCCAAATTGAACAGGAGCATATCGCTTTGGCGCTGGTTTCGGATCCCGACGGACTGATCGGCCAACTTTTGGAAAAAGAGAATATCAATCGAAACGAAGCGGAAGCAACGCTGAAAGCGGCCGTTGCCCGCCTGCCGAAGGTTTCGGGCAACTCGCTGGAGGATAACAGCGAGAAGGTCTACATTTCCAGAGAGCTGGAAAGCGCGTTGAACGAGGCCGAAAAACGCGCGGCCTCCATGGGCGACGAATATATCTCGGTGGAGCATTTGATGCTGGGGCTTTTGGCCAAGCCGTCTTCGGCGATGAAGCGCTTCTTTGAGGAGAAGGGAATCACGGAAAGCCGGTTCAGCGCCACGCTGAAAGAAGTGCGCGGGAACCGCAAGGTGACGAGCGACAACCCGGAGGGAACGTACGACGTGCTGAAAAAGTACGGCAGTGACCTTGTGGAATTGGCTCGCGCTCAAAAGCTGGATCCCGTGATCGGCCGTGACGATGAAATTCGGAATGTCATTCGGATTTTGTCGCGGAAAACCAAAAACAACCCCTGTCTGATCGGCGAACCCGGCGTTGGTAAAACGGCCATTGCCGAGGGCTTGGCGCAACGAATTGTGCGGGGCGACGTGCCGGAAAACCTGAAAAACCGCTCACTCTTTTCTTTGGATATGGGCGCGTTGATTGCCGGCGCAAAGTACCGCGGAGAATTTGAGGAAAGATTGAAATCGGTGCTGGAAGAAATCAAAAACAGCGATGGCAAGATCATCCTGTTTATTGATGAGCTTCATACCATCGTGGGCGCCGGCAAGACCGACGGCGCTATGGACGCAGGCAACCTGCTGAAGCCGTTGCTGGCGCGCGGCGAATTGCATTGCATCGGCGCCACGACGCTCAACGAGTATCGTCAATATATTGAAAAGGACGCGGCGCTGGAGCGTCGTTTCCAGCCGGTCATGGTCAACGAGCCGACCGTGGAGGACACCGTTTCCATTCTGCGTGGATTGAAAAAGCGGTATGAAGTCTATCACGGCGTCAAAATTCAGGACAATGCCCTGATCGCCGCCGCCACGCTGTCCAATCGGTACATTTCGGATCGTTTCCTGCCCGATAAGGCCATTGACCTTGTGGATGAAGCCTGCGCGCTGATCAAAACGGAGATGAATTCCATGCCGACCGAGCTGGATGAAATCTCGCGGAAGATCATGCAGCATGAAATTGAGGAAGCGGCGCTGAAAAAAGAAACCGATAAGCTGACGGTGGAGCGCCGCCATCAGATTGAAGCGGAGCTGTCCGAGCTGAGAAGCCGCTTCGATCAGATGAAAGCCAAATGGGAAAACGAGAAAAACGCCATCGGCAAGGTGCAAAAAATCCGTGAGGAAATTGAGCAGGTCAATGCCAAGATTGAAAAGGCGCAGGACGAGTATGATCTGAATTTGGCGGCTCAGCTGAAATACGGCCGTCTCCCCGAGCTGCAAAAGCAGCTGGCGGAGGAAGAAAAGAAGGCAGAGGAGCGCTCCGGGCAAAACACGCTTTTGCGTGATAAGGTGACGGAGGAGGAAATCGCTCGTATCGTGGCCCGCTGGACGGGGATTCCCGTAGCCAAGCTGATGGAAAGCGAGCGGAACAAGCTGCTCCATTTGGATCAGATCCTTCATCAGCGTGTGATCGGACAGGACGAGGCGGTGGAAAAGGTGTGCGACGCCATTCTGCGTTCCCGTGCCGGGATTCAGGATCCGAAGCGGCCGGTCGGCTCCTTCCTGTTCCTCGGCCCTACGGGTGTTGGTAAAACCGAGCTTGCCAAGGCGTTGGCCGAGGCGCTGTTCGATGACGAACGCAGTATGGTTCGTATCGACATGAGCGAATACATGGAGAAGTATTCCGTGTCTCGTCTGATCGGAGCGCCTCCCGGATATGTGGGCTATGACGAGGGCGGCCAGCTTACCGAGGCAGTCCGTCGCAAACCGTATGCGGTGGTGCTGTTTGATGAGGTGGAAAAGGCGCATCCCGACGTGTTCAATGTGCTGCTCCAGGTGTTGGATGACGGACGGATTACCGATAGCCGCGGTCGTACCGTGGACTTCAAAAACACCATCATCATTCTGACCTCCAACCTCGGATCGGATCTGATTCTGGACGGAATTGATGCGGCCAGCGGCGAAATTTCGCCTGCCACAAGAGAAGCCGTGATGGCGCTGTTGAAGCGTTCCTTCCGCCCCGAATTTCTCAATCGTTTGGATGAGATTGTGTTCTACAAACCGTTGACCAAGGAAAATGTCCGCGGTATTGTGGATTTGCTTGTCAAGGATCTTGCCAAACGGATGGAGGATAAGCAGTTGAAGATCGTGGTAACGGATGCGGCCAAGGATTGGATTATCGAAAAGGCCTACGATCCGATTTACGGCGCAAGACCGCTGAAACGGTATATGCAGTCCACTGTGGAAACGCTGATTGCCCGTCGGATCATTGCCACCGATCCTACGCCCGGCAGTACGATGACCGTGGATGCCGAAAACGGAGAGCTGATCGTTCGTTCCTGAGTGCGAACATGAAGCAAACACCGCCCCCCGGCGTGCAGAAATGCACGCCGAGGGGCGGATCTTTTTTTTCGGAAAACACTTGCCGAGCGGCCGATTGCTTCAACATATTACAAAACGAAAGTGCCATAACCGCCGGAAATTGTGCAATCCTCTGTTTTTTTTGACTTCTCTTGACTTATGAGAAAGAAAGATATATAATATATAACATATTATGGATAATTGTAAGTTTATCCGCAGTTTGATTTTGAAAGGAATGAAATCTTATGAACAGAGTCTACAATTTTTCGGCAGGCCCCTCCATGCTTCCCCTGGCGGTACTTGAAAAAGCGGCTTCCGAGCTGGTTGTCTACGGCGACAGCGGAATGTCCGTGATGGAGATGAGCCATCGATCTCCCGATTATGAAGCGATTATTCGGGACGCAGAAGCTTTGCTTCGTAAGCTTATGAACATTCCCGATTCTTATAAAGTTTTGTTTTTGCAGGGCGGAGCCTCCACGCAGTTTGCCGCTGTGCCGCTGAACCTTCTGCCGGAGGGCGGCAAGGCGGACTATATCGTGTCCGGGCAGTTTTCCGGCAAGGCCTTCAAGGAGGCGCAGAAATATGGAGACGTAGTCGTGGCGGCCTCCAGCAAGGAGGACAATTTTACCTATGTCCCCGCTACCACCCGCGACTCCTTCCGTCCCGATGCCTCCTATGTGCACATTTGCTTCAATAATACGATTTACGGAACCAAGTTCCCCTACATCCCGGATACCGGCGATATTCCGCTGGTGGCCGATATGTCCTCCTGCATCCTGTCCGAGCCGGTGGATGTAACCAAATTTGGCGTAATCTATGCAGGCGCACAGAAAAACATGGCGCCCGCCGGGCTGACGGTGGTGATTGTCCGGGAGGATTTGCTCGGCCACGCCCGCGCCATCACGCCCTCTATGTTGGATTGGAAGCTGATGGCCGACAATGATTCCATGTATAACACCCCGCCCTGCTACTCCATTTACGTGGCAAAGCTGGTGTATGAGTGGCTGCTTTCGTTGGGCGGCCTCTCGGCCATGAAGCAGATCAACGAAAAGAAGGCCGGGCTTTTGTATGACTATCTGGATCGGCAGGATTATTATATCGCTCCCGTGAGAAAAGAGAGCCGCTCCATGATGAACGTGACGTTTGTGACCGGCCATGAAGCGCTGGACAAAAAATTTGCCGCCGACGCCGCCGAAGCCGGCTTGAAAAATCTCAAAGGACACCGCTCGGTGGGCGGCATGCGAGCCTCGATTTATAACGCCATGCCGGTGGAAGGCGTGGAAAAGCTGGTAGCTTTTATGCAGGCGTTTGCCGAAAAGAACCCGAAGTGAGGAGAAACATACGATGAAAAATATTCAACTGATCAATCAGATTGCGACCGTGGGCACCGATCGGCTGGATCGAACCAAATACCGCGTCGGGGCCGACATCCAGGCGCCGGATGCCATTCTGGTTCGCTCGGCATCGCTGCACGACATGGAATTGAACCCGGAGCTTTTGGCCATTGCCCGCTGTGGCGCAGGCGTCAACAATATCCCGATTGAGCGTTGCTCCAAGGCCGGCATCGTGGTGTTCAATACGCCCGGCGCCAATGCAAACGGCGTGAAAGAGCTGACTGTGTGCGCCTTGATGCTGGCGGCCCGAGACATTGCGGGGGGCATTGCCTTTGCCGAGAGCTTGGCGGGCACGGAGGGGCTTGCCAAAGCGATTGAAAAGGGAAAGTCTGCGTTTGTCGGTCATGAGGTGGCCGGAAAAACGCTGGGCGTCATCGGCCTTGGCGCGATTGGCGGCATGGTGGCGACAACGGCGACGCATCTTGGCATGACGGTGGAGGGCTGCGATCCTTATTTGACGGTGGAGGGCGCATGGAGCCTGTCCCGCAATGTCAAAAAAGCGGCCACCTATGAAGAAATTTTCCGTTCCTCCGACTATATTACCCTGCACGTGCCGGCCACGGATGAAACCAAGCATATGATCAACCGCGAAACGCTGGCGATGATGAAAGACGGCGTGCGGATTATCAACCTTGCGCGTGCCGATCTTGTGGATTTTGATGCGCTGAAGGAAGCGCTGGCGTCGGGCAAGGTGGCGCGCTACGTCACCGACTTCCCCACCGAAGAAAGCGTGGGGGTTCCGGGCATTGTCAACATTCCGCACCTCGGCGCTTCCACCGAGGAATCGGAGGAAAACTGCGCCGTGATGGCAACCGCCGAGCTGGATGAATACCTTACCACGGGCAACATTCGCAACAGCGTCAACTTCCCGTCGGTGTCGATGCCGAGAACGGACGGCGTGCGCCTGTGCCTGCTCCATGCCAACGTACCAGCTATGATTTCCAAAATCACAAGTGCGATTTCGGCGGAGGGAATCAACATTGAAAACCTGATCAACAAATCGAAGGGGAGCAACGCTTACACGGTGCTTGACCTGGCCGGCGATGTTTCCGACGCGGCACTGAACGGCCTTTGCACCATTGAAGGAATGGTGCGGGTGCGCAAGATTTTATAATCGTTTTGCATACAACCATAGCGGGAAAGCCTTGGCGTCCGGCGCGCTTCCCAAAGGGATCCGGCTCCGTTATGGCTTATAAAAAGGGGCTGTTAAAAAACTCGATGTTTTTAACAGCCCCTCAAAAATGCCGGTCGGGATCCCGGCATTTTTGAGCGATTCTTGGTCGTTTTTGCCTTTCATATCTTGTTTTTTGATTTTTTTCGTGGCAAAACGGCGGCGATTTGCCGCCGAGACCAACGTCGCCAGAGTGCCAGAAAAACTCAGGATGAGTTTTTCTGGCACTCCCTTTTATGTTCTTTGCCCGCAGGGGGAAGGAATGGTTCGGAAAATCGGTGAATAAAAAGTTTATAGGAGTATCTGTCGTGGGACAGATACTCCTATGGGCGGCAAAGGAAGGAAAATTACTCAGCCTTTGCCTCAGCCACATCCGCCTCAGCGTCAGCGGCGTCCTCTGCGTGGCACTCCTCGCACTCGCAGTTGCCATCGTCGTCGCACTCGTCAAGGTAGTCATCGCAATCGTAATCGCACTTATATTCAAAGAAGAACTTGTAAACAAAGTAAGCGATACCGGCTACAGCGGCGACAGCACCCAGCGTAAGGGCAACTACACGACCATATTTCGGCTTTTCGGGTTTACGAAAGAAACACATTTTTGTATCCTCCTTTAATATATTTTACCTGATAATAACAGTATACCACATTTTCCGTGAAATGCAATATGAATTTCGTAAAATTTAAAATTTGTTTTGATTTTTTTGCGCTTTCACACAAGGCTTTGAGCCGCGTGTACAAAAGGAAGCTTTGGGGGAGAAGAATCCTTGCCCCGGACGAGAAACGGCTTGACAGCTTTTGTGAAAAGTGCTATAATAAAGACCGAATCGGTGAGGGAAAATCGAAAAAAACACCGAAAACACCGAAAATACCGGAAATACCGGAGGCGGATACGAGAGAAGGGAGAAACAAACCGTTGACCTATACGTACAGAGAGCTTTGCCGCCGCCTTTCGGCCTGCGGTGTGGACAATGCCGAGGGCGAGGCCGCCCTCCTTTTGATGCACTGCTGCGGCCTGACCAACGCCGAGCTTCCCCTTTTGCGGCATCCGTTGCCCGGCGCCGAGCCGGTGTTTGAAAGCGAAAGGCTGGACGCCGCCGTGGCGCAAAGAGAGGCCCGTGTGCCGTTGCAGTATATTTTCGGCACGTGGGACTTTTTCGGGTTGACGCTGACGGTGAACGAGCACTGCCTTGTGCCCCGTCCCGATACGGAGCTTTTGGTGGAGCAGGCCCTTGCGCTTTTGCCGGAAAACGGACGCTTTCTTGAGCTTTGCACGGGAAGCGGCTGTATTCCCGTCGCGCTTTGCCATACACGCCCGGATTTGCAGGGCGTTTGCACCGATTTGTTCCCGGAAACGGTGCGCCTGGCCGAAAGCAATGCCGCCCGGTATGACCTTTCCGACCGCCTTCAATTTTGCGTGGCCGATGTGTTCGACTCTGATTTCTTTCGGAGCGGAAAGGGACGTGCGCTTTTGCCGCCGCAAAGCGTCGATCTGATCCTTTCCAACCCGCCCTATATCCCCTCGTCGGAGATTTCCGCTTTGGCGCCGGAGGTGCAAAAAGAACCGAAAGCGGCTTTGGACGGAGGCGCGGACGGGCTGGATTTTTATCGGGCCATTCTGCAAAATTACGGACGCTTTTTGCGGCGGGGCGGCGCCTTCGCCTTGGAAATCGGATTTGATCAGGCAGAGCCTCTGCGCTCCCTGGCCGCCGACATGGGCGGGGAAATCCAAATTTTTCGGGATCTTGGGGGCAACGACCGCGTGGCCGTGATCCATCCGGGCGCGTGAAAAGCTCGTTGCGGTGCGGCGAGGATAAGAGATAAGATATAAAAAAGAAAAGACAAAGAAAGCAAATATAAATGTAAATAGGAGAAAAGAAAAATGAAAGCCAATCGGTTCAACAAGAAAACGATTTTTCGGCGGGCACTGCTCGTGATGCTCGTTATGACAACCGGACTCGGCCTGCTGTCCGGGTGTGCGGTGCAACCGGACGCAACGCCCACGCCCACCCCCTCCGAGACAAAAGCGCCGACCGGAGAGGGTTCCGCTACCCCAACCTCTACGCCGATGGCTACACCCACAGCGTCCGCAGAGCCTTCGGACGCTTCTCCGTCGGCCTCGACGGGCGGCTCGGACGATCCGCCGCCGGTTCCCTCCGATTTTGAAACGTACCAATCCAATGTGATCACCCCGACCGGAAACAACGGCGTTCTGACCTCCAAAGAGGCGGTTACCGAATCGTTCCGCGGCGTGTTCCGGGTGCAGGAAACCGGGAAATTCAACTATAAGCTGTACTTTTCCAACAACGTGGACAGCACGTGGGGCGACGGCTCGGAAAATTATCGCAATATGCCCACAAAGCCGTACAAAATCATTTCTGCCTTCCTCGGCTATGCCAATGATATGCGGGGGACGGGCGCGATTCAGGGGAAACAAGCCGTAACTTTTGACGGCGCAACGGAACGCCTGGTGGAAGCCGGGGAAATGCTTTGGAGCGATGCCGTCCCGGTGGAGGTTCCCGAGGGCAAGTTCCTGATTTTTGAATGGACGGTGGAATATACCCTCATCCCGTGCACACGGACAAACGGAACCGGCGTGGCCCTGAAACGCAAGCCGTTCGGAACAGTCATGACGTTCCTTAAGGAAAATGACGTGCCCCTCCCCGACAGAATTGCGTGTGATCGCGGATGCGCCACACGAGTGGCCTTTATCGGCGACTCCATCACCATGGGAGAGGGAACTACGGCGGGTATGGACGCCTATTGGGCGGCGCAGATCGCCAAGGGGCTTGGCTCGTCGGTCAGCTGCTGGAACCTCGGCTTAGGCTATGCCCGCGCCAACGACGCCGTGAACAGCCCGGCCTGGCTGGAAAAAGCGAAAAACAATGATGTGGTAGTCCTGTGCTTCGGCGTCAACGATATTAACAGCGGCGCCTATAAAGTCGGCAGCCGCACGGCCGATCAGATCGCGGCCGACATTGCCTACATCGCCGACGTCTGCCGTAAGGGCGGCGCCCGCGTCATCCTTTTCTCCACACCGCCTTATACATACGCCTCGACGACCAAGCCCAAGTGGGCACCCTTAGTGGAAAAAATCAAGGCTCTGGCGGAAAAAGAAGGGTATGATTTCTTTGACTTTGCCGCTTGCCTTGGCAAGGAAAGCGATCCTTCTGTGCCGGCCTACGGAGGACATCCCGACGATAAGGGCTGTGCTGTCGTGGCCGAGCGCTTTTTGGCATCGGGATTGATCCCGATCACGACCGAAGAACCGTAAGGCGTCGGTCGCTTCACCCCTATACGAAAACTTATTGGAAATATAAAATATAAAATATAACTCTATCGGGAAAGGAAAAAACAGAACATGAAAAAAATTGCAATTCGCATAATGGCGCTTAGTATGGCTTTGACAACGCTTGGCTTTACGGCTTGCGCACCCCGTCCGGGAGAACCGACCGGAACGCCGTCCATGGGCTCTCCCTCCGCTACGACGGCAAAACCGTCGCCGAGCGCTTCCACCGGTGAGGCAACGCCCGCACCAACCGCTTCCCCTACCGAGGAAGCTACCCCCTCGGCTACCCCGACTCCGGATCCCACTCCGGCCGAGCCGACCAACTTTGAAAAATATCAGTCCAACATCGCCTGCTCTACCGGGCATAATGCTCTGATCAAATCCAAAACGGGAAAAGCCGTGACCGAAACCTATCGCGGGGTGTTCCCCGTGGAGGAGCACGGGCGCTTTGCCTATAAATTTTACTATTCCAACAACATCGACAGCTCCAGCTGGGCCTTTGCCAATTACCGCGATATGCCTACTTCTCCGTTTAAGATCGAATCGGCTTGGGTGTATAGCAGCAAGTACTACAATGTTTGCAGACCGGAGGACGGAGTCGAAAAACAGGCGGTTACCTTTGGCGGGGAGACGTCCCGTTCTGTGGAGCCGAAGGAATGTTTTTGGAGCGACGAGGTGATGCTGGACGTGCCGGAGGGAAGGTATCTTGTCTTTGAGTGGACGGTCACCTACACGAAAATCCCCGGTACTATCACGGCCGAAACGTATCCTGTTTTCAAGATGGATGAAGCCGGAAACTTCTCGCTGTTCCCCAACTGCTCGCTGGCACCGATGCCGGACTTGTTCGGATGCGACCGCGGCAAGCTGCGCGTTGGCTTCCTTGGCGATTCCATCACCGAGGGAACCGGAACCGCCGCTTATAAAAACGAATTTTGGGTGGCGCAAATTGCCAAGCAAATCGGCAAGGATTACAGCCTTTGGAATTTGGGGTTGGATTCTGCCCGCGTCAATGACGTGGTGACGGGAACCAGCTTTTTGGAAAAGGCAAAGCAGGTGGACGTTCTTTGCCTTGCTATCGGAATCAACGACGTGTGCCTGGATATTTATTCGCCGCGTGTGGCGAGAAGTGCGCAGGAGGTCTTTAACGACATTCGCACCGTGGCCACCGCCGCCGCCGAGGCCGGCTGCCAGATCATCGTGTTTTCGCTGCCGCCCTTTGAATTTTCCAGCCAGCAGATTGCCGACAAGTGGCTGGCCGTCAACAAAATGCTGAAGGACTATGCCGAAGAAAAGGGCTATGATTTCTTTGACTTTGCCGCTTGCTTAGCTTCGCCCGACGCGCCCACCGTGCCGCTGTACGGCGGACATCCCAACGGACAAGGCTGCAAGGTTGTCGCCGACGCCTTTGTGGAGGCCGATCTTTTGGCCAAATATGCGGATAAAAAGTAATTCGGAAAGATAAAGCCGGCGACAAAGCGCCACCGTTTTGCCGCAAAAGAAAATCAAAAAACAAAATACGGAAGGCAAACCCGACCAAGAATCACGAAAAAAGGTCGGGATCCCGGCCGGCGTTTTTAAGGGGCTGTTAAAAACTCGATGTTTTTAACAGCCCCTCTTTTCTTGTATGCAGGGAAAAACTAAGATTCCTTTTCTTCATGCCCGCCGCCGTGATGGTGCCCGCAGGTGCATTTGTGAGGCGGGCGGTCGGCGCTTTCCGGCGCGTTTTTTCGGCAGTCACTGCAAATGCCGTAAATGACGGAATTTTGGCAGGTGATGGAAAAGCCGTGATCGTGCATCAGATGTTCCTTCATTTCCTCCATGAAGTCGCAATCCAAATGCAAAACCTTGCCGCACGACGTGCATTTGATATGCAGATGGTCGCGGCACAGCTCACATTCGGAGATCTGGTAGGTGGAGTTTTTCCGGCTTTCGTCGGCAAACACCATAATGCTTCCCAGCGCTTCCAACTTGGAAAGACAGCGATATACGGTGGAGGGGTGCATCGTGCCCCCTTCTTTGCGCAGGTTTTCTACGATTTCTTCCACGGAGAAGGCACGGTCGGCGTGCTTCCGAAGAAAACGGAGAATCATTTTTTTCGTGTCTGTATTATAGCCCTCGCTCATAGCGACCTCCTTTTTATGACATGACCTTGCTATTATTGTACACGGATCGCCCCGACTTGTCAACGGCGCGCGGGAAAGTTTACAAAAAAACCTTGACTTTATCGGCCGGGTATGATACCATTATAACCACAAATTTAAGACCGCAAAGGGCGGCAGACGCGGCGTTGGCCGCGGGGAGGTTGTTTATGTATAAGACGAAAATTGAGCTTGTAGGACTTAGCGACGTAAATAAGTTCGTTGCCATCACCTCCAAGCTTCCCGGAAAAATCAAGCTGACCGATGGGGAAAACTATTCGGTAAATGCAAAAAGCCTTTTGGGCGCGTTGGCCTCTATGGAATGGGATAGCCTTTACTGTGAGTCCGACGTGGATATTTACACACATATTTCGGAATTTGCAAAATAAAATCCCTATATGCGATTTCTCA
This sequence comes from uncultured Eubacteriales bacterium, assembly GCA_934462825.1. Lineage (GTDB taxonomy): Bacteria > Bacillota > Clostridia > Oscillospirales > CAG-272 > CAKSIP01. Next base: position 12,874 of record CAKSIP010000009.1, on the reverse strand, counting down.
AAAGAAGCCGTTTCGGATTCAAACGAATCCGAAACGGCTTCTTTGTGGAAGCATGGGGAACGGCTTGTCCGCACGCCATGCTTATATTGCATGAAAATTAAAGATGGAAGTACTTTTTCTGCATAGCGGGGATTTGGCCCTTCATGGTGCGCAGAACGTCGGCCGCATGCTTGTCGCCGCAGGCATAGCGCTTCATGTAATAGCCCTCGGCAGCGCAAGCCAGGTCATGCAGGGGGAAGTATTGCTCCATAAGGAACGAGCCGTATTTGATCCAACGGAAATCTCCGACCAAACGGTATTCCGCGCTGATGGTATCCACAGCGACCGAATATTTCTTTTTGATCGAATCAATCAAAGCCAAGCGCTCGTTTTCCGGCGTGAATACGATAGTCGAGCAAATAAAGGCATTGTTGAAATGCTCGGTAGAGCCGTGGCTGTCGGTGCTTCCGACAACAGGCGGATCAAAGCCTTTGGCTTTTTCTTCATAATAAAATCCCGTTTGGAAGCCGTTGTGGGAAAAAATCCGTTCGCCGCCGAGAACTTCAAAGGCGTCAAAGGGCTGTTTTTCATAAACAAAGCGGGTGTAGTCCTCCGCGAGTGTCAGGCAGGGGCACTGCCAATAGGGGTGCGGGAAAACACCGAGGCCGCCGCCTTTCTGAACCTGCTCATACGTCCATTCCAGCACGGCGTAGCTCATCCGCTCCGATTCGATTTCACGGGGAACGCCGGCGGCGCGCGCACGGATCATCGTCTCAAATTCTTCCCGCGTCATGCGCTTGGGGGGATTGCCGTCAATCGAATTGTAGTGCGGATCATCTCCGTAGATTTCACGGTTGGCGTCGGTCACGATGGCGTTGACGCTGAAGGAGCCGCCGAAGTTGATGTAATGGGCGCCGTTAAAGGGAAGATGAACTTCCTCGCCGGGGACGATGACAAAGTCCGTCACGCCGGCAAAAGCGTCCATTGCCTCAATGGAGGGGTAATAGCGGTGATGGTCGGTGATGGCGAAAAAGTCATAGCCGAAGGCGCGGTAGTTGGCCGAAACAATCGCCGGGGATTCGCCGCCGTCCGAACGACTGGTGTGCATGTGCAGGTCGCCCTTTTGCGGATACCGTCCCGCCATGTCGTGCTCCAGGCTATATACGCTGAATTGAGCGAAGGGCTCACGGGCCTCGTCGCTCTCATGAAGAAACAGGTAGTATTCTCCCTCACCGGCAAAGGTGCAGCAGAAACGCAAACAACCGTCCTCCTCCGGGCGCAGATGGAACGTCTGATGGTGGTCGCGCTCGGGATAGTGACGCGCATTGGACTCGGAAAGCTTATACACCGTCAGCTTGTAGGTCTTGGCGGGATCAAAAGCGACGTGTCCGCCTAACGGCTGAATGGTGATGGTTTCGGGACGGTCACAGAGAAACGCTTTGGGGTAGATGTCGTAGTTGTATAGAATTTCGCTCATCTTTTCCATGATACATTTGTTTTCCGCTGGATAGCACCTTGGGCGTTACCCATCGGAGTCTCCTTTTTATATTTTTTTATTTTGGCAAATGGGAAGCCTCCCTGCGGGAAAGGGCGGGCAGAGAAGGGCGCTTTACAGAACCCGAACCGTCACCGAGGGGGCGGCGGCGCACACTTCTTCGTAGGTGCAGAGCTGTGTTCCGGGCTTTGCGGCGGTCATGCTACCCGCGGCCGAAGCCCAACGGGCCGATTCAATCAGAGAAAGGCCTTTTTTGCGGCTGAACAAAAGAGCCGCCGCCATCGAATCCCCCGCTCCGGTCGCACACCCGCCCGAGACGGGCAGGGCCGAAACGCGAAGCTTTTGCTCCTTGGTGACGAACAGGGAGCCGTCTTTTCCGAGCGAAACCACGACCGTGCCGATTCCGCTTTTGCAAAGCTCCTCGGCGGCCACCACAATTTCCTCCTCTGAGAAAAGAGGCTGTCCGATCAACCGCGCCAGCTCGTCCCGGTTGGGCTTGATCATGTCGGGGCAGGCGGAAAGTCCTTTTTGCAGGGCCTCGCCGTCCGCATCCAGCAGAACGGGAATCTGCGCATCGTGCGCCCAGGCCGTCAGAGTGGCATAAATATCGGAAGGCACGCCGGCCGGGAGCGAGCCGCAAAGCGCGACCGCTTCCGCTCCGTCCAGGCATTGGCGGAACTTTTCAAAAAAAAGGGCAAGGGAGGCTTCGGGAATCGGTGCGCCGACGCCGCCGATTTCGGTAACGGTGTTCGTTTCAATCTCCGAGAGCTTGCAGTTTTCCCGCGTCTCTCCGGGAACCTGCAAAAAATCATGGGGAATGGAAAGCGCGCACAGCGCTTCCATCAAAAAATCCCCGTTTCGGCCGGCGGCAAAACCACAGGCCAGGGTGGGAACGGCGAAGGCGGACAGTACCCGCGACACGTTGATGCCTTTTCCGCCGGCGTCCCGTCGCTCCGAGAGGGCGCGGTTCAGCGTCCCTATGGTAAGGCGCGGAAGCAAGATGGTGCGATCCACCGCGGGATTCAGCGTTACGGTCAAAATGTAGGTGTCCTTCATGCCAAGCTCCTTCTTTGGGAGAGCCTTAAATCCGACGACGGAAAAAGGCTTTTTTCCTTTATTTCAACTTGTATGATAGCACACTTTGCCCCCAAATGCAAGAGCTTTGCGACAAAAAGTGGGCGTGAAAACAAAAGGCCTCGGAAAAGGCGGAAAATCTCTTGACACCGATGAAAAAAGCGGCTAAAATAAAGCCAAACACACCAAACACAAGAGAGGAGCGGAACGAAAAACGATGAAAATTTCAACGAAGGGAAGATACGCATTGCGCGTGATGATCGACATAGCAATCCAAACGGAAAAAGATCCGTCCGCGGATAAAATCCCTTTGATGCAGATTGCCGACCGACAGCGGATCTCCAAAAAATATTTGGAGAGCATTCTCGTGATGCTGACGCGGGACGGCCTTTTGGAAGGCTCGCGCGGCAAGGGCGGGGGCTACCGATTGACAAAGCCCGTTTCCGCTTATACGGCCGGGGAAATTATTCGCAGTGCCGAAGGCTCGCTGGCGCCGGTCGCCTGCGTGGAGCCGGGGGGCGAGGTTGATAAGTGCGGCTATTGCGAGATTTGCACGGCGCATAAATTGTGGAGCGGCTTGGACAAGGTCATTTACGATTATCTTGACAGCGTGAAGCTGTCGGATTTGCTCTCTTGATCGGAGCCGAAAAATAAGGAGTTGCTTTGAGAAATTTCCGTAAAACCTATTGACAAGGTAGGAAAAGTGTGCTATTATAAACCTACCAAACAAATATGTTTATATACAAAAGAGGTATTGCAATGATTTATGCAGATAATGCAGCGACTTCCCGAATGTCCCAAAAGGCATATGAGGCAATGCTGCCCTTTTTGAGAGATAATTTCGGCAACCCGTCCAGCCTTCATTCCGTGGGACAGCGGGGCAATGAAGCTCTGTGCGCGGCGCGGGAGAGCGTGTGCGCGAGCCTCGGCGTGAAAAACGGAACGGTCATTTTCACCTCCTGCGGAAGCGAGGCGGACAACCAGGCGCTCCGCACCGGCGCGGCGCTGGGCGCGGCCAAGGGGAAAAAGCACATCGTTTCCACGGCATTTGAGCATCATGCCGTGCTGAATCTGTTGAAGCAGCTGGAAAAGGAAGGCTTTGAGGTTACGCTTTTGCCCATCCCCGAAAACGGCGTGCTGGAGCCGTCGGCCGTGGCCGACGCCTTGCGCGAGGACACCTGCCTTTGCTCGGTGATGTACGCCAACAACGAGATCGGAACCATCCAGCCGATTGCGGCTATAAGCAAAATATGCCGCGAAAGAGGCGTGCTGTTTCATACGGATGCGGTACAGGCGGCCGGGCATTTGCCGATCGACGTGGAGGCGGACGGCGTGGATATGCTGTCCCTTTCCGCGCACAAATTCGGAGGGCCGAAGGGGATCGGCGCGCTTTATGTCCGCCGCGGCGTGCGCGTGGCTCCGCTGATCTTCGGCGGCGAGCAGGAAAAGGGCAAACGAGCCGGCACGGAAAACGTGGCTGCCATCGTGGCGATGGCGGCGGCCTTGCAGGAATCCTGCGAAAAAAGAGAATCCGAAGCGAGGTATGTCAGCGCGTTGCGTGACCGCCTGATCGACGGCCTGTCGGAGATCCCGCATGCCGTTCTGAACGGAGATCGTTCCCGCCGCCTGCCGGGCAATGTCAATTTTTGCTTTGAGGGCATAGAAGGGGAATCGCTTCTTTTGCTTCTGGACGATAAAGGAATCTGCGCGTCGTCGGGTTCGGCTTGCGCCTCCGGCTCCTTGGATCCGAGCCATGTGCTTCTGGCCATCGGACGGCCGCATGAAATCGCTCACGGCTCGCTGCGCCTTTCGCTGAACGGGGACAACACCGAGGCGGAGGTGGACGAAATCCTCGCGGCGGTGAAGGAATCGGTCGCCTACCTGCGCGGGATGTCGCCCGTTTGGCGGGATATGGTGGCGGGGAAAAAGCCCTTTCTGCTAAAGTAAGGCAGAGACACGCAAAAAATAAACCAAGAAACAACAGCGCGCCCTGAAAGGCCGACGTTCGGCTCGGGGCGATGCCGGAAAGGAAGAAAAGCATGGCACTTTACAGTGAAAAAGTAATGGATCATTTCAGAAACCCCAGAAATGTCGGTGTGATTGAAAACGCGGACGGGGTGGGCGAAATCGGAAACGCCAAATGCGGCGATATTATGAAAATGTACTTGAAGATTGATCCCGAAACGCAGGTTATTACGGATGTGAAATTTGAAACCTTCGGCTGCGGATCGGCCATTGCCACCAGCTCGATGGCAACGGAAATGATCAAGGGGCACACCGTAGCGGAGGCGTTGACGCTGACCAATAAGGCCGTGACGGAAGCGCTGGGCGGTTTGCCGGCGCACAAGCTGCACTGCTCGGTTTTGGCCGAGGAGGCCGTTCGTGCGGCCGTGAAGGACTACTACGACAAAAACGGAATCGCTTACGATAAAGAAAAGTTTTGTGCGGACGGCGCCTGCTGTTGCCATCACGAGTAAAACGGCGCATCCGTAGACAAATGGCAAAACGAAAAAGGGAGTGCGGAAAACTCATTCTGAGTATTCCGCACTCCCTTTTCTTTTTTTGCTTTGCTTTATTTGGAAATCAGCGTGTTGTCCGCTACGCTGACCGTGCCGTCGCAGTTGATGTCCTTGTCCGCCGCGTTGATGGTGACAGAAGCTCCGGCGGCAATCGTCACAGCGCTTTCCGCTTGCAGTCCGTCGTCTCCGGCGACAATGGAAATCGTGCCTCCGAGAATGGAAATAAAGCCTTTGCCTTCCATTATGCTGTCGGATTTGAACCCGTCGGCTCCGCGCACGTTAATGGTTCCGCCCTCTACCGTGATGCTTCCGTTGCCCTTGATGGCATTGTTCGGCGCATTGACGGTGATGTTGCCGTTCTTGATCTTCAGGTCGTTCTTGACGCCGATTCCGTTGTTGTAGTTGGCGTTGACGGTCAGAGAGCCGGAGCCTTTGATCAGCAGGTCATCGGACGAATACAAGCAGGCGTTGGGCTTTTTGACGCCGGCGGCAAGAACGTAGTTGGATGCGTCGGTCAGCACGTTGTCCGTGCCCTTTTCCAACGTAATCCGCACCTTGTCGGCGCTTTCCACGTAGAACGGGGCGTTGGTTTTGCAGGTGATGTTGATGCCCGCGAAAAGGATGTCAACCTGTTCTTCCTTGGTTACGCTGATGCGGAGCTGTGCGTCGTCCAGCGTGCCGGACACGCGATAAAGGCCGGCTTTGACGATAGTGAGAACATTGCCGGAGGCCACCACGGTTTCTTTATCGCTGACGGTATAATCCTTGCCGTTGAAGGTGATCTCCACCGGGACAGGCTCGACCGGGGGCGTGGGAGTTTCGGACGAGGGGGAGGGGGTGGCTTCCGAAGACGACGAGGGCGTAGCTGTCGGATCATTGGAAGACGCCGGCGTGTCCGACGACGAGGGGGTAGACGAGGGGGTTTCGGGTTTTTGCTTGCCGGCACAGCCGACCAAAAGGCTCAGACAGAGAGCCATTATAAGGAGAAAGCTACCTGTTTTTCCGAAAAATTTCATCATGATTATCCTTTCTGACGGCCTGGCGCCGCTCCAACGTAAAAAAATAAAAGAGTGGAATCATTTTTACTATCATACTTCATATATGTGAAAGCAATATGAACAACAGAAGCCGATTTCACATTTTTGTAGAATCCTACGAATGGGAAATTTAAGAATTGTGCAGATTGTCAATAAAAATGGATTTTGTTGACAATGAACGGCGTTTGTGCTATAATAAACGAAACACAGAAAAGAGTTCTTTTCTTTAAGAAAGGGGCATCCGGCATGGAACGGATGAGAAAACCGGTGAGCTTTTGGGAAAAAAATAAAAAACTGATTTTGGAATTTTTGCGCTATGCTGTGGTGGGCGGCGTGGCTGCCGTGGTTGACATGGCGGTGAATTATTTGATGCTGTATGTTGTGCTGCAAGGCACGAAGGACGACCATGGCCTGGTGGCCGTTTCGGTGGCGGTTGGCTTTGCTGTGGGATTGATCGCCAATTTTGTCCTTTCCAATCTGTTCGTGTTCAAGGAAGCGGAGCAAAAGGAAAAGGGGCAAACCGTGGGCGCGTTCCTGATTTATGTGGCGGTCGGTGTCATCGGCTTCGGCATGACCGAGGGGCTGACGCTGCTCGGCACCCGTTTTATCGGCGACACGGGCCTTTGGTACCTGCTTTTGACGTGCGTGGTGAAGGGCATTGTTTTGATATGGAATTACGTGGGCAGAAAAATCTTTGTATATAAAGGAAAATAACCGATTCGGCGATATGAAAATCGTCGAAAGGACTTTTTGGGGCGCGTTCTGACATCGGCCGCCGGACACAAATCCGAGCAAGGTTCAAAGTGCAAAATGCAAAGGGAAAAGAAAAGGGAAAAGGAAAAGGAAGAAATCGGAAATGGATAATAATAACAACAACAATAACACAAATACCAATCGGCAGAAAACGGCCATTATTATCGGCGCCGGCCCGGCCGGCCTGACCGCGGCTTACGAGCTTCTCAAGGAAACGGACATAAAGCCCGTCATTCTTGAGGAAAGCGAATTTATCGGCGGCATTTCCCGAACGGCCGAATATAAGGGCAACCGCATGGATCTGGGCGGCCATCGCTTTTTCTCCAAGAGCCGGGAGGTCAACGATCTGTGGAACGAGCTGATTCCCCTTCAGGGAAAGCCCTCCTATGACGACAAGGTGCTCGGCATTGAAAAAGATTTGCCGGCGGACGGGCCGGATCCGGAGCAGGTGGATCGCGTGATGCTGCTGCGCAACCGCATTTCCCGGATCTTCTTTCTGCGGAAATTTTTCGATTATCCGGTGTCGCTGAAATTCGACACCTTCAAAAATATGGGCTTTGCCAGAACGATGAAATCCGGGTTTGGCTATCTCGGAAGCTGCTTCCATAAGCTGCCGGAGGATTCGCTGGAAAACTTCTATATCAACCGCTTTGGCCGCCCGCTGTATGAAATGTTCTTCGAGTATTATACCGAAAACCTGTGGGGACGGCATCCGTCCGAGATTTCGGCCGATTGGGGCGCACAGCGCGTCAAAGGGCTGAGCCTGAGCAAGGCGGTGTGGAATGTTCTTTCCAAGCCCTTCCGCCCCAAGGACAAGGTGGAAACCTCGTTGATCGAGCAGTATCTTTACCCGAAAAAAGGCCCCGGCCAGCTTTGGGAGTACTTGGCGGATGACATTCGCCGCTTGGGCGGGGAAATTATCATGAACACCTCGGTGAAGGATGTCGAGGTGGAAAACGGGCGCGTGGTGTCGGTCACATCGGCCGACGGCCGTCGCTTTGCCGGGGATATATTTATGTCTACCATGCCTGTCAAGGATCTTGTGGCCGGAATGGGAGAGGTGCCGCCGGCCGACGTGCGCCGTGTGGCCGCCGGACTGCCTTACCGGGATTATATTACGGTCGGTGTTCTCGTGGACAAGCTGAAGCTGGAAAACAAAACCAAGATCAAAACGCTGACGGGCAATGTCCCCGACTGCTGGATTTACGTACAGGAGCGCGAGGTTAAGCTGGGACGGCTCCAGCTGTTCAACAACTGGTCGCCCTATATGGTCAAGGATCCCGAACACACCATGTGGCTCGGCCTTGAATATTTCTGCAATGAGGGCGACGAAATGTGGAACATGTCCGACGAGGACTTCATTCGCTTCGCTATCGACGAGCTGGCTTCCATCGACGTGATCGACAAGGACGATGTGAAGGAAGCGACCCGCATTAAGGTGAAAAAGGCATATCCGGCCTACTTTGACACCTATAAGGAGTTTGACACAGTGAAGGATTATCTGTCCGGCATTGAAAACCTTTGGTGCCTGGGACGCAACGGCCAGCACCGTTATAACAATATGGATCACTCCATGCTGACCGCCATGGAAGCGGTGAAAGCCATCAAGAGCGGCAGTCATGACAAAACGGCCGTTTGGAACGTGAATACGGAAAAGGAATATCACGAGGAGATCCAGGAAAAAACGGACGCGCCGAAAGCCGAGGCCTCTGCCGAAAAATGAGTCCGAAAAGGAGCAGGTCGATGAAAAACAAACGGAACATGCCCCGATGTATGGAAAATTGTAAACCGAAGAAACAAAACCACGCCAAAAATGCCGCAGCGATTGTCGCTGCGGCACTTGCCGTTGGATGGATTCTTTTGGAATTGCTGTTGTTTGCCCTGCGCCTGCCCTTTCTTCCCGAAAAAAACGGCGCGGATTTCACGGAAACCGACATTTCCTCCGGCTTTTCCGTAACGCGGGAATCCGCCCTTTGGTTCAAGAGCGGCGCCGGGGAGATCCGCAATATTCGGTTTGAAGCCGTGGCAAGGGAGGAGGGCAAAACGCCGGGCGTTATGACCGTGCGCGTGATGGGGCGCGATGCCGCCAACCCCTCCGTGATGATTCTTTTGCGCGAGTGGAAGTTTGCCGTGGGCAGTCAAACGGCCGAGAGCACTCTCGTGTCGGTGAACCTGCCGGCCAACGTCGGACGGTTTTATCTCAATTTCAGCCATGACGGGGCCGATTATGTGGTGAAAAACGTGACCTTGAACAGCGCGGCCGTGCCGTTTCCTTGGGCACGCGTGCTGATTGTGCTGGCTTGTATCGGCGTGGGGTATCTTTGCGTTCGGTTTCGCTGGTGGCAGCTTTGCTTTGATCCTTCGCAGGCCTCCCATCGTCTGGCGGCGGCCGCCTTGGTTTTCCTTTGCGTGCTGATGGCGGGGATCCTCTCCTCGACGTTCAGCGCCGCGCGGGCCTCCGTGGCCTATCCGCTGAAAGGCAACATCGGCTATTACAACCAATATATTCAGCAGTTTGACGCCATGCAAAAAGGGCAGAATTATATCGACTACGCACCGTCGGAGGCGCTGAAGGCGCTGGACAATCCGTATGATCCTTTGCAAAGAGAGGGCGTGCCGTATCTGTATGACCGTGCGTTCTATCAGGGACGGTACTATTCGTATTTCGGCATCGCGCCGATTCTTACGGTGTATTATCCGTATTATTTCCTGACCGGCGCACTGCCGGCCGAGGATACGGTGACTTCGGTGTTTGCCGTGATGACGGCGCTGTTCTTTTCGCTGGCGGCCGTCAAATGGGCGGCCATGCGGGAAAAGCGGTTGCCGTTCCCGCTGCTTTTCCTCGGCACAATCGGAGGCTTGTTCGCGTCGCAGGTGTTTTTGATCATGCGAGGAACGGGGAAGGTTTACTACATTGCTACCATCGCCGGAATGGCGTTTTTGTCCTTGTTCTTGTGGCTTTTTTTGTGCGGGCTTTCCGGCACGGTGCGCCTTTGGCGCGATGAAGCGAAGGAGAAACCATGGAGCCGCCCCCTGATCTATGCGGGCGCCGGCCTTGCGTACGGTCTTTGCTTCCTTTCCCGGTTTAATATGGCGCTGTTGGCGGCCTTTGTGATTTTGCCCATGCTTTGGTTTGGGATTCTCACCGACCGCACCGGAGAGCCGGCTTTGGCCGGGGAGAAGCGCCTTTCCTTCCGTCCGGTCGGAAAGGTCTTGCCTGAGCTGATCGCGCTCGGCATCCCGGTGGTGCTGGCGATTGGATTTCAGCTGCTTTTCAATCAGGCGCGCTTTGACAGCTTTTTTGAATTTGGAACCACGTACCAGCTGACCGTCAGCGACGTGTCTAAAAACCGCTTGCGGCTGGGCGATTTGCCCTACGCTGTGTTCTTTTATTTCCTGTCCCCTGTGTCCTTGACGTCAGGCTACCCCTTCGTTTCGTTGCAATACGTGACCTTCGGAAATTACGGACATTACGTGTACGTGGACACGGGACTCGGCCTTTTGGCCATTCCGATGATGTGGAGCCTGTTCGGCAGCGTCGGGGTGTTCTTGTCAAAAAAGAGCCGCCGGGAGGACAAAATTTTGCTTGGCAGCTTGCTTGTCGGCCTGCTGGCGGTTGCTTTCTTTGACTTTTGCCTGGGCGGCGTCATTTTCCGCTACACCTGCGATCTGACGCTTTTGGCCGCCTTTGCGGCGACGGCCCTTCTGTTTTCTTTGGGCAAGTACATGGTTGCAAAGGACGGCACGGTGCGGCGCGGTCTTTGCTTTGGCGTTACGGGCTTTTTGCTGATCTCCGTGCTGTTTTGCCTGAGCCTCGGCGCGTCGTTGAACGCCAACCTGACCGGCTACTCGCCGTCGCTGTATGTGGCGCTGCGGGACTTGCTCTTGCTGCATTAACTTTGTTATAAACCATTTCCGAAGGGGAATGAATTGGGAGGTTTTACCTATGGATGAGAAAAACAAGGAGAAAAACACCGCCGAACGGCGGGAGGAACGCCTGATGGCTTACTGCTTTCCCGCCGGGCAAAAGCGCGGAAGGGTGGCGCTGATCGGCGCTGCGCTGATGGTTTTGGCGACGCTTTTTTGCACGGGCGTTGTCATTTATTACATTGCCGGCCCCATGGAGGGAGAGCTTCATTCGGACTTTACCGATACGATTTATTGGGCGAACGCGAGCTATGAGAGCGGGCGACTGTTTGATCCTGACTTTACCTATGCGGGCTTGCTGCCCTTTTCGGCCAACATCTGGTTTTTGCCGTTGATTGCGCTGTTCGGCGTGACCATGAAAACGCAGGTGATCGGCATGATTGTGTTCTGCCTTTTGTTTGTCGCTTCGGTTTACTTTCTGTGCCGTAGCTTTGATTGGAGCCTTCCGTGGACATGTTTCTCCATCTGCGCCCTGTTGATGGTTTTTTCTTTTGGGAAAAAGCTGCGGGAAATTTTGTGGGGGCATGTGATTTATTACAGCCTTGCCCTGCTTTTGCTTTTCTTCGGCCTTGGCCTGCTTGTCCGACTGCAAAAAATCCGGTGGGACGAGATGGCAGGCGCGGAAAATCGAAAGAAACGGTGGCTCGGCGCTTTGGCCGCCCTGCTTTCGGGTGTCTTTTTTGCCTTGGTGGCCACGGACGGTCTTCAGATTGTGGCGCTGTCTACCCTGCCGGCCCTTGTGGCCATCGGAGCCGAGCTTTTCTTTGACGGAAAGAAAAAGCTGTTTGACCGAGCCAATCTTCCCACATGGTGCATGCTGGTCGGCGTGCTGGTTTCTACGGGCGTCGGGTATCTGATTCTGCAAAAAATGCTCGGCGACATCACGGCGCCGTATGCCGACGCGTACTCCTCGCTGGCTCCGATTTCGTATTGGAAGGAGCATGCTCAAGATCTGCCGAACCACTATTTTTCCTTGATGGGCGAGGAGGTTACAAACGGGCTTCCGCTGAAGGAAATGAAAAGCCTCTTTCACCTGCTTAAGATGATCGTAGCCGTTTTGCTGCAGGTGCTTCCGTTGATCCTTTTGTGCTGTTATCCGAAGATCCGGGATCGGGGCACACGCCTGATTCTGTGGGCGCACCTGACGGTGGAGGCGATCACGTTGTTCGGCTACATTTGCGGATGGCTGTCCTCGGCCAATTGGCGGATGGTTCCGATGGTGGGCACCTCCGTTCTGGCCTCCGTGGCTACCCTTCGCTTCTTGTTGGAACGCCGGAGCGCACTGCCCGATACGCCTTATTCGGCTTGCCGCCGGATGGGAAGCGTCTTGTGCGCGATGCTTGTGTGCGCCATGCTGTTCAGCGCGAAGCAGGTGCTGGATTTCCCGGCGGATTACGGGCGCCAAAACGATTTGCACAAGCTGACCGAAAAGCTGGAGGCCGAGGGCTTGAAGCAGGGGTACGCTACGTTTTGGTATTCGCAGGCCATCACGCTGCTTTCCGATTCCAAGGTCAAGGTGGCCATGATCCGCACGGATAACGGCAAAGGCGTTTGGAGTGACTTTTATCAGAACTCCTACAAGTGGTATGAAAGTCATGAGGACGTGGATCGTTACTTTGTCCTTTTGACGACGAGCGAATATATTTCCGCGATAAAAAACCAGGAATGGTCGGCGTATATGAAGGAGCAGAACCCGGAACGGATCGATGTGGACGAGCGATACATCATCCTTGTTTTCCGGGAGAACCCCGACATTCTGCGCTTTCGGACGGCAAGCTGAAAGACAGGCGAGGGTTGTTAAAAAATGCCGAAAGCATTTTTTAACAACCCGGACGGCCGCGCCCCTGCCGACAAAAAACGAATATTTTCAGATTTTTTTGAAAAACTGTTGACAAAGAAATGGGTATGTGATATAATACCAAATGTTCCGGCAAGTACTGCCGAGGCAGTTGAACCGTTGCAAAGGGAACAAGGACAAGGGCATGGCGAAAAAGGATGGCTTTGTTTTGCCTGAGAAAATGCTGGTGTGGCTCAATGGCAGAGCAGCTGATTTGTAATCAGCAGGTTGATGGTTCGACTCCGTTCACCAG
>CAKSIP010000008.1 GCA_934462825.1 uncultured Eubacteriales bacterium | reverse complement strand
CTTTTTGAAAGCCGGAGCGGACATCATTACCATTCATTTGGAAAGCTGCCAAAACCCGATGGAAGTTTTGAATTACTTAGAGGATTGTAATTGCCGCAGTGCCGTGGCTATTTCGCCCGAAACCCCGTATGAAGCGGTTTTCCCGTATCTGAACAAAGTGTCCATGGTTCTTGTTATGACCGTTCATCCCGGTTTTGGCGGTCAAAAATTCATGCCGGACATGATGAAAAAGGTACGCGCCATCCGCCAGGAGGCACTCCGCCGCGGAATCGAGCTTAACATTGAAGTGGATGGGGGCATCGGCCCGGAAAACATCGGCACGGTCACCGAGGCCGGGGCGAATGTCATTGTCGCCGGCTCCTCCATTTTCAAAGCCAAAAAGACCGCTCAGGTAATCAAAACCATGCGCGAGGAAGCAGAAAAGCACCCGTTTATCCAATAAAAACAGTACGGCAAATAAAATGGGGCCGCCCATAAATTCGGTTTGAATTTATGGGCGGACCTGTCTGTTTTTCGCATAGAAATCTGAATTACGCCAACATCTGTCTCAGATGCGCCACAATTTTCTTTTCCTCCCGCGAAATTTTAACTTGCGACAAGCCAAGGCGAGCGGCTGTTTCCTGCTGTGTCAGATTTCGATAATACCGCAAAAGCACGATTTTTTTCCAAAGCGGATCCAACCGATGAATCGCCTGCCCGAGAGCAATCCGATCTCGTAGCTTTTCCATCTCGTCTGCTTCTCCCGCATCGGGCAGATAATTTTCCAGCTCCGTTCCTTCTTCCCCGTTCAGAGCAGTGGAAAGAGAAAGAATCGGTGTGGTGGCTTCCAACGCCACAGCGGCTTCTTCCGGCGACACACCACAAACGGTTGCCAGCTCCTCAATGTGAGGCGTCCTTCCCTCCTCATTCATGATTCTTTGTTCGGCCGCCCGCAAATCCATGCCGAGCTTTCTTTGACATCGACTGATTTTAATAATGCCGTCATCCCGCAAATGGCGCCGTATCTCTCCCACGATCAATGGAACCGCATAGGTGGAAAAGGCAGTGCCGCGTTCACTGTCGAAGCTCCGAATGGCTTTCAGCATACCAATGGTTCCGATCTGAACCAAATCCTCATATTCCGTTCCGCGACCGCAAAAGCGCATGGCAATGCTTCGTACAAGTCCCATATTGGACGAAATCAAGGTGCTTGTTGCCTCCATGGCTACAGCCTCATCCGTGCTTTGCGCTAAAGCGAGAAGGCCTCGGTTTTCACTATATTTTCCGGCGCTGCTCAAATTTGCCTCTATCCTCCCTAAAACAACTCACAAGGCATTTTTCCCGGCCAACCGTTTCAACATAATGACATGCGTCCCTTTGCCGGGCTTGGAAATCACACGAAGTCGATCGGTAAAGCTTTCCATCACGGTAAATCCCATGCCGCTTCTTTCACCGGCCGCATCCGTCGTAAACAAAGGGCAGCGTGCCGCTTTGACGTCGGCAATTCCAACGCCCTTATCACGAATGCTCAGCCGAATCCATCCCCCATCGTAAAGTGTGATTGTTATGTAGATCATCCCCACTCTATCACGGTAGCCGTGTACAATACAGTTGGTGACCGCCTCCGACACCACGCATTTCAGATCGGCCAACTCGGCGGCGCTGGGATCCATTTGCGCGCAGAAAGCGGCAACGGCCGCTCTGGCAACGCCTTCGTTCACCGAAAGCGACGGCAGCTTGAAAACGATTTCGTTTTTCGCAGAGGCACCCATTTTCGGTGCCGAATCTTTTACGTCGTTGGAGCGTTTTTTTCCTTTTCCTTTTCCTTTTCCTTTTCCTTTTCCTTTTCCTTTTCCTTGATTGTTATCGTTATCCGAAAGGCTTTCCCATTCTTTTTTGGCTTTTTTTATTTCTTTTGTTTCTTTTGTTTCTTTTCCTTCCATTTCCATCGTTTCCTCCCATAACCGGCACACCGGTTTTTTCTTTCTTTGGTTTTATGTTTTGCGTTTTACACGGCCTTTGGTTTCGCCTTGATTCCGCCCTTTTCCAAGATCCAGGTATTCAATCTTCAGAATCCTTTCGGCACCGGCCAATTTCAAAATTTTCAATACGCCCTTTCCCGGATTCAGGAGCACCAATTCCCCGCCTATGTCTTTCAGAACCGCATATCGACCGAGAATCAAGCCGAGGCCGGAGCTATCCATAAATTCCACCTCCGACAAATCCAGAATCAATTTACTTGGACGGTGCTTGAAAATCTCGGCATCCATACCCGCTCGCAATCCCGCCGCGCTGTGATGATCAATCTCTCCGCGGATCTGGATGGCCAAAAGTCCGTTGCTATACTCTGCGTCATAAGCACTGTTATTTTTTATCATGCCACATCCCCCTTTAGAAATCCTTGTTTTTAAAATCTCATTTTTCTTTCCCTATTATTGTACCACCCGGATTTCAAGAAAAAAGTCGGATCCTGCCATGCCTGCATTTTTCCGAAAGTTTTTTCAAAGAAAGCTTCTGCCTGTTTCCCAAACAGCAAATTCTCAGGCAAAAAAGTCGAAGGGTGCTGCCCGGAAATTGAAGTAAATTTCCGGGCAGCACCCTTCGGTATTCTTAGAAGATATTAGCCTTGATTCTTTTTATAGGCTTCCACAATTTTAGAAGCAATGTTTCCGGGTACTACATCGTAGCCGGTCACGGTAAAGGACATTTCACCAAGTCCTTTGGTCATCGCACGCAGTGCGATCGGATATTCTTGGATTTCGGACTTCGGCACGGTTGCATGAACGGTAGTATATCCCTTCTTGGCAGCGGGATCCATGCCCATCACGGCGCCGCGGCGCTTATTCAAATCACCCATAATATCTCCGACCAGCGATTCCGGCACGGTAATATCCATATTACCCACAGGCTCCAAAAGAACCGGTGCGGACAGCTCCAAGCACTTTTTATAAGCCAACGAAGCCGCTGTCTTGAAAGAGATTTCATCCGAGTCCACAGCGTGGTAAGAGCCGTCATAAAGATCTGCCGCCAGCTGTACCATCGGGAAACCGGCAACGCCTTTATTCATACAATCCAGCAAGCCCTTTTCCACGGCGGGATAGAAGTTCTTGGGTACTGTGCCGCCAACCACGGAAACGGTAAAGGTCAATCCCTCCTCCGTACCGGGGGCAAAGCGAATTTTTACATGACCGTATTGGCCGGATCCGCCGTTCTGCTTTTTATGCTTGCCTTCGACGTCCACTGCCTTGGTAATGCGCTCACGATAAGCGACCTTCGGCTCCTCCAGCTTGACTGTCACGCCAAAGCGATTCTTCATTTTGGCGGCCAGCACTTCCAGGTGGATGTTTCCGAGGCCGGAAATCAGCATCTGCTTTGTTTCCGCATTGTTTTCATATTTCAGTGTCAGGTCTTCTTCCAGCATCTTAGCGATGGCTTGCGAAATCTTGCCTTCATCGCTGGCGGTGGCCGGAACCATGGCCTGCGTCATATACGGTGTCGGATACACAATCGGGGCATAAGAAACATCGCCCTCCAGCGCCAATGTATCATTGGTCTGTGTATTGGACAGCTTGGCAATCATACCAATATCCCCGCAGGCAAGCTCCTCCACCTCGGTCTGCGCCTTGCCGCACACGGTATAGATATGCGCCATTTTTTCCACGGTGCCGTTGGTTGTGTTTTTCAGCATCATATCCCGTTTCAGGGTGCCGTTCATTACTTTGAAAAACGACATTTTTCCCACAAACGGATCGGCCACGGTTTTGAACACAAACACGGCGGGGTTTCCGTTTACGTCGATAGCGAGATCACGGATTTCACCGTTTTCTACGATCTTCTCATTCTTTTTGGCGGTAAAGCGCGGGAAGGAGGATACCATCACTTCCATCAAGGTCTGTGCGCCCCACAGCTTCACAGCCGAAACGCAAAGCACGGGAACGATGTCACCGTGGATAATGCCTTGATGCAGGGCCTCAGCCGCTTCATCCCGGCTGATTTCTTCCCCTTCAAAATATTTTGCCATCAAGTCCTCGTTGGTTGTGGCAATGGATTCCATAAACAGATCCCGGAACTCCTCCACCTTACTCAGCGAATCCTCCGGCAAAGGATTGTTGCTCCGTTTTCCCTTGGCATCGTAAGTATAGCGCACTCTGTCCAGAAGGTCAATCAAGCCTGTAACCTCACCGTTTACTACGGCAGGAATGATCACAGGGCACACGCTGGTGCCGAAGCGCTCACGCAAGCTTTTGAAAACGCGGAAGAAATGTGCTTCCGAATCGTCGCTTTTATTCAGCACAAACGTCTTGGGGATGCCGGCTTCCGTAGCGTAATCCCACGCAAGCTCGGTTCCGACTTCAACGCCCGCTTTACTATCTACCACGATCACGGCACTGTCAGCCACGCGAAGTGCCTGCTTAGCTTCTCCGACAAAATCCAAATAACCGGGAGTGTCGATTAAATTGATCTTGGTATTGTTCCATTCCACAGGTGCGATGGATGCGAACAGCGAAAATCCCCTCTTGATTTCTTCTACGTCATAATCACACACAGTATTTCCGTCCGATATTTTTCCAAGGCGATCGGAACGTCCGCTGATATAAAGCATAGCCTCAGCGAGCGATGTTTTTCCGCTTCCGCTGTGACCTAGCAAAGCGACATTTCTGATTTGTTTGGTATCAAATTTGACCATTGGCGTGTTCTCCTTAAAACTATAGTGTTACAAAAGGTTGGCTTTTCGCTTTCCGCTATTGTACATTTATGAATTCATTGTAAAGCATAGATTTCCAACGAACCACTATTATTATACAACATATCCATTCCAATTGCAAGGGAGAAACCGATTTTTTTCACAGTATAATGTAAAACTTCGTCTTGCTTTTTTGTGCAGAAGTGATAAAATCACTGCAAATGGAACACACGTTTCGCATTTTCAAAAAGAATTTCCCTCATTTTTTCAAGCGAAAGGCCTTTCACATTGGCCAATGTCTCCACCGTATAATGCATCAAGCCGGAATGATTCAACTCCCCGCGGTGTGGGTGAGGGGCGAGATACGGGCAATCGGTTTCAACCAAAAGCCGATCTTCGGGAACCGCGGCCGCGGCCTCCCGGACGCGAACCGCGTTCTTAAAAGTAACCGTTCCGGAAAAGGAAACATACCACTTTCCCGTTCTGCACACATCCCGCACCGTTTCGGCGCTGACGGAACAGCTGTGCAAAATTCCGGTTACGCCGGGAAAGGCGCGGATCATATCCACCGTATCGCCGTGCGCATCGCGGTCGTGAATACTTACCGGCAGTCCATATTTTTCCGCCAGCTCCATTTGGCGGCGGAAATATTCCGCCTGCTGTTCCCGGAAAATCGGTTTCCAATAGTAATCAAACCCGATTTCGCCCACGGCCACGATCTTTTTGGCGCGGTGCTCACGCAAAAGCTGCTCCAGCCGTTCCATTTCGGCATCAATATCCGTGCAATCCCGACTGTCTGTCGGATGTATGCCCACGGCGGCGTACATTCCCTCATATTGCGCCGCTTGTGCAATCACTTCCTCGGATGTATGATAATTCGTCCCCACGTTGACAATATATTTGACATCGGAAGCAAAAAGGGTGCGGAGAAGCCTCTCCGCACCACCTTCGTATTCCGAGGCAAACCGTGAATCATTATAATGCGCGTGGGTATCAAACAGCGGCTGCATTATCTTACCCGCTCGCCGAGCGGTGTATCTTCGGAAAGGAACGCAACGCGCACACGGCCGTCTCCCGTTTCGGAGGACGAGGCCAACAGCATGCCGTTGCTTTCAATTCCGCAAAGCTTTGCCGGCTTCAGATTGGCTACAACCACAACCTTTTTGCCGACAAGCGCCTCCGGCTCGTAATATTGAGCAATGCCCGACACGATCTGTCTTTGCTCATATCCAAGCTCCAATTGCAGTTTCAGCAGTTTTTTCGCTTTGGGAACTTTTTCGCAGGCGACAATCTGCGCCGTGCGCAATTCCACTTTCATAAAATCGTCGATTCCGATTTGCGCAAGTCCTTCCGGGCGCACGATTTCCGACATCTCGCCGGTCTGTCCTTCGGCCTTCTCGGCTTCTTTGACGAACGCTTCGCGTTCTTTTTGCAACAGCTCCAGCATTTTGGCTTCATCGACACGGGCAAACAGCACGGTGGAATCGCCCACCAAGGTGCCGGCTTTCAGCGCATGCGCATCGTTTAAAAACATAGCAAAGTCCACATAGCCGCCCCGACCGTTTTCCGCTGTAGCGGCAATGGCCGCCATTTCTTCCTTCGCGCCGATTTCACGCAGAATTTCCTCGGCCGTATCGGGAATCAGCGGGAGCAGAAGGATGGCGCCGCGGCGAATCGTTTCCAGCAAATTATAAAGCACGGTTCCCAACCGTTTTTGTTGGCTTTCGTCCTTAGCCAGCGCCCAGGGTGTCGTTTCATCAATATATTTATTGGCGCGGCGGAAAAGATTGAACACGCTGTCAACGGCATCCGCCACATGGAACGTGTCCATGGCCTTTGCGTAAGTGCGGCAGGTTTCCTCACAGAAGGCGCGCAGCTCGTCGTCCACCGAGTCGCCGGCTTCCGGTTGCTGAATCACCTTATCAAAATACTTTTTCTGCATATCGAGCGTTCTCTTGACAAGGTTGCCGAGATTATTGACGAGATCTGTATTGAAACGGCTGATCACTGCTTCATACGTAATAGAGCCGTCCGAATTAAAGGGCATTTCAGCCAAAGCATAGTGGCGCACGCCATCCACGCCAAAGTGATCGGCCAATGCGTCGGCATAAATCACATTGCCACGCGATTTTGACATTTTGTCGGATCCGAAGTTGAACCAAGGGTGGCCAAACACCTTTTTCGGGAGCGGCAAATCCAATGCCATCAAGAAAATCGGCCAATAAATCGTATGGAAGCGCAGAATATCCTTGCCGATAATATGCACGTTGGCCGGCCAATAACGGCGGAACGATTCGCTTTGTTCTTCATAAGATTTCTCAGGATCATAACCAATGGCCGTAATATAATTCACCAACGCATCCAGCCACACATAAACCACGTGCTTCGGATCAAAGGTCACGGGGATTCCCCATGTAAAGGAGGTACGGGAAACACACAAGTCCTGCAATCCGGCTTTCAGAAAATTATTGACCATTTCTTTTTTTCTTGATTCCGGCTGAATGAAATCGGGATTTTCCTCGATATATTGCATCAAACGGTCGGCATATTTGCCCATATTAAAGAAATAAGCCTCTTCCTTGGCATGCGTCACAGGACTGCCGCAATCGGGGCACTTTCCGTCAACGACCTGCGTATCGGTAAAAAACGATTCGCAGGGCGTGCAATACCAGCCCTCATAATAGCCTTTATAAATATCGCCCTGATCGACAAACCGCTTGAAGATTTTTTGCACCGTTGCCACGTGCGACGCATCGGTGGTGCGGATGAAATAGTTGTACGACGTGTTCATTTTGTCCCATACGCCACGGATTTCGCCTGCTACGCCGTCTACATAAGCCTTGGGCGAAATTCCCTTCTCCTCGGCGTACGACTCAATTTTCTGACCGTGCTCATCGGTTCCGGTACAGAAAAACACATCGAACCCGGCGGCTCTTTTATAACGCGCAATGGCATCGGTAGCGATCACCTCATAGGTGTTTCCGAAGTGCGGTTTGCGCGACGCATAGGCGATGGCCGTTGTAATATAATATTTTTCTTTTTTTGGATTCTCACAATGATTCATCTTTTTTATAACCTTTCGTACATTTTTGCAAGAATTTATGGGGAAGCGAGGTAGCCTTATTTCGTCGATGATGCGATGGTCGTTTCTGTCTCATTCGGTACTGACTGACGCTCTTTGCTTGCAATCTTTTTATTTTGCGCACATTCTATCCGATCACACACGACCGCATAAACGCAGCTAAGATAGGGGGCTGTCCACAAAATCAGCGGAAGCATGAGCAGGGCGGCCGAAACCGCTGTCAGCAACAAAAGCGGCACATACAACGCGCAAAGCGTTCCTGTATGTCCCCGTGTAGCCCGGCAAGACAGACCGATCGCCCGACCGACTGCGGCGCCTTGGCAAACGTAATAGCCGACCAAGAACAACCGTCTTGACAGCCAAAGCAAAAGCAAAAAGCTCACCATACCGGCCAAAACGGCCATCGCCGTTTCCGCTTTTTTCGGAAGGAAAGGGACAAAACGGGAAAGCACAAAGCGCACGCCTAAAAAAGCTCCTGCGCCGGTTGCGCACGGAAGCAGGGCCGTCAGCCAGGCAATTCCGCCGGCCACCAAGGTATTGCCGTATCTTTTGATTTGAGAAAAAGCCCCAAACATCGTAAAGAGATTGCCTGCCCGGCCGCTGTCGGTCAAATGCTGAACGGGGATCTGTATCAATCCGAAAAAGGTCGGCATGGCTACCAGCAATTCAAAAGCGATCAAAAAGGCATCCGCAAGCCGTTCCGGAAGGACAACGGAAAGCAAGGAGCCGACAAAAACGGGAATTACGGCCGTTGTCACAGCAATAAGAAAAGCGAACACCAAGGTTATGTGAAGCTCCCCGGAGCGCAGCAAGGCCCGCGCACTCCGGTCTATGGAGCTTACCGTTAACTTTTTCTTGCGCTTTGAATCTATCATCTGTCGATTCATTGTATTTTTTGCCCGCCAAGGTAAATGCTTTCCATGGTGAAGCCGTTTTTATCCGATTTTTTCAGTACAAGAATATCGGCGTACTTCCCTTCTTCCAACGAGCCGCACAGGCCATCCACGCCGATCATACGGGCGGGGTTGATGGTCGCACACGGAAGTGCTTTTTCCAACGAAATTCCGGCAAATTGCATCAAATTGCGGAGGCCATCGCACAGCTCCAGCGTACTGCCGGCCAAATTTCCTTCCAGCGTCAGCGCTTTTCCGTTTTTCACAACCACCGGCATACCGGCAATATTATAATGGCCATCGCCGCATCCGGTAGCTTCCATCGAATCTGTAATCAGAACCAACCGCTCGCTGCCTTTCACTTTATAGGTCATGGCCACCACGTCGGGACAAATGTGCATGCCGTCGCAAATCAGCTCGGCATAGGCATCGGTCAGCAGAGCCGCGCAAACCGTTCCGCCCTCTCTATGATGCAAAGGCGTCATGCAATTGTAGGTATGAGTAAAGCTGACATGACCGCGCCGATAAATATCCATCGCTTGGGCGCAGGTTGAAGCAGTGTGCGCCAATCCCAGGGTAGCGCCCGCCTTCAACGCCGTATCCATAAAGCTACCGTCCTCATCCAATTCAAGCGCCGCAGAAATATGGCAGGGCGTGCTCATATGCGGGAGCAGATTGGCAATTTCTTCGCCGGTCGGCTTGACAAGAAACTCCGGTGCATGGGCGCCTCTTTTGGACGGATTGAGGTACCGTCCCTCCAGGTGGACGCCGGCAAAGCGTGCGCTGCCGGAGCCTTCTTTTTTCAAGCGGACAATATCCTCGGAGGACTCTGCCAGCTTTTCCATCGGAGCCGATGCCAAAGTCGGCATCACGGTTGTCACCCCGTGCGCAAGGTAGCCCTTGGCCATCTCCCGCATCTGATCGGAAGTCGCTGTATTGAAGTCGAATCCGTTTCTTCCGTGCGTATGCACATCCACAAGGCCGGGAGCCAGCAAGGCGCCCTGCATATCCACGTCATTCGCTTCCTGCGCGCCGCTTTCATCGCCATAATTCACAGAAGTGATTTTTCCCGTAGCCGGATCCAAAGTCAGGCTTCCCTTTCGGAACGCCATCACACGAGCATCATAAATTTCTGCATGGAACAGTTTCATAAAATCAACACTTCCCTTTTTCTAAAAATCATCTCTTAAATATACATTATATCAGATTTTTTCAAATATATCAATAGATTTCAAAACAAAAAGCCGGATTCTCCGATATGCACGGAAAGCGACAAAGGGAGAAAGCCCTTTGGGCGCAGAAAAACCACGTGCAAACCGAAAAAATCCGGCTTTTTATTCAATTCAGCTTGCTATACGATTACATTCCGAGGAAGGTCTTAAACTCGGAAATATAGTGTGTGGCGCTTTCCTTATCGCCCGCCTCCGCGAAAATACGGAGAAGCGGCTCGGTACCGGAGAAGCGGCAAATAACATAAGAATCATCTTCAAAGTAGACCTTACAGCCATCCTCGTAATTTACGCGCACCACTTTTTTATCAAAAGCGGGAAGCTTTTTCTCCACCATGATAATATGGTTGATCTCCGGCTTCTTTTCCGGTGCGAAACGAAGGTTATCCTCCACCATTTCAAAGGTGCCGTAACGGGCACGAAGATCGGCCATAATTTCCGTGGGTGTCTTTCCGATGGCGCTGATCATTTCAACAAACAGCGAAGCCGCATAGATCGAATCCTTTCCGAAGATATGGCCTCTCACGGTAAGACCGCCGGAAGATTCGCCGCCGAGAACGGCATCCACTTCATCCAATTTGGAAGAAATGTATTTGAAGCCTACAGGGACTTCATAGCATGTTTCGCCGAAAGATTCTGCAATGCGATCCAGCATATGCGTTGTGGCAAGGTTTCTCACCACCGGGCCTTTCCAGCCCTTGTATTCGTGCAGATAGTAGTAAAGCATGCAGAGAATATCATTGGCGCTGATATAATTGCCATTGGAGTCCACGATTCCAAGACGGTCGCCGTCTCCGTCCAGCGCAATACCAAGGTCATAGCCTTCCCGCACCACACGGGAGGTCAGTTCACCAAGACTTACCTGCGAGGGAGCCGGCATCAAGCCGCCAAAGTAGGCATCCTTATTGGAATGCATCAAATCAATCGTGCATCTTGCTGTGCAAAGGATCACCAACAGCGGGTATGTACCCGAACCATGCATCGGATCGAACAAAACGCGGGGGCCTCTGTCACGGATCTTCTGCATATCCATCTGTGCGATAATATCGTCAATAAAGTGATTGAAAGGATTTTTTACGATTTCGGCAAGGCCCTTGGCAAAAGCCTCATCGAGATTCATGGTTTTTACGTCTTCTTCTTTCAGAGAAGCAATGATCTCCTCCACGCGTCCCGTTTCCTCCAAGGAAGCATCGCGTCCCTCATGAACAATCAGCTTAATTCCGTTATAAGTAGCGGGGTTGTGGCTGGCCGTCACTTCAAGGCCGAAATGAAGATTTTTCACCTTCACGGTGTGCATCACCAACGGTGTCGGTGTACTGCGATTGGTCATCAAAACATGAATGCCGTTGGCGCAAAGCACCTCTGCCAACCATTTTGCGGCACAATCGGAAAGAAAGCGGCGGTCATAACCAATGACCACGGGCTTTTCCGTTTTTCCCTGTTCCTTGGCATAGTTGCAAACGCCCTGTCCCAATTTCTGAATGTTTTCGCGGACAAAATCATCACCAATGACGGCTCTCCAACCGCCCGTTCCAAAATGTATCATACTTTCTACCTCCCAACCGAATAACGGTCATTTTTCATAGTTGACTTACATCACAGTTCTTCCACCGAGCGCACGCCTTCCACTTTGGACAAGGCTGTAAGAACCGCATTTTGCGGCATTCTGCGCGTGAGTTGCAAGGACAAAATCGCACTCATATGAACTTCACCCTCCGGCTTTGTTTTTGTAATCTCCACATCCACCGTCTGAATTTCAAGCTCTTTGAGCACACCCATTATAGCAGTTAAATTTTCCGCATCTGTGTATTCAATGTAAACATTTATACACCTTGCCGTAGATAAGATATACCAATCCACTTTCGACAGCAGTATCTCCGTCAGAAGAATCAAAAAGGTTGCATACACAGCCGCTTCATAAAAGCCAACGCCCACGGCAAGACCGACAATCGCTGCCGTCCAAAGTCCGGCGGCCGTTGTCAGGCCTTTCACTTGACGTCGGCGCGTGACTATAATGGTTCCCGCACCGATAAAGCCGATGCCGGCGATAACCTGGGCACCGAGACGAGCCGGATCACTCAGAAAAGTACCGGGAAAAAGGGGGGCCAGCGTAAGCAGGTATTGACTCGTCATTGTGGTAGAGGCGGCGCCAAGGCACACAAGGATATGGGTACGGAACCCGGCCGGGCGATGCTTATGCTCCCGTTCCAAGCCGATCAATCCGCCCAAAATCACGGCAAGCACGAAACGAAGCGTAACCGATGCCTCGTTGAAGCCGCGCAAATCAAGATTTTTGAAAAAGTCCCACATAGCCCCTCCTTACAGTTCTTCGACGCTTTGCACGCCGTTCACTGCGGAGATTTTTGCCATCAAATCCCCATGTCTGAGTTTCTTTGGCAAGCGCACCGAAAAAATAGCATTGGCGGGCACGCCTTCGGAAGCTCGAATGCGAATGATCTCAATATCAAAAATCTTTACGTTCAATTTTTTAATGGCGTCAATCACGGCGCCCACATCATCCGTGCTGGCAAACTCCACGCAAATGTTCATGTTGCGTGCCGTGGACATAATATGTCCTTCAAAAATGCTGAGAACGCTGATGGTAAGCATAATCAGAATGCAACCTACCAAAGCGCCGAAATAAAATCCGGCTCCGATGGCAAGTCCCATGCAGGCCGACGCCCAAAGGCCGGCGGCCGTAGTCAAGCCTTTCACCTGTTGTTTTCCGGTAACAATAATCGTTCCGGCGCCGAGAAAGCCAATTCCATTGATTACCTGTGCGCCCAAACGGGAAAGATCCGTGGTCTGACCTTGCATGCTAAGATATTGGCTGATAATCATAGTCAAAGCCGCACCGATGCAAACCAGCGTATGGGTACGAAATCCCGCAGGACGTCGATGCCGCACTCTTTCAAGCCCGATCAGTCCTCCGAAAACGGTTGCCAATGTCAGGCGGAACAGCATGGAGGCAATGTTAGGCTCCTTCAAATATTGCCATATTTCGCTGAAATTCATATGTATTCTATCATTTTTGCTTTTGAAATGCTTTTTACAGCGTTTCAAAAGCGTCCTCCCTATTTCTCATTACGTATTTTTTCGTGACGCGCTTCCGTCACGAGGCATTCCGAAATGCTTTCGCCCCGGCAACGTGCATCATTACGACGCATTGGCCGCCAGCATATCGCTCTTGGTTTTTAACTGCATCGTCTGCGTTTGTGTTTTTCCCTCACGAACGTAAGTGACTTGGATGCTATCTCCGGCTGACAACGACTGCAACAATTTTTTCACGTCGTTCATGCCCGTAATTTTCGTATCGTTCAGTTGAACAATGACGTCAAACCTTTGAAGCTTTCCGTCCGCGCCAAGTCCTCGCGTCACATCGGTAACCGCCACCCCGGTCGCGTAGGCGTGGAATACTCCGCTGCCCGGACGGTTGCGTTCCGCTTCCGTCAAGATCTGCCGATTTCCGTCGGCATCTTCACGATATTCGGCATTGCCAACCTTCACATAGCCGTACAAGCGTCCGTTTTCTCCATCGAAATAATAGTCCTTCCCTTCTTTGACAACAACGGCTGTAATTCCCAGCATCGGACGATTGAGATCTTGCGTGATAAATTCCTGAAAATACGGTTTCGCGGTGTTGATCGGAATAGCAAAGCCCATTCCTTCCAGCGGAACTTCCGTTCCGTCGTCTTCGGTCGTTGTCATGAGTTTGGAGGTCACGATTCCGATTACATTTCCATGGGAATCAAACAGCGGCCCGCCGGAATTTCCGGGGTTTACGGAAGCGTTGGTTTGAATCATTTTATAGCCTGACGACAGCACCCGATTCAGGCCGGAGACAATGCCGTTCGTGGGTGAAAAGCCAAACGCAATGCTATAAGGGGTACCGATAGCAACGACGGTTTCTCCCAACTGAACCGCATCGGAATCGCCTAATAGGGCCGCTTTCAGCGACGCTTGATTCACATTCACATAAAGAACGGCCAGATCCAACTTGGCATCAAAGCCGACAAGCTCGGCCGAATAGCTTTTTTGATCGCTGGTCACCACAACAATATTTTTCGCCTTTTCCACGACGTGATAATTGGTGGCAATATATCCCATCGTGTTCAAAACGAAGCCGCTGCCGATAGTACCTTTGAGATCATCGGTTTGCGTAACAATGGAAACGCTGGAGGGCATTCCTATTTCAATAATTTCCGGCAAGGTCAGGGTTTTGCCGGCCGTACTTTTTTCAAACCAATCCGCAATATTGCCCCACGCCAAAGAGGCCGCCAAAATGGAAAAGGCCAACAAGAACGTGGTTATCATAATCAGCGCATAGGTGAAAGCCCCCGGTGCGCCGCTTTTTTTCTTCGGATTTTTGCGACGCTTCCCCTTTTGAGACAAGTCATCCGGGTGGTCGTGTCGGTACTGCTCGCCGTATTCCCAACGGAACGCATAGCAATCGGGTTCATTCTGACCGTCACCGGCGGCCGCGCCTGCCTCTCCGTTTTCCTTTTCCGGTTCTTGCTCTTGGATGGGCTCTTGCGCGGGTGTCATTTCCGCTTCAACTTCACCCTTATCTTCATCTTCATCTTCACCCTTTGTGTCTGCCTTTGTCGCTGTATCGGCGGCACGCAACGGCGCTCCTTCATCCTTTTTATTTTCATTTGCGTCATTTGCGTCATTCGCTTCATTTACGTTCAAAACGGGTGTTTCCGGGTTTGAAGGCTCGGATTCCGGGCAATTTTCGTTGATCAATGTATCGGTTTTCAAAACAACTTATCCTCCTCGGTTTTCGCTTTAGGGGCATCGGCAATCGGATCTACGCGCGGCAATGTAAACACAAAGCGGCAGAATTTTCCGTACTCGCTTTCTACCCAAATGGTTTCGGAATGTGCCTCCATAATGGTTTTGGTGATATACATTCCCAAGCCCACACCGGTTTTGTCAAGCCCGCGGCTTTTATCGCTTTTGAAAAAGCGTTCAAACACGTAGGGCAAATCCTCGGCGGGAATCCCGGCGCCTTCATTATAGATGGATACTTCCACTTTTTTCTCTTTATTGTACGCAATGGAAACGCGGAGCTTTCCCGTTTCTTTGGAAAATTTCACTGCGTTGTCACAAATGTTATAAAACACCTGATAAATCGCGTCTCGATCGGCACGGACATACATATTTTCTTCCGAGCATTCAAATTCCACATCCAGCTTTTTCTGATCAATCTTTTGCTCAAAAGAAATGAGAATCTGCCGTCCCATTTCACAAATGTCAAACGGCGTCATGACAAATTTTCGATCCCCGGCCTGCATTTTGGAAATATCCAGCAGCGACGAAACCAGCCGCGACAGCCGACGAACCTCGACGGCGATAATATTCAGATAATATTCGTGTTTTTCGGGAGGGATGGCTCCGTCAAGGATGCCGTCAATAAACCCGGAAATCGTTGTCATCGGGGTGCGCAAGTCATGCGACACATTGGCGGTAAAGTTGTTTCGCATGGTTTCGTAATTGTCCAGTGATTGCGCCATATTATTGAACGCCGTGGCGAGTTCCGCAACCTCGTCATTTCCCCGAACCGTCACGCGGGTATCAAATTTTCCCGACGCAAATTTTTTGGCAGCGCGGCTAATATCCTTCAACGGACTTATTACCTTTTCGCTGATAAAATATACGGCCAAAAGCGCCGCCAGCATTACCCAAAGGCTGGCAAGCACGATGGTTTTAATCATAACCTCCAAAAGTTCGCTGACGCCGGCCGAATCCGAAAAACAGAACACCGTTCCATACACATAATTATTATTGAGAATGGGGGCGGCATTGACCAATTGAGGCGTCTGAAAAACGCCGGGCAGCGTTTCAAAGCCGGAAATATTTTTTCCGTTGTTCACCTCGTCCATCAAGGATTTCGGAATAACGGCGTCTTCGGGCAATGACTCGGCTCCAACGCCGGTACACATCAAAATATTTCCCGCGTTATCGGTTACAACAATGGTAACGTCCCCGGCATTAAAAGCCACCGCGTCCAGCATCATGGCAAGGTCTTGTTGATTTTTATTGATAAATGTCCGAAAATAGACAATTCCATCCGCTTTGATCTTTCTTTCGATATACGAAACCGAAGATTTGGCTGCGTTAGACATCAGCTCGGACTTTGTGTTGACCGAGTAGGTATTCACCGTAATGGCCGTGATAACCGTCAACATAGCAAAGCTCACAAATATAATCAGCATAAACGCAGTTATATATTTTGCAAAAACACTCTTGAACATACCTACGGACTCCCTCTTTTCGATTTCGCAACCTCTGTAAACGAAAATTCTTCTCTGCTGCTCGGTTGTGGCAAAACGCCGGACGGTGTTTTCGGTTTCCTATCACTGCAAAAAGAGCGAAAGGAGCCGTTAAAAAATCCCAATAAATTTTGGGGCGGCTCCACCGAATTGTCCTTGCCGGCGAGAGTGTCGGCGGTTTTGCTGAAAAATGATCGGAACCGGGTAGCGCACGGAGGCAAAAATCCTCCCAAACGCACCAAGCGCCGAAATTTCAACCGGTATTTTTGAAGGGCTGCAAAAAAACGATACGTTTTTTACAGCCCTTTCTTTATCAGGGCGTTCAGTTCAACAGCTCGAACTTATATCCGACGCCCCAGACCGTTTTCAGCACCCATTTGTCCGAAACGCCCTCCAGCTTTTCGCGCAGACGCTTCACATGAACGTCCACGGTACGGGAATCACCCAAATAATCAAATCCCCATACTTTATCCAAAAGCTGATCGCGCGTAAATACATGATTGTAGTTTGAAGCCAGGAAATACAGCAATTCCAGCTCCTTGGGCGGAATATCCACCGATTTTCCGCGCAGCTTCAACTCATATTTGAGCAAACTGATTTCAATATTTTCAAATTTGATAACCTCATCGTCGCCCGAAACCACATGCTCCTGGTAACGACGAAGAACGGCTTTGATTCGTGCCGAAAGCTCTTTCATGTCAAAGGGTTTTACCACAAAATCGTCGGCGCCCAGCTCAAGGCCGAGAACCTTATCAAAGGTGTCGCCCTTGGCAGTGATCATGATAATCGGCTTATGACCGATGTCACGGATTTCACGACACACCTGGTATCCGTCCTTCTTCGGCATCATCACGTCGAGAAGCACAATATCCGGCGCATACATTTTAAAATAATTAACACCCTCTGCACCATCATTTGCGGTCTTTACATCGTAGCCTTCATTCTCCAAATAAATTTTGAGCATCTCGCAGATATTTGTGTCGTCATCGACAACGAGGATTCTTTTATCCATCATAGTACCGCTTTTCCTCCTATATTTTCAAGTATTTTCCTTTTGAAAAGTGCTGTGTGCAGTGCTTTTTTTGATCGTCAGCAAAATATGGATTCCGCCCACGGCGATGCAAAAAAAGTTTTTTCAATAGATTCACAAGTTACTCGTACATTATACCATATCTTTTTAAATTTGCAAAGGGGTTTTAACACATTTTTTGCCGATATTTTTATATTTTTTCAGGTTTTTTCGGTTTTCTCTTGCGAAAATCGCGGGAATGTTATATAATTACTTGATTATGTTTTTTCTTATGATTCACGAAATGAGGTATTTTCTATGAAGCTCGGTATCGTCGGACTGCCGAATGTCGGCAAAAGCACACTTTTCAACGCTTTGACCAACGCAAAAGCGGAGTCCGCCAACTATCCTTTCTGCACCATTGAGCCAAACGTAGGCATGGTTTGTGTTCCGGACAAGCGCCTTGACGTGCTTGCCGAAATGTATTCGCCCGAAAAATACACCCCTGCGGTGATTGAATTTGTCGATATTGCGGGACTTGTCCGCGGCGCTTCCAAAGGAGAAGGCCTCGGCAATAAATTTCTGTCGCACATCCGAGAGGTTGACGCCATTGTTCATGTCGTTCGTTGCTTTGAGGACGAAAATATCATTCATGTAGATGGAAAAATCGATCCTATGCGCGATCTGGAAACAATCAACCTGGAATTGATCTTTTCCGATATAGAAATGCTGGAGCGCCGTCTCGACCGCACCCGCAAAGCTCTCAAGGGCGACAAAACGCTGGCCGCCGAGATTGAAACCCTTGAAAAAGTCATGGCTGCGCTGGAATCCGGCAAATGCGCGCGGACGGTGTCATTGGACGAGGACGAAAAGAAGCTTTTGGCCGACACACCCCTTCTCACCATGAAGCCGGTCATCTATGTGGCCAACGTCAGCGAGGAAGAAGCCGGAAGCGAACCGCTTGACAATCCTTATTACATGCGGCTCAAACAATTTGCCGAAAGCGAAAACTCCCAGGTGCTTGCCATTTGCGCTTCCATCGAAGCGGAAATTGCAGAACTGAATGCAGATGAAAAGAAAATGTTCCTGGAAGAACTCGGCATTGCCGAAAGCGGCCTTGACCGTTTGATCAAGGCAAGCTACCGCCTGCTCGGATTGATCAGCTATCTTACCGCCGGCCCGAAGGAGGTTCGCGCCTGGACAATTACCGACGGAACCAAGGCCCCGCAGGCGGCCGGAAAAATTCACAGCGATTTTGAGAGAGGCTTTATCCGGGCAGAAATTGTTGCCTTTGATGATTTGGTGCGCGTCGGAACCATGAATGCCGCCAAGGAAGCCGGTCTTGTCCGCAGTGAGGGCAAAGAGTACGTCATCAAAGACGGGGACATCGTCCTTTTCCGTTTCAACGTATAACAACGGAGATACTATTATGAGAATGAGAAGAAAAAAGCACGGCGCAGAGCGAATCTCCGCCTGCAGCGATCTCCTGATTACCGATTACAGCGCTCTCCATAACGCTCCGTCCTCCTGCTTTTCGACGCAAAAGCAAAGCGTTCCGCTCTGCTTAGAAATCGGGTGTGGCAAGGGAGATTTTGCCTGCGGAATGGCGGAAAAGCATCCCGAATGGAATTTCATTGCCATGGAGCGCGTTCCCGATGTGGCCTGCATCGCGCTGGAAAAAGCAAAAGCGGCCGAAGAAAAGCGCCCGGACAATCTCCGGTTTATCATTGGAGACGCCAAAAATTTGCCGGAGTGGTTCCCTATCCATTCGCTGGATCGGATTTTTCTTAATTTCAGCGATCCATGGCCCAAATCCGGGTATAAAAAGCGCCGTTTAACCTATCGCGCGTTTTTGGAAGTGTATCGAAATCTGCTCAAAGAAAACGGCTTGCTTTGTCTCAAAACAGACAATACGGGGCTTTTTGATTTCAGCTTGGATGAGTTTGAGGCGTGCGGGCTGGAGGTTCTTTGGAGCACACGGGATTTGCACCATTCCGAACATGCCGACGGCAATGTTATGACTGAATATGAGCGTGCTTTCACCGAAAAAGGCGTGCCGATTTGTGCGGCCCAAGTGATTTTTACGTCAAGCCAAGCGCCCTCGGAGCCTGTGCAGGCGCCCGTCGGCCCAGAAGAAGATTCCGAAAAAAGGAGCTGAACCGAATGTCAACCGCTACAAACCGAACCGAAGGAAAAGAGCCGTCCGGCGTTTTGATTGTAAACAAGCCGTCGGGAATCACATCCCACGATGTGGTAGGCATCACACGGCGTTTGTTCGGAACAAGACGCGTCGGTCATGCCGGCACTCTGGATCCGTTGGCATCCGGTGTGTTGGTTGTGTTGGTCGGACGCGCCGCGAAAGCGGCTGAATATCTTTCGGCTTCCTCCAAAACTTATCGTGCCCTCCTGCGCCTCGGCCTGACTACCGACACCGAGGACATTACCGGGCAAGTACAAACCACTTGTGCGGATTTGCCGGATTCTGCAACCGTTATCCGGGCTTGTCACGCCTTTACCGGCGAAATTCTTCAAATACCACCGATGTACAGTGCGCTGAAGGTTCAGGGCAAAAAATTGGTGGATTTGGCACGGCGCGGCATTGAAGTTGAGCGCTCGGCGCGCCCGGTCACGGTGTTTTCTCTCACCTGCTCTCCCACGGACGTCCCTTCGGATTACCTTTTGGAGGTTGTTTGTTCGGGGGGGACGTATATCCGAACACTTTGCGCCGATATTGGAAAATCGCTCGGATGCGGCGGCGTTATGGCCGCTTTGGAGCGCACAAGCGCCTGCGGTTTTTCCCTGGCGCAAGCAAAAACGCCGGAGGAGCTGGACGGTCTTTCGCTTCAAGAACGGCAGGCGCTTTTAATTCCCGTCGCTTCCCTGTTTTCCGATTTGCCAAGCATCCGTTTGCCGGAATTTTATGAAAGGCTCTGCCGAAACGGCTGTGAAATTTATCAAAAGAAAATCGGCACTGCATGGCCCGTCGGACAGCGCGTACAGCTTTGGGGAAAAAACGGATTTTTTGCCGTTGGAGAAGTCCTCCCGCCGGAAGCGTGCAAGGAGCCGGAAAAAGGTTCGGCTGTCAAAGCCTTAAAGCTGTTTTATCTGGATGAAGCGTAAATTTTCCCAATAAGATACGATGGGGCTGTTAAAAGCATTGCGTTTTTTAACAGCCCCTCAAAAATATGCCTGTCGAGATTTCGGCCTTTTTGATACACTCTTGATCGGTTTGGCCTCCCCTGTCTTGTTTTTTCGGTTTTCTTGATGAAAAAGCGGCGGCCACCGGCCGAGATTAACGCCGTCGGGAGCGTTCTCCCTTCCACGTCCTTTGACCGTCCAGCCTCCTAAAGCTGAAGGCGAACGGGATGTGGTATAGGTGTGCCAAAAGATTGAAAAAGGCAAGCGGAAGGCGAATTAGCCCTCCGTTTTTGTAAAAAATATTAAAATATGCCTTTTTCCTTGAGGTATGTGGTTGACAAATTTCTTGTTTTGTATTAAAATATACTTATATATGTATGTAAGAGGGGCGCCCCCTCCTAAGGAGAAATTTCATGCTTAAAAGTATGACCGCATTCGGACGTGCTTGCCGGAATGTCAACGGCAAGGAAGTCACGGTAGAAATCAAATCGGTCAACAACCGATTTTTGGATTGTTCGATACGCTTGCCGCGCAATTATACCTACCTGGAAGAAAGCATAAAACGTCGGCTTTCTTCGGCCGGCATTTCCCGCGGAAAAATCGAAATCAATATCACCATCAATGACACCGACGAGGTCGAGGTCAAGCTCCAGCATGCCCTTGCAAAAGGATATATCCGCGCTTTATACACGCTCCGCGATGAATTTGGCCTTACGGATGACATCAGCGTAATGACGGTGGCCAAAAATCCCGACATTTTCTCGGTAGCCCGCCCGGAAAATGAAGAAGATCGCGCTACCGAGGCCGTGCAGAAGGCTTTAACGCCGGCTCTCGAAAGCTTTTGCCGGATGCGTGAGGCCGAGGGGAAATTTCTATCTTCGGATATGTGTCAAAAAATTGAGCGGCTCCGCCATTTAGCCGCCGAAGTATCGGAGCTTTCGGCCGCCGATATTCACAGTTACCGGGATCGGCTGGAGCAAAAGCTGCGCGATGTTTTATCCGACAACCGCATTACGGTGGACGAAAACCGTATTTTGACGGAATGTGCAATCTTCGCCGACAAAGCGGCGATTGATGAAGAATTGGTTCGGTTGGAATCCCATTTTCGCGCCTTTGAAAATTTCATCCAGGCGTCGGAGTCACCCGTCGGAAGAAAATTGGATTTTCTGATCCAGGAAATGAATCGGGAAACAAACACGATCGGCTCGAAATGCTCCAATGCAACGATTGCTCACCTGGTGGTAGACATGAAAAGCGAATTGGAAAAAATCCGCGAGCAGGTTCAAAACATCGAATAATAGCGTGATAGTGAGGAGGAAAAAATGAAATTTATCAATATTGGCTTTGGAAATATGGTCGCCGCGGATCGAATTGTAACCTTGGTGAGTCCCGATTCGGCTCCGATCAAACGCTTGATTCAAGATGCGAAGGACGAGGGGCGCGTCATAGACGTCACCTGCGGACGACGCACAAGAGCCGTCATCATCACCGACAGCGATCATGTCATTCTCTCAGCAATTCAGGCCGAAACAGTGGCAAACCGCTTGGATTCCGACGATGATTCCGATGAGACAAACGAAGAAGAATAGGCTTGACAAGCGATAAAACGAAAGGAATCCCCCTATACTATGAATAATCAAGACAAAAAAGGATTGATTGTTGTGATTTCCGGGCCGGCCGGCAGCGGAAAAAGCACTGTCACCAAATTCATCCGTGAAAACCCGGACTATGTATTCTCCATATCCTGCACGACGCGCTATATGCGCGCCGGCGAAACAGACGGGGTGGATTATTACTTTACAAGTCGCTCGGAATTTCTTGAAAAATTAGACAAGGACGCTTTTTTGGAGCATGCGGAATATTGCGACGAAATGTACGGCACGCCGGAAGAACCGGTCAACGAACAGCTCAAGTTGGGGCGCAACGTCATCCTTGAAATTGACGTTGTCGGTGCCATGCAGGTCAAAGCCAAACGCCCCGATGCCGTGCTGATCATGCTCCTTCCCCCCAGCTTTTCCGTACAGGAAAAACGGCTTCGGAGCCGCGGCACAGAGCCGGAAGAAAAAATCCGTAAGCGATTGGAAAAAACACGCCGGGAAATCCCGTTAGCCAGCGCGTATGATTACATCGTATTCAATGAAGACGGAAAGGCAAAGGAAGCCGCCGAAGACATTTTTGCCATTGTCCGTGCCGAGCGCTTCGCCGCCAATCGCATCCCCGACATTGAATCTCTCTATTTTGGAAAATAATATAATTTACATAAAATTGTTTGTAAGGAGAACTGATTATCATGATGCTTCGTCCCACCATCACCGAGCTTACCAAGGGTAAAATCAACCGTTATGAGCTGACTTTGGCCACGGCCAAATGTGCTTGCGCCATCAACAGCCGTTATCTCAAGCAAAAAGAACTTGCCGAAAAGGCGGCTCTTGCCGGAAAAGATTCGGAATTTATCGTTGATGTGGATCGCATTTTGGCCGATGTAAAACCGGTCAGAGTCGCCATTGACCGCATTTATGAAGGTCGATATAAAATTGTTCGCATGGATCCGAACGCAAAGAAGGACGCGGAGACGGCCGACATGGCCGCAGAACATGCCCCTTCCGCGAAAACAGCCGGAGAGCATGACACGGCGAACGAAGTCGCCGACACCGAATTTGAAGGTGAGAACGCTTGACGATTCTTTCCCTTTCTCTTCCCCTTCCCCTTCCCGCTTTCCTCATTTCCCGCAGCCTGTGTACATTTGACGTTTTGAATAGTTAAAGGAGGTTCAGTCATGGCAATCGAGTATGCACGTGTTTATCTGCTGGACGCTCCTTTTTCTATTGACAAAGCGTACGATTATTACATCCCGGTGCCCCTGCGAAACGAGGTCTTTCCGGGGCGCTTTGTCACGATTCCTTTCGGAAACGGAAATCGTCCCAAGCTGGCTGTCATTGCTTCTTTGGCCGAAACGACCGAGGTTAAGCAGGCAAAGCCGATTCTCGAAATGGTGTCCGCTGAGATTTCTCTCAACGAAAAGATGCTTCGGCTGGCGCTTTTTATGAAGGAGCAAACGCTGTGCACCGTGGGAGAAGCGATTCGCGCCATGGTTCCGACGGCGGCTCTTTCCCGATTGATTGAATATTTTCGTCCGTCGTCAACGCCACAGGAAGACAAGCAGAAAAATTTGTCTGTCGAAGCGCTTTTCGTTCTTGAATATATCAAAGAACGAGAACTTGTTTCTTTGGATACTCTGAAAAATCACTTCGGTTCCAAATGCACCGAAGCTCTCGTCACGCTTTCGGAAGCCAAGCTGATTGAAAAAGAGCTGTTGCTTCGGGACTCCGCTGTTAAAAAAACAGAGGCAGCCTTTTCTGTCGCGCCGGAATTTCTTCCCCATCTCGCGGCACTAACGGTCGGCGAAAAAGTGGGGGAGTTACGTCTGACATCGAAAAAGCACAAAGCCATTGCCGCCTGCTTTCAAGGCACGGAGGCTTTGAACGCCACCGAAATTCGTGTTCGTTGCGGTACGCAAGAGAGCCTGGCTCCGCAGATCCGCGCTTTATGTGAAAAAGGCCTTTTGGTTCGTACCGAACGAAAAGTCAGCCAACTGATAAGCATCGAAGCAACCGAAGAAGCCGGCCCGCCCCTTTGTTTGAATCCACAGCAAACAGAAGCTTTTCATACCCTGAAGCAATTGGCCGACACGGGCGTGCCCAAAGCGGCACTGCTCTTGGGCGTAACCGGAAGCGGGAAAACCTCCGTTATCATGAAAAT
Source organism: uncultured Eubacteriales bacterium (assembly GCA_934462825.1). GTDB lineage: Bacteria > Bacillota > Clostridia > Oscillospirales > CAG-272 > CAKSIP01. The sequence goes on along the minus strand of CAKSIP010000008.1, from coordinate 22,547 downwards.
GATTGATACGGTGTTGCAAAACGGCAAGGGCGTCATTATGCTGGTTCCGGAAATTGCGCTCACTCCTCAATCCATTGCAATTTTTCACGCCCGTTACGGGGCGCGCGTAGCGGTGATTCACTCCGGGCTTTCCGCCAAAGAGCGCTTCAACGCTTACATGCGGATTTATCGCGGCGAAGCCGACGTGGTGCTCGGCACCCGCTCCGCTGTTTTTGCACCGGTGAAGCGTCTTGGCATGATTGTCATTGACGAGGAGCAGGAGCACACCTACAAATCCGATATGAATCCGAAATATCACGCAAGAGACATAGCACGACGGCGTTGCGCCGATGACAATGCACTGATGCTCCTGTCCTCCGCTACCCCTTCTTTAGAAAGCTATCGAAAAGCCTTGGAGGGAAAGTATACGCTGGTACGGTTGACCGAACGATACGGAAAGGCCGTCCTCCCCGATGTGATCATTGCGGATATGCGGCGAGAAGCCGGTGCCGGAAATTCTTCGCCCCTCGGCGCGTTGCTTACAGCCAAGCTGATTGAAAATCAGAAAGCTCACGGGCAATCCGTTCTTTTTATCAACCGGAGAGGCTATAATAACTATGTAAGCTGTCAAAGCTGCGGGCAAGCGATTTCTTGTCCGAAATGCAGTGTTTCCATGACATATCACACGGTACGCGGAAGCTATGACGAGGGGTACCTTGTCTGCCATTGGTGCGGAACCCGCAAGCCGTATCCGGCCGTTTGCCCCACCTGCGGCAGTAAGCATCTGACGCGCATGGGGTACGGTACGCAACGAATTGAACAAGAGCTAACCGAACTGATGAACGGAACAGGCGCGCGCATTCTGCGCATGGACACAGACACCACGCACACAAAAGATGCCTATGATCGGTTGCTCGGCGCCTTTCGACGGCACGAGGCGGACATTCTGCTCGGAACGCAAATGGTCACAAAAGGCCACGATTTTCCCGATGTCACGCTGGTCGGTGTGCTGTTGGCCGATGCTTCCCTTTATTTAGATGATTACAGAGCCGCGGAACGCACCTTTGCTCTGCTGACACAAGTCATCGGGCGAGCCGGTCGCGCAGATCGCCCCGGGCTTGCCATCATTCAAACCAACAATCCCGACAGCGACGTGATTCGTCTGGCCTGCGATCAGGATTATGAAAGCTTTGCCAATCGTGAGCTGAAGCTTCGGCAAATGTTGGTGTTCCCGCCCTTCTGCGATATTGTCCTGATTACGCTGGCCTCCCCTGACGAAAAAGAGCTGATGCTGGCGTCCCGACAATTATCCGAGATGCTGCGGCGCTTCCGCTCCAACGAGTTTTCGGATGTGGCCGCTGTCATTTTCGGCCCGTTTGAAGCGCCGGTTTATCGGGTGGACGGAAAATACCGGATGCGTATGGTGATCAAATGTCGGCTCAACAAACGGAGCCGCCTGATGTTTGCCTCTATCCTCGCGGAATTTTCCAAATGGTCGGCCAGACGCACTACGCTCAGCATTGATTTTAACCCCAGCAGTTTATAATTTCAGCAAGAAAGGTATAATTATTATGGCAAAATTAAAAATAAGAAAAGAAGGCGATCCGATTCTTCGCAAGGTCTGCCGCCCGGTAGAAGAAATCACGCCTCGGATTCTCACCCTTTTGGATGACATGGTCGAAACGATGCGGATGGCCGACGGTGTGGGCTTGGCAGCTCCCCAGGTCGGTGTACTTCGTCGCGTTGTTGTTATCGAAACGACTCCCGGAGAAGTTTTGGAGCTGATCAATCCCAAAATCATTGCTTACGCCGGGCACCAAGAAGGCGTGGAGGGTTGCTTGTCGATTCCGGGAAAAAGCGGCATTACATCCCGCCCCTTAAATGTAACGGTACGTGCGTTGAACCGCAAAGGAGAAACGGTTGAACTGACGGGCAGTGATCTTCTTGCACGCGCCTTTTGCCATGAGTTGGATCATCTGGACGGCAAGCTTTTTACGGACTGTGTAATTCGGATGCTGGACGACTGATCTCTGCATCACCGACGAAAAGATCCAAGGAGGGTAATATATTGAAAATTTTATTTATGGGCACGCCCGATTTTGCCCTTTTCTCCTTAAAAAAGCTGGTAGAATCCGGCGAGGAAGTCGTTGCCGTTATAACGCAATCCGACAAACCGACGGGACGCGGATATATCCTGACTCCCCCTCCGGTCAAGCGCTGGGCGGTGGAAAACGGACTTCCCGTATATCAGCCGAAAACGCTGAAGGATGAGGCTTTTCAAACGCTGCTTGCGCAAATGGATCCTGACCTGATCGTGGTGGTCGCTTTCGGAAAGCTGCTCCCTCCTTCGGTCATCCAATACCCCAAATACGGATGTATCAATGTACACGGATCGCTTTTGCCGGAATACCGCGGGGCTGCGCCCATACAAAGGGCCATTCTGGACGGAAAAGCCTTGACGGGCATCACAACGATGTATATGGCGGAGGGTCTGGATACCGGAGATATGCTTCTGAAAGCGGAGGTTCCCATCCTTCCGGACGACAATTTTGAAACTATGCACGACAAATTGGGCATCGTGGGGGCCGATTTGCTGATGGATACCATCCGTCAGCTGAAAGCGGGAACGCTGGTTCCGCAAAAGCAAGATGACGCGTGCTCCACCTATGCTCCCAAAATTGCAAAAAGCGATTGCCTGATTGATTTCCGCCAAGAGGCCGCTGTCGTTCACAACCAAATTCGCGGCTTATCGCCCTGCCCTTTGGCTTTTACGCATACGCCGGATGGAAAAATACTGAAAGTCCTTGCTGCGCGCATTTCCGACAAGTCGGTTTCCGCGAACGCTCTGCCCGGACAAGTCATCGGCACAGAGGAAAACGGCTTTACGGTGGCCTGCGGGCACGGAGGCGCTCTTGTGCTTCTCACCGTACTGCCCGAAGGGAAATCACGCATGACCGGTTCTGATTTTCTGCGTGGTCGCAAGCTCTCTATGGGTGATATTTTGCAATAGTTTCCAACTTGAAAGGAGTTTCTTATGTTCTGGGATCCTACCATGTTGATTGTTTTGCCGGCGCTTATTTTTGCGATTTGGGCACAGATCAACGTTAAAACAACATATACCAAATACAATTCCCTGTACACGCAATGCGGCATGACAGGTTACGATGCAGCACGGCGGATTCTCGATGAAAACGGCTTATACGATATTTCGATTGAGCAAATTCCCGGCGAACTGAGCGATCACTACGATCCGAGAGCCAAAGTCATTCGTCTTTCGCAAAAAGTCTACACGTCTTCCTCGGCGGCCGCGGTCGGTATCGCTTCGCACGAAGCAGGACATGCCGTGCAGCATGCCAAAAATTATTTTCCCATACGGATTCGCCAGGCGATCATCCCTATCACGCAGTTCGGCTCCTCGGCCGCTATGCCCCTGTTTTTGATCGGCATGATTTTTGCTTCTGCCACGCTGATGTATCTTGGTATCGCTTTTTATTCTTTAGCGGTTTTGTTTCAGCTTGTGACGCTCCCGGTGGAATTTAATGCAAGCGCTCGTGCGATGAAAGCTATTCGCACTTCCGGACGATTAACCGACACGGAAATGCAGGCCTCTCGTCGTGTTCTTACGGCGGCTGCGCTCACTTATGTGGCGGCCATGGCCTCCTCCTTGTTGAGCTTGCTTCGGTTAATTATCATTGCCGGAAGCGGACGGCGTCGGTAATAATGGGGCGTTATGAGTATCAATATACGCAAATTGGCGTTGGACACCCTTTCGGGATGTGAAACGGCTGCACAATATGCCAACCTGGCTTTGGATGCAAAAATCCGAAAATTTCGTCTCACGGGAGACGATCGTGCGTTTTTTACCGTGCTGGTTTACGGCACCATCGAACACAAAATCACGTTTGATTATTACATCCGCAGCCTTTCCTCGATTCCCTTGGAAAAGATAGATGTACAGACGCGAAATCTTCTGCGTTTGGGGCTTTATCAGCTTCTCTGTCTGCGAACCCCGGCGCACGCTGCCGTCAACGAAACTGTAGCGTTGGCGCCGATGCGAAGTCGCGGATTTGTGAATGCGATCTTGCGCGCTTTTCTGCGCCAAAAGGATACCCTTACTCTCCCGGATCCGGCCAAGGACTTTGCCTTCGCGCTTTCCGTGCGGTACTCTTTTCCGCAGGAAACCTGCGAAAAGCTTTGCCGGTGTTACGGCCGCGAAGAAGCGGAACACATTTTAGCGGCCATGAATGTTCCTCCGGCGATGACGCTCCGTGTCAACACTCTGCGGACAACCCGCAAGGCTTTAACGGACAAGCTGACGCGTGCCGGGATCGCCGTAAAAAGCACCGCGCTGGCACCCTTCGGCCTTCGGCTCTCCGAAGCCGTACCTTACGACGCTTTACTTCAGCTTTGTCCGGGTGAATTTTTTGTTCAGGATGAGGCTTCTCAGTTAGCCGTCGCCGCGCTCGGTGCACAGCCGGGCGAAACCGTCATGGATGTCTGTTCCTGCCCCGGCTCGAAGGCCTTCGGCGCCGCCATGGATATGCAAAATTCCGGCCAAATCCTGGCTTTTGATATTTCCAAAAGCAAATTGCCGTTAATTCGCACCGGAGCAGAAATGCTTGGAATCCATATCATTACGGAAGACAACCACGACGGGCGCGTTTTCCTTCCCGAATGGGAAGGAAAAATGGATCGCATTTTATGTGATGTTCCCTGCTCCGGTCTTGGGGTAGCCGCCAAAAAGCCGGATATTCGTTACAAATCGTTGGCAGACGCTATGGCTTTGCCTGCCATTCAATACGAAATTCTTTGCACGGCCGCGCGATATTTAAAGCGGGGCGGAACGCTGATCTATTCGACCTGCACCATTCTGCCGGAGGAAAACGAAGAAAATATCCGCCGCTTCTTGAGCGAGCATCGGGAATTTACAACCGCTCCCTTATCCATTGGGGACACTCTTTATGAAAGCGGCTTCATCACGTTGCTTCCGCATCGGCAAGGAACGGACGGTTTCTTTATCTGCCGTCTCCACCGAAAGGAAGGATAAAAATATGAACTGTACGGAAAATGAAATTTTGGGAAACAAGGTGGACTTGCTTTCCCTGCTTCCAACGGAATTGGAAGCGCTTATGCTACGTCTTGAAGAACCGAAATACCGCGCCAGGCAGATTTTTTCTCAGCTGCATCGCGGCCTTTCGCCCGATGAGATGACGAATGTTGGAAAAAAAACCGTAGAAAAGCTCAAAAAAGAAACGGTTTGCTTTTTTCCGACGATTCAAAAAAAATTGGTTTCCGCTTTGGACGGCACGGTGAAATATCTCTTTGCTCTTTCGGACGGGAACTGCATTGAAAGCGTCGTGATGAAATACAATCACGGCAACACCATCTGCATTTCCTCGCAGGTTGGGTGCCGCATGGGATGCCGCTTTTGTGCCTCCACGATTGGCGGCAAAGTGCGCGATCTTTTGCCGGGGGAAATGATCGGACAAATCATTTCTGCGCAAAAAGACTTAGGGGAGCGCATCGGTCATGTCGTCATGATGGGCATCGGAGAGCCGCTGGACAACTTTGACAATGTACTGCAATTTCTCAAGCTGGTGGGAGAACCGCAAGGACTTGACATCGGCTACCGCCATATTTCCCTCTCCACCTGCGGTCTTGCCGACCGAATTGCGCTTTTGGCGCAGCAAGGCCTGCCGATTACGCTTTCGATTTCGCTACACGCCGCCGACAATGCAACACGTTCGGAGATCATGCCGATCAATCGGGCGTTTCCGATTGAAGTCCTCCTGGCGGCCTGCCGGGACTACTATGCCAAAACCGGACGTCGTATTTCCTTTGAATACACGCTGATTGCCGGCAAAAATGATTCCCGCGCACAGGCCGTTGCGCTGGCCAATCTGCTCAACGGCCATCTTCGCTCTCCCAAAGACACCATGCCCATTCATGTCAATCTGATTCCCGTGAATGAGGTGCGGGAAAACGGATTTGTTCATTCGCCGCCCAAGGCGGTGGCCGCTTTTGCCGCCGAATTAGAAAAGCACGGCATCCGTGCCACGGTTCGCAGAAAGCTCGGATCCGATATTAATGCCTCCTGCGGGCAGCTTCGGCGAGCCGAAGAAAATTTATCGGAAGATTAACCCCCTATTTACCCTAACATAGTAAACAGAAAGGAAGAAAACACATGACCTATTTCGGACAAACCGACATTGGCAAAAAGCGAAAAGAAAATCAAGACTGCTTTGGCGCCCTGCCTTTATGCAAGGAAGAAATGATTCTTTTTGCCGTTTGCGACGGAATGGGCGGAGAAAAGGGCGGCGCGACCGCCTCGGCTCTCACGCTTTCCACCTTCCTTTCTTATTGTGAAAAAAACATCACGGACGCCTCGGCAGAGGACGTCGTGATTCGTGCCGCCCTTTCCGGCGCGGTGCGGGAAGCCAATCATGCCGTGTTTGCCGGTTCTTCCTCGGACGAATCCCTGACCGGCATGGGAAGCACCTTGGTGGCGGCGTTGTGTTTTCGCAACCGTCGGGAGCTTTTTCTGGTCAACGTGGGAGACAGTCGTGCCTATTTTTGCACAAACACCGCGCTGACGCAAATCTCCCATGATCACTCCTTCGTGCAATATCTGGTCGATCTCGGAGAGTTGTCGCCGGGAAAAGCCGCGCATCACCCCAAACGAAACCTTTTAATGAAAGCCGTCGGCGTAGAAGAAACTCTCACGCCCGACATTGATCGGATTTCCTTTCCTCAAGATACGGACGGCTGTACATATCTTCTTTTGTGCTCGGACGGGCTACACGGCTACGTGCGCCCGACAGACATACAAAAACAAATCCTGCACCCCTGTGGTTTGGAAGAAAAAGTCGATGGTCTTGTTTCCCTGGCCAATCAAAAAAGCGGCGCGGACAACATCACGGCCATTTTGATTTCTCTTTAACTCTTTAACTCCTCTACCATCTGTGGCAAAACATAGAAAAGCCTGAAAGGAAAGGAGAGCTTCGCCGATTCAAAATCGGTTTCAAGTCGAAAGTCGTTGATTTATCATGAATTATTATGAATCCATGATCGGTACTACCCTCGGAGAACGTTATTTACTCATCAGTATCATCGGAATGGGCGGCATGGCCGTTGTATTTAACGCATATGATCGCGTCAGCGGTGAAACGGTGGCCGTGAAAGTTCTCAAAGAGGATGATGTGGAGGATCCAAGCGATTCCCCCTCTATAAGAAAACAGTTTATCAAGGAAGCGCACACGCTTTCCGTGCTGTCTCATCCCTCCATTGTCAAATACAAGGATGCTTGTCTTGACGGGCAACTACTGTATTTTGTCATGGAATATGTGGACGGGATCACACTTAAAGAATATTTGCATCGAAATAAAATTCTCTCGGTTCCAGAGATCCTCAACTTTTCCGGGCAGATTCTGTCCGCTTTGGCACACATTCACGCCAAAGGATTTGTTCACTGTGACATCAAGCCGCACAACATTTTACTCATGCGCAACGGCCGGGTAAAGCTCACCGATTTCGGCATTGCACGCATGGCGGGCGAAAAAGCCGATCTGCCGAAGGACAAGGCGGTGGGAACCGTTTATTATGTCAGCCCGGAGCAGGCTGAGGGAAAGGCTTTGGATCATCGCAGTGATCTGTATTCGCTCGGAATTACGATGTACCAGATGGCAACCGGGCGTCTCCCGTTTAACAGCCGCGAAATCGACAAGGTGGCCAAAATGCAATCGCTGGCACAGCCGAAGCAGCCGCGTGCGCTGAATCCCGAAATTCCAAGAGGGCTGGAGCAGATCATTTTAAAAGCCATGGCGAAAAAGCCCTACCTTCGTTTTTCCTGTGCGGAAGAAATGAAGCGCTATATTGAACAGCTAAAGAAGAATCCTTCGGCGGTATTCCGTTTGCAAACGGCCTCCTCCGCCTCAGTGCTCAATGCCTCCGGCACTTACCGTCCGCGTTCCGCTTATGCGGTATTGGCAGGCGTCATTGCCGCGTTCGTCTTAGTGGTCAGTATTGCCGTTCCCACCATTTACACCTCGATTTTCCGGGGTGCGGACGGGCAAAGCTTCCGGCTCTCCATCCCCGACGTGCGTGGGAGCAACGCGGACGAGGCTACGTCCAAGCTGGACGCTCGCTATTTTGATGTGAACGTCATTTACAATTATCACTCGGATCGCATTCCCGGTCTGGTTCTCGCGCAAGAGCCACAAGCCGGAACCCGTGTCACGGCCGGCGGGGACAATGACAAAATACGCGTCACACTGACAGTCAGCGCAAAGGAACGGACACTCACGATGATTGATGTCATGGCCCTCTCCCCGGAATCGGCCGAAGCCTATTTGCAACGGGAGGGATACAGCGTCAAATTTGAAACCTCGTATGATGACGTGGTTCCGCAGGGCTACGTCTGCGGAAGCTTCCCGCATGCGGGCGAGCCGGTTCAATCCGGCAGCGAAGTCACAGTTTATATCAGCCTCGGTGCCAATGTTGCGCCGGTGTCGATGCCCTCTTTCCTTGGACTAAGCGAATCCGAAGCGACAAAAAAGCTTCAAGAGCTTCATCTGCGCGTCGGAGCCGTCAAATACCGCGCTTCCGTGGATCCGGTCGGCACTGTGATCGGGCAGGGCTTGGCAGAGGGCACTTCGGTGTACCCCGGCACGGCTGTGGATTTCACCGTCAGCGGCGGCCCGGATTATCGGGCATAAATTCTGCAACCCAACACGATATGCGACACGCAATTAAGAAAGGAACCTAAATCTTCATGGTAATTTCCGAAAAAGAGGAAGTGGTCGTTTCTGCATCCGACACTTCCGTGCGCCGATCCGGCCGAATCGACGGCGTCAGCGGCGGTCTTTATCAAGTCCGCTTAACCGATAGCGAGGAACCGCTCACGGTATTTTGTCGTGCCAAGGGTTCCTTTCGGCACAGCGGCATGACACCGCTGGTCGGAGATCGCGTAATCGTTCGTTGCGCCCAAGGCTTTTCCACCTCTGAGCAAACCACTGCCGAAGGCGGTGCCGTCATTGAAGAAATTCTGCAACGGAAAAATGCGTTGATTCGACCGCCGATTTCCAACTTACATGGCTTGTTCGTTTGCATGGCGGCGGCCGCGCCTGCTCCGGTTTTACCCACGATTGACAAGCTCATCGCCATTGCAGAATACAATGAGATTGAGCCGTACATCGTGATCGAAAAGTGCGAGTTGAACCGCGCATCCGCCGAAGCCTTGCAACGCATCTATGTAACCGGTGGATTTCACGTTTTTATGGTCAGCTGCAAAGAGAACGAGGGGGTAGACGCGCTACGCTCCTTTCTGTTTGAAAATCTGCCCGGGAAAACCGCGGCCTTTGCCGGGGCTTCCGGCGTTGGTAAGTCCACGCTGATGAACCAGCTGTTCCCCTCCCTTGCACTTGAAACCGGCGGTATCAGCCGAAAAATCGAACGGGGGCGGCACACCACGCGTTCGGTGCGCCTCTATGAAAATCACTCTGACCTCTCCCCTTCGGACGCTCCGATTATTTTGGCGGACACGCCCGGCTTTTCCATGCTGGATTTTGAACGGTTTGACTTTTTTGACAAAGAGGCTTTGCCCGACACGTTTCGGGAATTTCGTCCCTACCTTGGCCGGTGCCGCTACACCAAATGCACGCACACCAAAGAAGAAGGGTGTGCGATTCTCTCCGCCGTTGCCGACGGCCATATTGCAAAATCTCGTCACGACAGTTTCCTGGAGCTGTACAACACTTTGAAAAATAAAAAGGAATGGGACAAATAAAGTCTCGAAAAAAATGATGGATGCTTTTATCTTTACAGGGGGCGATGTCCTTCTGAAAAACATAAAGATCGCGCCGGAAAAAGGCGATCTGGTCATTGCGGCGGACGCCGGATACAAAACCGCAGAAGCGATGGGGATTCCTGTCGATGTTTTGATTGGTGACATGGATTCGCTGGGACGCGTGCCGGAAAATCTGAAGAACACAGAAATCGTGCGTCTTCCCGCCGATAAGGATGTCACCGACACGGAAGCGGCTGTGGAATATGCGCTAAAGCATGAGCATGAAGTAAAGTTTATTTCCATCATCGGTGGCATCGGCTCCCGGTTGGATCACACCATGGCCAATTTATCAATTTTGGAGAGCATCGAACGGCTGTACTCCGCGCCGCTCGGCAAGCGTCGTACTTTTTTCGGCTTGAAAAAGCAGGCGCGCATGAGTCGAAACATCGGGGCGCTCTTGACCAACGGTTACAACCGGGTGCGCTTTATTCGCAACAACAGCGTAATTCTTCCCAAAAATCCTTACTTTAAGTACCTTTCTCTCCTGTGTGCGGATGAATACGCCAAAGGTGTTTGCGTCGAAGGCTGCAAATATCCGTTAAACAACGCCACCCTCTCCCGTCACCGTCAGTATTTTTCGGTCAGCAATGAAATCCTCGGCAACTGTGCCTTCGTTTCGGTACGCTCCGGCGGACTTTTCATTGTTGAATCCATGGACGCATAAGCAAACAAAAAAGCTCCGAACCGGGGATTACCACGGTTCGGGGCTGTGTTTTTTTATCAGATAGGCTTTCTCGGCCAGTGCCGCCATCGGCGCATCGGAGCGAGAATCGGAATAGAAGCGTTTCGGCTTGACTTCGGAACCGAAAGCGGCCAAAAAGCGCTTCACTTTTTCCTCTCCATAGCAGTTCAAGCCGTCATATTGCCCGGTGGCCGCATCGACACGCGAGGCAATGGGCGGGCGGATTCCCAGCCGCTCGCAAGGAATCCGCAATAAAAATTCGGGGGACGCAGAAATGACAAGATCACTCGATTGCTTACAAGCCAAATACCACGGTTCAATTTTTCGGAAGTGCTTTACCCAAAAGTGCTTCACTTCTTCGTCCATGTCGGGAACCAATCGAAAACATCTGTACAACCTTTCCTTCATGGCCGTCTTGCTGATTTTTCCTCTTTGGTAACGGCTTACGGTCGGCAAGTTACCGAGCAAAGAGCCGATCACGCGCGGATGCCTGCGGGCCAGAAAGCAAATAAAGTCTACGGTGCTGTCGCCGCGATAAATCGTTTTATCAAAGTCAAATACGTTCATTTCAGAACGCCCAATTGCCGTTTCGGAAGATTGGAACCCGTTTTCCGTCTTTGGTGATACCGGTAATATCAAGATCCTGACTGCCGATCATAAAGTCTTCATGAATGACGGAATCGTTGATTCCCATGGCCTGACATTCCTTGAGCGAATATTTCTCATAGTCCTTAATGCAGTTGGAAAAGCCCATTCCGAGCGCCAAGTGGCAAGCCGCATTTTCATCAAACAGCGTATTATAGAACAAAATGCCGGATTCACGAATGGGCGACGCATACGGCACCAAAGCACATTCGCCGAGATAAGCGGCTCCCTCGTCCATTGCGATCATTTTTTTCAAAAGCTCCTCATTCTTTTCGGCATGCACCTCTACGGCTTTTCCGTTTTCAAAGCGAATGCTGAAGTTTTCAATCGGAGTTCCTTCAAAGACTAAGGGCTTTGTGGAATACACGATGCCCTCCGCGCGGCCGCGCATGGGCGAAACAAAAATTTCCTCCGAAGGGATGTTGGGGTTATAAATCACGTCCTTGCCCAACACCTTTTCACTGCCGCCCAAAAATTGGGCGTTCGGAATCAAGCCCACACGGAAATCCGTTCCGTTGGCAGATTTATATTCCAGCGTTTCCAAAGCGAGGCTGTTCAGATAATCGCAACGGCTGTGCAGATCCTCATTGTGCTTTTCCCAATTTTCCTCCGGATCTCCGATGGCGCGTGAACAGGAAAGGATCGCCTGCCACAGTTTTTCCATGGCCACCGAGGCTCTTTCTCCGGGAAATAGCTTTTTAGCCCATCCTTTCCCCGGAACGGCCGCAATGCACCAAGTATATTTATTTTCCATTTCATCTCGATACGGCTTGATTATCATGCGCTTTTTCTGAGATGCTTTTACATACTTTTCCATATTGATGCCGGACAATGCGTCGGGATCATCCGAAATCAAGTAAATCATAGCCGGCAGCACCTGTACGCGGTGCTTGATTTTTTCAATTTGCCAATCCTCCACCTTTTCCAAAACGGCAGGTTTGCAGAAGCGCACGTCCAAGCGTGTCAGCGGGACATACGTCCACTCCACGCGAACCTGAGCCGCGCCCGCACGGTAACATTCCTCGACCACCATGGCGACAAATTCCGGCTGCTCCAATTCGGCACATACAATCACGCTCTGCCCTTTTTGTACATTCACGCCCTTGCGTGCAATCAAACGGGCGTATTTTCTCAATTCCGTCTTTTTCATGATAAGTTTCTCCTTTTTTGTTCCTATGTTTCAGTTTCTGTATATTTTTGGATCAATCGATTCTATTGTTTCTCTTTTACCAATCGGCTGTGCCGTTGCGTTTGAAAATTTAATTGGAATTTTCTTTATGATCCTTGCTTTTCTGTGCGCACGTTTCGATAAAAGCACGCAGGCAGGCGCCGCTCTCGAAAAACTCCCGATACGGCAGTTTGGTTTTGTCGTTCCAGCATTTTTCGGCAAAAGCGACCACCCGTTCCACCAGCATCGACCATCCTTCTTCCGGCTTACAATCCCATATACACATCTCGCCGCCGCGAATGGATGCGCGCTCCTTGCCGTCCACAACGATGGGCTTTTCATAGGCCTTGGATGAAGCCACCCAATTTTTCCAAACGGTTTTGTCCCATTCATACACGTCTGCTTCGTTCCACTTCAGGGAAGGATGCGTTTTTAATTCCGGGACAATGTACAGCGGTTTCCAGGAAGCATTGACAACCGGAAAGCCTCCCTCAATCAGCTCCGGTGCCGTTTGATACAGGGATTCAAAAACCATCACCACCGTGGAGCGCGGGATATTCGCGCTTCCTTCTTTGGGAAAGCCTTCCCAAACGACGGGTGTCCGCCCCAAAGCCAAAACGCACTCGGCCGCACGGCAGATCCAATAGGAATAAGCCGCCTTGACGCTGTCAAGCTTTTCACGCGCCATCGCTTGCCGACAGGCTTCGCATTGTTCCCAATGTTCAATAAACGCTTCATCGCCGCCGAAATGGATTCTTGTGGCGTGGGGGAACCATTCGCACACCTCGAAAAGCAGGCGGTTGAAGTGAGACAGCAGTGCCGGGTTTCCCATGCACACCAAATGATGATGCGCAGGATTTTCATAAGAGCCGAAGGCTTCCGGCGCGCCGACTGTCAAATATTTTGCATGTCCGGGAAATTCAATTTCCGGCATGATCTCGATGCTGCGAGCCGCCGCATATTGCTCCAGGGTACGGATCTGCCACTCGGTATAATGCTTTTCCGAAGGGAGTCCCGGATAAGCCGCCGAAGGCAAGCGATACCCTTGGTCGTCGGCAAAATGCAGGTGCAGGGTTTCCAAGCGGCACAGCCAGCACAAGTCCACATATTCTAACAAGGTTTCAAAAGGATACCACTGCCGAGCCACATCCACCATCAATCCGCGCCACGGATTATCCGGCGCATCGCTGATATAGGTGTCGGCAATCAGGAGATCGCCGTCAAGCTCTGACAATAATTGCAGAAGCGCAGCGGCCCCGCGATTGGCTCCGGCCGCATCAGAGGAAAGCACGGTCACATGGCCGCTTTCCGCTTTTATAATGTATTCCTCCCGCTCCATGCCGGAGGCGGTTGCAAACACAATTCCGGCGGTTTCCGTTGTTACGGCCAACGAAAGCTCAAACACCTTTTCACAATAAAATGCGAAAACAGCGGCGACATTCCCGCGCACAGAGGGTGCCACGCGGTATTTTTTACCATTCTTTTCGGATATATATTGTTTGACACTGGGTACAGGCATCGACATAGGCATTCTCCTCAAACAAGTGAGTTTTTATTATAAGATCAGTGTTATTATAACATTAAAATTCTTCAATTACAAGAGTTTTTTCCATTTCCCATTTCCCATTTCATCTTCATCCTCAAAATGGGGGCGTTAAAAAATCCACACGGAATTTTTAACGCCCCTTTGCTTTACAAGTCGAAGGTTTTACATTCTTTTTCGGATCGCCGCCAGGAAATCATCGGAATTGACGGCCTGCACCGTCTTTCCCGGCTGAACCAAGCCGACCAAATCCCGTGTCATGACACCGTCATTCAGCGTTTGCAGGCAAGCCGCCTCCAAACGATCGGCAAAAGCGCACAAGTCGTTTAAGCCATCCAGCTCGCCGCGTTTCCGAAGCGCTCCCGTCCAGGCAAAAATGGTCGCCATCGGGTTGGTCGAAGTTTCCTCCCCCTTCAGATACCGATAATAATGCCGGGTTACCGTTCCGTGCGCGGCTTCATACTCATACTTTCCGTCGGGAGAAACCAGCACCGAGGTCATCATAGCCAGCGAACCAAAGGCGGTTGACACCATATCACTCATGACATCGCCATCATAGTTCTTGCAAGCCCAGATAAAACCGCCTTTGCTTCGGATCACGCGCGCCACGGCATCGTCAATCAACGTATAAAAGTAAGTAATTCCCTTCTTTTCAAAGTCGGTTTTATATTCCGTTTCGTAAATCTCCTCAAAAATCAGCTTGAAGGTCTGATCATACTGTTTGGAAATCGTATCCTTCGTCGAAAACCAAAGATCCTGTCCGGTAGCCAACGCATAGCGAAAGCAGGCATGCGCAAACGAACGGATGGAAGAATCTTTGTTGAATTGCGCTTGGAGAACGCCCGGACATTCATAATCATAAACCGTTTCCCGGAAGGTTTCCTTGCCCAAGGGATCGGTAAACACAAGCTCCGCTTTGCCGCGGCCGGGAACGCGATATTCGGTTGCCTTGTAGACGTCTCCATAGGCGTGGCGCGCAATGGTAATGGGTTTTTCCCAATTTTTCACCGCAGGCTGAATGGAATCAATCAAAATCGGGGTGCGGAACACGGTTCCGTCCAGCACGGCACGAATGGTTCCGTTGGGGCTTTTCCACATTTTTTTCAGATGATATTCTTCCACGCGTTGTTGATTGGGCGTAATCGTGGCGCACTTCACGGAAACGCCGTATTTTTTATTTGCCTCGGCTGCCTCCATTGTCACTCGGTCATCGGTTTCGTCTCGATGCGTCAGAGAAAGGTCATAATATTCCGTTTTCAGATCTACAAAAGGCAAAATCAGCTGATCCTTGATCTTTTGCCAAAGCACGCGCGTCATTTCATCGCCATCCATCTCGACAAGCGGCGTTTTCATCTCAATTTTTTTCATTTTCAGCTCCATGGTTGTTTCCTCATTCCGTTTTTATCGATTTTATTTCGTGTAAGGCAAAAGCCCGCCGGCTCGCAAAATCGCCGCCGCACGCTCCGAAAAAGAGCCGAGAAGCCGGTACGATTTGCCCGTGGTTCGGTTAAGCAAGGTCATTTTGCCGCTTTCCAAGCCTTCAAACACATGGCAAAGCTCCAAGGCATCGCCCAAAGACAACGCATCATAGTCATCCGGGTTTTCCAACGTCAGCGGCAAAATGCCGGCATTGATCAAATTGGCCACGTGGATACGCGCAAAGCTCTTGGCAATCACGGCCTTTACGCCGAGATACAGCGGAACCAAAGCCGCATGCTCACGGGAAGAACCCTGCCCGTAATTGGCTCCGCCGAGAATAATACTGCTTTTAGCCGCTTTGGCCCGCGCCGGGAAGGTTTCGTCGCATACCGAAAAGCAGAACTGAGACATATAGGGAATGTTGGAACGATACGGCAAAATCTTAGCACCGGCCGGCATAATATGGTCGGTAGTGATATTATCTCCCACCTTCAAAGTCAGCTCGGCACGAATGGTGTCGGTCAAAGGATGGGTTTCGGGGAACGGCTTGATGTTCGGGCCGCGTAAAATTTCAAGCTTTTCCGCTTCCTTTTCCTCGGCCGGCAAAAGGATGGCGTTGTCATTGATTTTGAAGGCCTCCGGCAAAACGATTTCCGGGCAGGCTCCCAGCTTTCTCGGATCGGTAATGCATCCGCAGATAGCCGAAGCGGCTGCCAATTCCGGCGAAACCAAGTACACACCGGCATCCCGGGTACCGCTGCGTCCCTCAAAATTTCGGTTGAAGGTACGCAAAGAGATCCCACCCGATTCGGGGGAAAATCCCATGCCGATGCAGGGGCCGCAAGCGCACTCCAAGATACGGGCGCCGGCCGCGATCATATCGGACAAAGCTCCGCAATCCGCCAGCATGGTAAGCACCTGCTTTGATCCCGGCGACACAGACAGGCTGACAGAATCGGCAATCTTTTTCCCTTTCAAAATGGCGGCCACGCGAAGCATGTCCCGCAAGGACGAATTGGTACACGATCCGATGCAAACCTGATTGACCTTGATGCCGTTCAAAGCAGACACGGGTTTTACATGATCCGGGCTATGCGGGCAGGCCAACATCGGCTCCAGCGATGACAAATCTATATCAATCACGCGGTCATAAACCGCATCGGCATCAGAGGAAAGCGGGACATAATCCGCTTCTCTCCCCTCGGCCTTGAGGAATGCACGGGTAATCTCGTCGGAGGGAAAAATTGAAGTCGTAGCACCAAGCTCGGTTCCCATGTTGGTAATGGTTGCACGTTCGGGAACGGACAGGGTTTGGATTCCCTCCCCGCCCCATTCAATAATGAAACCGACGCCTCCCTTGACCGAAAGGATTCGCAAAATTTCAAGGCTCACGTCTTTGGCGCTCACCCAGGGGCGCAGTTTGCCGGTCAAATTGACTTTCATCATTTTAGGCATGGTAATATAGTAGGCGCCGCCCCCCATGGCCACGGCCACATCCATGCCGCCGGCCCCAAAGGCCAGCATGCCGATTCCGCCGCCGGTGGGGGTATGACTATCCGAACCGATCAGCGTTTTTCCGGGCACGCCAAAGCGTTCCAGATGGACTTGATGGCAAATGCCGTTGCCGGGGCGAGAGAAGCGCAACCCGAATTTTTTAGCCACGGATTGAATATAACGATGGTCATCCGCATTTTCAAAGCCGGACTGCAACGTATTATGATCCACGTACGCTACCGAAAGCTCGGTACGAACTCTCGGAATACCGATTGCTTCAAATTCAAGGTACGCCATGGTACCGGTTGCGTCCTGTGTCAAGGTTTGATCCATGCGAAGTGCAATCTCGCTTCCCGCCTTCATTTCGCCCGAAACAAGATGTGATTGAATGATTTTTTGTGCAAGTGTAAGTCCCATGACCGTTCCACCCTTTCTGTGGTGCAAATGTTTCAAATGTTTCAAATGATACAATTTGTGTGATTTTACTTATCCATATGTTTGAGAATATTCTCTCTGGCGTTGCAAATATGCTCTACCGTCAGCGCATCGGCCTTTGCCCCGTCATGGGCCGCCAGCGCATAATAAATGCTTGCGTGTTCTTCACAAGAGTGTTGGGCGCGCTCGGTCAGCTCCACCGACACACGGCGAAATTTGATGATCTTTTTATGCAGCTCTGTCAATGTATCGCACAGCGGCATACGACCGGTTGCCTGGTACACAAGCTTATGAAACTGGCTGTCGCAATCCATAATCCGTTCCGCATCCCCTTTTTGCAGATAAAAGCTCTGCAAATCCAGCGTTTCTTTCAAACGATTCAGTTCGTCGTCTGTAATTCGTTCCGCCGCGCATCGAGCCGCATATCCCTCAATCCGCACACGGATTTCGTAAATAGACTCAATGTCTTCACGGGAGATACCGCAAACCTCAATGCCTTTGGAAGTAATCGTGATGATATGCTCCTGCTCCAACCGTCGAATGGCCTCGCGCACCGGTGTGCGGCTCACGCCCAGCATCTCGCTCAGCTTCATTTCCGTGATAATCTCTCCGCGATTGTAAACGCCGCTCAGGATGTCTTTTTCCAATTTCTCGAAAATTTGGTCGGCCAAAGAAACGCTTCTATGATCCAGTCTTCTATCCATACGCTATCTCTCCTTTGTTGATTAAAGCCGCCGGAAACGGCCGTTTGACAATTCCTCAAGCTTGGTTTCCAGCTCGGAAGTCGAAAGAGAGGCCACGCGGCCATCCTCATATTCGGCATCAATCCATTGTTTCATTTGAATCACAAGGGGATCTTTTTTGTCGATTTTTTCCGATTCGGTCAAATTGTAATTTTGATTGATCCAATAGGCAATTCCCGCAAGCCCCGATGTCTTACTCACCTGTACGGTGGCAGGCCGTCCGAGAATTTTCTGCGTATTGAAAATGTTATAGATTTCCTCATCCTTCAACAATCCGTCTGCATGGATGCCGGCTCTCGTCACATTAAAGTTTTTCCCCACATAAGGCGTCATCGGCGGAATTTTATAATTGATTTCTTTTTTGAAATATTCGGAAATGTCCGTAATGGCCGTCGTATCCATGCCGTCCAGCGATCCGCGCAAGGCGGCGTACTCAAAGACCATCGCTTCCAACGGCACATTGCCGGTACGCTCTCCGATGCCCAGCAAGGAGCAATTGACAGCACAGGCGCCGTACAGCCACGCGGTGCTTGCATTGCAAACCGCTTTATAAAAGTCATTGTGGCCGTGCCATTCCAGCATCTCGCTTTCCACATCGGAATAGTGCTGCAAGCCGTAAATAATTCCCGGCACACTGCGAGGAAGGGCCACTTCCGGGTACGGGACGCCATATCCCATGGTATCGCAAGCGCGAATTTTTACGGGGATTTTGGCATCGTGCGACATTTTCATCAATTCGTTGACAAACGGAACCACAAAGCCATAGAAATCCGCGCGGGTAATATCCTCCAAATGACAGCGCGGCATGACGCCGGCTTCAAAAGCGTCGGACACGGTTTCCAAATAATGCTTCATACATTCCCTGCGCGTCATTTTCATTTTCTTGAAAATGTGATAATCGCTACAGCTGACAAGGATGCCCGTTTCACGAATGCCGAGGTCTTTGACTAAGCGAAAATCTTCCCGGCTGGCTCGAATCCATGTAGTAATTTCGGGAAAACGCAAGCCGAGCGCCTGGCACTGCTCCAGCGCTTCCCGGTCTTTTTGGCTGTAAACAAAAAATTCGGTCTGACGGACGATTCCGTATGGCCCGCCAAGCCGGGACATGAGCTTAAACAAGTGCACGATCTGTTCCACGGTGTAAGGGTTCACCGATTGCTGACCATCCCGGAAGGAAGTGTCCGTAATCCAAATCTCCTGCGGCATTCCCATTGGCACCCGGCGATGGTTAAACGCCACTTTGGGGACGCTTTCATAATCATAAATATCCCGGTACAAATTGGGTTCTGCTACATCCTGGAGCTGATACCGATAGTTTTTCTGTTCCAATAGATTGGTTTTGTTTGATATTTCAAGCACGGCTTTGTTCTCCTTTTTTGCAGAATGTATATTTGTATACAATTATACATCATCTTGTCGCTCTTGTCAAGTCTTTTGACAGAAAAAAAGGAGAGTGTTAAAAAACTCATCCTGAGTTTTTTAACACTCTCCCGACGACGTTGGTCTTGGCGGCAAAGCGTCGCCGTTTTGCCGCCAAGGCTCAGCGAGTGAGCCGTGCAAGCGCGTCCTTCAGCTTGGTATTCAGAATTACGCCGTAAAGCAAAGAGATCAGGTAGGCTTGTATCAGGCAGACAACAAGCTCCTCCGCCAGCCGCGGAATCCACAAAATCAGGAAGGCGCGTCCCTGCCATGCCGGCAAAAAGGTTTGCAAAATCCATGTATTTACGGTTGTCACAAACAGGCCGGACAGCATCACGGCTACCGCAATCCGCCAATAGCTGTTCTCCTGATCTTTTCCCTTTTTGGCACCGAAAAATCCAATCAGCCACGACAAAAGCAAGAACAGCAGGCCAAGCACCATCACAAGCTCCGCGCCTCCCACGGCCAAATTGATATAACCGGCCAGATATTTTCGGTATGTATCGGAGCTTTTGAAGCCCATTCCGTCGATCTCACAGGTAAGGAACGTCGTTTCATCGGTCAAAATCTTGTTTTCCTTCGGCACGTCGGCCGCATGGAAGGTCAACCGATTTTCAGAGGCAAAAAGTGCCGCTGCACTTCCTTCGGAGGACAAAATGGTTATATTGGCCGGGATTTGATCGCCGAAAGCCTTTCTGCTGATGGTTTTGATTCCCGCGGGAATATACAGTTCACATCCATCCGGCAAGCCTGCCAAGGCATTATCTCCGATTTTGGTTACATTTCCGGTAATGCCGCCCACAGTGAGCTTGGAAGGCAGGGTGACTTGCGTTTCCCCTTCCGAAAGCAAAACCGAGGTAAGCGTATATGTATCTTTGTTATAACCGGCCAGCCCCGTCAAGAAGCGCGAAAGCGGAGAAAGGTTGGCTTTGGCCACCTGTCCGGCGGACGGGAGCTTCTTCTGTGTGGCAACAATTGTACCGGGCGGCAAAATTTCGTCTTTGATAAGGCAAAGGTTCCCGGCAATACCGCAAGTTCCTACCAAAATCAAAGCTACAGCCGAAAGAATCTGCGCCTTGCGCGTAAACTGTTTTTTCAGCACACGCCAAAGCACGCCCTTCAAAAAGCCTCCGGCAAAAGCCATTACGGTCAGCCATGGAATATAGGGGCCGCTCGGCGCAATCAAAACGCCAAGCAAATCACTCATGGCGCTGGCAAGGCCGCCATATACAGGGCCGAAAAGGATCGCCGGGAAAAACGTAAAGACGCCGGCAAAGCTAATGCGGATGCCGCTGGGGCCAAACACAGAGAGTGTGAAAAGCGTCAGGGATTTGACACCGACCGCCAAAGCGACAAACATGGCTGTAAAAGTCAGCCGTCGCAAGGTAATGCCGTAGTTTTTTCGATGCGTTTTCGGAGCCGAAGCTTTGCTTGGTTCCGAAGCCGCAACTTTGTTTGTTTCCGCAGGCATTGGAGCGGCTTGCGCCTCTGTGCTTTCCTTGATCATGACGTCGGAGCAGCAGGAAGATGAATCTTGCTCTTGTGTTGTTCTTTTTTCCATATAATAAAAGCCTCCTTTTTTTAACAGTATTATCTCTACTGTACAAAAAAGGAAGCTGCCATGAAAAATCCTATCAAGGCTACTGCCGCAAATTGTAACAGCGGGATGCGGAAAGCGCACCGCAGAACGACGATTTCGTCATCTTTCGTCCGTCGGACAACTCCCCGTCCCGACGGTACTTCACGCGCACTAACCTACTCTGTTTTTTTAAGATGCTTTATTGTAACACATTTTTTTCTTCATTACAATCATTTTTTCGCTTTTTTATTGTTTTTGTTTTTTTCACAATTTTTTTGTTCTATACATATTAAAATGATATGAATATGAATCAAAATAGCATAATAGAGTCATCACATGTGAAATCGGCGACAAGAACGCAAAAAGCGATGAAAAGAATTAGAAAAATTTGGATGGCTCACTACCTCGGCAAAAAATAACCATCGCGGGTATTGTAACAATTGGTACAGCCGCATCGGAAGTAACTACAAGCGTTGAAAATCCGGGTGTGACACAGTTGATAGCGCGCGATTTTGGGGTGGGTATCCCTTTGCTCGCATGATTACCACAGTTGCTCCACCAGCTACTGTAGACCTAGATTCTATGTTTTCACAAGGATCAAATTTGACCGGTATGGCATGTGGCGCATATTGTTTTGCGTCATTCAAGCCATCAGCATTACTGCAACCAACCCGAAACGCCCAGAAAAATGAAGCAATAGAAAGGCACGAACTTTCCTTTCAAGAAAACATGCCCCAAAAGCTAAACCGATTCCAGCAGAATTGACGAAACAAAGTCCCGCAGATTATCCCATGAGACTGTGTTTTGGATTATTGATTACGTGATAATCTCGTTACGCCAATAAAAAAGTTATAGAATTTTACTACTCATTCATACAAAATCCGATCAAATCAGGCATTTTCATGAAAACACTTGTAAAACCAGAAGAAATATTTTATACTATAAAAAATACTTGGAGGTTGTCTATGCCTACGGAAACAGAAAAATGGAGCAATCTTTCTGAAATCGCGCTGCATATCGGGGTAAGCAAAGATACTATCAGAAACTGGATAAAAAATGAATCAATGCCGGCCCACAAGGTGGGAAAGCTTTGGCTTTTCCGAGTATCAGAAGTGGATCAATGGATTGCATCCCAAAACCAAAATCACGCGTAACACTGTACACATGGTCCTTGCACCTATCAATTTAACCATAGCCGAAATATTTGGCAAAAAATGAGGATTTGATTTATGGAAAAACGGAAAAGTCCAAATGGAATAGCAACCAATGATCTAGTATTTTCTGCGCATATTGGAACCAACGATGAGCTGTTCCCCAATATTCTAAAGTTGTATGTAAAAGTTGGTAGCCGAGTCGCTGATGTGACGTATGGAAAAGGAGTATTTTGGCGCAAAGTGGATACGTCAATTTACGAATTTTTGCCATCGGTTCCCGATTTCACATCAATTACAACATTCCAACTTGTTTCCCCGGTGCGAAATTTGACACCTTGTCTCGCCGGGCTTTTTATGTTATAATTTTTTTGTAATTTGAACCTTTTGATGGTTTGCTCCGACTATATATGTGAAATCGATTTCAAGACCATCTGCAAGGAGGT
>CAKSIP010000007.1 GCA_934462825.1 uncultured Eubacteriales bacterium | reverse complement strand
TATCACTTATACGAATACTTGTAAAGTACGACAAAGGTCTCAGAACGAGAGTCCTGAGACCTTTGTCAGTAATCTGACCCGAGAAAATCTCGGGTTTTTCGATCGGCATCTTTTAAGACCGGAACACTTGGAGGCGCCACCCGGAATCGGACCGGGGATGAAGGTTTTGCAGACCTCTGCCTTACCGCTTGGCTATGGCGCCATTCATTTACTCGCTTATTATACCAAAGGCAGAGAGTTTTGTCAAGGGTTTTTTTCAAACAATTGCATTTTTTTAGCGCAAGGCGCAGATCGCCCGGTCATCGGGGCGCGGACGGCGGGCGGACGACACTTTGAGGGGAGGAAAAGCCACCAAGGCTTTTCCTCCCCTCGTTTTTGTCGCGTGTCACAGCCGGGTTATGCGGCGTTTGACTCCTTACCGCATGGCAACGGCTTTATCATAAATGTCGGTCACTTCCTTCGCCGGCTTTTTATCCAGCAGTGTCACAATCACGGCGCAGGCGGCTCCGACAAGGAAGCCGGGCAGAATTTCATACACGCCGGTGGAGGACTTCAGGAAGATCAGCCAAAGCACGTCCACCAACGAACCGCCGATAACGCCGGCAATGGCGCCGCGGTAGGTAAATCTCCGCCAAAACAGCGACAGGATGATCACCGGACCAAAGGCCGCGCCAAACACGCCCCACGCATTTTCAACCAAATTCATAATGGCCTGCGCGCCGCTTCCCTTGGAGGAGGCGATGAAATAGGCCACCACGGAAACGATCAAAACGACCACACGGCCCACCCACAAAAGCTCCTTATCGGACGCCTTTTTGCGGAAGATAGGACGATAGATGTCCGAAGTGAAGGCGGAAGCCGCCACCAACAGCTGGCTGTCAGCCGTTGACATGGACGCCGCTATGATGGCAGCCAGCAATAC
Source organism: uncultured Eubacteriales bacterium (assembly GCA_934462825.1). GTDB lineage: Bacteria > Bacillota > Clostridia > Oscillospirales > CAG-272 > CAKSIP01. The sequence goes on along the minus strand of CAKSIP010000007.1, from coordinate 49,703 downwards.
GCCGGCAATGCCCGCCGGGAACAAGTCGCGCGCCAAGCGAATGAAAACGGTTTTTTGCATGTTCTCTGTCAGCAGTTCCTCGCCCACCAGCATTCTTCCGAAATAAGCGATCAGGCAAACGGCCGCCAGCGAAAGCGTCACCCATACGCCGGCCACAATGGCGCTCTTTTTCACCATTTTCGGATCCTTAATGGACATAAAGCGAACAATAATATGCGGCATGCCGAAATAGCCAAGGCCCCAGGCAAGGCCGGACACAATGTCCTGCCAGGAGGCGGAAAAGAGACTATCAACGAAGGCGTACCGGGTGCCGTCATTGCTGATAATCACCTCGGTCAGCTTGGAGGTGTCAAGATCCTTTGTGCAAACAATAAGAATCGGAACAGCCAGCACGGCAATCAGCATCAGAAGCCCCTGGAAAAAGTCCGTCCAGCACACGGCCTTATAGCCGCCAAGGAAGGTATAGACAATAATGATGGCGGCGAAGATAATCATGGCAAGTTGGTTCGACAGCTTGGGGAAGATGGTGGTGAACACCGTCGCGCCCGCCACAAAGGCCGATGCCACGTATACCGTAAAGCTTGCCAGGAAAATGACGGCGCAGAGGATCTGCAGCGTATGGTTTTGGGTAGCAAAGCGGTTGGAAAGATACTGCGGCATCGTGATGGAATCATTGGCCGCCTCCGAGAAGCAACGCAACCGGCGCGCCACCAAAATCCAATTGGCGATAGTACCGATGCAAAGGCCGATACCAATCCACATCTGGCCGAAGCCAAAGGCCAAAATCGAACCGGGCAAGCCCATCAAAAGCCACGCGGACATATCGGACGCTTGTGCCGACATCGCGGTTACCCATACGCCCATGGAACGGCCGCCCAAAAAGTATTCTTTTTCTCCTCCTTTTTTCTCACGGAAGAAAAAGTAAATGCCGATTCCGAGCATCAAGCAAAAGTACAAAACAAATGCAATAATTTCACCTTTCATAATGTTTTTTCCTTTCTTTCTGTGTTGTTTTTGAAAATATGCGCATATTATATCACGTTTTAAAATAGACTGCAATACAGAACGCAGTATAGACTAAAGTCTATACTGCGTTTCTGATAATATCGTATTTTCGGCTTGAAATATAGATTGTTTTATAGACGAAATTCGGAACATTTGTACCAACCAAAATGTGAACAAAAAATTAATTTTTGCGAAAAGACGCCAAAAACATCGGCATCACTCTCATCGCGTACTGCCGGATCGAATACGAGCCGTCGCAAATGCACCAATCGTAAATCATACCCCACTCGCAAAGCGTGTAGATTTTGGACAGCTCGTTGACCGACATATCGTCGCGGATCTCGCCCTTCGCCTGCCCTTTCAGGATCACACTGCGCAGCACCCGGTAGTAGGAGCGCGAATGATCCATCAGGTGCTTTTCCCCGTGTGTGATCAGCTGGGAAGAAAACAGCCGTGCCAGCAACTCCAAGGAAACCGTTTCCTCGATCATCGAAAACAGCTCCCGGTTCAGATACAGCAAGGTGTCCACGGCGTTTTGCGTTTCGTCGATCTGCGGCATCAGCTCCTCGTATTTTTCGTCAAACAGGAAGGACAGCGAGCTGAGCAGCGCGTCCTTTCCGTCAAAATAATGATAAAAAGAGCCTTTCGATGTGCCGGATTCCTCGACAATGTCATCCACCGTTGTGTCGTCGTAGCTCTGCTCATAGAACAGCTTCCACGCGGCCGAAACAATTTTTTTCTTCGTTTTTTTGTCCTTTTTCGGAGCACGTCGCTCTTGCATATTTCCTCCTTGGGCAAGGCCAAGCTGCGCGGCCTTCCCTTTTGCTTATTTGACGGGATCGTGTCCGCCGAGGGTTCTGTGTTTTCACGCGGCGCGGGGTTTCGCCCCGGCAAAGAACCGACCGCTTTCCCGTCGGAACAAGGTTTCTTCTATAAAAATTATACCATTGTATGCGAAAAATTGCAAGAAAATTTTATTTTCCGTCCGAAAGGGGCCCTGGCGGGCGTGCCGCCGGGGCCGGACAAAGCAAGGGAAAGGCGGGAAAGCTCTTGACAAGCCGCCCCGCCATGGTATAATAAAGGAAGACTGTTTCGGCCAAGGGACGCCGCCAAGGCGTTCGCACGGCCGGCGCCGCAGGGAAAGAGACAAGCAAGGAGACAAGAACCAACATGCTATACATTATGCGACACGGGGAGACGGATTGGAACCGCCGGCACAAGCTGCAAGGGCGCATCGACATTCCCCTGAACGACGAGGGGCGGCGCATGGCCGCGCAGGCAGGCGAGGTGTACAAAGACCTGCATTGGGACGTTTGCTACTGTTCGCCGCTGGCCCGCGCCCGGGAAACGGCCGCGCTTTTTTTGGCGAACCGAGCCATTCCCATCGTGACGGACGACCGTCTGGCCGAAATGAGCTTTGGGCTTTACGAGGGAGCCGAGGACTACGCCGATCGGGCGGATTGTCCCATCCGTCCCCTCTTTGTTGCGCCCGAAACCTACACCGCCTCCATCGGCGGCGCCGAAACCTTTGCCTCGCTGTTTGGGAGAATCCAATCGTTTCTCACCGAAATCGTTGAGCCGCAGCTGCAAGAGGGCAAAGACCTGCTGATCGTCGGGCACGGCGCATGGAACGCCGCCTTTGCCTGCCACGTGCGCGGCCTGCCGCTCTCGCAGTTCTGGAGTCTCGGCACGGCGCAATGTCAGCCGACGCGACTGCTGTAAAAGCGCGGCGTTTTCATAAAAGGCGCCATTCAAAAAAGGACGAAAGGGGACTGTTAAAAAACTCGATGTTTTTAACAGCCCCTCAAAAACGCCGGTCGGGATCCCGGCGTTTTTAGCGATTCTTGGTCGATTTTGCCTTCCATATCTTGTGTTTTGATTTTTTTGGTGGCAAAACGGCGGCTCTTTGCCGCCGAGACCAATGTCGTTGGGAGAGTTAAAAACGCATGTTGCGTTTTTTAACTCTCCCTTTTCGTCCTTTTTCTTTTTATTTATGGTTTCTGCCCCGGCGCTTTCGCCGGGGGCATTTCTCCGAGCCGCGCGTGTTTCTTTTCGCGCTCTTTTCTCGGATCGCCTGCGTCAAAGTCCCAGCATTGCCTGCATCCGCTCATTCAAAAGCGAAGCATAGGGGGACAGGCACCCGGCCGCCTTGACAAACGCTTTATAAACCGGGGTGTTTTTGTCCGAATGCACGTGCTTGTCACTGCCCAAGGCGTACACATAGCCGGATTTAGCCCAATCGAGGAGCATCCGCTTTTGTCCGAAGCCGCCAAAGCTCTCGGCGTTGATTTGCACCTTGAAGCCCCGGCGAATCAGCCGCTCCGCGCGTTCTTTTCCGTAGCGCTCGGCGTGTGCGATCAGCACGTCCAGCTGTCGCTCGTCCCGAAGGGCCGTCAGCGAGGCGAGCAAGGCATCATTCCAGGCGACGTCCGGCATTTCCACCAGCAGCGTGCGGGTGTTGCCGACGCAAAGGCCGTCAAGCCCTTCCATATGCTCCAGCCCGGCGCAAAGCAGCACTTCCGCGCCGGCAAAAAAGCGAAGCTTCGGTTGCCCCTGCTCGTCCAGCACCGTCATCAAGGCTTGTATTTTCCGATCCCGCGCCCGAAGAAAGGCGTCCACCGAGGCGTTCAGCTGCGGGTAAAAGTGCGGCGTCAGAACGACGTTTTCCACACCGGCCGCGCGGATATTGGCAATCAGCGCCGCCGCCCTGTCGGGATGCCCGGAGCAGTCAAGGTCGGGCAGCAAATGCGTGTGAAAATCGGTAAAAATTCCGACCGGACTTGGCAACAGGCTCGCCTCCTTTTTTATCGCTGTGGCTGTGGTTTTGTCTATAATTTACTGCTGTAACGGCAACACATTGTTGCAATCGCAACGAACTGTTGTGTCGATGGTTTATTTCTCGCCGTCCTTCGATTCGGCGTCGGGGCGATAGCCGTAGCTCTCGCCATATCCGTATCCGTAGCGACCGTACTTCCCATAGCGGCCGTATTTGCCGTACTTTCCGTATCGTCCGTAGGAGCCGGTCTTGGAGCGTTGTCCGTTGAGCATGAAGCCGCAAATTTTCGCATTCAGCGTTTCAAAGCGGGCAACCGTTTCGCGCAAAACCTCCCCATGCGTCACGCCGGCACGCACCACCAGCACATATCCGCTGACCAGCGGAGCCAGCACCAGCGCGTCGGTCACGACAAGAACCGGCGGGGTATCAATCAAAATATAGTCATATTCTGCGGAAAGTTCTTCCAGCAAGGCGCTCATCTTTTTCCCGGCCAACAGCTCGGCGGGATTGGGGGGCGTTTTGCCGGCCGTAATGACATCCAGGTTGGGGATGTTGCTTTTTTGGCGGCAATAAGGATCGGGGGCGTCCGTCTTGACCAAGGAAGCCAAAATATCGGAAAGACCGGGCGATTTTTGAAGGCCGAGGGCGGTGGCGATCTGCGGCTTGCGCATATCGGCGTCAATCAAAAGCACCTTATGATCGTTTTGCGCCAAACAGCTGGCGGTATTGATGCAGGTGATGGTTTTTCCCTCCCCGGGGATCGAGCTTGTCACGGGAAGGATTTTGCATTTATCGTCCGCGGTAACAAACTGAATATTGGTACGCGCGGTTTTATACGCTTCCGCGATAGCGAAGGGGACGGAATTGCCGAGAATCACGTCCGGGCGGGTGTTTTCTTCTCCATGGGACAGATTATAAATCTTCTTTTTTGCAAGAAAAGGAAATTTTGCCATAACGATTCAACCCCCTTACTTCGATTGCAGCTGTGCCGGTTCTTCCGACGCATTTCCGTTCAGCGGAATGACGGGGATGACGCCCAGCACAATAATATTTTCAAACTGTTCATTCAAATCGTTCTCGTCCCGGATCACCGTATCGGTCATATGAAGAAGGAGAACAATTCCCATAGCAAGGACAAGACCGATCAGGCCGCCGATCACCGTGTAGCGGGTGACGTTGGGCGACGAGGGGGCGGTGGGGGTGGAAGCCGAGTCAATGGTTTCCACGGCCGTAGCGTGTGCGACCTCCATCACCACCTTGGGCAGAATTTTCAGAATCTGCTCATTGATGAAGCGCGAGGTCTGCGGATCGGCGGTCGTCACGGAAATCTGAAACGCCTCGGTTTCATTGAGAGGCGCGGCCTTGATCATGTGGCGAAGATCCGCCACCGAATAATCGGCATCCTTCAAATACGCATATTCGGGCAGGCTTTTGCTTTCGTCAATGTTGTTTTTCACCTGCGAAAGCACGCGGTTGCTTTTCAGCACTTCAATATAGAGGTTCACCATTTGTTTGGCGTAGTTGATTGTTGCGGTGGATTGGTTCCCCGAGGTCTGCTCGTTATAAACATACAGGCTGGACGACGAGGTGTACAGGGGGGTAACCAAAAAAGAGGCGTAACAAAACGCGATGGCCGCGCCGAGAACCGTCAGCGCAACGATCAGCCAGAGTTTGTTCAGACATTCCTTAAAGAATCCGATCAAAGAAATTTCTGTTTTCATAAGCGGAGATTCCTTTCCGAAAAAAATTCGATTGACAAACCGTGTAGTCTTGCACACGCAAGGAATAATGTATGCTTATTATACTATATCCCTTCTGCTTTGTCAATGGAAACCCCAAAATTTGACGAACGGTGCCGTTTTGGGGCGCAGGGGACGCGGCCGAAGTCGGTCTTTTTGTAAAAAAGGGGGGGCGCTCCGAATTTTCGTTTGAAATCGGGAGCGCCCCGCGGCCGTGACAGTTCTTACTTTTGCGAAGCTTATTGCTTTTTGCCGGTTTTTTTCTTATCGCGCGCGCCGTAGAAGAAGGCGCCGATCGCCATAATCCCCGCAAAAAGGATCAGGTAAAAGAGAACCGGGCAAGAGAAGGAGCCGTTTGCCTTCGCCACTTGGTAGGGGGTGATACCGTGCGCCCAGATTGCCGCGAAAATCATAAAGGCCGAGGCGATAATGCCGAAGATCGGCAACACGATATTTTTGAAGGGGTTCTGTTTTCCGTATTTTTTAATAAACATGATAAAAATCGGGATGTAGAAGCCGTAAATGGTGATGATCGGCAGCTCGGACGAATCAAAGCTGAACGGGCCGAACAGCGGCTTTTCCATCAAGTTGGCGCCAAAGAAGTAAAAGAGCCACACGGCGCAAATGACTAAGCCGAACACCGAGGAGTTGGTGGGCATGTTGGTCGAGGGGCTGACCTCAACAAAGGTCTTGGGGGCCGGGCCTTGGTTGCGCACGGCCATGGCGTACATGCCTCGGGTCGAGGCCAGCATCAGTCCGTTGAGTGTGCCGAGACACGACACCACGATCAGGACGCTGACGGCTGTGCCGCCCGTTTTGCCGAGCAGGTTGGTAAAGCCTTTCGGCGCGCCCTCCTGAATCAGCGTGCGAATATCGGCGGTGCCCGCAATGCCGATGTAATAAACCACGTAAATGGCCACGATAATAATGCCGCCGAGCGTCAGTGCCAAGGGCAGATTTCGCTTGGCGTTTTTCAGCTCCGCATTGATGGAGGTGGCAATGATCCAGCCCTCATAGGCAAACGCCGTCGCCACGATACCGGCGAACAGGGCGGCGCCCACGCCGTTGGAAGGAAGGACGGATCCGCTCTTGAAGGCGGTGATCAGGTACGTGTTTTCCCCGAACAGGCCGGAAATGGTACCGGCAACGGCAATCAGAAGCAGGGGGATCAGCTTAATAAAGGTTGTGCTGACCTGGAATTTTCCCGCTAGCTTGGGGGAAAGCGCGTTGACGGCATACGAAGCGCAAAGGTAGAAGCAAGCGAGGGCCAGACAAATACCCGTGTCGGGGGCATGGCCGAACAGAGCGACCGTATACCGAGCCGAAACCCACGCAAGCACGCTGGTCATACCGGGGTAATAAATCATGGTGCTGAACCATGCGATGGAATACGCATAGCCTTTTCCCACGGTGGCTTCGCCGTAGTCCACGATGCCGTTCACTTTTTCAAAGTGCGTAGCCAGGGTGGAGAAATTCAAGGCACAGATCAGCATCACCACGCCGCCGATCACCCAGGCGAGAATGCCCAAAGGCATATTGCCCTCGGTTATGTTCAGGACGTTTTGCGCCTTGAAAAAGACGCCGGAGCCTACAACGATGCCGACCACCATGCAGATCGCCGTAATCAGCCCGTATTTTTTTTGCAATTTATTGTCCATACCGTTCCTCCATCATGACAATTGATAATATGAGTAACATTGTAACATCTTTTTCCCCAATTGTCAACAGAAAATTCAAAATTTTTATCGTTGTAAAGCAAGAAATTATTCGGGCTTTTTTCGCCTTTTCGGGTATATTAAATTATAGGTAGAAAATCAAGGATTGACCGCCGACGAGAAATGTGATATAATGGCGAAAGCCGGCTAAAACGCCGCCCCTCTCCGCCCCCGCGACCGTAAATTTTGAAAAAAATACCCCCTGCTTCCCCTCCCCCGACATACGCCGTTCCCTCCGATTCGGGCGAAACCCGCCGAAAAGGGCTGCGAAAACCGACGCTTGTCTCATCTTCGCTTTGTCAAAGAAAGGATTTTTTGAAGCCGCATGAAACATCTGCTTCCTTATCTGAAAAAATATCGGCTTGAGGCCGTTCTCGCCCCCCTTTTCAAAATGCTGGAGGCCTGCTTTGATCTGACGGTTCCGCTGATTGTAGCCAAAATCATCGACGTCGGCATCGTCGGCCGGGACAATTCCTATATCTTTACCCATTTTCTTTTGCTGATTGCCATGGCGCTTTTGGGGCTGCTTTGCTCCTTTGTGGCGCAGTATTTCGCCGCGCGCGCCGCCACCGGCACCGCCATGGGGCTGCGGCGGGAGCTTTTGGCGCGGATCCAGAGCTTCAGTTTTTCGGAGCTTGACCGCATCGGGACTTCCACGCTGATTACGCGCATGACCAGCGACGTCAATCAGGTGCAAAACGGGGCCAACATGTTCCTGCGCCTGTTTTTGCGCAGTCCCTTTATCGTGTTCGGCGCCATGATTCTCGCCTTTACCATCGACAGCCAAATCGCTCTGATTTTTGTCGGCGCGATTGTGCTTTTGTTTGCCGTCGTGTTCGGCATGATGTTTCTGACCGCGCCGAAATACAAAACCGTGCAGAAAAACCTGGACGCGGTGACGGGGGAAACGCGCGAAAACCTAAACGGGGTGCGCGTCATCCGCGCCTTCGGGCGCGAGGAACAGCAAACGGAGCAATTTGCCGAAACAAATGCCCGGCTTTGGCGCTCCCAGCTTCACGTGGGGCGCTGGAACGCCCTGCTCAATCCCCTGACGTATGTCATCGTCAACGTCGGCATCGTCTGCATCCTTTGGATGGGCGCCGACAAAGTGAATCGCGGCGTTCTCCTTTCGGGCAACGTCATTGCTCTCATAAACTACATCGGGCAGATCCTCGTGGAACTTGTCAAGCTGGCCAACCTGGTGGTTCTGCTCGGCAAATCCGCGGCCGGCATGGGACGCATCGGGCAGATTCTCGACACCGAAAGCTCCATGCGCTTTGACGGCCACGAAACCGGCGACGATTCCGCCGAGGAAATTTTGCGTTTTGATCACGTTTCCCTTCTCTATGCCGGCGCCGGCGCCGAATCCATCAGCGACATCTGCTTTTCCGTGCGTCGCGGACAAACCGTCGGCATCATCGGCGGCACCGGCAGCGGAAAATCCTCTTTAGTCCATTTGATTCCCCGCTTTTATGACGCCACGTCGGGCTGTGTGACGCTGAAAGGCAAGCCGATTGCCTCCCTGTCGCGCGAAGCTCTGCTTTCTTCCGTGGCGATTGTGGATCAAAAGCCGCGGCTCTTTACGGGGACAATCGCCGAAAATCTGCGCTGGGGCAAGCCGGACGCCACCGAGGAAGAACTGTGGCAGGCGTTGGAAACGGCGCAGGCCGCCGAATTTGTCCGCAAAAAGCCGGACGGATTGAATGAAAAAATCACACAGGGCGGCGCCAACCTGTCGGGCGGGCAACGCCAGCGCCTGACTATCGCCCGCGCCCTTCTCGCCGGCGCCGACATCCTGATTCTGGATGACAGCGCGTCCGCGTTGGACTACGCCACCGACGCCGCTTTGCGGCACGCCCTTCATCAGCTTCCCCAAAGCCTAACCGTCCTTTTGGTCAGCCAACGGGCCGGTTCGCTGATGCAGGCCGATCAGATCCTTGTGCTCGATGACGGCCATTTGGTCGGCGCGGGACGGCACGAGGAGCTTTTGCGTGATTGCGCCGTTTACAAGGAAATTTATGAAAGTCAGTTTGGAGGAGCCTCGGCATGAAAACGCAAAGCAAGCAAAACAAGCAAGAAAAAACCGCCATGGCGCCAAGCACGGCGTCAAAAAAATCCTCCACCCTCTCCCGCGTTCTGCATCAGATCCGACCTTATCGCGCCCTGGTGGCGCTGAGCCTTTTCTTTGCGCTGATCGTCGCGGCGGCACAGCTTTTCATCCCGATTTTCAGCGGGCTGGCCATTGACGCTCTGCTGGGCGTCGGCAACGTAAACCTGTCGGCCGTCGGGCGCGCCATTCTCGTGATTCTCATCACGGCCGCTATCGGGGCGCTGGCGCAGGGGCTTCTCACCCTCGCCAACAACCGCATCACCTTTTCGGTCTGCCGCGATCTCCGCAACGCCGTCAGCCGCAAGCTCCAGCATCTGCCTCTTTCCTATCTGGACATCCGTCCGACCGGCGACACGGTCAGCCGCATGGTGGCCGACGTGGACACCTTTGCCGACGGCCTTTTGATGGGATTTACACAGCTTTTTTCGGGTGTGATTATCATTCTTTCCACCCTCGGCATCATGTTTTGGCTTCATCCGCTCATTGCGCTGGCCGTGGTGGTTCTCACCCCGCTTTCCATTTTTGTGGCGCGCTTTATCGCCACGCGCACCAGCCGGTTTTTCAAAGAGCAGGCCGCCGTCCGCGGCGAGCAGACGGCTCTGATCAACGAGCTGGTGGAGGGACAGCGCGTGGTGCGCGCTTACGGACATGAGGCGGCCTCGTTGGCCGATTTCGATGAGGTGAACGACCGCCTCGGCAAGGCGGCTCTGCAAGCGACCTTTTTCTCCAGCCTGACCAACCCCAGCACCCGTCTGATCAACAACTTAGTGTATGCCGTTGTCGCGCTGATCTGCGCGCTAAGCGCCGTTGCGGGGCGGCTGACGGTGGGCGAGCTGAGCGTTTTTCTGAGCTACGCCTCCCAATACGCCAAGCCCTTCAACGAAATCAGCGGTGTTGTCACCGAGCTGCAAAACGCACTGACCTGCGCGGCGCGCGTGTTTGAGCTTTTGGACGAACCGGAGGAGGTGCCCGAAGATTCCGAACCGCTTTCCCCCGTTCCGGCCGGACGCGTCACGCTGGAGCAGGTGTCCTTTCGCTACGTGCCCGATCGTCCGCTGATCGAAGACCTCTCTTTGGACGTGGCACCCGGTCAGCGCATTGCCATTGTGGGGCCGACCGGTTGCGGAAAAACCACGCTGATCAATCTTCTGATGCGGTTCTACGACGTAAACAGCGGCGTCATCCGCGTGGACGGCGCCGACATCCGGCACATGGCGCGGAAGGATCTGCGCGCCCGGTACGGCATGGTTTTGCAGGACACGTGGCTGTCCTTTGGAACCGTTCGCCAAAACATTGCCTACGGACGCCCAAGTGCCACCGACGACGAGGTGGTGGCGGCGGCCAAGGCGGCGCACGCCCATTCCTTTATCCGACGGCTGCCCAAGGGCTATGACACCGAAATCCGGGAAAACGGAAGCAACCTTTCCGCCGGGCAACGACAGCTTTTGTGCATTGCGCGCGCCATGCTGGCCCTGCCTCCGATGCTGATTTTGGATGAAGCGACCTCCTCCATCGACACGCGCACCGAGCTGAAAATTCAGGCGGCCTTTGCCGAAATGATGCAGGGGCGCACCTCCTTCATCGTGGCCCATCGCCTGTCCACCATTCAATCGGCCGACATGATTCTTGTCATGAAGGACGGGCACGTCATCGAAAAGGGCAATCACGCCTCGCTTTTGCAAGCCGGCGGATTTTACGCCAAGCTCTACAACAGCCAATTTGCGGTTGTGTAAATAAAAAAGGGGAGCAAACCTTCCTTTTGCGTTTTGAACTCCCTCTCCTATCCGAGAAGCCCCGGCCTTTTCCTTGCGGATTCGGCCGGGGCTTCTTTCTACTTTTTACTTTTTGCTTTTTCTTTTTCTTTTTCGTGACAAACGACAATGCGGTCGCGGACGCTCCTCAGTCCTCCGAGGAATCGCTGTCCGGGCCAAACTCGTCGTTGACCACCTTTTCCATGTACTCTTGCATCGTGATGATCACGCGGCGCGGCTTGTTGCCGTCCGGCGGGCTGATATAACCGAGATCCTCCATACGGTCAAGAATCTTGGCCGCGCGGCCGTATCCCACGCCCAGCATTCGCTGCATCAGGGAGGTGGAAATCTTGCCGGCATCAATGGCCAGCTTGACCGCCTCGCGGAACTTGGGATCCGCATCGCCGCTGCTGTCGCCGCCTTCACTGTCGCCGCCGCCCTTCTTGTTGCCGCACTTGGCCGCTTCGCTCTCCATCGTCGAAATAAAGTCTTTGTTATATTCGGCCGAGGCGTTGTGCTCCTTGATAAATTCCACCACGGCTTCCACCTCGCCATCGCTGACAAAGGCGCCCTGCACACGCATGGGCTTCGATATACCCACCGGGGCAAACAGCATGTCGCCGCGGCCGATCAGTCGCTCGGCGCCGGCAATATCAATGATGGTACGGGAATCCACCTGCGAGGAAACGGTGCAGGCAATCCGAGAGGGCACGTTGGCTTTGATCAGACCGGTGATAACGTCCACCGAAGGACGCTGTGTACCGACAATCAGGTGAATCCCGGCCGCTCTGGCCTTCTGCGCCAGACGGCAAATGGAGGCCTCCACTTCGCCGGGCGCCGTCATCATCAAATCGGCCAGCTCGTCAATCACAATCACCATCTTCGGCAAAAATTCCTTGGTGGGATCGTTTGCAATGGCGGCGTTGTAGCTGTTGATGTCACGAACGCCGACCTCCTCGATCAGCTCAAAGCGGCGCTCCATTTCGGCCACGGCCGAGGCCAGCGCACCGGCCGCCTTTTTCGGATCGCTGACGATAGGAGCATACAGATGCGGAATATCCTTGTATATGGTAAATTCCACTTTTTTGGGGTCGATCAGAATCAGCTTGACCTCATCGGGGCGCGCCTTATAAAGCAGGCTGATGATGATGCAGTTGATACACACCGACTTACCCATACCGGTCGCGCCGGCGATCAGAAGGTGGGGCATTTTGCTGATGTCGAAGAACACCGGGTTGCCGCCGACGTCGGCGCCGAGGCAGGCGGTCAGCTTGCCCGAATCGTTGCGGAATTTATCGTTTTCGATCAGCGTTCGGAGGTAAACGGTCAGCCGCACATGGTTCGGCACTTCGATTCCGACAAAAGGCTTGTTCGGAATCGGCGCCTCAATACGCACGCCGGACGTGGCCAAGCTGAGCGCAATATCGTCCACCAAATTGGCAATCGAACGCACGCGGATGCCCTCTTTGGGGCGCAGCTCGTAGCGGGTAATAGTCGGGCCGTGCGAGCATTGAATCTCGTCCCGCACGCCGATATTAAAGCTCGCCAGCGTATCCCGCAGGATCGCGGCATTTTCCTTCATTTCGGCGGTAGCGTCGGCGTCGCCTATGTTCTTGTCCTCTTTCAGCAGAGAGATGGGCGGGAATTGATAATCCATCGGCTTTTCCGGCTCGGTTTCGTCGGCGCCGTCGCTCCGCAGATTTTCCAGCTCGGTTAGCTGTTCAGTGTCCACCTTCATGCTGATGACCGTAGTGTTCTTCGGCGCGCGAACGGGCGCTTTTTCCTCCGTGGTTTTGGCCGGGCTTGGCGCTTGCGGCGCGGGGGGAATCGGCTCTCGCTTGAAAGGGGCGTTGTCGGCGGGCAAATCAATGGTGATCACACCGTCGCTCGTTTTTCCATGGCCGGAGTTTTGCGAAAAGATTTCGCGCAGGCGCACTCCGTCATCGTCCCGCTCTCCCTCCTCGACGGCCATCGCCGGTCTTGGCGGTTCCGGTGTCGGAACAGGCGCGGCGTCAGAGCTGTCCTCCTGCTCCAGGATCTTTTTCGGGATTGACAGGATCGGATCCTCCGCCGGCGTGCGCTTTTCGGGCGCTTCCTCCTCTTTTTTGCGAATCCGGTACCGGCCTTTGTTCAGATCCTCCGACGCGTCCTCGGCGCTGTCATCGGCCAAATCCGCCGATTCGGACAGAGACGCGCTCCCGTCCTCGCCGGGTTCCCGCGCGCGACGGCGCAGCAGGGCGGCGCGTTCTTCCTTTTCAATCTTTTCGCGCCGGGCCAGCTCGGCCGCTTCCCTTTCGGCGCGCTCCTCGCGGCGCTCATGGCGCAGCTTTTTCCGGTATTGAAAGAATGTCCATATGTTTTTGGGCGTCAGGCTGAACAGGAACATCAAAGAGATGGCCAACGAGGCCACCACCAAAATCAAGGTGCCGATGTTGTTGAACATCAGGTAGAGCAGACTGCGAAGCAGCCCGCCGATCACTCCGCCGCCGACGGCCTGTCCGTGGTTCCACAGCTTGTCGATCCGGAAGTCGGCACCGCCGCTGCTCCAAAGCGCAATGGTCTGAATCAGCGTCGAAAGGAGCACCAGCGAAATCAGCATCAGCAAAAACTTGAGTCCGGCGCGGGCATCGTCCACGATTTTATGCCAGCGCGTGCCGATATAGGCCACGGCCACGGGGATAAAGAAGGCTCCGTATCCGAAGGTGCCGCACAAAAAGTGGCTGATAAAGCGGCCGCCGATTCCCATATCCGAGTGGCACAGCTCCACCACGATCAGGCAGGCTCCGATCAAAATGGCAAGAACCCAAAAAATAAACGGAAGGAACTGATGAATCAGGCGCGAGGAGGCCGGCACGCGCGGCGCGTCAGGCTCCTCATACGCCGGCTCTCTTCGCTGAACACGGCGGCGCGGCGACGCGGCGTCCTCCGAATCGAAACGTTCTCTCTCACGATCCGAAGCCTTGGGCTCTCTTTCCGTCGAAGCACGCCCCTCCCGTTTTCGGTCGGAGGCGTCGGGCGAGAAGGAACGGGCGCGCTCTCCGTCGTTTCCGTTTCCGCTTCCGCTTCCCCTGCCTCTGGCTTTTTCGTTGTCGGTGTCTTTCCACCGATCTGCTTCCTGATTTTTTCTTTTATTATCTTTTGCTTTTTCTTTGGCTTTTACTTTTTCTTTTTCTTTTTCTTTTTCTTTAGCTTTCACGTCTTGAGAAAATCCTTTCCTTTCGTAGATTTTGAACGGCTTGCCCTGCGTTGCGGCAATTTTATGAAAAACGGCGAAACCGGCCTTATCCATGCGCGAAAAAAGCACGTATAGCGATTTCCCTTATGTGACAAACTAAGCCGGGGATCGGCGCAGGAACGGCGTCAACGCGCGAAGCTTCACGGAAGCGTCGCGCAGGGCGGGCTATAACGGTCTTTTGCGGCAAAAAGGCCTTTTTGTCGTATCGAACGAAAAAAGTCCCCTATAAGAATAGTTAATTTATTATATCATAGTTTTTCCCCCTTTTCAAGAATTATTTGTCAAGGGAAAATTTTTTTGTGAAAAAGCGCCGGCGAAGGAGGCGAAACGCGATGGAAGCCGAAAAGCAAACCCGAACCGCCCAAGGATCGCCGGAGGGCGGCGGTTCGGCGGGCGAAAAAAGAGCCAATCTCGCGGTGAGCGGGGGCGAGGAAAGCACCAAGTCCGCGGCGGGCGGGGGCGAGGAAAGCACCAAAACCGCGGCGGGCGGGAGCGAGGAAAGCACCAAGTCCGCGGCGGGAGCGGGCGAAAAAAGAGCCAATCTCGCGGTGAGCGGGGGCGAGGAAAGCACCAACCCCGCGGCGGGAGCGGGCGAGGAAAGCACCAAACCCGCGGTGAGCGGGGGCGAGGAAAGCGCCAAGTCCGCGGCGGGCGGGGGTGAGGAAAGCGCCAAACCCGCGGTGAGCGGGGGCGAGGAAAGCACCAAGTCCGCGGCGGGCGGGGGCGAGGAAAGTACCAACCCCGCGGCGGGAACGGGCGAAAAAAAGCGGGCGACGCTCGACGCGCCGCTGGCCTTTCGGCTGATCGCCGTCGGGATGACGGCCGGCGTGATCAACGGCGTTTTCGGCACGGGAGGCGGTACGGTCATTGTCTTTGCGCTCTCCGCGCTGGCCGGACGTCTGTTTCCCGATCGGCGCATGATTTTTGCCAATGCCATTGCCATCATCCTGCCCCCGGCGGTCGTTTCCACGCTGGTTTACGCCTCCTTTTCGCCCCCCGATCCGGCCACGGTCACGGCCATTGCCCTTTGCTCGTTGGCCGGAGGCGCGCTGGGCGCGCTGCTTCTCGGCAAGCTGAAGGGGCGTGTCCTTCGTTTGATTTTTGCCATTTTGATGATTCTGTCGGGCGGCATCATGCTTTTCCGGTAGGGCGGCGCACGGGGCGCGGTTTTTTGCCAAAAGAGCGGCAAAAACCGCTCGCGCAAGGCCGACAATGAAAATATCTTTTTTCCAAAGGGTTCCCTCCCCCCAAAATTTTTCCGAAAGGAGCTTTCCCATGCTGATTTTTTTCTTTCTGTGCGCCCTGGCTTTTCTGTCCGCCGCGCTGGCCGGCATGGGGGTGGGAAGCGCAGGCCTCCTCGTCGTGTATCTGACCTGGATCGGGCACAGGCCCCAGCTGGAAGCCCAACAGCTCAACCTGATTTTCTTCATTGCCTCCTCCCTCGTAGCGCTCCTCATTCACCTTTTGCAAAAGCGCCTGGATTTCCGCGTCATTCTTCTCTGCACGTTGCCCGCCTGCCTCGGCGCGGTCGGAGGCGCCGCGATTGCACGTGCCAGCCGGGAGGTTCCGCTGTCCCGCGCGTTCGGGATTCTGATGATTCTCGGAGGCGGGGCGGCTTTGGTCGTTTGGCTGTGCCAAAAGCCAAAAAAGAAGGAAGCCTCGTCGCCGGAGGGCTTCCCAAGAAAGGGGCGCGTGGGTACGCGCACAAGTATGTGCACAGGTGCGTGTGAAAGCGAGTGTGAAAAAGCGCATGAAAGCGGACACGAAAAAGCGTGTGAAAACGCGTGCGAAATCGAGCACGAAAACGCGTGCCAAAACGCAGACGAACGCGAATGCAAAATCGAGCGCGAAAGCAAGTAGCGCCGGGAAAAGGCTCGCGTGCGCCGCGCAAACGGCCGCATGCGCCGAGCGCGTCTGCAAAAATTTCCTGTCATAACCCCCTCCCTTCCTTCACAAAATAGCAATGACGGAAATTCTTGCGCCGGTCGGAACGCCGGCGCTTTCCGGCAACTTAACTCAATTCATGTCCCGGTTTTTTCCGGATCCATTCGGCCCCGGAACGGCGCCCGGCGTTTCGCCTTGCGTTTTTCCGCGGCCGGGAAAGGCAGATTTTTATGATAGTGGATAAAATTGCTCTGATTCTCACCATTATCGGTGCCATCAATTGGGGCAGCATCGGTTTGTTCAAATTTGACATCGTTTCCTGGATCTTCGGCGGTCAAACGGCCGTCGTCAGCCGCATTATTTACACCATCGTGGCCTTGGCCGGTTTGTGGTGCATTTCCCTTCTTTTCCGTACACGGGAGAATGTTGAAGCGCTGGACGAATAAGCGCGGCGCCGACGCAAAGCTCGGCCCGGACGCCTTTTCCGCGTCCGGGCCGATGGTTTCTTTGAAAAGCTCAAACCGTTTTCGTTTCTGTTTCCGTTTCCGTTTCCGCGTTGTGCGCTTGGGCGCGCCGACGCTTTCGGGGAACGGTTTTTTCGCTTTTTATCTTTCCTTGCTTTGCTTTTCCTCGCGGATCGTACTTTTTCAGGGCAGATTTTTCAGCCGATCCAGCACGTTTTGCAAAAGGATTTGTGCCGACAGGGTATCGACCACCGCCTTGCGCTTTTGACCGCGTGTGTTGGTTTCACTCAAAAAGCGGGCGGCCGCCAGGGTCGTCATGCGCTCGTCATACAAAACGACCGGCCCCGCAAAGCGATCCCGCAGCAGTGCGGCAAATTCCCGCACACGCTCGGCACGGAAGCCCTCGGATCCGTCCATATTCTTCGGATAGCCGACGACGATGGCGCCTGCCTTCTGCTCCGCCGCGGCCGCGGCCACGGCGTCCGCCGTTTTTACAATGCCGCCGGGACGGATGTATCCGATGCCCGAAGCCAGGTACCGTCCCGTGTCCGACAAGGCAAGACCGGTGCGCACATCGCCGAAATCCACGCCGAGAATCCGCCCCGCGGTCTTTTCTTTGATGGCGGACAAGGTGTGAAGCTCCTCCGACATCGTTTCTTTTTCCGTTTCTTTTTCTTTTTCCGTTTCCTTTTCCGGCTCCGTCATCGACGCAAACCTCCCCTCTGCCGTCCCCGGCCAACTTCCGTTTTTTCCGTGCAAGTGCTTTGTACTTGCGCCCTGCTCCCTGCGCCTACGTTCTGTTTTCAGCACCTTTGCGCGGGTGGTGCCGACGCCTTGTTACTTCAAATATTTTTCGCACAGGTATTTGGCGTCCTTAAACGGCAGGTAGCGGCTTTCGCTGGAGCCGCTTTTGGCCGCGCGCGCCGTTACGATCACGTATTCTTTTCCGTCGGCCGTCCGGGAAACGCTGGCCAGGCACTGCTTGGCTTCATCCGTAAAGCCCGATTTGGCGGCGAACAAGGTGGCATTCTTCGCCTCCCGACCGCGCAGCCGGCCGCTCCAGATGCAATACATATACCCATCGGCATTGCCGCCGCAGGACAGCGGCTTATAGCTCTTGGCCGACAAAACCTGCCGCAAAAGCGGGTTCTCCATGGCATACGACATCATGGTAGCCAGGTCGCGCACCGTGGAGTAGTGATTTTGATCGTGCAGTCCGCTGGCGTTGGTAAAGTGCGTTCCGTAGCACCCCATTTCGGCGGCCTTTTGATTCATCAGCTCCACAAACGCCTTCTCCGAGCCGGCGATTTTCAGCGCAAGGCCGGCGGTAGCGTCGGCGCCCGAGGGCAAAATCGCGCCGTAAATCAAATCAATCATGTAAATATCTTTGCCGGGGGGGAAATAGGCACGGGACGCGCCCGCCTGCTCCAGCGGCAAAAGGATTTCGGTGGTCAGTTGCACGGTGTCATACATACTGGTAATGTTTTCGCAGGCGACGATCACCGTCATCAGTTTGGTCAGGGAAGCCGGGAAAATTCTCACATCCGGGTTCAACTCGGAAATCACCGATCCGGTCGAAAGATCAACCAAAATCGCGTAATCGGAGTAAAGATCCTCCGGATCCACCGTTTTTACCGAGCTTCCGCTCACCGGAACGAACGCCTTGGCATTGGAGGGGCGTTTTGTCCAATCGGTCACGGGCGGTTTGGTATCGTCGGTCGAGGAGGACGACGGGGTGGGCGAGGGATCGTTTGGCCCGGTCTGCGCCGAGTCGGTGGGAACCGGGCGGTCATCGGGACGCGAGCCGGAAGCCTTGATAACAACAAAAATCACAATTAACGCCAACAGCAGTGCGGCCGCGCCCAGCAGGACGACATTCAACAGCCGATCCCGTTTCCCTTCCTCACTGCGGGCGGGCTTTTGCGGGGGGCGGCGATAAACCGAATACGGCGCGGGGCGCTCTCCGGTCGGCCGTCTTTCTCCGTATTCCCCTCGTGTTCCTTGGGAAAGGGGGCGGGGCGGGGCGGAGTCGGGGCGCGGTCTTCCTTTTCCTTGTCCCGTCGGCTCATATCTTCCGCCGCGGGGATCGGGGCGGGCGTGGGGGGCGCCGGAGCGCGCCCCTTGCGGGCGCGGGCGGGCCGGCCGCTCCGTCCCGGAGCGATCGGCACGGGTGCCGAAGGCAGACTCCGGCGCCGAACGATCGGTGCGGGTGCCGCCGGGGCGATCCGACGTCACTCGGCGGGAGGGATCCCGCGGCGGCTGTGCCGGCCCTTGCGGGCGTGTACCCGTTCCCGACGGGCGGCGTTTTTCATTCATAGGTTCCTGATTCATGATTACCTCGTGTTTTTTTACAATCCATACAATCGAGCGAGCGCGCGGGCAGGGGCGCTCTCTTTGGCGTGCGCTTTAGGCAAAAAAGCGCAGGCGGGGCACCGCACTCGAAAAGAAATTCCGGGCGGCGCGGGAAAATTCTCGTTTCCGTCAGAGCTTGACAAAGTGCCAAAGCCTTGCGTCATAGCCGGTGGCGTCCGGCTCAAAGGTCGGCAGCGGAAAGCCCTTTTGCAGGGTTTCGCCGTTCACGACAAGGCCGGAAAGGGCGTCGCGGTAGGTCGCGCTCGCATCGGCCATGGCAATCGGCAGGCTTTGATAGGTTTTCGGGGTTTGCCCCCGGCGAATCCCCGATCCGTCGGTCAGGATCGCCGTCAGCAGAATTTCATCGGCGCAGGCTTTCGTGCGGGACGGCACAAAATAATAGGCCGACAGCACGCTTTCAAAGGGGGAGGCCACCCGGTAATAGTCGCCGGTTGTCACCAGACGATCAAAGGTACGGTACTCGGCCACCTGCCGCTTGACCTCTCGCTTCGTTTCCTCGGAGGCCTTCAGCACGTTAAACTCATAGCCCAGCACGCCGTTGACAGCCACCTTATATTTCAGCGCCATTTCCTTCGGGTTATCCTTGGGATCCGACACATGACAGCTCATCGCCGAGGCGGGGTACCCCATCATGGTGGAAAACTGAATTTTGGTGCGGGCGCGCGCGTCGGTATTATCGCTTGTCCAAATCTGCGGGGAGAAGCAAAGCATACCGAGGTCGAACCGACCGCCGCCTCCCGAGCAGTTTTCCAAAAGGGCATTCGGATATTGCTCGATCAGCCAGCCCATCAGGTCATACACGCCAAGCATATAGCGATAGGCCAAAGATTCCTGATCTTCCGGGGCAAGGAATGCCGAGCCCGGCTCCGAAATGTGGCGGTTCATATCCCATTTGAAGTAGTCCACCGCAACGCCCTGCAGCGTTTTGGACAAGCGCTCCTTCAGGTACGCGATCACCTCCGGGTTGGAGAAATCCAACACGTACTGATGCCGGGAGAGCGACATGGGACGGAACCGACACGCAATGCACCACGAGGGATGCTCGCGGTACAGGTCGCTGTCGGGATTCACCATTTCCGGCTCAATCCAGATGCCAAGTCCCACACCCGTCTGATGCACCTTTTGCGAAAAGGCGGCCAGCCCGTCCGGGAACCGTTCGGGGTTTTCGTACCAATCGCCGAGGCCTGCGTGCGACGAGATTCGATGGCCAAACCAGCCGTCGTCCATCACCATGATGTCGGCGCCGCATTCGGCCGCCCCGGCGGCGAATCGGACAAGGCTCGGTTCGTCAATATCAAAATAGAAGGCTTCCCAGGAATTGAACACCACCGGGCGGCGCTCCTTGGCCTTTTCAGGCAGGATGTGCCGATTGATAAAGCGGTGCATGGCGCGGCTCATCGTGCCAAAGCCATTCGGCGAATAGGTCATCACGGCTTCCGGCGCGAAAAGCGTTTCGCCCGGCTTCAGCCGATAGTTAAAGTTTTCACTGCCAAGGCCGAGCTGCACGCGGGTATGCCCGGTCTGATCGCACTCACATTCGTCCAAAAAGTTGCCGCTGTACACCAGGTTGAAGCCGTAAACATCGCCTTGATTTTCATCGGCCTCGGAATCGCAAACGGCGATAAAGGGATTCATCTGATGGCTGGAGGCGCCGCGGCGGCTCATGATCGAAGCGTTTCCGTAAAACAAAGGGGTGCGCTGGCAAATTTCCCGGTCGTGATTATGACTGCCGACCAGCGAAACCAAATCATACGAGGTGCCGGGCAGGTCGAGCGTCAGCGAAGAAAATTTCTCCACCGTCACGTCCTCGCTTCCTTCGTTGCGAAGGGAGGCGTAGCGCACAATCACGTCACTTTCGTAAAACACGGTATAGTACAGAAACAGCATACACCGGGAGCAGTGATCGTAAAGGCTGATTTCCAAGGTCTGCACGTTAGCGTCATCGCCCACATGGGCGGCGGGGAGCTTGCCCGGCGCAACCACGCCGTCATAGATTTCGTGGTTAATATAATCAAAGAAAGTGGAGTTGTTTCCGTCCGCGTTCCGAACGCGCAACGCGGTGGTGCGGAAATCGCCGCTGCCGAAGTACGGGTACTCCATAGGCAGCGTGTCCATCGAAAAGGCCATATCCTTTCTAAAGCGGTAGGGGGCAAAGGAATACAGGCGATAATCCGGATCCTCATGCACGGGAACCGGTTTTGCCCCTTCCTTCACTCCGTAATAGCGATGCACAAGATACTGCCAATGAAAGACCTCAAAAACATAAAGGGTGTTTTTCGTTGTCAAACGAAACATTTTGTCATCATCATGAAAGGTGATTGCCATATTCCGATCTCCTTTTCTCTTTCTCCCCATTCTCCCAAATGCGTCTTGCCTCTCGCTCGGTTCTGCCAAAGCAGGCAGCCGATGCTTTTCCTATCCGGTATGGTTAAGGAAATTATACCATGCCGAGGCTTTGATTGCAAGAATAAAGAACAATAATTTAAAAAAACTTGTAAAAAGGCAAAGAGTATGATAAAATAAAAACAATATGTCCATAATGGAAATAACGGCAAAAACGGAAGGCGGCCGCCCTCTCGCGCCCCTTCCCGGAAAGGAACACATCATCATGCTTGCATCGGTTTACAGCGCAGGTCTTTCCGGCATCGACGGATTTATTGTCACCGTGGAGAGCGATGCCCGTGAGCGGATTCCCGAATTTGAATTGGTCGGCCTACCGGACGCGGCCGTCAAAGAGGCCAAGGAACGGGTTCGCGCCGCTTGTGAAAACAGCGGCCTTTCCTTCCCCTCCCTGAAGCTGACCGTCAACCTGGCCCCGGCCGACCGCCGAAAGGAAGGCTCCGGCTTTGACGCCGCCATTCTTTGTGCGATCCTGTCCTCCGCCGGCGTGATCCGCGCCGATTTTTCCGACAAATGTATCGTAGGGGAGCTGTCGCTTTCGGGCGAATTGCGCCCGGTGCGCGGCACGCTTTGCATGTGCGTGGCCGCACGGGACGCCGGAAAGCACGAATTTTATGCGCCTGCCGCCGTCGCCGCCGAAGCGGCGGCCGTGTCGGGCATCCGCGTGTATGCTGTGCAAACCATTGCTCAGCTGATTGCGCATCTGAACGGCGTGTCCCCCCTGTCCCCCGTTCCCGCCACGGAAAGTGCGGTCGGCGGAAGGGAAGCCGCCCCTTTGCCCGACTTTGCCGACGTCAAAGGGCAGTTTATGGCGAAGCGCGCCATGGAAATTGCCGCCGCCGGAGGCCACAACATTCTTTTGATCGGACCCCCCGGCACCGGAAAGTCCATGCTGGCCAAGCGCCTGCCCTCGATCCTTCCTCCCCTGCAATTTGAGGAAGCCATTGAAAGCACCAAGATTCACTCGGTGGCCGGAACCCTGCCGGAAGGCGTTGCGCTTTTGCGCACCCGCCCCTTCCGTTCCCCGCACCACACCATGTCGGCCGTCAGCCTGGTCGGCGGCGGAGCCAATCCCCTCCCCGGTGAGATTTCTTTGGCGCACAACGGGGTGCTGTTTTTGGACGAGCTGCCCGAATTTCCCAAGCAAGTGGCCGATTCCCTTCGCCAGCCCCTGGAGGATCGGCGCATTACCATCACCCGTGCCAGCGGGCGCGTGACCTTTCCCTGCTCGTTTATGCTGGTAGGCGCCATGAACCCCTGCCGGTGCGGCTATTACGGCCACCCCACGCACCCCTGCACCTGCGGCAAGGGCGAGGTGCGGCGGTATCTTGCCAAGCTCAGCGGGCCTCTGCTCGACCGCATGGATCTGCAAATTGAAGTCCCCTCGCTGTCGTATGAGGAGATTTCCTCCCGCGAACCGGCCGCCGAAAGCTCCGCGGACATTCGTGCGCGCGTCATAGCCGCGCGGCGTTTTGCCGCCGAGCGGATGAAGGACAGCGAAACGCCCGTTTTCTGCAACGCGCAGCTGGACGCGGCGGGCATCCGACGCTACTGCGTCCCCGATGACGACGCGGCGGCGCTTTTGTCAGAGGCGTATCGCTCTCTCGGACTGTCGGCGCGCGGCTATGACCGGATTCTTCGCGTGGCTCGCACCATTGCCGATCTGGACGCCAGCGAAACCATCGGCGCCCGTCATGTAGCCGAAGCCATTCGGCTGCGCGCCCTGGATCGCAAGTACATACCCGAATAAGTTTCGACCTGTCGCCGACTTGTCGCCTCCTTCCCCCTTTTTTTCGGAGCGCGCCTGTGCGACCTGTTTCCCCATTTTCCATCTTTCAGATAAGGAATCGGTATCATGCTTTTTTCCTCTCTTGAATTTCTTTACCTCTATCTTCCGATCACACTGTTGATCTATTTTCTCGTCCCTCTGCGCCTGCGCAACGCGGTGCTTCTTGTGGTCAGCCTGATCTTTTACGGCTGGGGCGAGCCTATGTATGTGTTCCTTATGATCTTCACGGTGCTGATGGACTACGCCTTCGGCCTGGCCGTCGAAAAATATCGGAGCGTAAATCCCCAAAAAAGCCGGGCGCTGTTGATTGCGGCCATTGTGCTGAACCTGGCGCTGCTCGGCTTCTTCAAATATTGCGATTTCCTTCTGATCAATCTTGCGCACATTCCCGCGCTTTCCTTTCTCCGGCCGCTCAGTCTGCGCATGCCCATCGGCATTTCCTTTTACACCTTCCAGGCGCTGTCCTACGTCATCGACGTCTACCGTTCCGACGCGCCCGCCCAACGCAATGTGGTGGCTTTCGGCACCTACGTCACGCTGTTTCCCCAGCTGATTGCCGGGCCGATTGTCCGTTACAAGGACATTGACGAGCAGCTTACCACGCGCGAGCACTCGGCCACGCTGGCCGCCTCCGGCGCCCGGACGTTTCTGTGCGGCCTCGGCAAAAAGGTTCTTTTGGCCAACACGGCCGGCGCCCTGTGGAAAGCGGCGGTGGCGGTGCCCGACGCCGAGCGGAGCGTGCTTTGCGCCTGGATGGGCGTGTTTTGGTACGCCATTCAGATTTATTTGGATTTTTCGGGCTATTCCGACATGGCCATCGGCCTTGGCAAGATTTTCGGGTTCCGTTTCTTAGAAAACTTCCATTATCCCTACACCGCCCGCAGTATAACCGACTTTTGGCGGCGCTGGCACATCTCGCTGTCCGATTGGTTCCGCGAGTATGTGTACATCCCCCTTGGCGGCAACCGCGTCGGTCGCGGACGCATGTATTTCAATTTGTTTGTCGTATGGTTCCTGACCGGATTTTGGCATGGGGCCAATTGGAACTACATTCTTTGGGGGCTTTTTTATTTCGTCCTTTTGGTCATGGAAAAGGCCTTTCTCGGACGGTGTCTGCAACGGCTTCCGGCCGTGGTCGGGCATGTGTACACGCTGTTTTTCGTCATGATCGGTTGGCTGATTTTCGCCATGGAGAATCTTTCCTCCGGCTTTTCCTATTGGAAAACCATGTTTGGCGGGGGAAGCGGCTTTTTGGGCGGCGGCGACCTCTATGCGCTGTTGCGCAACGCGATTTTGGCCGCGATTTGCATTCTCGCCTGTACGCCCCTGCCCAAACGAATCTTCCGGCGGTTTTATGAAAAAAGCCGGATCACGGCCTATGCGGCGGCGGTCGGGGGGCTTCTCCTTTTATTGCTCTGCACCGCGTATTTGGTGGATTCTTCCTTTAATCCGTTCTTATATTGGAATTTCTAACGGATTTTCGGAAATAAAACAGCCCCGCGGGGAAACGCTGTTTCGGCGACAAAAATTTCCTCCGCGGGGTTCGCTTTGGCCGCGCGCGGTTTTGATCGCGCGCGATTTTGATCGCGCGCGGCCTTTTCAGAGAATAAAGAAAAGAGGAGAGTGGTTATGACTACTCTCCCCTTTTAAGCACACGGGCTTCTCGTCAGCCCTTTTTCTCCAAAAGCGTCTTGATTTCCCCAAGCAGTTTTTCTTGGTTCAAAATCGCGCGATCCAATTCCTCCTGCCGCTTTGCCAGGGCAGCTGCCGCTTCGGCGGCCGCAGCGTCCGCCGCTTCTTTTTCGGCCTTGGCTTTTTCCGCTTCCGCTTTTGCCTTCGCTTCGGCGGCGGCAATCTTATCGGCTTCCATCGCTTCCTTCGCGCTCATGATAATGCGAAGCACCACAAAAATGCAGAAAGCGGTGATCAGAAAATCGAGAATCGTCTGGAACCACTTGCCCCACAAAATGGCAACCTCCGGCGTGACAACCGTTTCCACGCCGTCCACAATTTCGGTCACTTCCCTTGTAATGACGGTCTTGATGGAATCCATGTCCCCGCTCTTGACGAACAAGCCCACAAAGGGGTTGATCACGTAATTGACAAGTCCGGAAACAATCTTTCCGAACGATCCGCCGATAACCACACCGACGGCCATATCAATGACGTTGCCTCTGGTAATGAATTTCTTAAATGCCTGAAAAAAAGGTTCTTTTTTTGCCATTTTTGTCTTTCAATCCTTTCTTTTTCTTCTCTTTTTTCTCTTTTTTCTTTGTTTCGGGTTTCTTTTTTTATTGTATCGCATTTCCAACGAAAAAGCAAGGATTTTTTACCATTTTGGCACTTTTGCGCTTTTGCACTTTTGCACTTTTGCACTTTTGCACTTTTGCATTTTCGCTTTTTGCTTTTTGCGTTGCCTTTGGCTTTTGCCTCACTCCAAAATGTTGCTGGTGATATAATCCACGCCGTAACCGATCAGCATGGCGGCATCCTCGGCGGAATCCACCGTCCAGCAATTGACGCATATCCCGTTTTCGTGGCAGAGCGCCACGTTTTCGGCGGTCAGGTATTTATAGTAAATATCCAGCCCCAGGTCGTACTCGGTCAACCGTTCCACCAAGTCCTCGGTGAATCTGACCGTCAAAAACTGTGCTTCCGCTTCCGGGCGGTTTCGTTTCAGCAAAACCAAGTTGTCATAGCAGAAGGAAATGAAAATCATGGAGTTGAAGTAATCCTGCGCGTCGATCTCCTCGCAGATGGAGAGGATGTCCGACACGGAAAACGCATTTTTCAGCTCCAGCACTCCGATTTTGCCGTACTTTTTGCAGATGGACACGTATTCCGAAAGGCTGGGGATGCGCAAATCGCTCCGGCCCCGTTTGCCGTCCATGTCCGTCAGGCGCAAGGCACGCAGGGTTTCATAGGTGGTTTCCTCCACCGGCAGCTTGTCGATGGCCACGCGCGCCGTGTCGTCGTCATGAATCATCACGAACTTGCCGTCCGCCGTCCGATGCACATCGGATTCAATGCCGAAATAGGAGCGGTTGCCGGCGGCCACAAATGCCGCGTGGGTGTTTTCCTTCTCCAGGCCGCTGACGCCGCGATGCGCGATGATCTGCGTTTTGCCCTTGTTTTCAATTTTAATCGTATTGGGATTCATATATCCGGTTTGGTTCCTTTCCTCCGGGCAGTCGCCCGGCTTTTTTGCCGCTTTCGACTTTCGACGTTATGGCTGTAAAACAGCAAGCGGTCTTAGGTGTATGTGAACAGCTTCTTTTTGCTGGTCGCGTCCAAAAGGCTCATGTTGGGGATTTCATAACGGTTGTCGTTGCTGTCCCGAATGAGCATCCGGTCGCCCGAAATCATTTTTATGTCGTTGTTGATATTGCGGACGCGGAACGACACCTTGCCGTGGTCGGTTTCCACCGTCCAATTGGCGGAGCCGGATTTGGCCGAGGCGTCCAGCACTTTGGTAATTTTCGGGATCATGTAAATTTCGGCAAAGCATTCCTGCAGCGCCGTCTGCGATTCCTCCGACAAGTCCGACAACCGGCGCACCATGGCCGCTTCCTCGCGGTCGTCCACCTTCAGCGAGATGTATTCGTCGGGGCGGGTAAAGGGAAACAGTCTCTTCGGTTCCAAATGCTCCAAAATCTCCCCGTTGCCTTTTTCCAGCCGGACGGTACAAAGGTCGTCGCGCACGATACGATCGGTTTTGACATCAACAAAATATCTTTCCATGGGACTTTCCTCCTTCCCCATTAGCCATCGAATTTTTCAAGCCGCTTGCTTTCGTTGAGCTTGTCGGACATCGACTGAATTTCCACAAGGCGGTAGTACTTGCCCTTCTTGGCCAGCAAATCCTCCGGCGTGCCGCATTCGATGATCTCCCCGTTGTCCACCACAACGATTTTATTGGCCTTGCTGAGCGTCGAGAGACGGTGTGCGATCATGATGGTTGTCCGTCCGCTGATCAGATTTTCGATAGCGCCTTGAATCTGATGCTCCGTTTCGGAGTCCACCGAGGCCGTAGCCTCGTCAAAGACAAGAATGCTCGGATTTTTCAGGACGGCACGGGCAATGGAAATCCGCTGGCGTTCGCCGCCCGACAGGCCCACGCCCCGCTCGCCCAGCACCGAATCATAGCCGTCGGGCTGGCGGATGATAAACTCATGGGAATTGGCAATATCGGCCGCCTTCAGGACTTCCTCCACGGTGTAGGAGCGATCCCCGCAGGCGATGTTGTTGAAAATGGTGTCGTGGAACATCTGCGGCTCCTGCTGCACATAGCCGATTTGCGAACGGAAATACTTCATATCTATTTTACGAATATCCACATCGTCCACATAAATGTGTCCCTGATAGTGGTCGTAATAGCGGAGCAACAGGTTCACGAGCGTGGATTTGCCCGATCCGGTTGTGCCGACGATACCCACGATGTCGCCCGGTTCGATCGTCAAATTGATGTTTTTCAGCACCTTTTTCGAGCGGTCGAAGGAAAACGACACGTTGGAAAAACGGATTTTTCCCTTGATTTCGGGCAGTACGTTGCCTTTTCCGAAATCGTTTTCCGGCTCTGCGTCAAGAATATCGAAAATCCGCTCGGCCGAGGACAGCGCGTTTTGGTACGAGTCGTTGAGGTTGGCGAAAAAGTTGATCGGCTCGTAGAACATGGAGGCATACGAAATGAAGGAAACGAGCAGACCGACGGTCATATGCGGATTGACGATTCCGTGGATTTGCGCGTCAATGACCATGTTGCCGCCGAGAATCCAAATGACGACGGAGCCGCAGGCGACCAGGCAGTTAATGGCCGAGGGGAAAATGTTCAGAATCAGGCCGGCCTTGGCGTCGGTCTTGTACCATTCGTCATTGTACTTGCAGAAGCGCTCGGTGGCTCTTTCCTCGCCGGTGAAGGATTTTGTCACGCGCACGCACGGGATGGTGTCCGACAGCAAGGACGACACGGCCGACCATTTGCGCCAGATTTTCCGATAGAAGGGCAAAATTTTCTTGCCGAACACGCGGGAAAAAATCACAACCAGCGGCACGGGGATCAAGGAAAGCAGCGTCAGGGTGGGATCCATGCAGAGCATGATGATGATAATACCGATCAGCTTAAAGAACTGCACGATCACTTCCTGGGAAATGCGGAGCATAAACGATTGCAGGGTGGCCGAGTCGCCGCTGATACGGTGAATGACGGAACCGGTTGAGGTTTTGTCGTAAAAGCGCATCGGCAGGCGCTGGGCTTTTTCATAGACGTCGTCGCGGATGGAGGCCACGATTCTGTCCCCGCTTTTGCGGAGCACGTAGCCGCGGAAAGCGGCCAGCACATAGCGCACGATATGCAGCGAAACCAGGAAAATGGCAACGTAGCCGAGGCGCGTTATATCGTTGTGCGGCAAAATGTCGTCTACGAGAGATTTTGTGAGAAGCGGAGGAAGCAGCGCGATTGCCGTAGTGAACACCGAAACAACCAGCGACAAAAGAAGGGAGGGAAACTCCGGCTTCATGTACTTCATCAGCTTGTGGATAATTTTCTTTTTGCTTTGGCAGTTGATACACTGCACGCCGGGGGCCGACAACGTGCGGCCGCACTTGGGGCAAACGGAAAGCTGTTTTTCGTACACCGAATGCACGGCTTCCATTTGCTCGTCAATGGATTCGCCGGCCAGAACATTGTTGGCGAAATACACGGCGGCATCGCACAGGGACGAGAGCGCCAGCGAATAACGGAACAGGCAGGGCGCTTTTTCTTCGGCATCGGCCTCCCCGCCGAGGGCATCGTCTTTGAAAACCGCGCGAATCACGCCGTTTCCGTACATTCTTTTTCCGGAAAATTCCCGAACCTCGGAAAAAGCCGTGCGGGACGTTACTTCGTCCTTGTCCGCGTCGTAAACGATAAAAGCCCGATTGGTTACGACAAGGTACATGCTGCCATATTCGCAGTTCAGATTCAGATCGCCTGCAATGGCAAAAAGCAGCGTTTCGTCGGAAGAAGGCAGCTCGGTGAGCTTGCTCTCCATTTCGGGGGCTATCCTTTTGTTGATTAGAAGTTCCTGCATAACGATTCCTTTCTTTGGTAAACCTATCGGCGTCACTTCGTTGGGTAGGGATTGTTTCTGTAAAGCGAGGGGCAAAGTTTTAACCGTGGTTTTGAACAAACCGGATTCTCAGTGATTTCAAGCGCGGTTTTGAACAAACCGGATGCTCAGTGATTTCAAGCGCGGGAGCGGTGATCCGGGGCGGTACAAGCGTGCGACACAAGGGCGCGCGCCCTTTTCCGTGCCGCACAAACTGCGCCGCGTGGGCGTGGGCATAGGTATGAGCATAGGCGCGGGCATAGGCGCGAAACGGCTCTTTGGCGCTTTGCGGAGGGGTCCGTGCGTTCCGTGAACCCGTCCGGGAAGTCATGTAATTATGCCACATTTTCTTGTCGAAGTCAACCCCATTTTTATGTAGAATATTAACGAATATTCCGATTTTTTTGTACATATTTTGTATGTTTCGCCCGATTCATCCCTCCGCGCTCCAAAGCCCCGCTTTCGGCTTTGTCTATCCCTTGGGTCGGTTTTTCTTCGGACAGATCGTTTCGAAGCGAATGCGCTTCGGGAAAGAAAAGAAGCAAAAAAGGCAAAAAAACAGCCGGGAGGGGTGCTTTCACACCCTTCCCGGCAGGATCGTCTTTGCCCTTCCCGGCGATTTGATTCGGAAATTTTCTCGCGCCCGGCTTGAAAAGGCTTGCAAAACCCAATCCGACGGCGAATTTGGGGGGAAGTGCGCCTTTTAGGGAGCCTTTTACGGCGCCCTTTGCGGCTCTCTTTACGAAACTCTTTACGCTCTCTTTACGAAACTCTTTACGAAACTCTTTACGAAACTCTTTACGAAATTCTTTACGAAATTCTTTACGAAATTCTTTACGAAATTCTTTACGAAATTCTTTACGAAATTCTTTACGAATCTCTTTCCCGCAGGATGTCGTAAAGATTGATCAGCTGCAGCTTTTGCGTCAGCGCGTACCCGCACGTTTGCGCCGTTCCGCCGCCGCCGCTGCAATACGCCACACAAACGTCGGCCCCTTGAACCAGCATCCGATTTCGCGCCGCCATACACCCCGGCGCATAAAACTGCTGTACATAGCGCACCTTGTCGCTGTTTTGCAGGACGAAGTCGTAATAGCTCCGGTTGTTCGCGTCCCACCGCGCCGCCTGATCGGTGCAGGGCAGGCACAGCTCCAGCCGGATCTGCGGATGCGTTTGGCGCAAATGAATCACCTTCAGCGCCGCCAGCATATCAAAGCCGATGGCTCCGCCCGCGCGAAAGGTCGTGACGCCGCGCCGGATCTGCTCGGCAATGATCTCGCCCAACAGCGACGGCAACCGGATCATATCCCTGTCGGGAATCCGGCGGTGTCCCGTAAAGCAACAAATCCCTGATATATATTCCATCGTAGGCTCCCACTTGTGTTGAAAAATTCGGCGGATGCGGCGCGTCGCCGCCGTGCGGCTGGGCCGCTGGGCCGCTGTACCCGCGCTGCCCTGAACCTTCCGTTGGCGCGCAAAATCGCCCACGCGGCAAGGCGCGCTCCGGTTCACGGAAAAGGGTGGCTCTCTGCCGCCCCGCTATGCCCGCTGTGCGGGCATGGGCAATGGGTTCAGCGCGAGCGCATGGGGTAGCCCCTTCACACCGCGGCCTCGCCGTGCCGCCGTGAGGTCATGGGCACAAAATTCAGCGCGAGCGCATGGGGGGTAGCCCCTTCACACCGCTGCCTCGCCGTGCCGCTGTGAGGTCGGCGCGTCCCGGTTCACGGAAAAGGGTGGCTCTCTGCCGCCCCGCTTGCCCGCTGTGCGGGCATGGGCAATGGGTTCAGCGTGAGCGCATGGGGTTCTCGCCCCGGTTTTTCTTTCGGATCGCCGCAATCAGCCAAATCAGCAAAAAAGGCAATGGCGCAAACAGGACGGTACAAAGCACATTGGGCAAAAAGAATTTCAGAAACGTGTCCCACAGCCGAATCGGCTCCAGCACCGCCGTCTTAAGCAAAATCAAAAAAAAGTGCACTGCGGCCGCGCCAGCCGTGTCCAAAAGAAACGTGAAAAAAATCGGGCGGCGGCGCCGTTCCCGCAAAA
This sequence comes from uncultured Eubacteriales bacterium, assembly GCA_934462825.1. Lineage (GTDB taxonomy): Bacteria > Bacillota > Clostridia > Oscillospirales > CAG-272 > CAKSIP01. The sequence continues at coordinate 18,333 of CAKSIP010000007.1, read as the reverse complement.
ACCAAAAGGCGCCCAAAGCCAAAAGATAAAAGAAAATGCGGAGCGAAATGCCGTCGGACGACAGTGCATCCAGAAAGAATCCGCCGGCGACCGCCGTGACTGCGGCCGGACGCACGCCGAAAAACAAAAAGATCGCCGCGACAAGCGCAAGACACAAATCCGGAGAGGCGTGAAACGGTCGAAATTCCATAAAAAATCCGGTTTGAACGATCGCGGTAAAAAAGGCCGCCGCCGTGCAGGCCGTATAGGCCAGCGCAAGCTGCCACCACGCCCCCTGCGAAGGGGCGTTTTCCGCGCTGACACGGCGAAGCGGCCTTGCAATCTGCCGTCCGCCCGCCGCGCGGTACAGGGTCTTCCCTGTTTTTGCTCCCGATCCCGATCCCGATCCTATTGCCGTTCCTGTTCCCGTTCCTGTTCCCGTGCCCGCTCTCTTTTCCCACGCCCCGGAGCGTGCCGCCGGGCGCGGCGCTCTCTGCACGGACTGCACGGAAAAGCGGGAACGTCGGCTGTTTTCCTTATGACGCATCGGCACTTCCCCACGGATCCAAAATCAGCACATTGCGAACCGAGGTCAGCGGTTCAAACGGCTCCACCTCGGCCACCAGCGTCCGATTGTGTGTGTTTCGCTTCACACGGCGAACCGTTCCGATAGACAGACCGAACGGATAGACGCTCCCTACGCCCGAGGTCACAATGACGTCCCCTTCTTGAATGTCGGCCGTGGATTCCGCCAAGGTCAGGCGGCAAAGCCCCCCCGAAAGCGCGCCGTAATTGCCCTCCAAAAGGCCATAGGCGCCGCTGCGCGCACAATACGCGCCCACGGCGGTCTGCTGGCTCACGAGGGTGCGGACTTTGGCATAGCTCCGCCCGACCTCGCAGACATACCCGACAAGGCCTTGGGACGAAACAACCGGCATCCCCCGCGCCACACCGTCCCGCGTGCCGCGGTTCACGGTGAAAACGGTGACATAATCGCCGCTCTCGCGCGCAACGGTCGCGGCCATGATTTTCTTCATTTCGGGGTTTTCGGCCGAATACAAAAGGAAGGAACGAAGCCATTCGTTTTCCGCTTTGGCCGCCTCCGCCGCCGCCAAAGAGCCTTCCATTTCGGCCAGCTGCGCGCGCAGCTTTTCATTTTCTTCTTTCAGACGGTCAAACGCGGTAAAATATTCCGTAAAGCCGTTCAAGGCGCGGCCGGCCGACACCGCCACGGTGCGAAACGGAGCGGCCACGGCGTGCACGCCGCTTCGCAAAAGATCCGTGCGCCCCATGGCCGCCAGCACAGCAGGAAAAACCGTCAGCACAACGGCGACGGTCAGCGTAATGATAAAGAACTTGGATTTGACGAGCTTTTTCAAATTCATACGCATGGGCAAAACGTGCTTTCCTTTCTACCGTGACATGGCTCGGTTCGCTTTTCGGAACGGCTCCCGCCGGGGATTTAATCCCACGTTGATTGGGTTTCCTCGCCGGGGGACTTATCCTCCACGTCGGTCGGAATCTCCCGCCGGGGGACTTGTCCCCCGGCGGCCTTCAACGAAGGCACTCAGCGCGGTTCTTGCGAAACCCGCCGCAGCGCCTCTTTAATCTCAGGTATATTATATCCCAATGCGGTCAGTTTTGCAAGCACTTTTTGCGTTTCGGCCCGGCTTTCGGGCAGCTTGCGGATTTTCTTTCGGAACACAAGGGCGCAGTTGCCCGCGATGTCCGTGTGATACAAAATATGGCGAGCCACGGCGGCGGCCTCGTCGCTGTAGCCTTTCTCCCGCAGGGCGGCCAGCACGCGGCGCGGGCCGTACCCTTTTTTCAGCATGGATTCGCAAAGGCGCTCGGCGTCTCCTTTTTCATCAATATAATTTTCCTGCTCCAGATAGACGGACGCCTGCCGCGCCAATTCCGGATCAAAGCCCCATCGCGTCAGCTTTTCTTCGATCCGCTTGCGCGAATTGGCCCCGTAGCCCAGCAATTGCATGCCCTTAAGCACGGCTTTTTCATATTCTCCGAGGCCTTTCAGACGCTCCAAGGTCAGTTCATTCATTTTCATGCCGAGCGAAAGGTTGTACCGGCGAAAGGCCGAGCAGCTCACGTTGACCTGCGCCACCTCCTGCTCCTCAAGCTCCGACGTCACGTGCAACAGCAAGCGTTCGCCCGCCGCCGGATCGACCTTGGCGATGGTATAAATCAGCGAATCCTCCTCCGCTTTGATCGCATGGGAAGCGGAAGCTCTCATTCGTTGTCCTCTCCGTCCTCGGGCAATTGAAGGGTGCGAATGTCAAAGCCCTCGTCCTCCGGGGCGTCCAGCTCCTCGTCGTCCTCGTCCAGCTCAAACTCGTCGTCCATCATTTCCACCTTGTCGCTCATGGAACGGATCTTTCCCTCAATCTCGGCAAACAGCTCCTCGTTCCCCTCCAGCGTTTGGCGCGCCTTGTCGCGCCCCTGGCCGATCTTTATGTCATTATAATAGAACCATGCGCCGCTCTTTTGAATGACGTCCAGCGCCACGCCCATATCCAAAAGCTCGCCGGCGCGGGAGATGCCCTTGCCGTACAGAATGTCAAATTCCGCGGTGCGGAAGGGGGGCGCGACTTTGTTTTTCACAATTTTGCACTTGACGCGGTTGCCCAAAATCTCGCCGCCGTTTTTGATCTGATCGGATTTGCGGACGTCGATCCGCACCGAGGCATAAAACTTCAGCGCGCGGCCGCCCGTGGTAGTTTCGGGGTTGCCGTACATCACGCCGATTTTTTCCCGCAGCTGGTTGATAAAAATCACCACGCAGTTGCTTTTGGAAATGACAGCCGACAGCTTGCGCATGGCCTGCGACATCAGCCGCGCCTGAACGCCGACGGTGGAAGCGCCCATATCGCCCTCAATTTCCTGGCGCGGCACCAACGCGGCCACCGAGTCGATTACAATGGCGTCAATCGCGCCCGAGCGCACCAGCGCCTCGGTAATTTCGAGCGCGTCCTCACCGCAATCGGGCTGTGAGACAAGCAAATTGTTGATATCCACGCCCAAGGCCTTGGCGTACACGGGATCCAGCGCATGCTCGGCGTCGATGAAAGCGGCCTCTCCGCCCGCCTTTTGCACCTCCGCGATAATATGCAGTGCCACCGTGGTTTTACCGGAAGATTCGGGGCCGAAAATTTCAATAATTCTTCCCTTCGGCACGCCGCCGATGCCAAGCGCCATATCCAGCGACACCGAACCGGTGTGCACGGCCTGCACTTCCATATGGGTATTATCGCCCAGCTTCATCACCGTGCCGGCGCCGAAGTCCTTTTCCAGCTGTGCCAGCGCCGTGCGAAGCGCCTTTTCTTTTTCGGATTTATCTGCTTTTTCGGAAACCATCAGTCCTGTTTTCTTTGCTACCTTCATGCTTTTTTCGTACCGTCCCTTTCTGTTTTCGGAATTTGTGATTGCTTCAATCTTCAACTTTCAACTTTCAGCGCCCGGCCGGGGGAAGGCCCGCGAGCGACGCAACGGCGCCGCGGCGCCGCGGCGCCGCAGCGCCGTTTCCGCTTTGATTTTGTTTTCTGCCGTTATTATAGCGCGTTTTACGGGCGTTGTCAAGGGGTTTGGCAAATATTTTCTTCCGAAATCGGAAAATATTTTTTATTGATTTGATTTTCACAACTTTTGACGTTTCCGATTGTTCCAAAATGGATTTTGCCCGGTGGAGGCGGGGAAAGCGCGGGAACGCAAAAAGGGCTGTTACAAAGCTCCCTTTGCGAGCTTTGTAACAGCCTGTCGGCGGCCAAGGCGGGGCCGCTTTCTGTCTTTTTCAAGCGGCGCTTTTTGCCCCCTTAATATTATAGGAAAGAAACTTCACCGTCAAACGAAGAATCCATCGGCCGCGCGCTCCGCCAAAGGCGGGCAGGCGGGGCGGCGCAAGGCGCTCAGCTTTGGATTTGAGGAACCCCGTTGACAAATCGGCCCGAAAACACGCGGCCGGTGGCGGCAAAAAAGTAGGTGCCGGTTCCGTGCATGAAGTTGTTCCGAAATTCGCCGGTATAGGTGTCGCCCGACGCGAACCGATACCTTCCCTGTCCGTTTCGCATGTCGTCGTCAAAATAGCCCTCGTAGCTGCTGCCGTCGGCATAAACAAACGTGCCGTAGCCGCACTTTTCCCCCTGTGCGTAGTACCCCTTATAGGAAACGCCGTCCGCGCCGGTGTACTCGCCGTAGCCGTCCTTTTTTCCCTCGTAATAGCTTCCGAGAAAAAGCGAGCCGTCGGCATATTCGATCTGCACATCTCCGTACAGTTGGCCGTCGTAAAAGGTGCCCCGATAGACGTTGCCGTTTTTGTCCGTGTACACGCCCTCCCCGTTAAAAAGCATGCCGGAGAAGCCGCCCTCATAGCGCGCGCCGCCCGCATATTTCACGTGGGAACCGCAGACAAAGGCCTTGTCGCCCTTTTCGGTCGCCAAGCGCCCGAAAACGGGGGTGTCGCCCGACAAAATGCCGATCCAGCGGACGGAAGTGCCGTCCGTCAGCGACAGCGAGCGGTAGCGGAAGCCGCAAAGCAACAGCACCAGCGTGGCAAAAAGCACGATGGCCACCGCGGCCGCCGCCGAAAAGGCGACGACGTGGAGCATCGGGGTGTGAAAAATTTTATCGCGCAGGGACTCCCTGTGCGCGGCGACTTTTCCATCGGTCGAAACAGCCTTTCCATCGCTCGGAACGGTTTTTCCATCGGTCGAAACGACCTTTCCATCGCTCGGAATGGCCTTTCCATCGGTCGAAATGGCCTTTCCATCGGTCGAAACGACCTTTCCATCGGTCGAAATGGCCTTTCTATCGGTCGAAATGGCCTTTCCGTCGGTCGAAATGGCTTTTCCATCGGTCGAAACGGCCTTTTTCCCAGACGGGGCACCGTTTTCCTTTGGCAAAGGGCGCGCTTGGGAGAGGGGGATCCGGGTATTTGCCGGATTGGTGCGGCCGGGACGGGGTGCCTGCCTTGGCGCGCCTTCATTTTCCGGCTCGTCCGGCCCTTTCGGGACACCCGAAAGCTTCGGATCGCCCGAAAACCTGTCTTTTTCCGTCATGGTTCCTTCCCCCTTTCCCCTTTTCCTTTTCTCTCAATTCGATTTCCCCGCGCCCCTCGGCGCGCGGAAGTCGGACAAAAATTCCCTTAGCAAGGCCGCGCCAACGGCTTTGCACAAAGGGTTTCTATAAAAGGATTCTCTTAAAAACGCTTGAAGCCCGAAATGGCCTTGTCGAACAGATGAAGCAGGCTCGGCCAGATTTTGACCAAAAGCACCGCCACGACAAGGAACGAAGCCGCCACGACCAACAGGCCCATCGGGTTGGTTCCCTTGCTGTCAAACAAAACGGCCGCGCGGTGCTTTTTATCCGCCGCGATGTAGAAATGATCCTCCGGCTTGCGTTTGTATTTGACCTTGGCGACCTGCGAAAGCGCAAAGGCGTCAGGCCGGATTTCCTCGGATTCCTCGGATTCCTCGGTTTTCTCGGCCGTTTCGGCGGTTGGTGTTCCCTCCGGGGTGTCGGCCGTTTCGGCGGTCGATGCGTCTGGCTCGTTCCCGGCGTTTTCGGCGGGTTCGGCACTTTCAGCACTTTCGGCGCTTTCGACCTTTTCCGCTCCCTCTTCGCCCTCGGGGCTGTCGGTGTTTTCGCCATTCCCGGTGTTCACGCCGTAAAAAGCATCTTCCTCCACGCACCGCACCATCTTAGCCAGCGTCAGCCGATTGATAAACCGCGCCGGCGCGCTCTTGGCGTCCAAGGACAGCTCGGCAAAGGTTTTCGCGTTCTGCGGTCCGAGCGCGTCTTGCCGCAGCAGGCGGCGCACCAAACGCCCCAGCGTTCGGCGGCGAAAGATCCACAGACTGCAGCCGATCATCACGGCGGCAAAAGCCGCCAAAATCACGGCGGCCGGCGAAATCAGCGGATTCGGATCAATTTTGATGTTTTCGTAGATATACCCACTGTAATCGGGCGTCAGCCACCGTGTGACAAAGTACGCCCAAAGCTCTTGCAAAAGAGGAACTTGATCCTCATTGCCCGATGCTAAGGGGAGCCGGACGTGACCGAAAAAAGAGTGAAGTGTCATAGTTTTCTTCGGACATTGCGCTTTTGGCGCGAAATGCTCCGTTTCTCCTCTCGTAAACTCCCCGCCTGGCGGGGGCTTGGTTTTTGTTTTATTTTTTGTTTTTTTCCGCCCAACGCCTCGTTCGCCGGCCACCGGGGGCCAAGGAAACGTCCGACAGCTCCGGTCGGAGCGCCTTGCAAAAACCGCTTGGCATCTGCCAAAAGCGGCCGAAAAGGAGGCCGCGGGACTGCCGAGCGCCGTTGGACGGTGGGGCAGTCCCTTCTTACAAAGCCTTTGGGCCAAAAAAGTTTGCGCGGTTTTTTACGATACGCCGCGCGCCCTCGGCTCGCTCGGACTTACTTTCCGATCACGTCACATCCTAAATATTTTTTCAGCACGTCGGGCACGTTCACCGTTCCGTCGGCGTTCTGATTCTGCTCTACGAGGGCAGGCAAAATGCGCGAGGTGGCAAGGCCGGAGCCGTTCAGCGTATGGACAAATTCCATGCGGCCGTCGTTCCGTCTGACGCGGATCTTGCCGCGGCGCGCCTGATAATCGCGCGCATTGGACACCGAGGAAACTTCCTTATATCCGTGCATCGACGGGATGTTGATTTCAATATCGTAGGTGCGGGCCATCGAAGCCGAGCAATCCTCCGCGGCCAGCTTGACCGTGCGGAAATGGAAGCCAAGTCCCTTGACAAGGTTTTCGGCCTTCGCCACCAGCTCGTCAAACGCCTCGTCCGACTTTTCGGGCAGGGTGTATTGGAACATCTCCACCTTGTTGAACTGATGCCCGCGCACCATTCCGCGCTCGTCGGAGCGATAAGAGCCGGCCTCCCGACGGAAGCAGGGGGTGTAGGCAAACATCTTCTTCGGAAGGTCGGCCTCCGTCAGCACCTCGTCGCGGTAGAGAGAGGCCAGCGCCGCCTCGGCGGTCGGCAGCATGTAGTGCACACGGTCGTCGGTGGGGTTGGCAATTTTATAAACCTCGTCGGCGAACTTCGGGAACTGCCCGGCCGTCAGGCCGCATTGATACTCCAGCATGTGCGGGGGCAAAATAAATTCATAGCCGTCCTTGAGATGCTCGTCCATAAAGTAGTTGAGCAGTGCCCACTCCAGCCGCGCGCCCATGCCGCGGTAGATCCAGAAGCCGGAGCCGGCCAGCTTTGTGCCGCGCTCGTAGTCGATCAGCCCCAACGCATTGCAGAGATCCACGTGGTTTTTCGGTTCAAAGTCAAAGCGTCTCGGCTCTCCGTAATACCGAAGCGGCTCGTTGTTTTCCTTGCCGCCCGGCTTCAAGTCGGGATCGGGCAGGTTCGGCAAGGCCAGCATCAAATCGTTGATTTCAGCCTCCGCCTCTTTCAGCTTGGCGTCGATTTCCTTGGTTTTTTCGCCCAAGGCCTTCATTTCGGCAAAAATACCGGCGGTGTCCTTGCCCTCTTTTTTGTATTGCGGAATGAGCTTATTGGTGCGGTTCTGCTCGGCCTTGATCGCCTCGGTTTCGGCGATGTAGCCGCGGCGAACGCCGTCAAGCTCAAGGATCCGCGCGATGTCGGCGGCCGCGTCCTTGCCCTTCATAGCAAGTCTTGCAATGACTTCCTGGGGCTTTTCCTTGATATATCTGATGTCCAACATGATTTTTCTCCGATTTTTATTGAAATTTTCCGCGCTGCGGATGGCTTTGTCAGCGGGCGCGCAGCGCCGAAGGGTTCTTCCCTTCCATTTTGTTTTTTAAGGTGCTTTTCTCCGGGTTCTTTTTGAGGGGTTTGAGGCTTTTTCGATGGGTTCTTCTGCGCTATGCCACGCTCCCGTTTCCGGCAAAGCTTGGGGTACGCTATGCCGCGTTTATTCACGGCAATACTTAGGGTTTCATGATACCGCGTTTATCCACAGCAAAGCTTTAGGTTTCATGATACCGCGTTTATCCACAGCAAAGCTTTAGGTTTCATGATACCGCGTTTATCCGCGGCAAAGCTTTGGGTACATGATACCGCGTTTAAAAATTTTCGTCGTTGAAGAAGTCGTTGCCGCAAAGAACCTTCAAAAGCGCTTCCAAGTCCTCGTTATTTTCAAAGGAAAGCTCCACGGTTTTCTTTTTCCCCGTGTTGGTAATCCGAACCCGGCGACCGAGGGTGCTTTGCGAGCGGCGCTCCAGCTCCTTCATGTGAATCCGCGTCAGCTTCGCCAAGCCCTTTTCGCTGTCCGCTTCGATCATGTCCACGGATTCGGCGTGAGCCAGCAGTTTTTTCACCAGCATTTCGGTTTCGCGCACCGACAGCTCCTTGGCGATAACGCGCTCGGCCACGGTTTCCATATCCTCGGCTTTGTCGAGCGCCAGCAGCGCGCGGGCATGTCCGGCGGAGAGGGTTCCCTCCTTGACCTGAAGCGCCACGGCGTCGGGCAAATCCAAAAGGCGAAGGGTGTTGGCAATGGCGGAACGGCTCTTGCCGACCTGCTTTGCGATTTGCTCCTGCGTCAGCGCAAAGCGGCTCATCAGCGCTTCATAAGCCTGCGCTTCTTCCAGCGCGTTGAGGTTTTCCCTTTGCAGGTTTTCGATCAGGGCCACCTGCGCGGTTTTCTTGTCGTCACTGTCGTCAAGAACCACGGCCGGGATTTCGGAAAGTCCTGCCATTTTGGCGGCGCGCCAGCGGCGTTCGCCCGCGACGATCTCGTACGTGCCGGGCACCTCTTTGTTTTCTCGAACCACGATGGGCTGCAGCACACCGAGGTTGGAAATGGAATCGGCCAACGACTCCAGCGCCTCACGGTTGAAGTCCTTGCGCGGCTGATCCTTGCGCGGTTCAATCTCCGAAAGACGCAAAAGCTGTGCCGGCCCCTTTTCGGCCGTCATGACATTGTCCTCAAAAATTTCATAAAGCCCCCGGCCGAGGCCTCCGCTTTTCTTTGCCATAATTTTTTTGTTCCTTTCCTTAGCTATATAGATATTAGGTAGATTTCGGTAGGTATTGGGTGGTTTTAGGGAGATATTGGATGGATATTCGGAAGGTGTTAGATGGATTTCGGTAAGTATTGGATGAATCTTGAGTAGATTTCGGTAGGTATTCGGTGGTTTTCGATCGGTATTGGATGGATTTCGGGAGACGTTAGGGGGATATTGGGTAACTATTTTGAACAAAAGTCAAAAAACGCGAGCTGTGTTTCCGCCGCTCCGCGCGGAAGCGCCCTTTGCTGCCACACGGTTCGGCGAACGAACGCCCCCTTGACACCACACTTTTGCGGCACACATGAAACGCCCGGCGAAGCCGAAATTTTGCGGCGCACATGAAGCACCCCGACGAAGCCGAACTTTTGCGGCGCGAACTCCTTCTTATGGATAGTGCGTACCCCATTAGGGGAGTAACCACCCCGGCGGTGGCGCATCATTATAACGCACGAACGCCCCCTTGATAGCGCACTTTTGCGGCACACATGAAACGCCCCGGCGAAGCCGCACTTTTTCGGCGCGGAACCTTCCTAAATTGATAGTGCGCACCCCTTTTAGAGGAGCACCCCCCGGCGGTGTCGCATCATTATAACGCACGAACGCCCCTTGATAGCGCACTTTTGCGGTGCACATGAAACGCCCGGCGAAGCCGAACTTTTGCGGCGCAGAACCTTCTTAAATTGATAGTGCGCACCCCATTTAGGGGAGCAACCACCTCGGCGGTGGCGCATCATTATAACACGCGAACGCCTCTTGATACCGCACGAATCGGCGCGGGCTTTTCACCTCGCTACCGCACAGTCCAGCGAGCAACCGTCCCCTTGATAGCGCACTTTTGCGATGCGCATGAAGCACCACGGCAAAGCCGAACTTTTGCGGCGCGGAACCTTCTTATGGATAGTACGCACCCCATTTAGGGGAGCAACCACCCCGGCGGTGGCGTGCAGGCGTAACACAGGAAGCTCTTTGCCGCCGCACGGCTGTGACACGCAATCCTCTTTGCCGCTTTTTGCCGCCCGTTGGCGCCCGTTGCCGCCCGTTGCTCCCCGTTGCTCCCCGTTGTGACACGTGAAACATTCGGTGGCTCTATGTCTTTGGACACCCCGAAACGTCTCGGCGCGACCACGTCATGGCGGCGCGGGAAAACCCCGGCGACCTTGCAAGTACAAAATCACTTTTTTGCGGCGTCTTGCCGTAAAAAGCTTTGCGGCGTTTTGCTGTAAAAAGCTTTGCGGCGTTTTGCCGTAAAAAGCGTCCTCTACTGTGAGTAGAGTGGCGTTTTTACGGTTTGAAACGGACTCTACTGTGCGTAGAGTGGCGTTTTGCCTGCTTTTTGTTGTCTGAATCGCCCATTCCGCTCGCGTCGGACAGCAGGAGTTTCTCTTTTTTGGATATATTTTGTTTTGCGCCTTCCCTGTTATCGGCTGTGCTTTCGGATTGTACTTCCCTTGGAGGCTGTGCTTTCAGATCGTGCCGCCCCGTTGGCGGCTGTGCTTTCAGATCGTGCCGCCCCGTTGGTGGCGGTGCTTTCAATTTGTGCCGCCCCGTTGGTGGCGGTGCTTTCGGATTGTACTTTCCCTTGGCGGCTGTGCTTTCGGATTGTGCTTTCCCTTGGCGGCTGTGCTTTCGGATTGTGCTTTCCCGTTGTCAAATATATTTTCAGACGGCGCCTCACAACAAAACGTGTTGGTGGAAAGTAGGAAGCCGAGAATTTGTTTTTTTCATTAGAAAGTCCATTGGAAAATCCATTGGAAAATCCATTAGAAAGTCGGATTCTACGACGCGATCTGTACGCCCGATTCTATGGACGCAAGCCGCGGCCGACGCGGTACACATGTATACAAGCACTGCTTTTTCAATATGCCGCCAGCATGCACGCCTTGCACAAGCAAATCGCAACCACCGTACAAGCATCGTACAATTTACCATGCAATTACTGCGCAAGTATCGCACGCTCAATGTGCCGCCAAAGCGCAAGCACTGTGCAAACAACGCCCTTTTTGCCGACTTTTCCGCGTCTTTTCCTTGCAGAATTTGCCTTTTCATCCAAGTTCTTGCTCTCGGCGTAGCCAAAACGGCTAAATTTTACCGTTTTTTCACCGCCATTGACTTCGACGCCGCCGGAGCTTCGCCTCCGGTTTTGTCGTAGATTTTCACGCAGGAGCCATCGTTCCGGCGCATCACAACATTGCAGCGCATGTTCGGGATCCCGTCATTGTCATCCAAAAGCTCCCCAAGGCTGCGCCCCAGTCCGGCGCTCCCTTTCGGCTCCCCTTGCGTGCGCGGGCTTTTCCTTTGCTTTTCTTGTTTCATTTCTCTCCTGTTGCGCTCTCATTTTTCTTGCATATTTTGACAAACCAACTTGACTTTGGGCTTGCAACAAGCCCGTCGGCCTCAAGTAGTTCTCTTTTTACTTTTCGCTTTTGGCTTTTGGCTTTTCGCCTTCGCCTTCGCCTTTTGCTTTTCGCTTTTCGCTTTTCGCTTTTCGCTTTTCGCTTTTCGCTTTTCGCTTTTCGCTTTTCGCTTTTCGCTTTTCGCCGTTCGCCGTTCGCCGTATCATCTCATTTGTTGGACTTTGTCGGCGGGTTCCCTTAATTTTTGCCTGCTTTTGCCCGTTTGGGAGTCATTGATCAAATTTCTTATATCATTTTTTGCTATTTTTGGCCCGTTTTGAACTGCTTTTTTCAGATTTTTGCCGTTTTTGTGCGTTTTTTTCTGTCAAATCCGGGTTTTCAGTTCCTTTGCAACCGCCATATACTCCTGACTTCCTTTGGATTTGCGGTCGTGATAATAAACCGGCTTTCCGAAGCCGGGCGCCTCCGACAGCTTGACATTGCGCGAAATTTCCGTCGAAAACAGCTTGTCCGCATAGTGTTTTTTCAGCTCGGAGAGGACTTGCATACTCAAAAGCAGGCGTCCGTTGTACATGGTAACCAAAATTCCCGTCACAGAAAGGTTGCTGTTATAAAGGCGCTTGATCCGTTTGATGGTAATCATCAGTTGAGAAAGCCCTTCCAGCGAGTAAAATTCGCACTGCATCGGCACCACGATCCCGTCCGAGGCGGACAACGCATTGACCGTCAGCATGCCAAGCGACGGCGGACAGTCAATAATAATGTAATCGTAGTCTTTTTTTAAGGGTTCCAGCAGGTTTTTCAGGCGATATTCGCTGTCTTCAAAGTCAAAAAGGTCAAATTCCGCCCCCGCCAGCGATGTATTGGAAGGAATCGCCCAAAGATTGGTAAATTCTGTCTCGAAAATCACGTTGGAAGCGTCTGCGTCCCCCGACAAAAACTCGCGCGTCGTTCCGCGCAGGTCTTTTTTTATAATTCCGACGCCGCTTGTCGCGTTTCCCTGCGGATCCAAATCAATCAGAAGCACACGGCTTCCCAAAAGGCCGAGAGAAGCGGCAATATTGACGGCCGACGTGGTTTTTCCAACGCCGCCTTTTTGGTTGGCAAATGAAATGATCCTTCCCATAGGTCTTTTCCTCGCATTTTCTGTATTTTGTCGCCGGATTTCCGTTTGACTTGAACTTTACATACCTTTTTAGCGCAATTTTGGCCAAATTTATCGTTTCAAACGGTGTTTTTTTCTTCGTTTTGGCTCTTTTTCCGTTTCAAAAAACGACTTTTTTCAAAGGATTCATCTTTCAAAGAGCTTCGTTTTGCGTGTTTTTCGCCTTGCCGAACCGCCATGTGCGGCCGCAGGCATGGCGCGCGCGAGCCTTCCGAAGGTACTATCCATTATACCACATTTCGCACCTGATTGCAAGCCTTTTCCCAAATTCTTTGTGCTTTTCTCGGATTCTTTGCGTTTTCCGCCGCCATTTGCGCTTTCCTCCGGCGCCCTTTATACTTTTTCAAATTCTTTGTGTTTTTTGAGTTTTCTTGTGTTTTTTTCGGATTTTTTATGCCTTTTTCTCGGTTTCTTTGCGTTTTTTCTTGATTTCATTGTGCTCTTGGGGTTTCTTTTGCCGTTTCATGTTCCCGACAACTCGCTTTTCCGCATCGCACGTGTAGTCCAATAAACTCCTTTTGCCCAAAATCAAACTAAACTAAACAGAATCGTTGCGTCCTCAGTGTCCCGTTGTCCCGTTCGTACTTTTGACTGTTTCACGTGAAACAGTCTCGGCGTTTCCTTCCAAGAGCCGTGCGCCGTTGTTCTGCTTTTTTGTTTTTTCTAAAGCCTCATTGTTTCACGTGAAACATTCAAAAAAAGATTCTTTTAAGGTTATTCGCCGCTCTCCCGCGCTTTTTTCTTTTTGATGGTATGTTCTATCCCGTATGTTTCACGTGAAACATAAAAAGTAAAAGTCATTGCAAACGGGCGATGGCAATCGGCTTTTGAGAATTTTTTGCACGAAACCGCTTTCAAGAATCAAAAGGCATGTCTCCGGGGGCTGTTTTTAGAGAATGTTTCGCGTGAAACGCACTTAAAATGCAAAAAGCGTCCGTCCAATCGGCTCGTTCGGCGGCCATTTTGGCAGAATGTTTCACGTGAAACAGGTTTGAAAGTAAAAAACGTAAAAAAGAGGTAGGTCAGACTCCTCCTCGTCATCGTCCGGCGGCCATTTTGGAAAAATCTGCGAGGAACAGGGCGTGCCGAAAAGGGAACCCGCCTGAGGGCAAAATTGCAATAACACACTGAGCAGGAAAGTCCGTGGCCATTTTGGCAGAATGTTTCACGTGAAACAGCACTTTGAAAAAAGCCGAGCTTTGTCGGGGCTGGAAACAGTAAAAACCGAAGCCGGAACGCTATAAAAAAGGAGATTTGACCGCCGCAAAAAGCGAAACCTCAGCAAAAATGGCTTTTTTCAGCATGCTCCACTGCAACGGGGCGGCAAAAAGCCTTTTTTTCGGTTGTTGTAAACAGAAACGCTGGCTCAAGGACGTCCTTCCAGCTTGCTGCAAAGAACGAGAAGTAGCGAGAGGACGTTTTTAGCCTGTTGTAAAGGGGCGAAAACGGCCGGGGCGAAAGGCTCTTTTCGTCTTGCTACAAAGAGCAAAAAATCAGTAAAAAGACGTTTTTTAGCCCATTGCAAAGAGGCGGAAACGACCGGGCCAAAAGAGTCTTTTCGTCTTGCTACAAAGAGCAAAAAATCAGTAAAAAGACGTTTTTTAGCCCATTGCAAAGAGGGAGGCACCTTGAAAAACCGCTTTCCGGCCTTCGCAAAGCCGAAAAAGGGAAAAAGTTTCGCCGATCTCGTTGCAAGGGCTGAAGAAAAAATCGCTCTTTGAGGCCATTTGTAAAAAAAGGAAGGGGCGATGCCATAAACCGCCCCCGTGGTGAAAGCATGGCTTTCGCTCCCAACACGCGGTCGAACCCGACCAAAAAGGGAAGAAAGCGCTGCGCAATAGTCGAAACCGGGCAAATGGACAGGGCTTTCGGCCCCAACACACGGTCAAATTCGCCCAAAAAAGGAGAAGGGCGCGGCATCATAGCCGAAGCCGGGGAAATGGGGGGAGGGGATTCGTGCAAAAACGCGGTCAAATCCGGCAAAAAAAAGGAAAGGGGCGCGGCATCATAGCCGAAGCCGGAGGGAAAAGGACAGGCCTTCGCTCCCAACACGCGGTCGAACCCGACCAAGAAGGGAAGAAAGCGCTGCGCAATAGTCGAAACCGAGGGAGGGGGGGTAGGGGGTTCGTGCAAAAACGCGGTCAAATCCGCTCAAGAAAAGGGGAAGGAAGCGCTGCGCAATAGCTGAAACCGAGAAAAAGAGTAGGACTTTCGCCCCAAAACGCGGTCAAATCCGGCCAAGAAGGGAAGGGGGCGCTTTGTATAAAATTGTATAAAAACGAGGGACTTTTGATTAAGCAGGCATCGCCGGCCGAGGATTGTTTAATTCTACAGAGCACCCCTTTGCAGAAAAAGCGGAGCAAAGTCGAAAAAAAGAGCCAAAAGGCCTTCAAAAAAAGCAAAAACGAGGGCGTTTGAAAGCGAAGTAGAGCAACCCTTTGCAGAAAAAGCGGAGCAAAGTCGAAAAAACCGCAAAAAGCCTTCAAAAAAAGCAAAAAAGCAAAAGAGAGCGCGTTTGAAAGCGGCAGGGAAGGCTTTGCGATCAAGAAAAGCTCGGCAAGAAACGCTCAGGAGGGGCTCGCCGCCCCCCCTCCAAAAAACAAAAGGGATGCCGGAAAGGCATCCCTTCGTTTAGGTCTTTTAGGTTCTCACGCGCGCACTCACCGTGCAATCGGCCTCGAGGCTTCCAAAAGCTTCCAAAATCGGCACGTTTTTCGGCCTCACGGCCGTTTTCGTCACCCAACAAGCCTCGGTCGCCGCGGTTTTACCGTGCATCCGGCTGTGTACTCGTCTACTTATACGTTCAACCGCACACCGGCCGCGGGTTCGGCCGCACGTCCCGGCTGTGTAAACGGCTGTGTACTCGTCTACTTATACGTTCAACCGCACATCGGCCGCGGGTTCGGCCGCACGTCTCGGCTGTGTAAACGGCTGTGTACTCGTCTACTTATATGTTCAACCGCACACCGGCCGCGGGTTCGGCCGCACGTCCCGGCTGTGTAACCGGCTGTGTACTCGTCTACTTATATGTTCAACCGCACATCGGCCGCGGTTTGGCCGCAGTTCGTCCTCGCGCTCACCGTACCATTCGGCCGCACATCGTCCGTGCGCTCGACCGTGCATTCACCATGCGTTCGGCCGCGTGTCATCCGTGCGTTCCGTTGTGCGCCCAACCACACACAGCCCGGCCTCGCAATCGGCCTCAGCTCTGGCCAAAAGTCAGATCTCCGGGACGGTGATTTCAACCTCATGGCCGGCATTGGCCGACTTCACGATGCCGTCCAAAATGGCCTGGTTGTACAGAATCTGCGAAGACGGCACCGGCGCCGGGGTTCCGTTCTTGCAAGCGTCCACAAAGGAACGAATCTTCTTCTCAAAAAGATGGCCGTCCTTGATAATCGGCACTTCGGTGCAAACCGGCTGGCCGCATACGTTCTTGTAAATCTTCATGGGGCCGCCCACCGTGCCGTTCCAGCACTCGGTGGAAGGAATCCGCAATCCGCCCTCGGTGCCGAGCAGCAGCGTGTCGCCGCAGGTATCCATATGCATATCCCACGCAATGCGGAAGTCCAAAATAATATCATTTTCCAACCGCACAAAAGCGGCGGCGAAATCATCTACGTTGAACTTCTCGGCGTATTCGGGATGGCCGGGGAAGGTGGCGGGATTTTTGCCGAAGAAGGCCGATTTGTAGCCCGAAACGGTCAGCGGCTTCGGATAGCCCACGGCATTCAGCACCATGTCGAGCGAATAGCAACCAATGTCGCCCAGCGCGCCGATTCCGGCCGTTTTGTCCTCAATAAATGTCGTACCGAAGGGCGTGGGGATGCCGCCGCGACGGCCGCCGCCGGTCTGAATGTAGTAAATTTTACCAAGCTCGCCCGATTCGACAATTTTCTTGATCATCTGCATATTGGCATCCAGACGGGGCTGGAAACCGATGGACAGCACCTTTCCGCTTTCCTTTTCGACGCGGCAAACTTCGACCGCTTCCTCCAGCGTGACGGTGAAGGGCTTTTCCAAAAGAACATTCACACCCTTTTTCAGCGCGTAAATGGTCGGCTCGGCATGCTGACGGTTGTACGTACAAACGCTCACGGCGTCCAGCTGCAGGGATTCATCGTCCAGCATTTCCTTGTGAGAAGCATAGTCGGTTTTGATTTTGGTTGCGTCGTAGCCAAATTTCTCGGAAAATTTTTCAAAAAATTCTTTGGCTTTGCCGGGAATCAGATCGCAACCGGCGACAATTTCCACATCCGGCTGTTGGGAATACGCGGCGATGTGCGCCTCTGCAATCCAGCCGCAGCCGACAATGCCGACGCGGAATTTGCGCGTAGCGTCCACGGCTACCTCCTGCGGTTGTTTGTTTTTAAAGGCATCAAGAATGGTATCGTTGTTTGCCATGAGAACTTCTCCTTTATTTGTAAAATTTGTATTTTTTTGTGTGATATGATAGGGGGTCTATACAAAGCGCATCGCGCCTTGACGCTTGGTTTGCGCTCGCCGCTTACAGCGAACGCAGATAATCTATGCTGGCCTTGGCGCACGCCAGCGGAGACAAATCCATCGAGGGATTGTCCTGCTCCACCACCAGCCACTCGGCGCCGGCTTCGTCGGCCGCCGCGAGAATCGAAGGCACGTTTTGCAGGCCGTGTCCGATCGGACGGAAGCTGAAGTTTCCGGGGCGGCGCGGCTTTTGGCTCTTTACGCTGATCAGCTCATACATATCCTCGGATTTTTCGCCGAAAAAGTCCTTCAGATGCACGACAGGGGCGCGTCCGGCGTATTTTTTCACGTATTCGGCGGGATCCACGCCGCCCACCTTGGCCCAGCAGGTATCAATCTCGGTGGCGATAACGTCAGCGGGGAGCGCCGCATAGAACAAATCGAGCTTCAGCGTTGCGCCGAGCTTGACAAATTCAAAGTCGTGGTTGTGGTACAGGAGCGTAATGCCGTGCTTTTTGGCCACGGCGGCAAGCGCGGTAATCGTCTGCGCGGTTTGTCCGAACAAATCGCCGCCGGGAATGCGGCTTTCGGGCAGGGAGGGGATGGCCACATAGCGGCATCCGA
The DNA here is from genome assembly GCA_934462825.1 of uncultured Eubacteriales bacterium. Lineage (GTDB taxonomy): Bacteria > Bacillota > Clostridia > Oscillospirales > CAG-272 > CAKSIP01. The sequence continues at coordinate 749 of CAKSIP010000007.1, read as the reverse complement.
TCGTTTCGTACGCGGAGAACAGCGCTTCGGGATCGGCCGTCATGTCACTCAGCGGAACATGCGCCGAAATCGGCGTCAGGTTGTATTTTTTGCAGAGATCGCGGACTTTTTCGGGCGCATGGCCGAACAAGCCTGCAAACTCCACGCCGTCGTAGCCGTAGGAAGCGACGGTGCGAAGGGTTTCCTCGAAGTCGGCTTGCGCCTCTTGGCGAACCGAATAAAGTTGCAGTGCAATCGGTTTCATAACAAATCTTCCTTTCCTTGTTATAAAAGGGTGTCTCTCGGGTTTAGAAGAACATTGTCCGCCGCGTCCGGCCGTACGCTTGGCGGGGGGCGGGCTTTGTCCGATTCAATTTTATTATATCTGTTTTTGCCTGCGCCTGCAAGACAATTTTAGCCTATTTATTGGACAAAAGTTGCGCTTTTTTGGACGTTTCTGTGTGCCTGATGAGTTTCTTTTTGCCATTTTGCCCTCTTTCGGGGAGGAGCCGCCTCATCCGTCAGCCTTTCGGCTGACACTTTCTCTCGCCGGAGAAGGCGAGGGGAGGGGGAGGCGTTAGTGGCGCCTCATCCGTCAGCCTTTCGGCTGACACCTTCTCCCACGGGAGAAGGCGGGGGGGAGGGGGAGTTAGGTGATAGTGGCGCCTCATCCGTCAGCCTTCGGCTGACACCTTCTCCCGCCGGAGAAGGCGGGGGAGGGGTGGCGTTAGAACCGCCTCATCTGTCAGCCTTTCGGCTGACACCTTCTC
>CAKSIP010000006.1 GCA_934462825.1 uncultured Eubacteriales bacterium | reverse complement strand
CTGTTGCGCCGGATTGTGCGCGATTATTATTATCGCGCGACAACACCGGTTGATACAATGCAGATGTGGAAAAGCGTGAGAGAAAATGAGCAAAAAAACATTTTTCCTTACGTTGATCGTTGCCGGTATCGGATTGACTCCACGATGTCGTACGAAATCGGCATGCTAAAGCCGCATTTGGAAAAAATTCTTTGTGAAGTTCCCCCGGATAGTGAATTTGCTACTCTTACCCATAATATAATAAACAAGATTCAAGTGGTACAGCCTTTGTCAAGCCGATACCTGTCAGAAAACTCTTTGTACCATGAATTTGTAAAATAAACCGAAATGGGCGGTGAAGCAATGTCTGAAAAAGATGGTAAGAGCGTGATGTCTCCACAATTTTCGCAAGAAAATCAAAGTGAAAAAGGCATAAACCAAAGCCAAAATAAGAAAATTGAAAAGAAAAAAGGAAGCTTTTTTTCCGGGGTGGCCGTTCTTACGCTTTCTACATTGATTGTGAAGCTGATCGGAGTTTTGTATAAAATTCCGCTTTTCAAATACCTTGGGGAAGAAGGAATGGGGTACTTTAACTCTGCCTATGAGATCTATGCCTTCTTTTACATGATAGCCACAGCCGGCCTGCCCGTTGCGATTTCGATTCTTGTGTCGGAAAATTTGGAAAAAGGAAAAATCGCCAATGTAAAAAAGGTTTATTCCGTATCGCTGATTCTTTTTTTGATTTTAGGCCTTTCGGGTACAGCCTTCCTTTATTTCGGAGCGGATTGGCTGGGCAACCTGATTGAAAATTCCGGCGCCGTGCTTTGCATTGCCGCCATAGCGCCCATGGCCTTGTTTACCTGCGTCAGCAGCGCCGTTCGCGGCTTTTTTCAAGGCTATCAAAATATGGTGCCCACGGCCGTTTCGCAGATCATCGAGGCGGCAGGAAAATTGGGACTTGGCCTTGTTCTGGCCGTATTTGCGATCAAGGAAGGATATGCGCTTCCTTACGTGGCCGCTTTTGCCACCGGGGGCGTGGCCATCGGTGTCGGATTGTCCATGCTTTACCTGCTTCTTGCCAAATTCTTTGGGAAGGAACGCAAACGTGCTATAACGCCTACCGCAGAACTTCCGGAAAAAAGCGGAACCATCCTTGCAAAGCTTGTGAAAATCGCCGTGCCGATCACAATCAGCTCGACTGTCATCAGCCTGACACGACTGATTGACCTTTTCATGATTTTGCGACGCTTGCAGGAAATCGGATATACCGAGGAAGCGGCCAATGCCATATACGGCAGCTATTCTACGCTGGCCGTGTCGATGTTCAATCTTCCGTCCGCTTTTGTAACGCCGATTGCCTTGGCCTTGGTTCCGGTTCTGACGGCGGCTTTAAGTTCTTCGGATCGCCATAAAGAAAAGAACACGTTAAATGCCTCCTTGCGCTTGTGCGCTTTGATTACCTTGCCGGCATCTCTCGGCCTTTCGCTGTTCAGCGATCCGATTCTTTCTTTGGTTTTTCGCGGGGAAACGTCGGCCATCCGTACGGCGGCTCCGCTTCTTTCGGTGCTGGCTTTGTCCGTTTTCTTTTCCTGCCTGATGACGGTGACCAATGCGATCCTGCAAGCTTACGGAAAGGAGCAAAAGCCTATCCTTTCCATGGCCATCGGAGCCGGGGTAAAAACGGTGGTGGCGTATGTCTTGATTGGCCTTCCTGCCGTTCATATCTACGGGGCGCCGATAAGCACTTTTGTGTGCGTCTTAACCGTGTCGGTTATCAATATGGGATATATTAAAAAATGTACCGGCTCTTTGGAGAGCATCGCCACATTGTTCACAAGACCGCTGATGGCCGCCGCTGTTTCTGTGGGAGCCGGCGGAGGGATCTATTTCCTTTTGCGCCGGTGGCGCGGAGAATCGAGCGGCTTGACGCTTTTGACTATTGCCGTTACGGCCGTTTTGTATGGGCTGAGTGCGTTGAAAATACATGCCGTGGGAGAGGCCGATCTGCTTTTGCTGCCGCAAGGGGAAAAGCTTTGTAAGTTTCTCAGAAAAATTCGATTGATTTGAATCTGAAAAGGAGTCGGAAAAATGTCCGTAAGTGAAAAAAATAAGGAAAATCAGGCACTTGACGAAGAAGCTGTTCGCCGTGCCAAGGAAGCACTGCTTCAAAAAAAGCAGTACGGCTTTGATGATTTGGTCGCCATTATGGAGATACTTCGTTCTCCGTGGGGCTGCCCTTGGGACAGAGAACAAAATCATAACAGTATACGCAATGACTTTATTGAAGAAACCTATGAAGTCATTGAAGCGATTGATACGTCGGATCCGGTGCTTTTGCGCGAGGAGCTGGGCGATGTGATGTTGCAGGTAGTGTTTCACGCAAGAATGGAAGAAGAAATCGCCAGCTTCGGGATTTATGACGTGTGCAATGATATATGCAAAAAGCTGATTCATCGCCATCCGCATGTGTTCGGAGATACGTGTGTCGAAAACAGCCGTGAGGTTTTGACCGTGTGGAACTCCATAAAAAACGATGAAAAACACCGCGTTACCATGACCGATACGCTCAAGGCAATCCCTCCGATGTACCCGGCGCTTTTGCGAGCGCAAAAGGTGGGGAAAAAGGCCAAATGCTTTGATTTTGACGGCTACGACAGCGTAAGAGAAAAGCTGAACGAGGAACTGCGCGAGGTGGATGAAGCGGTCAGCATGGGAAAAAAAGAGAACATTGAGGAGGAAATCGGGGATTTGCTTCTTACCGTAACAAGCCTTTGCCGCAAGGTGAATGTCAATGCCGAGGAGGCGCTGAAAAAGGCTACGGATAAATTTATCGGCCGTTTCAGCGTGCTGGAGAGGGAAGCGGAAAAACGCGGCTTGGATATGCAAACGGAAACGATGGAAACGCTGGATCGTATTTGGGACGAAATCAAGCAAAAAAGCAGTACCTTTTGATCATACTTTGTACAGAAATCTTATGAAATCTATTGATTTTGACGAATAAGTATGGTATAATAAAAATGCTGAGACATGTCCTTATAAGGATGTTTTCGGCAGAAATACGGAATCGGCCATGGTGCCGGAAAAAATCATTGGAAAGGTAAAAGTAATTATGAACAAGACGCAATTTATCGAAGCTGTAGCAGAATCCGGAAATCTCAGCAAAAAGGACGCAGCAAATGCTGTTAATGCGTTTATTAACACAGTAACGGCAGCGCTGAAAAATGGCGAAAAGGTACAGATCGTTGGTTTCGGAACCTTTGAAATCAGAAAGAGAGAAGAAAAGGCTTGTCGTAATCCCAGAACCGGTGAAATGATTACTGCACCGGCTGCCAATCGTCCTGTATTCACGGCAGGTAAAGGTTTTAAGGACGCATTGAACTGATTCAATTGGAATAAAAGGAATATGGAAGGCCGGGGACACTCATAAGGGGATCCGTGGCCTTCCTATATCAGGAACCCAAAATCATGCGATTGGATAAATATCTGAAAGTATCAAGAATTATAAAGAGACGTACCGTAGCCAATGAAGCTTGCGATGCGGCGCACGTGTCCGTCAACGGGCGCAAGGTCAAGGCATCCTATGAGGTCAAGGTGGGGGATGTGCTGGAAGTGACCTTCGGACAGCGTACCCTTAAAGCCCGTGTTGTGGATGTGCGCGAAACTGTGGGCAAAAACGAAGCGGCCACGATGTACGAAATTATCGAATAAACCGGGCATCTTTCGCATATTTTTTAATAGATTTTATGCGGAGGTGCTTGATATAATGCAAAATTATCATTCCGACAGCCCGAACGGGGGCGAACCTATTTCTAACCAAAATCATATTTCCATCCGCTCTCGTCAACATATTGATATTACCGGCGTGAAAAATGTATTCGATTTCGATGATCACAATGTCACGATGGATACGTCGGGCGGTGAAATGACCGTTGAGGGCGAAGGACTCAAGATTTGTGTGTTGGATACGGAGAAGGGCATTGTGTCTATCGACGGTAGGATTTCTGCCGTGATCTATTACGACAATGCCGGAACCGAAAGAAAAGGCTTTTTCAAAAGACTGCGTGGGTGAGGCTCGATGGAAATTTCTCAATCGGGCTTTTTGTTACTTTTTGTTCGCGCCGCTTTGGCCGGCATTTGCCTCGGTTGCCTTTATGAGTGTTTGGCCTTGCTGCGCCAAATGCTTTCGCCGGACGTCTCGGCGGAAAAGCTGTGTGCCGGATTGCCTAAGGGTTTATGGAAATGTCCGTTTTTTGCAAGGGCGCCGCTGTTAAAGCCCGAAAAGCTGGGCAAAGTAGGACGAATTTTTCTTCAAGTCTTTTTCGCTATCGCCGATGCTTTGTTCGCGTTTTCTTTTGGCATGGCCGCTGTGCTTGTCGCCTATGCCGGTAATAGCGGAAGAATACGCGGGTGGATTTTGCTGGGAATTGCGGTCGGTTATATTCTCTTTCGATTGACCGTGTCACGTGTATTGAATGGCTTGATACAAGTGCTCGCTTGGATGTTCCGGCTCGTGCTTGGTATGATGAAAGAGGGGATTCTTTTTCCGATTCGGAAAATGCAAAGCCGGATCCGAAAAAGAAAGTCAAATAAAAAAACTTTGGCGACGCAGCGTCAGAAAACGAAACAAGAGCCGTCGCCCAATCTAAAAAGAAAGAAACGGAGGAAACAGAAAGACAATGAGGACAGAGAAAGCACCACAAACCACGGTTGCCGCCAACAGGCCAGGGAACGAAAGAAAAACGCATGAGGTGCAGGCTTCCGCCAAAAAAATTCGATCCATTATTGTCGTCTGTGCGCTATGCGTACTGATGTTAGCTTCTGTGATTACCTTTGTTTCCAAATTGATTGAATATAATGAAATCGAAGCAGAGAAAAAGCTTCTCAAAGCGCGGATTGCGGAAAAGCAGGCCCGGATTGAGGAACTGCAATATTGGCTGGAAGCGCCTATGGACGAAGACTATATCATGAAATTCGCCCGTGAAAAATTGGATTATTACCGCTCGGATGAAATCGTTTTTACGAACGATCAAAACAATTGAGCATTTGCATGCTTGAATGGGGCTGCTGAAAAGAAGCTCAGCAGCCCCATTTGCTACACGGAGGACACATAGGAAAAAGCCTGTATTAAAATTGTATAAAAATGGAGCATATCCAAAAGCTTCGCCGGGGCGCGCATTGTCCAACCGACAGCCAAGCTTTGGGATATGCTCTTTTTCATTTGCACAGCGTTCTTCTGTGCTTCTGCGTTTTTGCGCAAGGCACTGTTTATTGATTAAGCTTGTATTTTAACCGGAGATTGTCCGCAATCATGGCAATAAATTCTGAATTTGTCGGTTTGCCGCGGCTGTTCTGAATGGTGTATCCAAAATAAGCATTTAACGTGTCAACGTCGCCGCGATCCCAGGCAACTTCAATGGCGTGACGAATGGCTCGTTCCACGCGGCTGGTCGTTGTGGAATATTTTTTGGCTACGGACGGATAAAGAATTTTGGTGACCGAATTGATCACGTCATTGTCGTTGACTGTCAGCATAATGGCGGTTCTGAGATATTGATAGCCCTTGATATGAGCCGGCACACCGATTTGATGAATGATCTTCGTGACCTGCGTTTCAATGTCCGATTCGTCCGGGCGCACGGGTGTTGTTGTCGATAGAACGGTGGAAACCGTTTTGATGCGTCGCCGGATAATGTCCTGCAAATGATTGCAAAGACTGACTTGGTCGTAGGGCTTAAGAATACACATTTCCGCCCCGGCATTGGTGGCTTCCATAAAAATGTTTTGGCTGGAAACCATGGACAAAACAACGAAAGCAGGGGATTGATCCTTGCCGAAGTCAATGGAGCGCGTGTTGCGAATGACACCGATGCCATCCAATTTGGAAAGCCAAACATCAATGAGAACAATGTCGGGGTGGTTCCGGGAGATTTTGATCAGCGCATCCTCGCCGTTGGAGGCCTCGTCAATAAAACGATAGCCGTTTCTTGCAAGAGTGTCGCGCAGCGCTTGGCGCTGGGCGGAGTTTTCATCCGCAATCAGTACTTTGGTTGAGCTAGTGAATTCCATTTGTTTATTCCTCCAAAAATGGTTTAGTTTTTTATCACGACAAAATTATAACACAAATGGAAGAAAATTACAATAGAAAATCGAAAAAAATATTATACAAAAATACGGTACCGGAATTTGTAAAAAATATCCAAAGTACCGCATTTTTTTCACAAGGAAAGTCTTATTTGCTCTTATTTGTGTGCTGAGTGTTGACAAGGATGATCGAAGAAATGGGTTAGCTCGACAAAACGTGCCCCTTGCGCATCCTGCGAAAATCCAATCATGCGGGCAAGATCGTCCGGCAGCTCCTTGTCCTCGCAATAAGCGCGAGGAATCCCGCAAAGATCCATAAAATTTAAGGCGGCGCGCCCCATAACAAACAGCGTTTGGGTGCTTTCATAGCCGTCAACGCCGCGAATGCTGTATATATGGCCGCCGCCGGCATTCATGGAGAACTGACATACGCCGGCCAAAGCGCCGTCGATATAAGCGGCATAAGCCATCCAATCGGGGTTGTAGGGAACGTGGCAACGCAGGCAGATGCTTTCCTGCTGTGCTTTTTCTTGAATGGGCAATACTTCAAGCATGGTTTGTTTTCGACTTCCTTTCTGAGGGCTGTGAAGATTTTTGCATACTGCGTTTCAGATAGGCAACCTCTGCGCCGCTGAGAAAGCGCCATTTTCCCGGCGCCAGATTGCCAAGCTGAATCTCTCCGATGGCAACGCGGCGCAAACTGAGAATGTCTAAATGAACCTGTTCGCACATTTTGCGGATCTGACGGTTTCTTCCTTCCCATAGAGTCATCTTCAAAATGCAGGAATCGGAACGATCCGCAACCAATTCCACTTTGACAGGGGCAATGCGATAGCCATCAATTTCCATGGATTTGCCGAGCGCTTCGATTTTTTTGTCGTCGTGCGCCCCTTTTACTTTTACATGGTATATTTTGGGGATTTCATGCTTCGGATGCGTGAGAAATTGCGCCAGATCTCCATCGTCCGTAAAGAGCAAAAGTCCGTCCGAATTCATATCCAACCGTCCCACCGGATAAACGCGCGTGGGAAGATCGCGGATCAGCTCCGTGACGCATTTGCGTCCTCGGTCATCGGACATCGAAGTGAGATACCCGCAGGGCTTGTTCAAAAGGATATAAGTAAACCGACGCCCTGACCGCGGAACAATACGTTCGCCCTTATACTCAATTCGATCCTTGTTCGGGTCTATCTTTTGCCCCAAAGTAGCGGGAATCCCATTGACTTTGACACGCCCGGCCAGGATTTCTTTTTCGGCGGCACGGCGAGAAAAGAGGCCGCAATCGGTAAAATATTTGTTGATTCTTACGCCGGAGTCCCTTTGAGGCGTCTGAGTGTGTATATCTTTTTTCTTATTTTCCATAAAAACCTTTTTTGTTTTGAAATAGAGAAAGGAAGCGTTTTACTAAAGAAACATGCTGCTTTTTCAAAGCCACAGATTGCTCGGTATAAATGATTTCCTCTCCGATTTTTTTGTTCTCGCAATAATACAGAATTTTTCCCACCGCCTCGCCTTGCTCCACCGGTGCATAGACAAACCGCTTCATTTCCATTCGGCAGGAAATAACCCCATGGCCTCGTGGCAGAACCGCTTTCGCTTGCCCGCTGACGGAGCAGAGAACGGTGTCGGATTGTCCGCTGATAACGGGCAAAGCCATTTCCGTTTTTCCGCCGGACAGAGGAACGGATACGTAATTGTCAAAGCCATAATCGAGCAGGGCAGCATGATCTTTCCAATCGTTCGGCGCCTTTAAGGTTACGGCAATTAGCAAAAGTCCGTCGCGCTCGGCGGCCGAAACTAAACACCGCCCGCTTTTTTTTGTAAAGCCCGTTTTGATTCCGACAGCGCCCGGATAGGAGCGCAAAAGGCGGTTGTGATTGACAAGCAAGCGCCCGTTTTCCGTTCCGCAGAAGGGAATTTGTTCCTTGTAAGTGGAAACAATGGCACGAAAATCCGGCAATGACATGGCGTAAGAGGAAAGTGTTGCCAAATCCTTGGCCGTGGTGTAATGCGTAGGACTGTCAAGCCCGTGCGGATTGTCAAAATGGGTATGTGCCAAGCCGAGACGTCTCGCCGTTTCGTTCATTCGATCGGAAAAGGCGGCTATGCTGCCGCTGACGGCAAGGGCAATGGCGGTGGCGGCATCGTTGGCAGAGGAGAGAAGCAAAGCGTACAAAAGCTGGCGTAAGGTCAGACATTCGCCTTCGCAAAGATAGACGGAAGAACCTTCAATTCCAACCGCTTCCTTCGGAATGGTAATTTCCCGATCCAAAGAGCCGCTTTCAATGCAAACAACCGCGGTCATAATTTTCGTTGTGCTTGCCATGGCCATCGGTTTTTCCGCATTTTGAGCAAACAAAACCGTGCCTCCGCCGGCTTCAATCAGAACGGCGCTTTGCGCCGATACAGTCAACGCGCCGACAGGAAGGCAGGAAAAGCGGAAAAAAGCAAGGAGGATGCAAAGGGCGAAAAACAGGAGAGATCGCTTTCGCGCGAAATTTTTTCTTTCAGAGAAGGGCATATCGTTTACCTCCGAAAATCAAATACAATTTATTGTATATTTCGGAAGGAAAAAATATGCCCGTCGGATGATATACGTGGATTTTACAGGTGGTTGAAGGAATTATTTCGATGATTTTGTCTTGGTTTCCTTGTAAGAAACCTCGTCGGGATTTTCCGGCTCTTTTTTCTTGAAGAAAGCGCGTGCCTTATCAAAAATTTCGGGGGAACGGTCGATCAGGTCAAGGATCTGTTCAACGGGATCATTCGGGGTTTTGTCTCCGACATTGATCATGCTGACGTCTCCATCGCGGGAAACGATCAGAAAACCGACAGGCATAACGGAAAGGCCGGTTCCGCCGCCTCCTCCAAAATTTTGTTGGTTGGACTGAGGAGCAGGGGATGGCTTGGCATTTTTGCCGTTGAAATCAAGCCCGCCGGAAGCAAAGCCCATGGATACCTTGGAGATCGGAATAATCGTAGTTCCGCTGTCCGTGTTGATGGGATTTCCGATAACCGTGTTGGCATCTACCATGTTTCGGATGTTTTCCAGTGAAGTTTTAATAATATCCTGAATCTTGTTTTCGTTTGCCATTTTCTTGATTCCTTTCAGAAGATGTATATTTTATATTCTTTATAATTTTCCATTTAATTCCGTGGAAGCAATTCCGGGATGGCTGTCGTTTTCGGTACAGAGGACAGGCTTGCGGGGAGAAGACGAGGCTTTCGCCGCCGCTTTTTTGCGCTTGCGGCGCCGCTTGGGCGGCATAGGTCTTTCGCTGTTTTGACGCTCTTTGGCTTTCGGATTGGTTTCGAAAAACTTTTTGAGAAAGCGACCGAGCGTTGAAAACAGAATGGCAAAGACATGCCACACGCGGAGAGAAAAAACAAAGCACATATCCATGGTTGTTTTTTCGGCTAAATAATCGGGAACCACTTCGATTTCGGCTTTTTTTAGGCCGTCCACATGGGTGATTCGATTTAAAATTTCCATCATGTAAGCGACCGATTGAATGACAGCGCCGTAAAGAACGGCTGTGGAAGCCGCATCTCCCGTGGCCACCCGAATTTTGAGGCGAGCCACTTGAATGTGAAGATGCTTAAAAAACTTTTTGAACAAGACGCCGAGCGTGGAGGTTGCCAAATTGAGCCAATCAAGAATGGAGCGTTTCGGCTGTTCTTTTTTCGCTTTCTTTTCGGCTTTTTTCTGCTCCGGCGTTTTCGCCGCTTCCATTTCTTTTTTCTTTCTTTTGGCTTCCGCCTTGGCCGCCTTTTTTTGTTGAGCGGCAAGGTAGGCCGCATAGTTCTTTCTCAGACGTTTTTGATGCTTTTTATAGGAGTATTTTTTATAATCAATCGGCTTTTTCTCTTTTCCCGGTACAATGCGAAAAGTAAAACAAAGCACGCGTACCGAGAGAACCAGCTCATCCTTGAAAGCAAGCTTTATGTTGGCTTTCAGCGACAGGAGAAAGGCAAAGAATAAAAGAATCCCAAAGAAAATATACCAACCGACCGCCATGGGTGTTTTCTTCTCCTTTCGCACTTTCAATGGATTTTAGGCGTTGCTGCCCCTGCCGTTTGCCGAGGCAGGCAGACGTTTAGGGCAATTAAGCGTTTGTTACATTGGCATTTTCGCTTCCGCTTTCGCTTTCGCTTTCGCTTGCATCGGTACTTCCGCTGTCCGTCTTTTCTTCTTCGGGAAAAGACGCGTCCGGGCTGTCGTTTTTCGGTTCCTCGGAAGCCTGCGCATCGTCGGCTATTCCCGACGCTTGCTCGGTTTCGTTTTTTGCAAGCTCCTCCAAAGATTCGGTTTGCGGCAAATCCTCCAGCGAATTGATCCCGAACACACGGAGAAACTTTTCTGTCGTTTCATAAATCATCGGGCGGCCCGGCGCGTCCAATCGGCCGCACGCTTCAATCAGGCCTTTGTCGATCAGAGAGTTCATGGCATAGGAGCTGTCCACGCCCCGAACCGTATCTACATAGGATCGTGTCACAGGCTGGTTGTAAGCCACAACGGCCAGCACCTCCAGCGAAGAAGCCGAGAGGTTGCCGCCCCGCTTGATTCCCAAGGCTTCGCGGATATAGGGCGCATATTGCTCTTTGGTGCAAAACTGACAGGTTTCTTCAAACATCAAAAGACGGATGCCGCGCAAAGAATCTTCACGGTTGTAGGATTCTGCCATGTGTTCCACCATGGTGCGAACGTCTTTTGCGGAAAGCCCCAGCACCTCGGACAGCTTTTCGTAGCGAACCGGGTAGCCGGCTGCATAGAGGATCGCTTCAATAGCACTTTCGATATTGGCAATCGGAGTGATTTCTTCGTTCATAAAGGCCTCTTTTCTGCGTCAATTATAAATATCCCCGGCGGCATCCGCAATGCTGCTTTCGTCCGCGTTGATAATAAAGCGGGTGGTGTTTCCATGCAGATTGCCTTCCGGCAATTCGGAAAGCTCAGCGGATTCGTCAATCAGAATCCTTCGGATTTTGACCAATTCCAGCACGCCGATAAAAATAGCAATCAGATCCGGCAGGGAAACGGAATCACTCAAAAGCTCCTGTAGCGTGGACTTTCCGCCGTGGTTGTTCATCCGTTTCAAAATGCCGACAATTTTCAACTCAACCGGTACAATCGGTTTGCTGATCATGGGCTTGAACGCTGTCTGATGCGCACGCTCCAATACATTATTGTAGGCAATGATTCGCTTGATGGCCGTTTGCAAAGATAATGGATTTTGGTCAGCCACATACGTCTTGTCAATGGAAATTTCATCGGTGTCCTTGATCATCCGTCCGCTGTAATAGGCATATATCGGCGCCATCTTGACCGCGGCTTCTTTGGCCTGCTTGTAACGGAGCAGGGCATCAGCCAACGTAGTTCGCGGATCTTCTTCCTCCGCTTCGGGGCGCGGAAGGAGCAGCTTGCTTTTAATCAGCAGCAGCTCGCTTGCCATCAAAATAAATTCGCTGGCAATGTCCATATTCATTTCCTGGGCTTCGACGATATATTCCATATACTGATCGCAAATCAATGCAATGGGAATATCCGCGATGCTGACTTTGTTTTTGGCAATCAATGTCAAAAGCAAATCCAAAGGCCCTTCAAATTGATCGAGCCGGTAAGTGATAGCATCCATTTCGGTTCTCCGGAAAAAAGAATATTGAAAAAACGATTTTCATCAGAAAATTAAAAGATTCCGAAAATATCGGGGATTTTTAACAGCCAAAACATTCCCTTGATGATAAGGCGGCTTCCCGTAGTGAGCAAAGGAGAAAGCACTCCGCCGACCAACAGAAGCATAAAAACAAGGGAGATGTACCGTTCGTAGGGTGCAATTTTGTAGTAAACCTTGGGCGGAAGGAGCATGTATAGAATCTTGGATCCGTCCAACGGAGGAATGGGAAGCAGATTGAATACCGCCAGCGACACATTCAGCTGAATGCCTAAAAAGATAAAGATCAACAAATAATAAAAGAGATTGGCTATCGCTTCGTTAGGCGCACCGAAAATGCCGCGAAACAAGGGCTGGTACGTAAAGCGAAACACGATGGAAAACAGAAAAGAGAGAAGCAGATTGGACATAGGGCCGGCCAAAGAAACCAGGGCAATATCCCGACGAGGCTTTCTGAGATTGCGCGTCAGAATCGGAACGGGCTTGGCCCATCCGAATCCGGCTAAAAGCATGCACAAAAAGCCGACCGGATCCAAATGCTTGAGCGGATTCAATGTAAGACGTCCTTGATCATGCGCGGTGGGATCCCCGCATTTATAGGCCACAAAGCCGTGCGCCGTTTCGTGAAGGGAGAGGGAGAATAAAATAATCGGCAGGCAAAGAAGAAGCTGAATCAAATAGGAAGTAAAATCACCCGCGCCTGAAATCAAATATCGCAGCATACAGTAGTTTCGCCTTTCTTTTGAGATTATAGTTCCGTTTGAGACAAAATATAGCGCCAAACCTCGTTTTTTCCTTCGCCCGTGTGCGAAGAAAAAGGGAAGATCGCAATGTTTTGGGCAAGCGGATGCTCCTCGATTTTTCGGAGGGCTGCTAAACGATCGGTTTTGTTGAGCTTGTCGGTTTTGGTGACAATCATGCCATAGGGGAGTCCGGCATTGACGAGAAAACGAAGCATCATAGCGTCGTCGTTCGTAATGCCGACCTTGCAATCAATCAGCTGCAGCACAAGATAGATCCGATCCGTATTGGGATTGCTGGTGAAGAAGCGGTCGGTGAGCGATGACCACACCGCCTGTTCTTCCGTGCGGCGCTTGGCATAGCCATAACCCGGCAAATCCACCAAAAACAGTTTTTTATCCACATCGTAAAAATTGATGGTAATGGTTTTCCCCGGCGAAGCGCTAACGCGCGCCAAAGCCTTGCGTCCGAGCAGAGTGTTGATCAAAGAGCTTTTTCCCACATTGGAACGCCCGGAAAGTACAATTTGAGGCATCGGATCCGAAGGAAACTGACGATCCGTTCCGGCACTGATCCTCAAAGAGGTGTTTTGAAGGTTGATTCCTGTAGCCATAGTCTTGTCTTGCGGCTGCAAGATCCTTTCTTAGAAATAATTTTTAGAAAACCCGGGGTTTTTGCTTCCGTGCTGTTACAGGCAAGCAGGACGAACGGCTGGCGTGTCCTGAGGGAGCGGGGGAAGCTCCGGCAATGCGTCATTTTCATGATTTGCCCTGGCAGGGGCAGTATGATTCAGAAAAGGAAAAGTTGCTTTCCCGGCAGATGGATCGGAAACCAAAGCATTTTTTAACACGTCGTCGGCGTTTTTGCAGGGAACAAAAATCAAATGTTCCCTCGCTTCAGGATCAATTTCTTCCAGATCGCGCTGATTGTCAAAGGGGATCAGTACCGTGGTAACCCCGGCGGTGTAAGCCGCCATGGTTTTTTCTTTCAGTCCGCCAATCGGCAATACGCGACCGCGAAGCGTGATTTCTCCGGTCATGGCAACATTTCGACGGACTTTAATCCCTGTCAACGCGCTGACAAGCGCCGTCATCATAGTTACGCCTGCCGACGGGCCGTCCTTCGGCACAGCACCTTCGGGTACATGAATATGTATGTCTTTGGTTTTGTAAAAATCGGAGGGAATGCCAAATTCGTTGGCTCGTGTGCGAATGTAGCTGATGGCGGCGTGCGCCGATTCTTTCATGACATCGCCCAGTGAGCCGGTGAGCTCGATTTTTCCCGTTCCTTCGGGGACGACCACTTCGATTTCCAGCAGATCGCCTCCGACCTCGGTGTAGGCCAAGCCGTTGACAAGGCCGACTTCATCCTCTTTGGCAATGGTTTCGGGAAGCAGCTTGCGCGGCCCGAGATAGGCCTTGACGTCAGACGCGTCAATGTGCGCTTTGGTGTCGGCTTCGGAAACCAATTTCATGGCTACCTTGCGGAAGATGGAGGCAAATTGTTTCTCAAGTCCGCGCACACCGGCTTCGCGCGTGTAATAATCAATGATTTCATAAATGGCATCATCGGTCAGCTTGCAGGTGCGGCGCGTCAGGCCGTGCCGTTTGAGTTGCTTGGGAATCAGGTGATCCTTGGCAATGTGCAGCTTTTCCGTCCGCGTGTAGGTGGAAAGCTCAATAATTTCCATGCGGTCGATCAGCGGGCGCGGAATGGTGTCCAGCGTGTTGGCCGTGGCGATAAAAACGCAATCCGAAAGATCAAAGGGAAGCTCCACAAAATGATCGCGGAAAGCCTTGTTTTGCTCGGCGTCCAAAACCTCCAAAAGCGCGGAGGCAGGATCGCCGTGAACGTCGTGCCCGATTTTGTCGATTTCGTCAAGCAGAATCAGTGGATTTTTCACCTTGGCTTGAACAAGCGCGTTGATAATGCGTCCGGGCATAGCGCCTACGTACGTTTTTCTGTGACCGCGAATATCCGCCTCGTCATGAATACCACCGAGCGAAACGCGCACATATTTCCGCTTCATCGCGCGTGCCAGGGAAGTGGCAATCGAGGTTTTTCCGACGCCGGGAGGGCCGACAAGACAAATAATCTGACTTTTCAAATCGGGATTGAGCTGCTTGACGGCGATAAATTCCAAAATGCGTTCTTTCACCTTTGTCAGCCCGTAGTGGTCTTTGTCAAGAACCGCAGCCGCAGCCTTCACGTCTGTGCGGTCTTTGGTGGCTTTTGTCCAGGGAAGCTCCAGGCAGGTTTCAAGGTAACTGCGCAGAACTACGCTTTCGGCGGCACCGAAAGGCGTTTTGGCAAGACGCTCGTTTTCCTTAAGCAGTTTTTCTTCCACCTC
The DNA here is from genome assembly GCA_934462825.1 of uncultured Eubacteriales bacterium. Classification (GTDB taxonomy): domain Bacteria; phylum Bacillota; class Clostridia; order Oscillospirales; family CAG-272; genus CAKSIP01. The sequence continues at coordinate 37,811 of CAKSIP010000006.1, read as the reverse complement.
ATGCGGCAGGTGTGCATTGAGAATCTGATTGTAAAAATCGTCATCACCGTCGGAAACACCCAATTCTTCTTGAATGACGCGCAGCTGCTCCTGAAGATACCGTTCGCGCTGTGCCTGTCCGAGACGGAACCGCACTTTTTTATGAATGTCCACCTCGCAGGCCAACAGATCTTTTTCCCGATTCAAAAGAAGCGTTAAAAGCTCCACGCGCTTCATGGGATCAAAGGCTTCCAGAATGGCTTGCTTGTCTTCATATTTTACCATGATATTGGACGCGATAAAATCCGCGAAAAGACCGGGATCCCGAACGGATTTTGCGGTCATGATAAAATCATCCGACGTGGAGGTAAGCAGCTTTGTCACTTCCTCCAAAGCCAGCAAAGCCTCTCGCATGAGCGCTTCACCGCGCAGTCCCGTATCGGTGGCTAAAATATTTTTGGCTACGACATCGGCGGAAAGACGCCCCTCCGGGGTTTCCGTCAAAAGAGAGACTTCGCCGCGGCAGGAGCCTTCCGAGATAACGCGGAGCGTGCCCTCGGAGGTAGAAAGCAACTGCTTGACCTTGGCCACGGTGCCGACTCTATAAAGCCCTTCCGGCTGATAGGGCGGATCTTGAATTTCCTTGGCGGCCAGCAGTAATACGGCGGTGCTGGTTTGTGCGGCGTTTCTCAGCACCTCCATATCTGCTTCGTTGTTGACTTCAAAATTTAAGGGAATGGAAGGGAATGCAACAATCCCTTTCAGTACCACGACGGGAAGCGTCATGGATTCGGCTTTTTCAATATAATTTGGCATATGCATAATCCTTTTGCCGGTCGATGCCGGCAGAGTTACTTTTTTGATAAAAGTGTGTGTAAGCAAAGGACAAAAGCGCGTTGGCGCCGGTTAAGCATTCCTCTTTTTGGCAAATAGCCTTGCCCCATATTGCAGATCGTGAGGCGAAAGGCCGAAGGTTAAATAAAGAAAGCGGAAAGGAGGAAGCCGGTTTCTCACTTTGTTATATAAGTACACAACACACATTCATTATATCACAACTCTTTCTTTTTTTCCATAAGTTTTAAAAAAATAATATAAAAATATAAAAACGCGAGCTTTCCAAGAAAAAAAGAATGCACAGCGTGACCGCCAGTGCGTGTTGATATCATAAGCTTGATATTCCGCACCCTACGGTGATAACTGTGCATTTTGAAAACCCGAACCGTGATATTGGCCCATTCACGGAACAGCGTATTGATTATATCACATTTTGCGGGATTTGTATATATTCAAAATGACGATTTTTTGCAGTAATTTTTCGTCAAAAATGATAATCAGTAGAAAATACAGAGTCAAATCCCTCTGCAATTTGTGTATTATGACATTGCCGAAAAACGGCCGCTTGAAAATGATGGAATTTAAGGAATCGAAGCCCAATCGGAAATCGGAATCGGGAAGAACCTCTTTTCTTTGAAAGGAGGAAAAATGCAGGACACGAGCCGAGAAAAATCAAAGAAAACAAGAAAAACTTTTCAGACGCAGAACTTTTTGAATTTTTTTTGCAAAAAAACGCAAAAAATGAAAAAAGCTCTTGACAAGCCATCAAAAACATGATAAAATACGCAGGAAAGAAGCAGAGCGTTCTCCGTTCTCACCGTGCCGCAAAGGCGCGTACGGTTTCATATATTCTTTTGTCTCTTTTGTTTTGCAAGAAAAGGGGCGAAGTTTTGTGTGTACGGAGAAGCTTCTTCGTACTTATTTTTTTGGAGGTGTTTCCCTATTAGCGCAAAAGAACTTCAGATCAATGAAGAAATCAAGGTAAAGGAAGTACGCTTGATCGGTGAGTCCGGTGAGCAGCTGGGTATTATGCCCTCGGAGAAGGCATTGAACCTGGCTTATGACAGAGGCTTTGACCTTGTGATGATGTCGTCGCAGTCTACGCCGCCCGTGTGCAAAATCATGGATTACGGAAAATATCGCTTTGAATGCGAAAAACGCGAAAAAGAAGCGAAGAAAAAACAGCAAACGGTAGAGTTGAAGGAAATTCAGCTTTCGTATCGCATTGATACGCATGATTTTGAAACGAAGGTCAGACACGCGCAAAGGTTCCTTTCGGATGGAAACAAAGTTCGGGTTGTTCTGAAATTCAAAGGCCGTGAAATGAGTCATCTTGCTATGGGCAAGGAAATTATGATGAAATTTTTGGAAGCCTGCGCAGAAATGGGAGGCGCCGATAAACCCCCGGTGCTGGATGGCCGCTTTATGAGTATGGTCATCGCCCCCGTAAAAAAGAAGTGAGCTTCTTGCAAGAGAAATTTATTATAAGGAGAATATAACCATGGGAAAAATCAAAACTCACAGAGCTTCGGCGAAAAGATTTTCCGTTACCGGAACCGGCAAGGTGAAGATCAATCACAGCCAGCGCAGACATAAACTCGGAATTAAAACCCCCAAGCGTAAAAGACAGCTTCGCGGCGGTGCGATTCTGAGCAATGCAATGGCAAGCAATATCAAAGCAATGATCTCTAAGTAACTGAAAGTGAGGAATCGATAAATGGCAAGAGTAAAAGGCGCAACAATGACGCGCAAAAGAAGAAATAAAGTATTGAAAGCCGCTAAGGGCTATTGGGGAGCAAAGAGCAAGCATTTCAAGATGGCAAAGCAAGCCGTCATGAAAAGCGGAAACTATGCTTTCATCGGCCGCAAACAGAAAAAGAGAGATTTCCGTCGTCTGTGGATCGCTCGTATTTCTGCTCAGGCAAAGGCAAACGGTATGAACTATTCTACCTTTATGCACGGTCTGAAGCTGGCCGGTGTGGATCTGAACCGTAAAATGCTTTCTGAAATCGCAATTGCTGATAAGGAAGCGTTTGCAGCATTGGTTGCTAAGGCAAAGGCCGCACTTTAACCGGATATGGAAAGAAGGGGCCGTTAAAAAATTCGTTTGGAATTTTTTAACGCCCCTTTTTTGAAATTCTCAGGCTCGGCCGAAAGCCGTGCGTGTTGCCTAAGCCAAATACGTGAAAGCAAACGCAAGCAGACGATGCCGAAAAAAGAGAAGCATTCCAAAGGCACCTTTTGTGTGTCAATAGGGACTGCTTTGAGAGAAAAGGGAGCTTGGAATGGAAGAAAAATACAAATCGCGTGGAAGCGAACAAGCCAAAGAAAATCATCGGCAGTATGAAATCATTACTTCCCGCCAAAATGCTTTTGTGACACAGGTGGGCAAGCTCCGAGACAAGAAATATCGGGATGCCGACGGAGCGTTCCTTTTTGACGGAATCAAGCTGCTGGAGGAAGCCTTGCGAGCCGGGGTAGAGATAAAGGCCGCTGTGGTAAAGGAAAGCAGCTTGAAAAATCTGAATCCGTGGTTAACCAAACTGACAAAGCAAAATGTCGCCGTGCGCGTGTTGGCCGATTCAGTGTTTTCCAAGGTGTCGGAAGAAAAATCGCCGGAAGGTATAATATGTGTGGCAAAATGTATTGACAAAATCCATAAAATTGCTACAATAAATAGAGATGGTACCTTCCCGACCGATGAAATTTCGCACGGAGAACGTGTCTTTGCCGTGGAATCGGTGCGAGATCCGGGCAACCTCGGAACCATCATACGCAGTGCGGCCGCTTTCGGGGTGGATTGCCTTTTGATCAGCTCCGATTGTGCCGACATTTATAATTCCAAAACCGTGCGCGCCTCCATGGGAACGCTGTTTCGGCAGAAAATCGTGCGGACGGAGCATCTGGCCGCCGCGCTTGAGGCGCTGGCTTCGGAAAAACGACGGACGTATGCGGCAGCCTTGACCTCGGAAGCCCTGCTTCTCGGCAAGGTTCCCTTACAAGCGGACGACGTGATTGTGGTGGGAAACGAAGGGCACGGACTCTCCCCTTTGACCTTGCAGGCTTGTAGCCATACGCTTTTGATTCCCATGCAACTCGGAACGGAGTCGTTAAATGCCGCTGTTGCCGCTTCCGTTTGTATGTGGGAGCAGTTCGGACGGCGCATTGCGTCGGAATAACGGAAGATTTTTATAAAGCATTAGAATACCGACCAAAAAAGATTTTTGAGGCCGGCCTTTGGAAAACAACAGACAAATGGAGAGAATCTTTTTGAAAAAGGGAGGAAAGAACGGATGAAATCGGAGAATCTTTATTGGATATGGTTGGCAGATCGGCTTTCCGTGGCCTCTAAACGGCTCCTTCCGTTGCTGGAAACCTTCGGAACTCCTTTTGAAATTTTCAATCTTTCGGAAGAAGAATTGTCCGCTTCCGATAGCGTCAGTGAAGATTTGGCGCACCGGCTGGCTGATAAAAGCTTGGAAAAGGCGTATCAGACCATTGATTACTGCACCACCCATCAGATCGGCATTCTGTCGTATGCCGATCCGTATTACCCTTCACGCTTGAAAAACCTGCAGGATCCGCCGGCGGTTCTTTATTATAAGGGAACGCTGATGCCGCTGGACAATAAGGTTTGTATTGCCGTGGTCGGTACCAGAAAAATGAGCGAGTACGGGAAGCGTGCCGCTTATAAAATGGGATATGAATTGGCAGCGGCCGGCGCTGTCGTCGTCAGCGGAATGGCACTTGGCATTGATTCGGTGGCCGCTTGCGGCGCCATGGCGGCCGAAGGAAAAACCATTGCCGTGTTGGGCTGCGGTATTGATATTGTCTATCCGCCGCAACATCGCACGCTGGAAACTTTTATTGAAAGAAACGGCTTGGTTATCACCGAGTTTGCCCCCGGCACCGCGCCGAGCGGAGCCAATTTCCCCGTGAGAAATCGAATCATCAGCGGCTTGTGTCAGGGAACCCTGATTGTGGAAGCCGATGAAAAGAGCGGCGCTATGATCACGGCGAAATGTGCTTTGATTCAAGGAAGAAATGTTTACGCGATCCCCGGAAATATTGACGAAAGCAATTCGCTTGGGACAAACCTTTTGATCAAAGGAGGGGCGACCGCCGTTAGTAGCGCTTCGGATATTCTTGTAGATTATGAGACACTTTACGGTGCTTCTTTGAATTATTCGGCGTTGACCTATGCCAGAAGCAACTATCACTTTGATGAACAAGTGCTGGAAAAGATGGGGGTAGCGGCCAGACATTACAGCGAGAGAAATTACACCGCTTCCCAGCCATCTCCGAAGCAAGTGCCGAATCCGGGGGAGCTTCGTCCTTTGCGAAAGCCGCCGCGGAAGGCAGAGGAAGCCGATCGTCCAAGTACCGTGTCAGAATCTTCAAAGCCGCCTCGCGCTCATGAAAAGAGAAGCGATGGCTCGGAGGAAATTCTGCGTCAATTGGATGATAAATGTCGTACCGTATTTGAAGGGATTCCTTTGGATCGTGCGGTTACGATTGATAAATTATGCAATCTCGGGTATACCGTGGGTGAGGTTATGGCTGCACTCACACTTTTGGAAATTCGCGGGCTGATCAGTACCTTGCCCGGCAATTTGTATATCCGGCGCTAACAAAACCGAAACGGTAAAGTTTAGAAAATCAGCGTACAAGCGCCGGAAGGACGGGCTTTCGTCATGGCCGGCGCCCTAAGATTTTTTCACAGGGGCGTATTTTCTGCAACTTTTTATGAACGCAGATAGAAAGGGAGCTTCTGCCGACAGGAGAAGCTATGGTTATAAATAAAAATGAATCTGGTAATCGTTGAGTCACCTTCCAAAGCAAGTACGATCAAGGGGTATCTCGGATCCAACTATAAAGTAATTGCATCGAAGGGACACGTGCGGGATTTGCCGAAAAGCACATTGGGCGTTGATATTGACAATGGCTTTCAGGCACATTATATTAACATCCGCGGCAAGGGCGATTTGATCAAAGAGATCAAAAAAGAGGCGAAAGCCGCCTCCAAAGTGTATCTTGCCACTGACCCTGACCGCGAGGGAGAAGCCATTTCATGGCATTTGGCAGAAACGCTGGGCATCCCCATGGAGGACACTCATCGCGTTACTTTTAATGAAATCACGAAAAACGCGGTCAAAACGGCCATCAAAAACCCTTCTTCGATTGATATGAATCTGGTTAATGCGCAGCAGGCACGCCGGATTTTGGATCGAATTGTGGGCTACAAGCTGAGTCCGTTTTTGTGGAAAAAGGTAAAGAGCGGTCTTTCGGCCGGGCGAGTGCAATCGGTTGCCACGCGTGTTATTGTGGATCGTGAGGATGAGATCCGAGCCTTTATTCCCACAGAATATTGGACCATTGACGCCGTACTGCAGGATGCGGACGGAAAAAGCTTTGTCGTTCGCTTTTATGGGGATGCTTCCGGAAAGCTGAAGCTGGAAAATGAAGATGATGCTATGCGAGTGGTGCATGCGGTGGAAAAGGGAACCTTTACCGTGACAAGTATCAAGCGTTCCGTGCGACACAAATTGCCGCCTCCGCCGTTTACCACTTCGACCATGCAACAGGAAAGCTCCAAAAAACTCGGATTTCAATCTCAAAAGGTAATGAAGATTGCCCAGGAGCTTTATGAAGGAGTGAATCTTGGCGCGGAATTTGGCGGTGTACAGGGTTTGATTACCTACATGCGTACCGACTCGCTTCGGATTTCTTCCGAAGCGCAAAAGGCGGCTCGTGACTTTATTTGCGAAAAGTACGGCCGGGATTTTTGCCCGGAAACGCCGAGAAGCTATAAAACCAAAAGCAACGCCCAGGATGCTCATGAAGCCATTCGTCCGGCGCGCATCGAGCTGGAGCCGTCCAAAATACGGAAAAGCCTGACGACGGATCAGTATAAGCTTTATAAGTTGATTTGGGATCGTTTTACCGCCAGCCAGATGCAATCGGCTACCTTAAGTACATTGCTCATTGATTTTACGAATACCGGTTATATATTCCGCACCAGCGGCTTTACCGTGACGTTTCCGGGTTATATGGCTGTGTATGAAGAAAGTGCCGAGGAAGGAAAACGCTCGGCGGATGATCCGGAGGAAATTCGAGACATTCGCTTGCCCGTTTTGACGGAAGGACAGGCTTTAATTACGGAAAAGATTCAGCCGGATAAGCATTTTACCGAGCCGCCGGCACGGTATACGGAAGCTTCTCTGATCAAGTTTTTGGAGGAAAAAGGGATCGGCCGACCCAGCACCTATGCGCCGATCATTACGACAATCAGTAAAAACTATGTGAAGCGGGAGGGAAAATCGTTTGTTCCTACGCCGCTCGGAGAAGTGACAACACGCCTCATGAAAGAAAACTTTTCGGATGTGGTGGATTGCCGCTTTACCGCCAAAATGGAAGAAATGCTGGACGAAATTGAGCAGGGAAAAACACAGACGGAGGAAGTCCTGGAAACCTTTTGGAAGGACTTTTCCAAAGAGCTGGAAGCGGCCGAGCAGAATGCCGCCAAAGCCGGTATAGATGCCCCGGTAGAGGAAACCGATATGATATGCGAGAAGTGCGGAAGCCGCATGGTCATAAAAAACGGTCGTTATGGAAAATTTGCCGCCTGCCCCAATTTCCCCAAATGCAAGAATACAAAGCCGCTTGTCGCGCGGACGGAATCCGCCCCGGATGCGGATGAGAAAAAAGCGCTGCAGATTGTCTCCGGTATGAAATGCGAAAAGTGTGGGGCCGATATGGTTTTGCGCACCGGCCGCTACGGAAGCTTCTATGCTTGCTCCAATTATCCGACATGCAAATTTACAAAACAGAAGAACAAGGAATTGGATGTGCCTTGCCCTCAGTGCGGCGCCAAAGTGGTGGTAAAGTTCAGTAAAAACAAGAGCATGTTCTACTGCTGCGAGCATTATCCCACATGCGATTTTTCCTCGTGGGATATGCCGCTTAATGAAAAATGTCCGCAATGCGGGAAAACCCTGTTTCGCAAGAAAGGGAAAACTTTGATTATTTGTCATGATAAAGCTTGTGGGTACGAAAGAGAAGCCAAAGCTTCCGAGCTGCCTTTGAGTATGCATGAAAAAAACGAAAACGAAAACGAAAACGAAAACGAAAACGATCACGAAAACAACAAGGATTAAGAAAGCGTGCGCTTGCCCGCCTGCGCCTATGCGAGACGGGCAGGCAGCTTGCCGAAAAGGTTTGGGGTTGGCAAGAAAAGCACGAGAACAAAGGAAAGCATGAATTGTAACGATTGTAACAAGGAAAATCAAAGCCGCACGGTTAATGTTTACGGAGCGGGACTTGCGGGATGTGAAGCGGCCTATCAGCTGGCGCTCCGAGGAATCCGGGTAAATCTTTTTGAGATGAAGCCCGAAAAATATACCCCGGCGCATCACAGCCCGGCGTTTGCCGAATTGGTTTGCTCCAATTCGTTGCGCTCGGACTGTACGACGAACGCGGTGGGACTTTTAAAAGAAGAAATGCGGCGCCTCGGCTCCCTGATTATGGAGGCGGCCGATGCCACGCGCGTACCGGCCGGTTCCGCCTTGGCGGTGGATCGAACCTTGTTTTCTGCGTATATAACGGATCGAATCTGCAATCACCCCAACATCAACGTGATCCGAAAAGAAGCGGAAAGTGTTCCGAATGATACGGTTTCGGTGATAGCAACCGGGCCTCTCACGTCGGATGCCATGGCGGCATATATGGAGCGTGAGCTAAAATGCGGCAGCCTTCATTTCTTTGATGCGGCCGCGCCTATCGTAGATTTTGCCAGCATAAACATGCAGATTGCCTACTTTGCTTCTCGCTATGGCAAAGGCGATGCCGATTATATCAATTGCCCGATGAGCCGGGAAGAATACGATGCGTTTTATGATGCGCTGATTCATGCTAAGGAGGCGGAGCTGAAACAATTCGACGCGGAAGAACAAAAATCCATCACCGTGTTTGAAGGCTGTATGCCCGTGGAGGTTATGGCTAAGCGAGGATATGACACACTGCGTTATGGCCCCTTGAAGCCGGTTGGGCTGGAAAATCCCCGGACGGGGCAGGAGCCTTATGCCGTGATTCAGCTTCGCAAGGAAAACAAAGAGGGAACGATGTTTAATCTCGTAGGCTTCCAAACTCATTTGACTTTTCCCGAGCAACGCAGGGTGTTTCGGATGATTCCGGGCTTGGAAAACGCAGAGTTTTTGCGTTATGGGGTGATGCACCGCAATACCTATCTCAACTCTCCCGGATTTCTCTCGGCCGATTATTCCATGAAAGCCCGCCCGCATGTGTTTTTTGCCGGACAGATGACGGGGGTGGAGGGTTATGTGGAGTCAGCCGGCTCCGGTCTTGTGGCAGGTATCAATGCGGCACGCCGCGTGTACGAAAAAGAGCCGTTTGTGTTCCCGGAAAGCACCATGATAGGCGCTATGGCCGCTTATGTAAGCCGTGGTGGGATTACCGGCACCTTCACTCCTATGAATGCAAATTTCGGAATTATTGAGCCTTTGGGGTATCGCGTAAAAGGCGGTAAGCTGGCTCGCTACGAGGTGTTGACGAAACGAGCCTTGGAGCAGATCGAACATTGTATTGCTGACGAGCAGTTGCTTTCATCCGAAGCTGATTTTCAAAAAGAAGGATAAAGGTTAAAAGGTTAAAAGGTTAAAAGATTAAAAAGATAAAAATAAAAAAAGGAGATTGGTTCAATGAGAATCCTGGTGGATGCCATGAGTGGTGATAACGCACCACTTGAAATATTGAAAGGAACGGCGATGGCCGCGGCAGAATTTTCGGAGGATACATTTATTTTGGTGGGAAATGAAGGCGAAATCCAACGGATTGCTCAGGAAGCCGGAATTTCTCTTGCCGGTATGACCGTGCGCCATACGGAGGGTGTCGTTACCATGAACGATGATCCAATTGCCTCGGTACGCAATAAAAAAGATTCTTCTATGATGGTGGCTTTGCGGATGTTGGCCGACGGCGAGGGCGACGTGGTCGTTAGCGCAGGAAATACCGGCGCTTTGTTTACCGGCGCTTCGTTAATTGTACGCAAATTGAAGGGGATCAGCCGCGCAGCGATTGGAACGGTGCTTCCGTTCAAGCCGCCCGTGCTTTTGCTGGATTCCGGCGCAAACCTTGTCATCAATGAGGACATTATGGTTCAATTTGCGCATATGGGTACTGCTTATATGAAAAAAATGTACGGTTTGAATGCGCCGCGCGTGGGAATCCTGAATAATGGAGAAGAAGAATGTAAGGGCCTCCCGCTTCAAATCGAAAGCTACAAACGTTTGCAGGCGGAGCCGGGAGTTAATTTTGTCGGCAATATCGAATCCAACCGTCTGATGAAAGACACCTGCGACGTGATCTTGACCGATGGCTTTTCCGGCAATATTCTTTTGAAAATGGTAGAGGGCATGGGAAAAATGCTTCTTGGTGTTTTGAAAGGAATTTTTTATCAGAATTTCTTTACCAAGCTGGCGGCTCTGATTGTTAAAAAGCCGTTAGGCGCCATGAAAAAGGACTTCGATCCCGCCGAGCACGGTGGCGCACCGATTCTCGGACTTGCTAAACCTGTCATCAAAGCGCACGGTTCCTCAAACGCTAAGGCCTTCAAAAATGCCATTCGACAGGCCATACAATATACCAATTCCGGTGTGACGGAAGATATTGCCCGCAATGCCTTGGCTTTTGAAACCGAAAGGAAGACGAAAGCGGCCGCGGCGAAACAAGCGGTTACCGCGGAAGAAAAAACGGACGATCAGACCTAATGGACGTTCTCATGGGATGGTTTTGATGATGCCGCTGAAGCGGAAGCGGAAACGGAAACGAAGCGAAGCGAATTTTAGAAACGAGGGCTTGAAAATGCAACATTCTCCACAGCCGATGGCACTTTTAGAGAAAAGAATCGGTTATGTATTCAAAAACAAAACAATCTTGGAAGAAGCGTTGACTCATTCTTCTTACTCCAATGAGTTGATGCAAAAGCATATTACCTGTCGGTGCAACGAGCGGCTTGAGTTTCTTGGAGATTCGGTGTTGTCGATTATAGTCAGTGAATATCTCTTTGAAAAATATCAAAAGGAACCGGAGGGCAAGCTGACCAATCGTCGTCGTGAGCTGGTTTGCGAAAAAGCCTTGGCGCGTTACGCGGTGAAGCTTGGACTTGGGGAGTTTCTGATGCTCGGAAAGGGCGAGGATAAGACCGGCGGTCGCACAAACAAGTCGATCCTGGCCGATGCTTTTGAGGCGCTTTTGGCGGCGATGTACCTGGACGCCGGCGCGCAGGGCAAGGACGAGGTGAAACGCTTTTTGTTGCCCTTTGTGACAGAAGAAATTTCAGTGTATTCCATCAGCGGAGAAACGGTGGATTATAAAACGCTTTTGCAGCAGTTTACGCAACAGGCCGACGGAGAATTGCCCGAATACCTGGAAATTTCCGAAAGCGGGCCGGATCATATGAAAAAATTTGAAATCGAAGTGCGTCTGAACCACAATATTATCGGCCACGGATGCGGAAAAACGAAAAAAGAAGCCGAGCAAAACGCAGCCTGCGAGGCTTGCCGGCTTTTTGAACTGCTGTAATTCGGAATTAAAATTGAAAAGGGGAGATTGTTATGCGGAAATCGGAAGCCCGAACGCCGAAGACCGAAAAAAAGACTTCGGAAAAACGGCATAGCAATATCCCCATTTTTATTCCGCATCTCGGATGTCCGAATCAGTGCGTGTTTTGCAATCAGCATACCATATCGGGGCACGACACCTTTTCGGCAGAAAGGGTAATTCCCGAAATTGAAGCGGTGCTGGCGACCTTGCCGACCGATTGCGAAAAAGAAATCGCTTTTTTTGGCGGCTCTTTTACGGGAATTGATCGGGCGCTGATGGTTCGTCTTTTGGATATTGCCGAAGGGTATGTGCGAAGCGGTCACGTGGCAGGAATACGCATGTCCACCCGTCCCGATTATATCAATCCGGAGATTGTCGATATTTTGTCGCGCTATTCGGTAAAAACAGTAGAGCTGGGGATTCAGAGCACGGATGACGTGGTTTTGCGGCTTTCCAAGAGAGGGCATACAGCCGAAGAATCGGAATCGGCTTGTCGGCTGGTTAAAGCGGCGGGTTGGAATCTGATCGGTCAGATGATGATCGGACTGCCGGGTTCTACGATGGCCTCCGAAGTGAAAACGGCAGAGGATATTTGCAACTTCCATGCCGATGGAGCAAGGATTTATCCTACCGTTGTATTTTATGAGACAGAATTGTGCCATATGGCCGAGCTCGGTCAATATACACCCCTAAATGAAAACGATGCGGTGGAGCGAACGAAAGAGGCTTTGAAGGTGTTGGAGCGGCGCGGCGTTCCGTGCATCCGCATCGGTCTTTGCGCTTCGGAAAATTTGATGTCCAAAGAAACCGTCTATGGCGGCGCCAATCAAAGCGCATTGGGAGAGCTGGCCGTGGGGGAGCTGTATTATGAAAAAGAGGATGCCTTGCTTAGACAAAAATGGACAGAAGGCATGCGGCCGTCACGCGTCGTTTTTGCGGTTGCGCCGGGCTGTATTTCTAAAGCCGTGGGACAAAAAAGAAAAAATATTCTCCGTTTACAAAAGAAATATTCCTTGATTGAAATAAAAACTGTTGAAAAAAAGGAAATTTTAGGTTATAATATAGAATTAGAGTAAAAACATCTTCGGGAGATTTTTCTGAAAGGAGACACAACCATGTATTTGAAATCATTGGAAATGCAGGGATTTAAGTCCTTTCCCGATAAAACAAAGCTGGTGTTTGAAAAGGGAACGACGATCATCGTTGGCCCGAATGGGAGCGGAAAATCGAATATTTCCGATGCAATGCGTTGGGTTTTGGGCGAAATTTCTTCCAAGAGCATTCGCGGAACCAAGATGGAGGACATCATCTTCGGGGGAGCTGATAGTCGGCGTCCCATGGGATTTGCCGAGGTTTCCGTGACCTTTGAAAATACCGGAGATTATCGGTTGGACTGTCCCTATGATGAGGTTACGGTAACGCGGCGTTATTATCGCGGCGGGGACAGCGAGTACTTTATCAATCGTCGTAGCGTCCGCCTTAAGGATGTTTACGAGCTGTTTATGAATACGGGCATCGGGCGCGATGGTTATTCTATCATCGGACAGGGACGAATCGCAGAAATCATTTCCCGCAAAAGCGAGGAGCGGAGAAACATTTTTGAGGATGCGGCCGGCATCGCCAAATATCGTCATAAAAAAACGGAAACAGAACGAAAGCTGGCGGCTACAGAGGAAAACATGACGCGTATCAGCGATGTGTTTTCGGAGGTGGAAGCCCAGGTTTTGCCGCTGGAAAAGGAAGCGGAACGCGCGAAAAGAGCCATTGATCTTTTGGAAACCAAGAAAAAGGCCGATGTACAGCTTTGGCTCTATGATACGGACAAGCTTCGTAAGGATATTGCCGAGAATGACGAACTGTTCCGGCATGCCGAATTTGATCTGAATACCGCCGATGAAGCCATTGCCGATTTTGAAAAGCAAAATGATCATCTGTTTGAGGCTTCCCAGGCCAATAAAGTGGAGGCTGACCGGCTGTTCCGATTGATCAAAGAACAGACGGATGTCAACTATCGCTTGGAAAGTGAGTATAAAGTCGCGGAAAGAAACATTTTACATACCGAGGAGCTTTGCCAAGCGGCTAAAACGGCTTTGGCAACGGCCGAGCGGACGAGCGCAGATAGCGAAAATGCTATTTTGGGCTACAATGAAAAAATTCGTGCGTTGCAAGAAGAAGTGAGACGCACGGAGGAGGAGCATGCCTCTGTCGAAAAAAGCCAAAAGGAGGCCGCAGAAAAAATTGCGGTGCTCGATGCCGCCATTGCTACGGCATTGGAAGACATTCGTGCGCTGGAAAGCCGAGCGGTAGACGCCAAGGTGCGCATTTCGGTGTTTGAAAGTGCCAAAAATACCGATAAAGATAAAAATGCAGCCATGTTGGCGGAAATTGAAGGGTACCAAAAAATTTACGACGAGCTGTCGGCTAAGGCGGACTCCAAGCAACAAGCCGTGAATCGCTACGGCTCCGAAATCCAGGCTATCGATGAATCGTTGGGCGCTTTGACGAAGGAGCTTTCCGAACATTATACCACGCAATTAACAGAGCAAAAGAACGTCAGCGACGCTTGCTTCCACCGAGATTCGGTGGCTCAGCGCATAGAAACCTTCCGCACCATGGAAGAACATTTTGAAGGATACAACGCAAGTGTTCGGTTTGTTATGCAAAAATATGCAGAGGGAGCTATCGTGGATGCTTCGGGTGTTCGATGCTCCAAAATTTACGGGCCGCTGTCAAAAGTGATTTCCGTAGAGGATCGCTACGTGACGGCAATTGAAACGGCGCTCGGTATGAACCTGCAAAACATTGTGGTGGCAGATGAAAATGCCGCCAAGGCGGCCATGTATGCGTTGAAGCAAGCCGAGGCCGGTCGAGCCACCTTTTTTCCGCTGACTTCCATGAGCGCACAGACGCCAACGGCGGAAATGAAGCAGGCAGAAGGCTTCCGCGGCTACATCGGTGTGGCCGATGCTTTGGTGTCCTGCGACGGAAAATTCAGAAATGTAGTTTCTAACCTTTTGGGGCGCACCGTGATCTTTGATAATATCGATAATGCAACTACCATGGCACGTAGCTTGCGCTACCGTGTGCGAGCGGTGACATTGGACGGTCAGCAGATCAACGTCGGCGGATCCTTTACCGGCGGAGCTTTTCGCCAGAAAAACGGCATTTTAAGCCGAGAGGGAGAAATCAAACGGCTTGAAATCGAATGGAAGGCGCTTTCGGAAAACGTGAATGCGAAGCAAGAGGCCCTGCGCCTGCTTGACGAGGAAATTCGGAAGAAAGAAGACGAAAAAGCCTCCTTGGAAGAAAGACGCAACTTGATGTCTGTTTTGCAAAATACCGAAACGGTTCAGCTTGAACAGATCAAGGCCAAAATCGAAGCGAACGCCGCACTTCTTTCTAAGCTGTCGGAGGATCTGCAATCGCTCAACGAGCTTTCAGCGCGGCAAAAGGATGATATGGCCGTGCTTTCCGAGGAGGAAAAAGCACTGCAAAAGCAAATCGGGGAGATCAGCGAATATCGGCTTGAAAAAGACAGAGAACGCAATATTCGCATCGATGCCCGCGATGAGATGGCGGCCAAAGCTACCGAGCTTTATATTCGCATCAACGATTTGCGCAAAGATGCGGATACGCAGCATACGCTTATGGAAAATGAGCGGGCGCATATCCGGGACTGTCAAAGCGAGATCGCCCTTCAGACACAGAAAATCGAAGAATATAAGACGCAAATTCAGGCTTTGGAGGAAGCCAATCGGCAAAATCGCATGGATGCGGCCAACAGCGCCTCCACCTTGGAGCAGTTGAATGCGGAACGCGCACAGTTGGAAGAGGATAGCTTTGACTTTGAGAGAAAGCTCAGCATTATCAATTCCAAAATGAAGGAAAAGATGGCGCAAAAGGAAACGGTTTACCGCGAATATACCCGCCTTGAAAACAAGCTTGCACAGCTTCATGCCGACCAGGATAAGCTTGCTTCCAAGCTGTGGGACGAGCATGAGCTGACGCGAGCCGAGGCATTGGAGCTGGGCTATCCTCCTATTGATGCCAAGAGCCGCCCGGAAGTGGCGGCGAAGCAAACCGAATGTAAAAACCGGCTTCGCGCGATAGGAAACGTGGATCTTGACGCAGTCAATAAATACAATGAAGTGAAAACACGATACGATTATATGAAAGCGCAGATCAAGGACTTGACTGAGGCGAAAAATGATCTTGTGAGTATCATTGAAAAATTGGAAAAGGAAATGAAAACCGCTTTTATTACGGCGTTCAACCAAATCAATGAGAACTTTAATCGTGTGTTTGCCGAGCTGTTTGGCGGCGGAAGCGCAGAGCTTTCGCTGACGGAACCGGATGACGTTTTGACGAGTGGCATTGAAATTAAAGCAGCTCCTCCGGGAAAAATTATAAAGAGCCTTATGCAGCTGTCCGGTGGAGAGCAGGCTTTTGTGGCAACAGCCCTGTTCTTTGCCATTTTGCAGGTCAATCCGACGCCGTTCTGTATTTTGGATGAAATTGAAGCGGCGCTTGATGAGGTCAACGTGGTTCGATTTGCTCAGTATATCAAACGCTATTCTGCAGAAACGCAGTTTATCATCATTACACACCGCCGCGGCACAATGGAAGCGGCCAACCGGCTCTATGGTGTTACCATGCCGGAACACGGAATATCAAAAGTATTGGCATTGGATGTAGGAGAAATATCCAAAGCAAAAGGAGATAATTGGGATGGGATTTTTGGATAAGCTCAAAAGTGGGCTTACAAAGACAAAGCAAGCAATTTTTGGTCAGATCGGAGAAATCGTCAAGTCCTTTGTCAAAGTAGATGAAGATCTTCTGGAAGAATTGGAGGAGCTTCTGATTTGTGCGGACGTGGGCGTGGGCGCTTCGGAGGAAATTATCGAAAAGCTGAGAGAGCAGGTAAAAGACGGTCGTCTGAAAGAAAAAGACCAGGTACTGCAGGCTTTGCGTGACATTTTGAAAGAAATGATCGGAGAGGGGGAACCTCTCAAACTCGACACTCAACCGTCGGTTGTTTTGGTCATTGGCGTAAACGGCGCAGGCAAAACCACATCGATTGGGAAAATTTCCAACATTCTGAAAATGCAAGGGAAAAAGGTTGTTGTAGCAGCGGCGGATACCTTCCGCGCGGCGGCGATTGACCAATTGGCTGTTTGGTGTGACCGCGCAGGCGTTGAGCTTATCAAGCAGAGCGAAGGCTCCGATCCGGCCGCTGTCGTTTTCGATGCAGCCAACTATGCGAAGAACAAAAAAGCGGATGTGTTGATTGTCGATACAGCAGGGCGGCTGCATAATAAAAAGAACTTGATGAACGAGCTGGCTAAGATCAATCGCGTTTTGGAAAGAGAACTGCCGGATGCCAGCCGTGAAAACCTGTTGGTTTTGGACGCAACCACCGGGCAAAATGCCGTGCTTCAGGCAAAGGAATTTAAAAATGCCACCGAGATTACCGGCTTGATCCTTAATAAGCTGGACGGAACGGCTAAGGGCGGCATTGTCCTTTCTATTAAAAAGGAATTGGATATTCCCGTGAAGTATATTGGCGTGGGAGAAAAAATTGACGACATGCAGCCGTTCCATGCAGAGGAATTTGTGACGGCGTTGTTCGACACCTCGGACAATGAAGTGGCGGAAAACTAATCGAACCGGCACGGTTTCTTACAAGAAAAACGATAGGTAAAAAGAAAAAGGAGAGCTGATGAAAAGGCTCTGGGTGATGATCAATGAAAATTGTGTTGGCTTCTTCCAATGCACATAAAATCAAAGAATTGCGGGCCATCCTTTCCTATGTGATGAAGGGAATGGACGAGCCTGTGGAAGTTCTTACCCTGCAGGAAGCAGGTATAAATACCGAAATTGACGAAAACGGTACCACGTTTGAAGAAAATGCCTTGATCAAGGCGCAGGCTGCCGCCGCTACCGGAATGATTGGCGTGGGAGATGATTCAGGCTTGACCGTCGAAGCGTTGCATGGGGCACCCGGCATTTATTCGGCGCGATATGCCGGTGAGCATGGTAACGACGAGGCGAATAATCAAAAGCTGTTGCAGGAAATGAAGGGGATTCATGTCCGCCGAGCGTCCTTTGTATGTGCCATTGCCTGCGTTTTCCCGGACGGAAGCGCGCCTATCGTATGTCGCGGGGAGCTCCCCGGCGAAATTCTTTGCGCACCACGCGGAGAAGGCGGCTTCGGTTATGATCCGTTGTTTTGGCTGGATGATCTCGGAAAAACATTGGCAGAGCTTCCGGCCGAAGAAAAAAATGCCATTAGTCACAGAGCAAAAGCGTTGATCCGCTTTTCGGATGCGTTTAGAGAAAGAATGGAAGAAAACAGAGCCAAGGCCAAGGATGCGCAGGGACAAGCCGATGCTCAGGAAGAAGAAAGGAATCGGGAAGAAAAATGAAGTTGACTTCCAAACAGCGAGCGTACCTAAGATCGCTTGCTTCCAATTACGACACTATCATGCAGGTTGGCAAGGGCGGAATTACACCCAATCTTGTGAAAACGGTAGAGGATGCGCTGGAGGCGCGTGAACTGATTAAACTTCGCACCTTGGAAAACAGCGAATTTTCATCACGTCAGGCCGCCGACGCCATGGCGGAAGCGACAGGCGCGGAGGTCGTTACCGTGATAGGAACGAAATTTGTGCTTTATAAAGAATCCAAAAACCACAAAAAGATTTTTTTGGATGAAATATCAAGATGATATATCCGTCAAACGATAAAATTTTGACAGAGATTGCATACGTGCGAGAAAGGAACGGCTGCTTGCATAAGCGAAAAACAGCCGACAGAGCGGAATGATGAGACTCGGTATCTATGGAGGAACCTTTGCTCCGATTCACAATGCACACGTGCGCGCGGCCGAGGCGTTTTTGCAGACGTATGCGCTGGATAAGCTGATGGTGATTCCGGCCGGAATCCCGCCGCATAAGCGTATATCGGCCGAGGATGATCCGCAGCAACGGCTAACGATGTGCCGATTGGCTTTTGAAGGGGAACCGAAAATCGAAGTGAGCGATATGGAGTTGAAGCGGAAAGGAAAAAGCTATACCGTGGACACACTGCGGTCGCTGACAGCGGCTGACAGAACCCTTTTCCTTTTGTGCGGGACGGATATGATCCTTACTTTTGACCAATGGTATTGCTTTGAGGAAATTTTTCGTCTATGCACGGTAGTTTTTGCACGCCGCGAGCGTGAGGATGACCATGCCGCGATTGAAAGCCGGCTGCAAATCTATCGAGAAAAATTTCACGCTCGTGTGGAAGAATTGGCACTGCCCGCATGGGAAATTTCTTCTACGGAGGTGCGTAGACGAGTTTGCGCAGGGGAAGACATTTCGGCTCTTGTGCCGGAAAATGTAGCGAAATATATCAAGGAGCACCGGTTGTATCTGCATGAAAACTAAAATACAAAACGAATGGGAAAAGGACAAAGCAGAAGATTTTGAGAAGCAGCTGTCTGATTTGAGACAAAAAATCACCCATAAGCTTTCCGAAAAACGAGCCGCCCATATCCTGGCCGTGGAACAGATGGCGGTACGGATCGGGCAGATTTATGCACCGGAAAAAGAAATGACTCTTCGTGCGGCGGCACTTTTGCACGACATTACCAAGGAATTAAAAAAGCCCGAACAGCTGGCACTTTGCCGGCAATATGGTCTTGTGGTGACAGAGCAGGATCTTTTTACGCCAAAGGTCTTTCATGCACGGACGGCTGCCGCATTGATTCCTTCGGAATATCCGGCGTTTGCTTCCGATGAAATTATCGGCGCTGTGCGCTGGCACACGACCGGTCGGCGTGGCATGACGTTGGCAGAAAAAATCATTTATTTGGCCGACTATATCGACGATACACGCACCTATCGGGATTGTGTGAAGTTGAGGGAAATGTTTTGGCAGGCGCGTTTTTCCGAGATGACGGAGGAGGAAAAAGCAGAGCATTTGAGAAAAACATTGATCTGCTCCTTTGATTATACCGTGAAGGGATTGCTGAACGACGGGGATCCCGTGGTCACGGAAACCTTTGAGGCGAGAAACGACCTGATTCTTGAAGAGCTGCGTCAAAAACAAAGCGAAAAGGCAAAAAGCAAAAGGTAAAGAAAAAATGCAAAAATTCCATAAGTTGAGAGAGCTTTAGGAAATCTGCTCCGAAAACGGAGCCAAAAGAACGGAACGAAAAGAAAGGAAATAAAGAATGACAGACGAAATTTTGGAAAAAGAGGAATCGGTTGAGGGGAACGCGCCCCGGAATCTTGCCAATGTCAGCGCGTCGGAGCTTGCAGATGCTATTTATGAAATTTTGGACAATAAAAAAGCAAGGGATATTAAAATCCTGCACGTGGAAAAGAAAACGATCCTTGCCGACTATTTTGTGCTTTGCACGGGTAACTCCAGCACGCAGGTCAAAGCATTGGCCGACGAGGTGGAATATAAAACGGGCCTTTACGGAAGGCCTCCGAAAAACGTGGAGGGAAAGGGCAACATCAGTTGGATTGTGTTGGACTTTGACAACGTCATTGTTCATGTTTTCAGCCGCGAGGCAAGAGATTATTATAATTTGGATAAGCTTTATAGCGGCACGATAGAGATCAAAACGACGGAGCAGGAATAAAAGAGCCGGCGCCTTCTTGTAAGGGATGCTGTGGTGCCGGAAAAACGAGGATCCGGCAAAACAGTTCGGATTTTAGATAAAACGGAAGATTAGATTTTCTGCCCTTTGCCATTCAAATATTTACTGTGTTTTCTGAAAAAATTACCGAAAAGGCAATTGTTTTTCTGACCATTGTTGTTTGACGGGAATGGAGGTTTTGTGTGAGTAAACAAAAGCAAATGACAGGATATAATCAAAGCTATGAGAGTACGGGTACGGGAAAACCGCGACGACGGCGTTTCGGGGATCGCAAGGACGGGCGAAAGCTGCGCACGATTACTCCCATGCATAAAATCATGTCATACATTATGGCCAAACGCAGCGATGCACAAAATACGTATGCAGACAGCTTGGAGATTTCCAAAACGGAGTTTTTTTGCCGGGAGCGCGTAAAAGCGGGCGATGTGAATTTCGGCCTGCTTCACGTTTTGCTGGCGGCCTATGTGCGCACGGTTTCGCAAAAGCCGGGAATCAACCGCTTTATCAGCGGGCAAAAGGTGTACGCACGCAATAATATCGAGGTCGTTATGACCGTCAAAAAGCATATGACGATTGAGTCCCCGGATACTTGTATTAAAGTGGTGTTTTCGCCCACCGATACCGTTTTCGACGTGTACCGAAAATTCAATGAGGTGGTAGAAGCCAACATCGGCAATGACGATGAAAGCAGTTTTGATAATTTGGCCAAAGTACTTAACTTTATTCCGGGCTTGTTTTTGCGGTGGGCCATTAAGTTTTTGAACTTTCTGGACTATTTCGGATGGCTTCCGCGCAAGCTTACCTCGCTGAGTCCCTTTCACGGCTCTATGATTATCACCAGCATGGGCTCCCTTGGCATCAAGCCGATTTATCATCATATCTATGACTTCGGAAATTTGCCGATTTTTTTGGCTTATGGAATCAAGCGTAGCGCCATTTCTTTGGACAGAGAAGGGAAAGTGGTCAAGCATCGGTATGTTGACATCAAGGTGGTGACCGACGAAAGAATCTGCGATGGCTTTTACTTTGCGTCGGCTTTTAAGGTGATGAAAAGATATGTGGAAAATCCGATCAGCCTCACCGTCCCGCCTGAAACGGTAGTTGAAGATATTGAATAAAAAATAAAACAATCTGTCGCCCGGCAATTCCGAAAAATTGCCGGGCGACAGATTCAAGGAAAGCTTTCCAACGGAAGCGATGGCACTTTGAGGAAGATGCGTAAAGCACTATGCTTTTGCATCTTCTTTTATTTTTTGTATCACATGGGACGCAATTAACAGCCCGGCCGATGGCGGAACAAAAGCGGTGCTGGCCGGCACCGGCTTCCCGTTTTCGCACAAACCGGTTTGTATGGGCGGTTCGGATGAATAACAAACGGTCAGATGGCTCACCCCGCGCGCTTTCAGTTCCCGGCGCATTACACGCGCCAGCGGACAGGTGTGCGTTTGGGAAATGTCGATAATACAGAGCCTTGACGGATCCATTTTGTTCCCGGTTCCCATGCAGGAAATCAGCGGAACATTGGCTTTTTGCGCCCGGAGGATCAGTTCAATTTTTGCCGTTACTGTGTCGATGGCATCTACAACAAAATCGAAGGCGGATAGATCCAAAGCATCGGCGTTTTCGGGGAGATAGAACATTCTGTGTTCGTAAACACGGCATTCCGGGGCAATGTCATGGATCCTTTCCGCCATCACTTCCGTTTTGTATCGTCCAAGCGTAGAATGAAGTGCGATAATTTGACGATTGATATTGGAAAGGGATACCACATCCTTGTCAATCAGCGTGAGCGCTCCCACGCCACTGCGGGCAAGGGCTTCACACACATATCCGCCCACGCCTCCAATGCCGAACACGGCAACGTGGGCATTGGCAAGCCGACGCATGCCGTCTTCTCCCAAAATTGCGGCGGTTCTGCAAACCTCCGGGCGAATCAAAAAGGAATTGCTCATAAATTGCGTTCGCCTGTGCGCCATGACGGCGCACAGGCTCTCCTCAAGGATTATTTGTTGTTTTGCGCATTTTGCGCATTCATCTTCAGATAAGCATTGATAAACCCGTCAATTTCGCCATCCATGACGGCCGTAACATTGCCGGTTTCATACTGTGTTCGGTTGTCCTTGACCAGCGTGTAGGGCATAAAAACGTAAGAGCGGATTTGCGATCCCCATTCGATGTTGTTTTTGATCCCCTTAATGTCTTCAATTTTGTCAAGGTGCTCTCGCAGCTTGATTTCCATGAGCTTGGCCTTTAACATTTTTAATGCGGTTTCCTTGTTTTGAAGCTGGCTGCGTTCGGTTTGACAGCCGACAACAATGCCGGTGGGCTTGTGGAAAATACGGATAGCGGAATCGGTTTTGTTGATGTGCTGCCCACCGGCACCGGAAGAACGGTGCGCCGTGATTTCCAGATCTTCTTCTCGCAATTCCACTTTGTCTACGTTGGGAAATTCCGGCATAACCTCAATGGAAGCAAAGGAGGTTTGTCGGCGTCCGGCCGCGTCAAAAGGCGAAACGCGCACCAAGCGGTGAACACCGTTTTCACTTTTTAAATAGCCGTAAGCATTGGTGCCTTCCACCATGATAGTGGCACTTTTAATGCCGGCCTCATCGCCGTCCAGCCAATCAATGAGCTTAACTTTGAATTTGTTTTTCTCACCCCAGCGCGTGATCATGCGGTAGAGCATCAAGGCCCAATCCTGCGCTTCGGTGCCGCCGGCACCGGGGTGGAAGGAGACGATGGCGTTGTTTTGATCGTATTCGCCGGAAAGCAGAATTTCAATGCGTTGTTTTTCTTCCTCTGCGATTATGGCAGCCAATTCTCCGTTGACTTCGGGAATACAGCTTTCGTCGTTTTCTTCCAAAGCCATTTCGGCCAGCGCAATCGCATCCTCCAGCTTCGCACAAAGCGCCTCGTATTCGGCAATTTTGTCTTTCGTGCGCTTGATTTGCTGTAGTACCTTGGAGGAGTTTTCCTGATTGTTCCAAAAGTCAGGATCCAGCGTTTGGGCATCAAGCGTTTCCGCCGTTTTTCGTAATTCATCAATACTGATGGCATTGCCAAGCTCTTTGAGATCGGAACGCAAGCAGGTTAATTTGTATCGTGCGTCTTCAAGTTCGACTATCAAAAGGAACCTCCCAGCCTTTCGGCTTTTTTATTCTTGTAAAATCGTTATTTTCTTTCCTCATTATTTTACCACATTTGCAATTTTTATGCAAGAGGAAAATGCAAGTCAAAAAAGGACTATAGGAGGAAATCCTTCAAAGGAAAGGCTTTTACGCTGCCATTGAAGTCAGCCGTGACGATTTTATCGTCCAACAGGAGAGGGGACACCAACGAAGGTGCTCCGAGAAAGGCCTGATGGATGGGTGTAAATGTATTTTTGTCATAGGAGCGCAAAGTGCCGGCGGAATCGGTCAAAAGGATGGTATCGCCGTAAACTCGAACGCTTCCTTCAACGGTCTGAATGTATCCGTGAGAGTAGGGAGCCGTAAACAGCTTGGCAAGCCCGGTAGAAAGGTAGCCGACGACTTCCAACGTGTTTTCGTCCAAAACGATCACGCCTTTGCGAATGGTGGGGATGAAAATTTTCCCTTCATGGAACAGAGGAGCTCCACTGACTTCAAAGCCGGGGGAGGGCATAAATTCCCGTCTGCGAAGAATTTCTCCCGTATGGGGATCCATCAGAAGCAACGCCTCCCAAGCGGTTACATAGAGCGTTCCGTTGTGGATGGTTGGCGTAGAGGAACGGTAAAAGAGATCCGGACTTTCCCGCTGCCAAACCGTTTTCCCGTTGGTTACATCAAGCGCAAGGATCTTGCACCAATTGGAGCTTACAATCAGCAAGTTGTCGTAAACCGGAAACCGCGCCGGAGAACCTTCTCCGCCAATGCGCTCGGTTTTCCAAAGCAGGGACAGCGTTTCCGCATCGTAGGCGTACACATAGTAGCCGCATCCGGCAAACACACGTCCGTCCGCTACCGTGACCGCCGACTGCGTGTTCATGACACGGCAAAGTTCCGAAAAATTCCGTGCGATCAAATGGCCGTCTTTCGGATCCACGCAATAGAGGTTTCCATGGCTGTCTTGAAAGTAGAGGCGGTTATACGCATAAACCACGTCGTTTTTGACAGCATATTCGGTTTTGAAGCTCCACTTGACAGCGCCGTTCTTTCCATCCAAACGGAAAACGCCGCAATTCGTGGGGTATCCGTCACTGCAGGTTCCAAGAATCACGTCATCCTCGATTTTGATGGGGGTAGAGAACTGCACGTGTTCGGGCAAAATCGTTTCCCAAAGGAAGCCGTTGTCGGCCGGTGTGGCTTTTTCCGGGGAATTGTAAATGAAATCGGAGGTCAAATTCCCGTCCTTGTCCAAGCTTACGCGACGGATGCCGGAGGGCGAGGAATCAATACCGCCGCAATCCGGGCGGGCAGAGCAAAAATTGAATACGCCGTTGATTCGGTAAGACATGTGGACGTGATAATGGCCAAAGCACCAGGCAAGCAAACGATTTTGTTTCAAATCCAAAATATGATCGCCGGCTTTTACGGTGAAGCCGTTTTCATCCTCGCAGAAATTGTGCGTCATAATAATGACCTGCTTACTTGGATCGGCCATAGCGAGATCCTTCTCAAGCCAAATGTAGTTGTCGTCGTTGTGGTAGGCGCTGGGGGCGTCGCCGGAGCGCTTGGGGAGGGCGACATAGTGAATGTTGCCGCAATCAAAGGAATACCAACAGGGGCCGTAGTATTTTTCATAGCAATACTCGCCGTAATTTTCGTCGACGAAATCATGGTTGCCGATAGTGTAGCGCACAGGGCAGCCGGCGTTCAGGCTGTTGATTTCCTGACGATGGCGAAGCAGGCCTACTTTGCGGCAGATGTCGCCGGTGTGTACAAGAAAGGCCGGGGAATACTTTGCAACAGATTCGCGGATAAAATAAGACCATTCGTCAGAGCCGGCTTCCCACTCGTCAATTTCCGTGTCGGAAATGTGAAAGAACGAGTGCGCGTCGGCACATTCATCGGCCGGGGTGACATAAAAATCATATGTCTGAGCTTCCCCCTCGGCAAAGCAATACCAATCATCGTGTGATTTTGTCAGTATTCCGACATTGATAACATGCATTCTTTCCCAGCCCGGTAAGGAAAAGGCGCCGTTTTCATCGGTAAGGGCAATATTTCTTCCGTCGCTGACTTTTACGCCGACCAGCGGTGCGCCGGTTTGTTTGAGAAAAACATGACCTGTGTACATAAGTGACCTCCAATATAATAAATTCGGATTTAAGCGGGTTTCAAAGAAAAGGGAAACGCACACATAGATGCTTTTTTGAAAAGCATTATGGAAATTCAAAAAGAAAACACCTGCTTGCGCAGGTGTTTTATGGGGTGAGTAGTGGGGTTCGAACCCATGACCTCCAGGGCCACAACCTGGCGCTCTAACCAACTGAGCTATAC
Source organism: uncultured Eubacteriales bacterium (assembly GCA_934462825.1). GTDB lineage: Bacteria > Bacillota > Clostridia > Oscillospirales > CAG-272 > CAKSIP01. The sequence goes on along the minus strand of CAKSIP010000006.1, from coordinate 12,266 downwards.
CCACCATATTGAATTTTCAGAGTGGCGTGCCTTGGGGGATTCGAACCCTCGACCTACTGCTTAGAAGGCAGTTGCTCTATCCGGCTGAGCTAAAGGCACAAAAACTCTGAATCCCACCGGATCCGACGGGATACCCGGATATTTCGGGATGGAGCGGGTGATGGGAATCGAACCCACGCGGCCAGCTTGGAAGGCTGGAATTCTACCATTGAACTACACCCGCATGACATTTGCCAAAGCAGTTGCCCGGACAAGCCTCTTGAAAACTGCCTTACTATCATACCATAGCTTTGTGAAAAAGTCAATACCATTTTGAAATTTTCTGCAATTATTTTTTCGCAGAAAAAGATTAGAAAACCTTGCATTCCGTAAAGCATTATGATAGAATAACCATTGCTTACTCTTACAGGGAAAAACAAATGAAAGGAAGTTTCTGCGGATGGAATACGATGTCCTTCTGAACGAAAAGAAAGAGCTTTTGTTGAAAGCCTCTTGTACCGGAAACGGACTTCTTCCCGACAGCGGCTTTGACCATAATCTTTATCTGTTTCACGAAAGTCTTGGTGGTTTTGTAGCGCCCGGAAGGGGACGTCCCGAACTTATCGGGGCGCGTATGGGTATGCCCGGCACAGAAAACTGCGTCCAAAGTCTGAGCAAGGTTTGGAAGATCTGGATGACAAAGGCGCCGTCCGAAAAGCGACCGTTTTTCATTGCTCCGATAGACTATGGCTGTCTTATTATCAGCAATCGTCTGTTTTGGTCAAGCGGCCTTGGCGTAGCGGCTTATTGGCCGGATTTGCCCGTGGGAAATCCCGATGTGTGGCTGATGCGCGAAAGCGGAGACAGTCGCGCTGCCTATATGAAAATTTTTGAAAAAGCCATGGGAGCCGAGGAACGCGAGGAAGGAACCATTACCGGGGAGGTCATGCTGACCAAAATTTTGTCCTCTGCTCGTATAGCAGGCTGTTCCGCTGACATTACGGTGACGGAACCCGCATCTTGGGAGCGGTCGGCCTTGCCGAATCGACGAAGCATGGGCAGTATTCTGGCGGCCTTTCTTTTGTGCTTGTTTTCGGAAGTCCGCAGAGCCGCGAAAGGCCACCACGTCACCATACAGGCGCAAGTCGGAGCCGACACGCAAATCGTTATGAACTATGAGATTTCCGAAGCTTTTATCGACGAAAATCTCGGAAAAATGCCATTTCTTCGTTTTTGCCGGGGATTGGCTGCCCGTCTTGGAGCCGCTTTTTGCTTTGAAGCGGAGGAGGGCAAAGTCTGTATTCGGCTGATTCCGTATCGCATCGATCCGGCGGCCGAGGGCTTGAAATCCGGCATCTATATTAACGGCCGAATTTATGATTGAGTCCGGCTGATATGCAATCCGCAGGCGGCACAGTGCTTTTCATGCTCCACAGCGCCTTCGGCAAAAAGCGCTTCTCCGTTCGGAAGCGTGGCGTAAAAGAAATCCTCGGTTTTCGCCGGATAAAGAGCCGCCAGCAACGCATATTTGCTCGGATTGCAGATGGCTCCCGGCGGAAGTCCCCGGTTGATAAACGTGTTGTAAGGGGAGATCCGCGTGCGTTCCCCTTCGTCGGGACGCCCCGTATAAACGCCGCCGGCTCGTGTCATGGCATATTCACCGGTGGCAGGGCAGGACAAATAAGGGAAATCGGTGTTCTGTTTTCTTCGATTGTGAAACACGGCGGAAAGATATTCATATTGAGCAATTTGCCCGGAGGAATTTTGTATCATGGAAGCAAGAATCACCATTTCATCCACGGTAAGGCCAAGCTCTTGACATCGTTCCCGCATGGTATCGGTAAAGACAGAGGCAAAGCGATCCAGCATTTTATAAAGATAGTACGTTTCTTTTCGCCCTTCGTAAAAATCGTAGGTGTCCGGGTAAAGATAGCCGTCAAGGCGGTGTATTCGTCCCGTTTGAGACAAATCACTTGCATCCAAAAAGTCGCAATCAAAGGGATAGTCCCGGATGGCTGAGACAAAGCCCTCATAGCTCCCGATGCCGTTTTCGACAAAAATTTGAATGATTTCGTCCGTTGTGGCGCCGTAGGGAAAGGTGATCCGAATCGTGCCGGGCGTTTTTTCGGCCGTGAACGCTTGCAGGAGCTTGCGGTAATCCATGTGATCGTTGACGGTGGCTGTCGTCGTGGTCAAAGAACAATTCTGACCGTATATCGACAAATACAGAGAAAACAGGCCGGGATGGTGAATGATTCCGTGATCCGTCAAAGCCGCCGGAAGGTCGTCCAGAGCTTCAATCGTGAAAGAAGCCTCCGTGCCGTTCGGAAACAAAGCCAGCGCTTCTCCAAGCAGGGATGCAATGATAACGGCGGACAGCACGGCTACAGAAAACCAAACGGCTGTCGTGAATACACAGCGGGCTATAAAAGAAAAAGAAAACGCAGAATCGGCACAGGAAGATCTCCGTGCCAAGCTGCGTTTTTTTGATTTGTGGGAATTGCGAGTCAGTTGATAACGCATATAAGGGTGGCTCCTTCCTATCGTCGTCGGATTAAAGGAAGAATAAAATAACAACGACGATTATGTAAAGGAAGAAGCTGGCAAGGGCAAACGGCGTGACAGCCATTTTCATGAGAACCGAGGTCAGCTTGTCGGCCGGCGGAAAGAGCTTTCTCGATGCCATTTGAGACGCTTTGGCTCGGCGGGCGTAGCATTGAGAAGCGAACAGGCAGAAAAGAGCCGACAGCCCCAATGTCAACAGGCAGACAAGAAACATGAAAAGCCCCGTGGTTCCCCCGGTGATCGTGTAAAATGCGTTCAGGTAAGATTGGCCGAACAAGCCGAATATATTAAATACACAATGGATCATCATGGGAACGAGCAACGAGCCGGTGGCGTACATGGCAAGGGCAAGCAGAAGCCCGGAAAAAAGGTACACGGGAAATTGCCCGAGATTAAAGTGCAGAAGTGCAAAAAACACGGCGCTGACGAGAATGCCGCAGGGCACGTTGATTCGCTCGTATTCCCGGCAGAGAATGCCTCGGAACACCAATTCTTCGCAAAAGGCGGGAATGACAGCATAGGCGAGAATCATGCCGATAACGGCAAAAAAACCGCCGCTGTTTTGAGAAACGAAGGTGTTATAAAGCGTAAATCCTTTGGAAAGCGAGTCGGTTCCGGCAAAAATCACGCTGGTTAAAATGGTTCCGAAGATCATCAGCGCAACGGCGGTAGCCATGAGGGGAAGCTGATACAAGCGAGGTGCCCGTATGCGCAGGTGCATTAAGTAGTCCAGCGGTTGCTTCGGGTTTTTGTACCGTGCAAAAAAGTATGCAGGCAGTAGAAAAATCGCAAGCTGGAAGGGAACGATCAAAAGATTCTCAAGGATTTTCCATGGAATGAGAGAATCGATCAACCGAAAAAACAGCAAAAGCACAAACACGGCAAAAACCACCGTGGAGGCATCCACGGGGAGTGCTTTAAGACGCTGAATAAGGCTTGCAATCCGAGAGTTTTTCGGCGGATCTGTCGATGGTTGCTTTTTTATCGGTGGTTGCGACGGCAAGTTTTATCCCCCTCTCGCTAATCAGAATATCCACATGGCGGTCATAATGGCCGCGCGGAACCGTGTCCAAAATAAAGTTGCTGTAAACCAATCCCAAGCGACTGCCATCATAATCGGCGAGAAAGCGGTCATAATATCCCTTCCCGTAGCCGACGCGATAGCCGTGGCAGTCAAATACGATGCCGGGGATCAGGCAAACGGTGTGGTGAAAATCGGTCACATCGGGTGCGTCCTCCGAAGGCTCAAAAATGGAATAGTGCCCCAGCTTCAGGGAAGATGGATCGTCCACATACTTGAAGTTCATCGTGTGCGTTTCCACACAACAGCGGGGAAACGCAATGCGCTTTCCGATCTTTAAGGCGTGATAGGCCAAAGGCAGGATGTCGATTTCTCCCGTCATGGGCGCATACATGAGAATGGTATCCGAAAAGCGGAAGCTGGCTAAAGAGGAAATTGTATGGCAGATTTGTTCGTCATAAAGCGTCCGCGTTTCAGGGGCTATACTGCTCCGCAGCTCTTTGTAGTAGGCCCGGAGCGCATCTTTTTGCTCTTTTACATTGTTAGAGATCATGTTTTCCTCAAATTTCTCCGGTCAACCGGCTATAACACTGCTGCGTAGTTTTTCTGCCGTATCCTTGCCGCACAGCGCTTCAACCAATGCCAGCCCGAAATCGACAGCCACCCCCATACCCATGGCGGTAATGATTTTTCCGTCGCGTACAACCTTGGCTTTCCCAATGGTGGCGCCGGTCAGATATTCTTCAAAACCGGGGTAGCATACAGCCGTTTTTTCGCGCAACAATCCCCGTTTGCCGAGGATCATGGGAGCGGCACAAATGGCGGCAATAAAAGCATCCGCCTTTTGCGCGTCACGGAGCGCTTTTTCTACGGCAACGGACGCATCTAAATGCTTCGTGCCCGGCATACCGCCCGGAAGAACCAGCATTTCAAAAGGAGCGGAACCCGATGAAGCGGTGAAAGCCATGAAATCCTGATCCGTCCAATCGGCACGGACTTCAATCCCGTGCGCGCCGCGGATTTTTTCGCCCCCGATACCGACCGTTGTAACGGACAGCCCGGCACGGCGCAAAAGATCTAAAGGGGCAAGAGCTTCTATTTCCTCAAAACCCTCTGCTAAAAAAATGTAAATCATAACAATCCCTCGCTTAACGGAACAACCCGGACACATCGGTGTTTAGAGAGGACAAAGGATGTGTGGTTTCTTCGTGCGTTCCGAGATTTTTAATTTTAAATTCTCCGGCATCAAGCTCGTTTTTCCCCATAATGACCACATGGGTGTAGCCCCCCTTGAGGGCGTAGTCCAATTGCTTGCCGAATTTGCGAGAACCAAGGTAAACCGAGCAGATTTGACCGCCGTTGCGGATTTTTTCTGCGATAGCGGCATAGTTTTCAGCGGGAACATCATCAAAGCGAGTTACCAGCACCTTCTTTTCTTCGCTTAGTTTTTCGGGAATCAGCTTGTGCGTGACAAGGAAGTTTTCCAAAGTGACATCTCCGAAGCCGAAGCCCACACCGCTGACCTTGGCGTTCTTGACGAACAAGCCAACCAGGTTGTCATATCGACCGCCGCCAAACATGGCGCGATTGTTTTCAGGCGCCTCGTCAAACACCTCAAACACCGTGCCGGTATAATAATCCAATCCGCGTATGATACCGAAGTCAAAGACGCAGAATGGGCCAAGTCCCATGCGGTTCAAAGAATCAAACAGGGAAAGCAACTCGGAGGATCCGACCGACTCGGGGCAGAGCGCGGCAGCTTCGGTGACATCCATAGTATAGAGTGCGTCGATGCGCGCGATTTTATCCGCATCCAAGCCAAGCGCTTCCAAATCTTTCTCATACGCTTCGCGTGTGACCTTGTTCTTGCGATCCACTACTTTAGAAATGCTCTTGGTGTCGGCGTCACTGCCGCAGATAGCCACCAATACATCATTGAAAAAGCGCCGGTTGTTGATATGAACGCGGAACATGGAGCTATCGGCGCCGAACGCTTTTAACAGGGAAACGGCGGTGGCAATGACATCCACATCGGCTTCCATCGTTTCACATCCGAAAATGTCTACATTGACCTGCCAGTGCTCACGCAGACGGCCTCTTTGCGGCCGTTCATAGCGATAGAGGTTGGGGATGGAAAACCACTTCAACGGCATGTTCAAATCATTGATTCTGGCGGCAACCAAACGGGCGACCGTGGGCGTCATTTCGGGGCGAATCGCAAGTCTGCGTCCCCCGCGGTCGGTGAAGTTGTAGGTTTGTTCATTCACGATTTCCGCACCGCTTTTCGCCGCATAGAGATCAAAAGACTCCAGCATAGGGCCGTTATATTCGTCAAAAGCGGCAAGCTCCAGCGTGCGACGGATCTTGCCGAAAAACCAATTGCGCAGTTTCATATCTTCCGGATAGAAATCGCGTGTGCCTTTGTAGGGCTGAACAGTAAGAATCGGGTTAGCCAATGTATTTCTCTCCTTTGTCGGTATAAATCAATATAAGAACATTATATCACACAGCATGCCGTTTGTCTATATTTTTTTGCCGATTCCACCCTGAGAAAAGCGAAAAGAAAAAAGCAAATGACGTATTTTGCTTTTTTCGGCGAAGAAAAGAACAAACCTATGAAAAATTGTTTAAGCTCTTTACAATTGGGCGGAAGCATGTTACAATAAATGAGTAAAGAAAAAAGCAGAAAATAAAAAATTGAAAAATCTAAAATCAAGATATAAACGAATCCATGACAGTATAGGGGAGAAATTATGGAAAATTTGATCGATCAGAATCGGGCCAATAAAGAGCGCTTTCTTGAAATTTATTGCCGCGATATAAAAAGAGAAGGCGCCGATAGATTGCTTGCCTTTCTTACATCGGACGGCTGCGACTTTTTCCGAGCACCGGCTAGTACGCGGTATCACGGCTCTTATGAAGGCGGCCTCTTGGCTCATAGCCTTAATGTTTACGATAATCTGTGCGATTATTTGGCGCGCAATCGCGTTAAGGATGTGTTCGGATTCTCGTATCCGGCCGAAAGCATTGCTATTGCGGCACTTCTGCATGACCTGTGCAAGGTGAATTTTTATGTGGAAAGCACGCGCAATGTCAAGGAAAACGGCGTTTGGAAAGCGGTTCCTTATTACTCGATCGATGACAAATTGCCTTACGGTCATGGTGAAAAATCGGTTTATATAGCATCCGGCTATATGAAATTAACGCGGGATGAGGCCTTTGCCATTCGTTACCACATGGGCTTTTCCGGCCCGGAGGACGTAAATTCTATCGGTTCGGCTTTGGAAATGTTTCCGTTGGCCTTTGCACTCTATGTGGCGGATATGGAAGCGGCCTATTTCTTGGAAGGAAAAGCCAATGGGTGAGATGCATCAAAATGGCAAAGTTGTATTTTAAGTATGGCGCCATGGGATCCTCCAAATCCGCGCAGGTGTTGATTACAAAATTCAATTATGAAGAACGCGGCATGCGAGTTTGGCTGATCAAGCCGGCGTTGGATGATCGAGACGGTAGGGGCATTGTAAAATCTCGCATCGGCCTTTCGGCCGAAGCGCAGTCGTTTTCGGAAGATCAAAGCATTCTGGCCGCTTTGGCAGAGCAGGGACATGTGGACGTGATTCTTGCGGATGAATGTCAGTTTTTCACTCCGATGCAAATTGATGAAATGCGCCGAATTGTTGACGAAAAGGAGCTTCCGGTTCTTTGCTTCGGTCTTCGTACCGATTTTCGCACACAGCTTTTTCCGGGTAGCCGCCGATTGTTTGAATTAGCCGATTCCATTACGGAGATTAAAACAATCTGCTCCTGCGGTTCCAAGGCAACGGTCAACGCCCGTATGGATGCCAATGGGCATATTATTACGGAGGGCGCTCAGGTGTTTCTCGGCGGCAACGATTCTTATGTTGCCATGTGCCACCGTTGCTGGAAAAAGAAAATTATTGAACAGGCCGTTAGGAAAAACGAATTTTAAAATCCGAAAAGCTTGGACAACATTTATAAGTCCAATAATTATACATTATAATTCAAAATTCAAGGAGGTTTTTATGTCAGCTCTTTATCCTACCCCCCACATTGCCGCGGAGCCGAATGAGATTGCTCCTACCGTGCTGATGCCCGGTGATCCGCTTCGTTCGGAATTTATCGCCAAAAATTTTCTGGAAAATCCGGTGCTGTTCAATAATGTTCGTGGCGTGCAGGGCTATACCGGAACCTATAAGGGGCATCGTGTGTCGGTTATGGCCAGCGGTATGGGAATGCCATCCATCGGTATTTACAGCTACGAATTGTATCATTTCTTCGGCGTGCAAAACATCATGCGGATCGGCTCGGCCGGCGCCATGCAGGAGCATGTTCATGTGCGGGATATTGTGATTGGAATGGGCGCCTGCACCAACTCGGCTTTTGCTTCGCAATATCGTCTTCCCGGTTCTTTTGCCCCGATTGCCGACTATCGTATGCTGCAAACCACAGTCGCTTGCGCCGAAAAAGCCGGAGCCGTTTGGCATGTCGGAAACCTGTTGTCCTCAGATACCTTCTACAGCGACGACACCGAAGCTTCTGCGCGCTGGCAAAAAATGGGCGTGTTAGCCGTGGAAATGGAAGCGGCCGCGTTGTATATGAATGCGGCGAGAGCCGGCAAGCGCGCATTGGCTATCTGCACAGTGTCGGATCATTTGCTTACCGGAGAAGCGACCAGCGCCCAGGAGCGGCAGACTTCGTTTACGCAGATGATGGAGATCGCACTCGAAACGGCCGCACAGCTTGACGACTAAAAACGTCTCATATGATGCGACTTTGCGCAATTTTTGCCTTTGAGATCAGAGCTATATTCAAAATTCAAGCACGTACTTGTGTGAAATGAAGGAGAAAAAAGCATGGAAAAGCATCAATGCGAGCCAAGCTTTGCAGAAAGAGTTTTTTTGATCGTTTTGGATAGCGTCGGATGCGGAGAAGCCCCGGACGCTGCCGATTTTGGAGACGCGGGGAGTAATACCTTGCGCAGTATCGCGCAATCTCCGTTCTTTTCCGCGGAAAATATGAAAAAGCTGGGGCTTTCCCGTATCGAGGGGATGGCATATTTGGGTGAGAAGCCCGATGCGGTGGGAGCAGTTGCAAGACTGTCGGAGTTGTCAAAAGGGAAGGACACAACTACCGGCCACTGGGAAATTGCCGGGATTGTATCGCAATCGCCCATGCCGACGTATCCAAACGGATTTCCCGAATCGGTGCTGACGGCCTTTGAAAACGCGACAGGGCGTGGTGTGCTATGCAATCGCCCGTATTCGGGAACGGATGTAATCCGCGACTTCGGAGAAGAACATTTGAAAACGGGCAAGTGGATTGTTTATACCTCGGCGGACAGTGTGTTTCAAATTGCTGCGCACGAAGAGGTTGTCCCGCTTGAAGAATTGTATGAAGCTTGCCGCACAGCGCGGAAAATTCTGACCGGCGAAAATAGCGTCGGACGTGTGATAGCCCGTCCTTTTGTCGGTACGCCCGGCCATTTTACTCGCACGGCGAATCGTCGGGATTTTTCCCTGGAGCCGCCAACGGACACGATGCTGGATTATGTAAAAAAAGCCGGCCTTGATACGATTGCCGTTGGGAAAATACGGGACATTTTTGCGGGTAAGGGAGTCACACGCGCGGTTCTTACGCATAGCAACCGAGAGGGAATGGAAGCAACGCTGGCTTTGGAAAAAGAAGATTTTCACGGCCTTTGCTTTGTGAATCTGGTGGATTTTGATATGCTGTACGGCCATCGAAATGATGTGGATGGATATGCGCGTGCCTATGCGGAATTTGACGCATGGCTTCCCGAATTTCTTTCCGGGATGCGGGAAAATGATGTGCTGATGATCACCGCCGACCACGGTTGCGATCCGGCCACGCCCAGCACCGACCATTCGCGCGAATATATCCCGCTGGTTATAGCCGGTCGGAAAATTCGCCCCGTCAATCTCGGCACATTGCAGGGCTTCTCCCACATTGCCGCAACCGTTTGCGGCCTGTTGGGCGTTGCTTACGGCGGCGCGGGGATCAACTATGCTTCTCAAATTTTTCCCGTGGAGGACAAATGATAAAAATGGCTCCCAAAAATGAAAAAACCTACCGCAACGCGCCCGTGAACACGAAAACCAAGCCGTCGGATCTTCTGTTTCTCTCGGTTTTGATCTTTTTTACCCTGTTTGTGGAACGGATATTGAATAGGCTGATCCGCGGATTCTTTTATGATCGAATCCCTTTGGGAAATTTAGGTTGGACGTTGGTTTTGCGTGGACTCTGCTGCCTTGCTTGGGGCTTCTTTGTTGTGTTTTTCCTGCGCTGTGCACGAAAGAATTGCCAATTCGATCTTCTGAAAAGCGGAGAACCGTTAACAAAATGGCATTACTTTTTGTCTGTGTTGCTTGCCGTTGCGTTTGTTGCCTACAATATAATAGATAACATCGTGCAAAAATCCTATAATTTTTCCCGTTACGGTGATGTTTGGTCTAATATAGTCGGCAATGTATCGGCTTACTTGTTTTATGCCTTTGACGCGGCGATTGTGTTTCTCGTGATTGCTTTGGCTCAAAACGCCTTTGACCTTTGGATGAAGAAAAATGAAGCAGGGAGCAAGCTTTTGCTGTATATCCCCTTTGGAGGGGTGGTGCTCGGTTTGTTGCAGAGCGCCGTCAACCTGATGACGGGCGGTGGATGGTTGAGTGTGCTCGTGTTGCTTTGTATGGACTTGATCTTCGGCGTCGTCTATGTGGCGGCCGGTAAAAAGACAACGCTGGCATTTCCTTTGCTTTTACTCATGTTTTTATCCGTGTAAATTTGAAAATGGGGGTAAATCAATGACAGATTCATTGTATGAGTTGCGAAAAAGAGAGCTTGCCGATTTGGCGCTGGAGGCGAGAAAAAACGCATACGCGCCCTATTCCGGATTTCGGGTGGGAGCCGCGCTTTTGGCGCGCTCCGGGAAGGTTTATCTCGGCTGTAACATTGAAAACGCCGCTTACTCTCCGACAAACTGCGCCGAAAGAACCGCCTTTTTCAAGGCTATCAGCGAGGGCGAACGCGTATTTGATGCCATTGCGATAGCAGGCGGCGCAGAAGAAACGGTGAGTGATATTTTTCCGCCTTGCGGAGTATGCCGTCAGGTGATGGTCGAATTTTGCGATCCGGAAGCCTTTCGGGTTTACCTTGTAAAAAATGAAAAGGAAGGGGAGTCCCTTCTTTTGAAGGAGCTGTTGCCCTTTGGCTTTAGTAAAGAAAAGCTTCGTTCGCTTTAACGCGACAAAGCAAGAAGTGCAATATGCACGAATTGTGAACAATCGGTTTGCAAAATATGCACAATGTTTTTTAAATTATGCCTGATAATATTGACAAATCTCACAAATGCCTATATAATATTAGCAAAGGCTTGCGAAATCTATCTGCGTGAGCTGAATCATTTGGAGGAATGTGAAAATGAAAAAATTTTTGGCATGTTTTCTGGCATTGATCATGGTTCTTTCGTGCGTCTCTCTGTTGGCTTCTTGTAAAACGGATAAGGGAGCAGAAATCGCTCTTATCACGGACAAGGGAAACATTGATGACAAATCCTTTAACCAAGGCGCTTGGGAAGGCGTTGTAGCCTATGCCGATGCGCACAAGATCTCCCATCAGTACTACAAACCGGAAGATGCAAATGATGACGCATACTTCAACTCCATTGAGTTGGCTATCAAAGGTGGAGCCAAGGTCGTTGTTACCCCCGGATACCTTTTTGAAGTGGCCGTGTACAACGCACAGACCAAATACCCTGATGTAAGATTTGTCCTTTTGGATGGTTCGCCTCACTCTGCCGGTAAAGATCCTGTATATAAGACGGAGAAGAATACCGCTTCCATCATGTATGCAGAAGAAGAATCCGGATTTTTGGCCGGTTATGCCGCTGTAAAAGACGGTTACAGAAAACTCGGCTTTATGGGTGGTATGGCAGTGCCTGCCGTTCAGGCCTTCGGTTACGGTTATCTTCAGGGAATCGAAGCGGCTGCCAAAGATTTGAACCTGGAAGACGGTGCAATTGATGTTAAATATCACTACACCGGTGACTTTGCTGAAAACGACACGAACAAAGCAACCGCAAAGGCAATGTATCAGAATGGTACAGAAATCATCTTTGGTTGCGGCGGTTCCGTTGGTAAGAGCGTTATGGCAGCAGCTCGTGAAGCAAATAAGAAAGTAATCGGCGTTGACGTTGACCAGAGATATGATGACGAAACAGTGGTAACGTCGGCTACTAAGGGCTTGGCTGCTTCCGTGCAGGCTGTACTTGCTTCCATTTATGAAAGTAAGGATTTTGAAACCAAGTATGGTGGCAAGACCACGACCTTCAAAGCGGCTAACAACGGTGTCGGACTTCCTACGACGGTTATCGGTCAGCCGGAAGGCAACGCATTTGACCGCTTCAAGACATTTGATAAAGCTGCCTATGATCAGGTATTCGCTACTTTGGCGAATGGAACTGTAAAGCCGATTCGCACTTTCACGGTAGCTGATGCAACCGGAATCGCAACGGCAGCAGAGCTTACCAGTGCACTTTCGCTTAAGAAAGTGGTTGTCGAAGTCATTAAATAAAACAGCGATTTTCGGGCACTCGTTCGTTTTCGAAGGCCCTTAGAAACAGAGGATAATAGGGGGCTGTAAAAAACGTAACGTTTTTTACAGCCCC